>BAXV01000061.1 GCA_001310715.1 Pseudovibrio sp. JCM 19062
AATGCGTGGGCACGAGAACAAGCATATGTGGGATTGGGGAGAGGGGGATAAGTTTACTGCGTATTTTATTGGTGTTGGGCATGTGGAGGTCTCTTTCTTTGCTGGATGAATGAGGCAGCGGCGATCAGGGAGGGCGTTTGGGAGAGAGGAACGACAAGTAGGAATTGATGACGCATAGAACACTGTGTTACCGTATAGGTAAGTTGTTCGTGCTTCGGGATTTGCACGGGCATTTGAGTTTGGTTTGGGAGGGCCGTCTCAATGGAATTTTTTTTGACCCGGTCGCGTATGCGGTACCGTTTTTTTGTTATTCTTATGATTGCTGAAGGTGTGGCGTTGAAACTGCGTGGTTTCGATGGATATAGCGCCAAAGATACATTTTTCAGTTTGGCGCTGGGGATTGGGAGCCTCGTCGTTCAGGTTGCCTTTGGAGCTGCTGTTGCCTTAGCAGCACATAGCTGGGTGTACGGTTATCGGCTTATCGATGATATCCCGGTCAACATATGGACGATTTTGATTTGCTTTGTGCTTTACGACTTTGCTTACTACTGGAAGCATCGGCTTGGGCATGAATATCGCTGGTTCTGGGCGAGCCATGTGAACCACCATTCTTCACAGCACTACAATCTATCGACCGCACTGCGTCAGACATGGACTGGCACTATTGCGTTTGCTTTTATCTATGGATTGCCGATTGCGCTGATTGGCTTTCAGCCGGAGATTATTTTCTTCGTTGCCGGATGGAACACGCTTTATCAATTCTGGGTCCATACAGAGCTGATTGATCGGATGGGGCCGTTTGAGTGGATTTTTAATTCGCCAAGCCATCATCGCGTGCATCATTCATCCAACCCACGTTATCTGGATTCCAACTATGCGGGGACACTGATCATCTGGGACAGGATGTTTGGCACGTTCACTCCCGAGGTGGCAGAGGACCCACCGCGCTATGGGATCGGCAAGAACCTTGATACCAACAATATTCTGATTGTGGTGTTCCATGAGTGGATTGCCATGGCGAAAGACCTGAAGACTGCACGGTCTTTGCGCGACGCGTTTGGCTACATGTTCCGCACGCCGGGATGGTCGCCTGATGGCTCGCGGCTGACAACCAAAAAGGCGAAGGCCAACTGGAGGCGGAAACAGGAACGCCTGAAAGCTCAGCAGGAAGCGCAGCAGCAGACCGAGGCGGAACAGAGCACCGAGGCTGTTGAAGCGTAACGGAGCGCATAGCCGTTGCTGCTGTCCTGCGAAGTCCTTTTGTAAATCAGAAAAATGGATTCTGCCTAGTTTGCAGAGCAGCAGCATACGCGCAATCGGAGGAAATAGGGCTGTGCATATGAGGGGTTTTCCTATCGCAATATGCAGTCATTATACGTGCTTACGTACCACTGGCACTCAGCTCAAATCTAAATTCTATCGGCATATTTCATGCTGTTTGGGGGGGACAAAATGGGAAATATCAACTGGCCTATCTTAACTTATGGCAATTACGGAGGCCCCTTCTATACGGGTGGTGAGTACGGAGGGACGGATACTTCTGTCCCTGCCAAAGATGATTTGGATGAAGCCTACAGGCAGCATGATATTCTTTATAGCCACGAGGACTCGGGCCTAGCTTACATCGCAAACAGGCAGTTTCTAGACGATATTGACCTTCTTAAATTCGATCCAGAATCCGATTGGAATAACGGAGAACTGGACACCTATGAAAAAGCTTATTGCGATTTCACTTTTGGCCTCTTTCTTGGGCTCGTCAAACTCCACGAAGAACAAAATAATATCCCGCCAGCAGAATGTTGGACGCCTATGTCGGCCGATGAACTGCTCGCAGCGATAATGGGAGAAGACGTTGTTTACGACCTGATAGTGGCATAGTTCTAGAGGGTGGGGACGAGGCCAATACCCTCATCGGCAGTGAACTCAATGATACGCTTAAGGGCGGCGCTGGAAATGACACTCTTGAGGGGGGCAATGGCCGTGACGTTCTCGAAGGAGGAAGCGGTGCCGACACGCTCATAGGCGGTCGTGGTGGCGATACACTCAAGGGTGGAAGCGGCAAAGACACTCTGTCTGGCGGTTCCGGAGAGGATACTCTCATTGGCGGAAGTGGCAGTGATACACTTAAGGGCGGTGCGAACGACGACATACTTGATGGCGGAAGTGGCAACGACACTCTAAAGGGTGGGAATGGTAATGACATCCTGATTGACGGGGCCGGATCAGATCATCTGATAGGTGGAGATGGAGACGATACTTTTTGTTTTTCCGATGATGGCAGGAAAGACTATATCGACGACTTCGAGCTCGGGTGTGATGTCATCGACTTAAGTGCGGCTGGTGTCACTTCATTTTCAGAACTCAAGATCACGCAGGACTGGTTTTGGGATCCAGTCGAAATCCAATACGGCGATGATACCATAGTTGTTGATGCTGGCTGGCTGATCTTGGATAGTTTCTCCGCGGATGACTTCATTTTTGCATAGGCGCGATGGAGCTGCTGAATTAGTGTTCTAAGGCAGGCACAAAAAAAAGGGAGAGCAAATGCTCTCCCTTTTACGTTTATATGTAAGGATTTAGGAAGCCTTAGCTGATGCACGCTCAGCGCGCTTGCGATCATGTGGGCACAGCAGAGCTTTACGCAGGCGGATGGATTCTGGGGTTACTTCCACCAGCTCATCTTCTGCGATGTAAGACAGTGCACCTTCAAGGCTCAGCTTGATTGGAGTTGTCAGCTTAACTGCATCATCCTTACCGGAAGAGCGCATGTTGGTGAGCTGTTTGCCCTTCAACACGTTAACTTCCAGATCGTTGCCGCGTGTGTGCTCGCCGACGATCATGCCAGCGTAAACCTTTGTGCCCGGATCGATCATCATTGGACCACGGTCTTCAAGGTTGAACAGAGCAAATGCGACCGCGTTACCATCACCATTTGACAGCAGAACACCCGTGTTACGGCCCTGAATTGCGCCTTTATATGGTGCGTATTCATGGAACACACGGTTGAAGATTGCGGATCCGCGTGTGTCTGACATCAGTTCAGCCTGGTAACCGATAAGACCACGTGTTGGAGCATTGAACACCAAACGGGTACGACCACCGCCGGAAGGACGCATTTCAAGCAGTTCAGCTTTGCGTTCTGTCAGCTTCTGAACAACAGCACCTGAGTACTCTTCGTCAACGTCGATGATGACTTCTTCGATAGGCTCAAGGCGCTTACCGTTTTCATCTTCCTGATACACAACGCGAGGACGACCTACACAGAGCTCGAAGCCTTCACGGCGCATGTTTCGATCAGGATAGCAAGCAGAAGTTCGCCGCGGCCAGACACGATGAAGGCATCTGCTTCTGCAGTTTCTTCGATCTTCAGCGCAACGTTACCTTCAGCTCCTTCATCAGACGCTCGCGGATAACACGGGACTGAACTTTAGAACCTTCGGTACCAGCCAGAGGACCATCGTTCACACGGAACATCATGGACAAGGTTGGTGGATCGATAGGCTGGGCCTGAATTGGCTCAGTAACCTGAGGAGCAACGATTGTGTCTGCCACGGTTGCTTTGGTCAGGCCAGCGATGGAAACGATGTCGCCTGCTTCGCCCTCGTCAATTGCTGAACGCTCAAGACCACGGAACGCAAGAACCTTGGAGATACGACCGGTTTCGACGATATCACCTTCACGCGTCAGCGCTTTGATCGGCATGTTTGGTTTCGCAACGCCAGAAGCGACGCGACCAGTCAAAATGCGACCAAGGAACGGATCGGATTCGATCGTGGTTGCCAAGAGGCGGAATTCGCCTTCTTCGGATTCTGGCTCTTTTACATGTTCAAGGATCATGTCGAAGAGGGGAGACATTGACTCTTGTGGGCCAGCTGGCTCAAGAGCCATCCATTCCTGTTTTGCAGAACCATATACGACCGGGAAGTCGAGCTGCTCTTCGTTTGCATCCAAAGATGCGAAGAGGTCGAAGACTTCGTCCAGAACTTCGTCAGCGCGCTGCTCAGGTTTGTCGATCTTGTTGATTGCTACGATTGGCTTCAGGCCAAGTTTCAGCGCTTTACCAAGCACGAACTTGGTCTGCGGCATTGGGCCTTCAGCTGCGTCTACGAGCAGTACAACGCCATCAACCATGTGCAGGATGCGTTCTACTTCGCCGCCGAAGTCAGCGTGACCTGGCGTGTCAACGATGTTGATGCGGGTGTCTTTCCAAACAAGCGAAGTGTTTTTCGCGAGAATGGTGATGCCGCGCTCACGCTCGATGTCGTTGGAGTCCATCATGCGTTCTTCGGTGCGCTGATTGTCACGGAAGACGCCGGACTGCTTCAACAGGACGTCGATCAGGGTCGTTTTGCCGTGGTCAACGTGGGCGATGATCGCAATATTGCGAAGTTTCATGGAGCTCCGTCTGGCCATGGGAAGTCACAACGTGTGGGAGAGCCATGAGGTGCCCGAACCACGCCATTCCTTCAATCTAGTTATTCTCAAATGAAAGATGCGCTCTTCTATCCTATTTTTGAGTCATTTCAAACCATCTTGCTAAAAAACTGCTAAGTACTTATTAGTTCGTGCTTTTTTTCTAGATTAGCTTGGCTTGTTAGGTAGAATTTGCCGGAAAAAGAACGCAATTCGGTATCTGTTTAGCTGAAACTCGGCGGGAGACCTAAAGAAAAATGCGGTCGGGCGAGGCTTTTAGCGGGCTTTGGCCTTACTCATCATTGAGGAAGTTATAGTCATCAAGCGAAAGCAGGCCGGACTTGCGCATCAGGCGTGAGCTTACGCCGATCTCGGCAAGGTCATAGGCATGTATCCATTGGCACTCATCCGGGCAGCGGCCAATAATGTCGTAGCTCTGACCTGCGGGGATGCAAAATTCTTTGAAGGGTTCAAGATTGAAAATCCTGCCATTGATCCCTATAGAGATTCCAGAGGTCAATGCGACGAATATCTCTTCGGCCTCTGCATACAAGTTTCTCCAGATGCGGCCGGGCGCGTCGATTTGATGGTGAAATGCGTAGCCCCGCTCGCGAAAGCTTGCTTGCAGCTCATGTTTCTGTTGTTCAAATTGAGGCAGTTCAACTGAAAGCAAGCAGCGCTCCTATAAATTCGATCTTCGGCAAACTGTTAAAAAAAATGCTCAGTACCATCTAAGGGACAGTGACTTGACTACAAAAAGGAATATGGCAATCTAATATTATTCAATATCGCAATATTGGGTATTGCAATACCCAATAATGATACCGATTTATTCGTGGTGGGTGATTATAAAATAATAAAGTACCCTCTGTGCGCGTAATCCCTAAAGTTGTTGGAAAATATATGCAATTTGCAACCCAACAGTGGTTAGAAGAATGGTTTGCCCCTCTCGCCCCAAGCGAGGGAATGAGTGCAACCCGGCATGAATGTGTAGAAGTGATTCGAGTGACAACCGCGACAAAGCCTCGTGCGGTTATGTACTCACCAAGCATTCGAGTTGTTTTTCAGGGCCTGGTCAGAGGTCATTTGGGTAGCCAAAGCTTCCTCTATTCCCAACAAAGCTATGTCGCGCTTGTTTCGCCAATCCCGCTTGAGATCGAAGTTGTTGAAGCATCGCCTGAGAAGCCGCTTTATGTACCAATTTGGCTATTGATATCAATGTTCTGGCAGAACTGATGCTCTTGATTGAGCAGGAGCCTATTGAGTTTGAATACGGCGAAACGTTTGGTCGACCAGCACATTTGTCCGAAGAGGCGTTGTTCTCTGTTTGTCGTCTGTTGCAGACGCTAAATAACGAAGAACAAACGAAAATTCTCGCTGATGGCTATTATCGGGAGTTCCTGTACCACATCCTCAAGTCTGAATACGGTGCGAGCCTGAGAGTCCTGTTCCAAAACAGTGAAAAATCTCAAGGGATTGCGCGAGTTCTTCAAGTGTTGCACGAAGATTTCTCAACCAACCTCAGCGTCGATCAGATGGCGAAGATGGCGTGTATGAGCATTTCGGCGTTCCATGCTGGCTTCAAGGCTGCGACCGGGCTCTCTCCGCTACAGTATGTAAAGTCGATCCGTCTGCATAAGGCGCGCTCTATGATGTTGAGCCAGAATATGAGTGCCAGTCAGGCGGCGTATCGGGTTGGCTATGCAAGTCCGTCTCAGTTCAGCCGTGAGTTCAAGAGGTTCTTCGGCAGTTCGCCAACGCAAGAAGCGGCGAAATTCCGTGTCTTGGCGTGAGGTAACGCAGAAGTTGATTGCTGTAGCTTGTGTTTTTCATTGTGTGTATAATGCACGCAGCCTAAAGTAACTCATTCAGAACAAGTTAATAATTACAACTGGTAATGTGCATTCGGGTTTACTAAGTGCCTTGCCCTGAGGTTTGATTTTGGAATGACAAAGGCACAAGGTACGCACCGGGGCCCGGGCTTTCAGCTGGGCGCACTGCGGCTTTCGGGGCATTGCTGGTTACGATTGGCCCGCTCTCCATGGCGCTCTATACGCCAGCTTTGCCGACCTTGACGGATGTGTTTGAGACAACAAGTGCTGTCGCCAAGCTTACCCTGACGGTGTATTTTGCCGGTTTCACTGTTGCGCAGCTGATCTGCGGGCCTCTTTCTGATGCCTACGGGCGTCGGCCGGTCATTCTCGGTTTCTTCAGTCTCTATCTGGTCGGCAGTCTGATGGCTTGGTTTGCGCCAAATATCGAAACGCTGCTGCTCAGCCGACTGATACAGGGAATTGGGGCATCCAGCGGCGTTGCGGTGGCGCGGGCGCTTGTGCGTGACCAGTTTTCTGGCGAGGCTGGGGCGCGGATCATGAATCTGCTGGCTTTGATGTTGGGGATTGCGCCTGCTTTTTCACCGACGATTGGTGCTTTGGTGCTTGGGGCCTTCGGGTTGCAGGCAGTCTTTCTTTTGATGGTGGTCTACGCGGCTTGCATTCTGGTGCTCACGCTGACTGTTTTGCCGGAGACAAATCTTTATCGGGATGCAAAGCTTATTCAGCCCCGTTACATTCTTTCCTCCTACTGGACGCTTTTGAAGTCGTTTGAGTTTCTGCGACCCTCTTTAATCCTCGGGCTCACTATCGGTGTCATCTATACGATGTCTACGATTTTGCCGTTTGTCCTCATTGACCAGCTTGGCCTTTCGCCTTGCAGTTTGGTCTGGGCATGCTGCTTCAGTCCGGCTCGTTCTTTGCTGGTGCGTTGGCGACCCGTTTTCTTTTGATCCGGTTCACCACCAAAGTCCTGCTTAACCCCGCGCTATTCCTATGCGCCTTGGTGGGCTGGCTTTATTTGGTGTTACTCACCTTGGGCAGCTGAGCTTTGTTGGCATCATGATTCCGGTTGGTCTCTTCGCCTTTGGCGCAGCGATGGCCATGCCTGCGCTCTCGATGCAGGGGCTGGATCCGTTCCCCGGGATTGCCGGGTCTGCTTCTGCCTTGATGGGCTTTATGCAGATGGCCTGTGGTTTCCTTGGCAGTCTGGTCGCTGCGGTTATTGTGCCTGATCCGGTGGTGGCACTTGGCGTGGTCATGCCGGGAATGGCCTTGGGTGCGTTGTTCCTTCATCTGCTGCCTGTCAGGAAGCGGACGATGGAAGATGAGGCTGTCTGTCATTCCGGTAAGCCGCCCAGATAAAAGGCCCTTGCCGTAATTTAAGCGCACATGGTCGAACTCGTCGAAAAGATTACCTGATTTTGCTGGAATCATAAGCGTTGGGCGGTTATGAGGGTCCTGAAATTGGGAGGGAACCCCTTATGGCAGAGTTTAAGCATGGATTGCTGGAGAGCTCCCGGTGTCCGCTTGTCATGGGCATCTTGAATGTAACTCCGGATAGCTTCTCCGATGGCGGCCAGTTTGATGCGCCTGCGGTGGCATTGGCACATGCAAAAGAGATGACCGCGGAAGGTGCTGATATCATCGATGTTGGCGGTGAAAGCACGCGCCCCGGAGCGACGTTTGTTGAGGAGCAGGATGAGCTGGAGCGGGTTTTGCCGGTGCTTGAGCTGGTCAAAGACCTGCCTGCACTGATTTCCATTGATACCTATAAAGCGAGAGTTGCTGCCGAGGCCTGCAAGGCGGGTGCGCATATCGTGAATGATGTCTGGGGCTTGCAGAAAGACCCGGAGATGGCCCGTGCTGTGGCTGATGCAGGCGTGCCGGTGATCATGATGCATAACCGTACCGAGGTTGATGAAACGCTGGATATTTTTGAAGATATTGACCGTTACTTCGAGAAGTCTTTGAAGCTGGCATCAGATGCGGGCATTCCGGAGGAGCTTCAGATTCTTGATCCAGGGTTCGGATTCGGCAAGACGCTAGAGCAGAACTATCAGATTCTGAAGAGGTTTTCTGAGCTTCATAAATATGGACGCCCCATTCTTGCAGGCGCTTCTCGAAAGCGGATGGTTGGACATATCTTGAATAATGAAGCGTCAGAGCGTATGGCTGGGTCGCTTGCAGTCCACATGCTTGCTTTGCAAAGCGGAGCGCAAATCTTGCGAGTGCATGATGTGAAGCCGCACGTGGATGCGGTACGGATCTTCCAGGCGATGAAAGAACTAGGCAGCGGCCAATAATGACACAAGAAAAAAATCGTTGCAGCTCTTGGTTTGGGCTCCAATCTTGGCGATACCGAAGCGAACATCGACAATGCGGTGGCCGCGTTGAATGCTGTCGAGGGAATAACCGTCTTACAGAAATCATCTGACTACCGGACTCCGCCATGGGGGCCTGTGCCGCAGGATGATTATCGCAACTGCTGCATTACTGTAGAGACGGTGCTTTCTCCGCGTGCGCTTTTGAATGCGGGTCTTGATGTGGAGCAGGATCTGGGCCGTGTGCGTGATGTGCGCTGGGGGCCGCGGACGATTGATATCGACCTTCTTATCTATGACCATGCAAGTATTGCGGAAGAGGGGCTTCAGGTGCCGCATCCTCGTATGGGGGAGCGGGCTTTTGTGTTGATCCCGCTCACGGAGATCTGGCCGGATGCGCCGTTGCTCGATGGACGCACGGCGGCAGAAGCGCTCGAAACCTGCGGCGAAAAAGAAGGCATCTACAAGCTGTAGATGCCTTGTTGCCTGTCAGGTGGTTTTCATTCTGGCGACCAGATTGTCCTTCAGAACAAACTGATGATAGAGCGCTGCGATGACATGCAGCGCGACAGATGCGAGCAGCACAGGTGCGGCGAGCCCATGGATTGCGGCTGGTGGAATGGTGATGTCTTCTGGCCATGCCTGCCAGTTGCCTGCAATTGCAAGCTCTATTAGTCCTGCAAATAAAGACATGCTCATGCCGGAGATTACCAAGGCCAATGGTGCGAGGTAAAGCAGCAGGTGAACCAGCTTGGAAAGGCTGATCATCACAATGCCCCAATCCGGGTCTGGCTGTGGCCGCGCATGTTTGAATAGCAGGACGATGCGATAAATCAGGAAGAGCCCTGTGAGACCTCCCAGACCTGCATGAGCCATGAAGATATTGAGTTTGTCAGGTGAGATTGCAGTTCCTGCGAGGACTTTCCCCAAAATGAATACGGCAATTATGGTGACGGCAAATAGCCAATGGAGAATAATTGTCGGGCGGCTATACTTGTTTGGCGATGACATTGGAGTGACCTTTGGTGACCGGAATAAAGTGATTTTAGTTTACATGTAAATTAGATGTCAATAATATAATAAGTTCTAATAATTCAGGAATACGATGACAACACTTCCATACCCACGCTCGATGGCCGATTGCTCACCATGCTGTCTGAAGCTGCTTGCGGATTGGCAGAGGATTATCTGCGGCCCTATGAGATTTCTCTGGCGCAGTGGGTCGTGCTTTCGGCGTTGTGGCGCCGCGACGGGCTAAGCGTTTCTGAGCTTTCGGAGTATTCGGGCAAGAAAACTGCCGCGCTCTCACGCTTACTGGACCGGTTGGAGGACAAGGAGCTGGTTCGCCGTGCCGGGGTTGAGGATGACAAACGGTCAGTGAAGATCCACCTGACGGAGAAGGGGCGGGGACTGTCTCATCTGGCTGACATGTACAAGCATGTGAACGGTTTTTTACTCGCAGATTTGTCCGTAGCAGAGCAGGAACAGCTGTTTCCTATGCTGGAACGGATGCTGGATAGTGTTGAAGGAAGGTCCAAAAAAACGCTGATATCTGAATGCGATAAGCGTATTCTTGTCAAAACATCTAGTGGCGTGGCAAAGAAAATTCATAGGAATCGCATTTTAGCTCTTGAAGCTATAGCGACTGGAGGTCTTATCTTACCTTGCAATGAGGAAATTGCATGGAGCGGATCATGTCCAATGCGGAAGATCGAGGCCAGAAACCTTTTCGCGAGAGATAGACGAGCATACTAACGAAAGCTGCTGTTCCCAAAAGGCTGAGGAAGCGGGAAGGATGAAGGGGATTGCTGCTCTTCAAGCCATGAGGCATCTGGTGATGATTGCTGTGGTTCTGCGGAATCGAATGAACACGCACATGTACACGCGCACTCTCATACTCATACGCACACCGGGTGTGGCTGCTCCAGTGAGAGTGAAGTTGCTATTCCGGATGTAACCAATTGGAAGGGTGCCCGCTCGTTCCGCGTTGAAGGCCTCTGCTGCGCTGAAGAGATGAGCATTCTGCGCCGTGTTGTTGGCCCTATTGTTGGTGATCCTGAGTATCTGGCGTTTGACGTGCTGAACGGGAAGATGATTGTTTCCCCCGTTGCCCGTGATGTTGCTGATGATTTGATCATTAAGGCCGTGAATACGACCGGTATGAAAGCCGCCCTGTTTATTGAGCAGGAAGCAGCAGACGCCCGTGCAAAGCAGCATCGCCGTCTTGGTACATTTACGATTGCCAGTGGCCTGTTCTGGGCAGCAGCGCTTACACTTCAGGTGGTTCTGTATTTCTCCAGCACGCATTCCACCAATGTGTTCAGTGTGTTTGAGGCTGTTCCGTCAGGGCCGGTCGAAGTTTTATATATGCTTGCCATCGTGGCTGGTCTGCGGTTGGTTGCGCCCAAGGGATGGTATGCTCTGAAGACCTTGCGGCCTGACATGAACTTGCTGATGCTGGTTGCTGTTGCTGGCGCGATTGGAATTGGCGAGTGGTTTGAAGGTGCTACGGTTGCTTTTCTGTTTTCTCTTTCGCTCTATCTGGAAAGTTGGAGTGTTGGGCGTGCGCGCAAGGCCGTTGCTGCGCTTATGGATATTGCGCCAACTGTTGTTCGCCTGATCAAACCCGATGGAAGTGACGAAGAAGCTCCTGTGAGCAGTGTGAAGCCGGGAGCCGTTTTTGTCGTTCGAGGCGGAGACCGTATTCCACTTGATGGCGTGGTGCTCAAAGGTGTTGGCAGTGTCGATCAAGCGCCGATCACCGGTGAAAGTATGCCCGTGATGAAAGAGGCTGGCGATGGTGTTTATGCAGGCACCATCAACGGTGAGGGCAGCTTTGAGGTAGAGGCCACCAAGGGGGCTGACGACACCATGCTTGCCCGCATCATCCGCATGGTGAGTGAGGCGCAGGCGCGGCGGGCGGCCTCCGAGCAATGGGTCGAGAAGTTTGCCCGCGTTTATACGCCTGCCGTGATGGTTCTTGCTATTTTGCTGGCCGTTGTTCCGCCGCTGGTGTTTGGTGCGGCGTGGATGGACTGGTTCTATCGTGCGCTTGTTCTGCTGGTGATCGCTTGTCCGTGTGCGCTGGTGATCTCTACGCCGGTGTCTATTGTGGCTGGTTTGACCTCTGCTGCGCGTAATGGTGTGCTGATCAAGGGCGGTATCTTTCTGGAGTTGCCTGCACGGTTGAAAGCACTGGCCTTTGACAAGACAGGGACCATTACAAACGGGTTGCCAACTGTAACGGACGTCTATCCGCTGTCCGGCCACAGCGCTGAAGACCTTCTCAGGCGTGCCGCGTCTTTGGAAGCGCGCAGTTCTCACCCACTGGCTGAAGCTATTCTGACACGTGCGAAAGAAGACAGCGTTGAGTATCAAGCCGCCGAGAATGTTGAGTTGCTGCCGGGTCGTGGCCTCTCTGGTCTGCGTAACGGCAAGAGTTACTGGTTGGGCTCCCGCCGGTTCCTGAATGAGAAAGACTTCGATATTGGGGAAGCAGATGCCAAGCGCGTGAGCTGGAAGCTGAAGGCAAGACCGTTGTTGCGGTTGGGACAGATGCCCATGTCTGTGGTCTGATTGCGCTTGCTGATACGGTTCGTGACACGGCTGAAGAGCTGGTTACTCAGTTGCACAATGCCGGTGTCGAGAAGCTGGTCATGCTGACGGGCGACAACAAGGCGACAGCGGAACGTATTGCGGCGTCTGTGGGCATTGATGAGGTGCGCGCTGAGCTTCTGCCGGAAGATAAGGTTGCTGCAGTTGAGCAACTCTCTCATGAGTATGAGACCGTCGCGATGATCGGCGACGGGGTGAATGATGCACCTGCAATGGCACGGGCCAGCTTTGGTGTCGCCATGGGTGCCATTGGGTCAGATGCGGCCATTGAAACTGCCGATATTGCTTTGATGAAGGATGATCTGTCTCGGTTGCCGTGGCTTATTCATCATTCAAGACGGACGCTTAAAATCATTCATCAGAACATCGCATTTGCGTTTATCGTGAAGGGGATTTTGGTGGTGCTGACAGCGATAGGCTTTGCCAGCCTGTGGGCAGCGATCCTGGGTGATGTTGGTGCGACGCTCATTGTGGTGACCAACGCGCTGAGATTGCTAAAGGATCGCGGGCAGTAACAAAAGGAAAAGCCGAGGTTCTCGCCTCGGCTTTTGGATTCTTATCTCAGGTAATGCGAGAGAGATCAGCTTTAGGACGTGGGAGTCCGGGGTGGCTGCTTTTCGATGTACCAGCCCCCGGAAGCGCTGCCAGCTATGAGCCAATAAACAAATCCGGCGATGAACCCTGCAGAGGCTGCGACTGTTGAGCCGGGGCGTAGGCCTTCAGAAGGTGGTGTTGGCGTTGCCGGAGTGGAGTATGTGAGCATGCTGCCTGCTTCGTTTGAGGTGAAGAACAGGTCCGCCGGAAGGGCTCCACCGACGCCCCACAGAACCAGCGCAATAATGCCGCCTGCGGAAACATGGTAGATAACGCCGCGCCATCTCATCAGCTCTGCAATGCCGATAGCAAAACCGCTTGGGATAAGAGAGAGCCCGCCAAAAACGCTTGCGGAGATGATTGTGCTCCACGTGATTGCGATCAGCTGAATAATGTCAGCCCCTTCACCAGCGTTAACGCTCAGTGTTCGGAAAAAGCCCCAAGACAAGAAAAGGCCCGCAGCAATGATCGCGAGTGAGAAACCAAGAGCAATTCTGAGCAACTGGATGAAGAGCTTGGTTCCGTCGATCATTATTCAGTCCTTTATGTCGGCCTTTGGCGCCGAAGTGAATGGGTTGCCAAGAATGTAACTATAGCTATTGAGCAGATGAAGATTTCAATTGCAAATGTCCAGTGCAGGACGAAACTCCAGATGTAATTCTCGTAGACAGCCGGTATTTGCACCAGCTCAACTTTTAGTTTGGAGAACGGAGCAAACCAGAGGACTGGCGCGGCAACACTATCAAGGACCATGTGGGATAAGCCTCCGATGCTAAGGCCCAAAAAGGCGACGCCGAAACGGGGCCTCCAACGTAACAGGATTACTGAGAGGGCGAGGAGTGTGATCCAGGTTATGGGCCAATGGGAGACATAATGTCTGTGGTGGGTGCTTTGGTTGTCGACGAGATAGAAATACAGCAAGTCAGCATCCGGCAGAAGGCTGCCGATTGCTGTCCACATCACGAGCTGTTTGGTTCTTAGTCCTGATAATTTGGCCGTGGCCTTTCCGAGTAGATAGCCAGCAGGTAGGTGAGCAATAAACATGATTAAAGCCTATGCAATACAAAATTGGTGCATAGCTTTAATCACAAGCATGGCGAGACTTTGTGGCGCTCACAATGATCTCTGGAAACACTGGGATATGTGTTTTCAGCGGTTCTCCGTTCTCGTCAACAGCATTGCAACGCTGATGAAGTGGAACTGGTAGAGGTGCGGTGCTTCGCGGATGAGGTCTTCGGCGCGGGCGTAGATGCTGTCAAGGAGAGACGCGGTGTTCGGCGTGTCTGCCAGAGCGTGTTGTAGAGCGGTCTCGGTAAAGGCTCTGAAGAAGTTGACCAGTTGCTTGGCATAGGCTGCTGCATCGTAGTCTTGTTTGAACTGCTCAACGAAGGGGATAGGGACCTCGTAGCATTCTGCTTTGTCCAAGGTAAAGAGATGGGAGAGGGCGCCGCTGTCTGGTTTTACGGGTTCTATAAGTTCATCGAGATTACGTAGGTAGACCGGATGGATGTAGCGTTCGTATGCATCCTGCGAAACTGCGCGTGTCTCGACATGGTCTCTCAAAGCATTATCAAGAGCATCAATGGTCCCGTCTACGGTTGAGGCCTGATCATTCCGCGCAAATTGCTGCAGCAGGAGCTTGCCCCCTTTCACGAGTTCATTGGCTCGAACCTCAAGAAAGTTTTTCAGATCTTGTTGTGCTTGTTCCTCAAAGGTCTTCTTGTCGTGCGCCGCGATTGTACTTCGTGTTGCCTGACCGCTGGGGCCGTTTGGCAAAATGCAGCTGGGAAGACGGTCTATCGGGAGCTCTGAAAAGAAGCCGACGGTATTAAAAGATGTCGCTACATGCACAGAATTGGCTGGGAGAAGTTGGTTATAAACTGAACCAGCAACAATGCCGCCAAAAACGGAGGAATCTGTATACGGAGACTGCTCGCGATTGCCGATTGTGTGTAGTAAGGCGGCGTAATTATTGCTTGGCAGGTCGCAATGGATGGCTTCGACAGATCTTTTGGAGTGCTTGTGCGCCGCCCCGACCAGCTGGTTCATGATCTGTATGGAATTTGCACCTTCCGAACATCCAAAATCCACAAAGCGCAGGGCGCTGGTTGAAGCCCGCACATCCAGACCCGCAACTGCCTCATGCAGCCATGGATAGACATAGGCAATCGTGGCTCCTTGTGGAGCGGAGTTCTGATTATAGAAGCCACCGGCTTTCATACCAGTCACGGTTGCTTTTTTCTGTGTGGGCGTTGTTTTTTTTGGTCATGGTGTCGAGGTCCGGTTCCACGTCTGTTTTGACGTAACGATAACCAGAGTCTATGCACATGAGGTGAACGACATGAAAAAGGCCGGAGCTCTTTAAAAGCACCGGCCTTTTTGCTTAAATTCTGTTGTAGATCGCTTAGGCCTCGCCCTGAGCCTGCGCTTTTTCCAGAGCTTCGCGTTCTGACTTGCGGAGACGCTCGGAAGCTGACTTCAGCTGACCACAGGCGGCGAAGATATCACGGCCGCGTGGTGTGCGGATCGGCGATGCGTAGCCAGCGCGGTTTACAACGTCTGCAAACTCTTCGATCTGTTCCCAATCGGAGCACTCATAGGGAGAGCCCGGCCATGGTTGAACGGCAGCAGGTTGATCTTTGCCGGAATGCCTTTGAGCAGCTGTACGAGCTGTTTTGCATCTTCCAAGCTGTCGTTGACGCCTTTGAGCATGACGTATTCGAACGTGATGCGTTTTGCGTTGGACAGGCCCGGATAGTCGCGACAGGCCTGCAGCAGCGTTTCCAGATTGTACTTTTTGTTGATCGGCACCAGCTCGTTGCGCAGCTCGTCATTGACTGCGTGCAGGGAGATCGCCAGCATGCAGCCGATTTCGTCGCCTGTGCGTGCGATTTCTGGTGTCACACCAGACGTTGACAGGGTGATGCGGCGCTTGGAAAGGGACAAGCCATCGCCATCAGAGGCGATCAGCAGTGCTTTCTTGACACTCTCGAAGTTGTAGAGTGGCTCGCCCATGCCCATCATCACGATGTTGGTGATGCGGCGACGGTTGGATGTGGTTGCGTCCAGACCGCCTTCAGGGGCGTCTGCATCCGGGAAGTCATTGAGGCGATCTTTTGCGAGCATGAGCTGCGCAAGGATCTCTTCTGCTGTCAGGTTACGGACCATCTTCTGCGTGCCGGTGTGGCAGAAGGTGCAGGTGAGGGTACAGCCAACTTGAGAGGAGATGCAGAGCGTGCCACGATCTTCTTCCGGAATGTAAACGGTTTCCACTTCAACTGGCTTGCCAGCCCCGCGAGACGGGAAGCGGAACAGCCATTTGCGGGTGCCGTCTACGGATACCTGTTCTGTTACGATCTCCGGGCGTGCAATCGTAAAGACCGCTCCCAGTTTTTCGCGCAGGTCTTTGGAGACGTTGCTCATTTTGCCAAAGTCAGAAATGCCGCGAACGTAGAGCCAGTGCCACAGCTGGTTGACGCGCATACGGATCTGGCGTTCAGGGACACCGACTGCAGCAAGGGCATTGCCTAGTTCTTCACGGTTCAAGCCGATCAGAGACGGTTTTTCTTCCTGCACAGGAATAGTTGCAGGAGAGGGATTTGCTGCGCTGGTCGCCGCCGGATCAGCGGATTTGTGCGCGATGTCTAACGATACCGCCATGGTCATTCACCAGTTGTTTTTGATGCTCGGCTTTAAGCTTATGTTCTTTGCGTATTCAGTTCCGGAGAGTGAGCCTCACTTTCCGACAATACGATATAGCAGTGAAAATGGCAGGTCGTGAGGACCTGTTGCCCGCTGCCCCAAAATGCGAGAGGCGGTCGCCAGTAGCAACCGCCTACGTATTCGGCACGCTTATAGCCGAAATCGCCGAGTTTGAAAATCCCAGATCTCAAATTGCATGGCGGCAAGCTGGCGCCAGCAAGAGATCTTTGCAAATTCAAACAATTTTGTGTGCCAAAGCCTTACTGACAGGCGTTGGTTGCGTCTCTTACAGAAGCTGTGATGCCACTCAAAGAGAAACTGTAGGAAGTTTGCGTGCCACGAGCGGACTCGCCAGAAATAGACATGCTGTTGCCTGCTTTCATGGCGTCGACCAAACGCTGTTCTTCGGCAGCGTTCTGAACCCATGCGCCGTCACCTTTGGTGAACATGGTGAACTGCTGACCATCAACAGTGGTCGTTACGAGGGAGCCTTCTTTAAATGGATAACCCACTATAAAGCTTGGCTCATTGGTAACGCCTTCACCTGGACGGGTAGACACGAAGAAGAAGACTTCACCGTGGTTTCTATCCGTCGGCAGTGACTGTTCTGGTGCGGAGATCGCGTAACACACTTTACCACCGCTCTGGGTGTTAAAGGTGTAAGTTGCCCACTTACCATTTTCTTTCAGGAGGGCAGGAGACTGCGCACTTGCAGTCGCGCCCGAGATACCAAGAGCCATTAAGGCAGTTATCAGGATACGTGCTTGCATCTTCTCCAAACCGCGTTGCGTACGACAAAATCTGAGATTCTGTGCGAAAACCCATAAACTTAATGTTAGGGTTACTTTAAAGATGGTTACAAAAGGGTTGATACCCTGCTTTTACGGAGGCACTTTTTTTTATGCCTTTGGACCGCGCCATGAATGCTGGCACCAAAAATCTGGCGGGAGTGTGGCACGCGCAGCTATAATATCAAGCGCAAAGACATAAGTGATTTTTCATTTTGAGCGATCTGACCCAGTAGATATGCAAGATGAGTTCTAAATGTATTTAACATACTAGCAAATAAGAGGTAATCGCCTTCCATGATGTAGGTTTTTTGAGGCATTTTCGTAGGAACCTACAGCAAATTTTTAGTAAAAAAAATATGGGCATCTTTCCACATAGTGTACACAGATTGAGAGAAAATGCGCAGTATGTGGGTGTCGAAAACTGCAATTGGGCCGTGTGCTAAGCTTATTCGTAGCATAACGAATTATCTTAAAAATTTATGGAAGCTGTTTGCCATGAGCCGGAATGAGGGGTGCCATTTGAGGTTCTCTCCCTGGATTGGCACTCCCGCTTCGAATCATTCAAGACTTGTCCTTGAATCCGGGAATTTCCCGACCACTTCGGAAAATCGGGGCACCGTGAACATGCTCGAGGAGCGGGTCCTTTGGTGCGCCTGCTGTCAAAGAGCGTTCGGCGTATTTGCCGTGTGCCATGTAGCGATCATACAAAACCAATGCAGCAGCGACGCCAACGTTCAAACAGAACTTGGTTGGAATTTTGACGATGTAGTCGCAACGCTCTTGCATCTGCTGGGAAAGAGAGCCGCGTTCCGGACCTAGTATATAGGCTGCCTGGAGAGGGTGCCCGAAGCTTGGTAGCTCGATTGCGTCGTCTGTGAGCTCAACGCCCACCAGTTTACAACCACGTGGGAACTGCATGTCGTCAACCGAGTTCCAAGCAAAGTAGGGCAGGTGGTCAGGGCTCTTGGAAGTGTCTGCCTTCATGCATGGCCGAGACCTTTAATGTGCGCGTCGACTGTAAAAAAGTAACTTGCTCCGAATGCATGGCCAGTCCGCATCAGGGTGCCAACATTCATGGATTTGGAAAGGCCCTCAGAGCCAATAGCAAAATATCCGCGCATGCCCAGTTGTTCTCATGGTTGAAGTTGTGGGTTTCATACCTCCAACTGCGGTATCCTCGCAAGGGGATGGCGCCATATGGGGGCTTAAATCGCAAACTAACACCAATGGCGGTTTTGAGCTTTCGGGAAGCCTGTGTAATTTTGGGGGGAAGAGAGAGGACCACAATTCATGAAAGCTGTTATCTGCGAAAAACTCGGCGGACCGGAGGATCTGGTTATTCGAGAACTGGAAGATCCATGTGCGGGAGCCGGGGAAGTGTTGGTCCGTGTGAAGGCAGCAGCACTTAATTACTTCGATACTCTGATCATTCAGGGCAAGTATCAGTTCAAACCAGAGCTGCCGTTTTCACCTGCTGGCGAGATGGCAGGCATTGTTGAGGCCGTTGGTGAGGGTGTTTCCCGCTTTAAAGTCGGTGACCGAGTGGCAGCTTATGCACGTTGGGGTGCGGCGAGGGAGTTATATGTGGCTCATGAAGATGAGCTGGTGTTGGTGCCGGACACGGTGTCGCTTAAGCAGGCAGCGGGTCTGTTTATCACCTTCGGAACAGCTATGCATGGCTTGCGCAGCCGGGCGCATTTGCAGCCGGGTGAGACAGTTGCAGTTCTTGGTGCTTCAGGCGGAGCAGGGCAAGCGGCCGTTGAAGTCGCAAAGCTGATGGGCGCGCGGGTGATTGCCTGTGCGTCCTCAGAAGACAAGCTGGCGCATGCGAGAGAGTGTGGTGCTGATGAGCTGGTGAATTATTCTGAGGGCGGGCTCAAGCAGAAGCTGAAAGACCTGACGGGAGGCAAGGGGCTCGACGTTGTCTATGATGTCATTGGTGGTGACTACTCAGAGGATGCGCTGCGAGCGACCGGTTGGCGTGGGCGTTATCTGGTTGTTGGCTTTGCATCGGGGACCATTCAGCGGATTCCAGCTAACCTTGCCTTGCTAAAAGGCTGTGACATTCTTGGGGTGTTTTGGGGTGAAGCTGTGAAACGGGAGCCGGAGGAGCATCACAAAGACTGCGAGCAACTCTTTAAATGGGTCGCTGACAAAAAGTTGATCCCGTATATACATGCGGAATATCCGCTGGAAGATATCGCGCTCGGGCTGGAAGATATTTCCAGTCGCAAGGCCAAGGGCAAGGTGTTGATTATTCCTTGAGCCCATAAAAAAGCGGGAGTCGAATCCCGCTTTTTGAGATCTGTTCGAAGCCCTGCTTTGAGGGGTCAGACTTCCAGAGTTGCCATGACTGGCGCGTGGTCAGATGGCTTTTCCCAGCCCCGTGCATCACGCAAAATGTGAACGTCCTTGGTATGCTGTGCTGTGTCCGGTGTCATCCAGACATGGTCGAGGCGACGGCCTTTGTCGGAGGTTGACCAATCCTTGGCGCGGTAGCTCCACCAGGTATAAATCTTCTGGTCCATAGGCATGTGCTTGCGCATCGTATCAATGTAGTTGCCAGCCTGACGTACTTCTTCAAGTCGTTGACATTCCAGCGGGGTGTGAGAGACGACTTTGATGAGCTGTTTATGAGACCAGACGTCATTCTCGTAAGGGGCGATGTTCAGTCGCCAACTACGATTGACTGACCGTCGAAGTCTTTGAACCAGCTTTCCATTTCGTCGAGGAACTGGAGCTTGTGGGCGAACTTGTCGTTGACTTTAGGGTCCGGCACGTCACCGCCTGCCGGGACGTAGAAATTATGGATGCGCACCTTGCCGCCATTGAAGGCAACATCAGCAGCGATGTGGCGGGTGTCGCCCATTTGGCAGAACTCTTTGCGTTCTACATTCTCCAATGGCACGCGGGAGAGGAGAGCGACGCCGTGGTAGCTTTTGGCCGTGGACCTCTACGTGGCGGTAGCCCAGTTTGTTGATTGCTGCAGTCGGAAAGCTGCCATCGGGGCACTTGGTTTCCTGCAGGCACAAAACGTCAGGCGCATGGTCAAGTAACATTTTCTCGACGATCGGAAGGCGGAGGCGAACGGAGTTAATGTTCCACGTTACAATTTTGAGGCGGTTCGTCATTGGGGCGTTTTTACCTGCTTTGGAGAATCACGCCTCAAACCTAAAGCTCAAGTGAGTTGCTGGCTATAAGAACTGATGTGAGCCGCAACTTTGTTCACGTTATATTCCCGGAGTAAGGGTAAATTCTTCGTAAAACCTGACGTTTTGCGGAGGAGTGTTGTTAGGTACTTGCTGTCACCCTTTCCTTGTTTGCGCTGGCTAAAAGCTTTGGTCAGCTCGTGAATTAGGACTAGGATCAGATGAAATACGCAATGTTTGTAGGCTGTTGTCTGGGGGCGGGTGTTGTCGCCCAAACCGCGAGTGCAAATGGTCTTTTAACGCGTTCCGGATCTGGTGATCTTCCGGGATTCCGTAAGGTCCAGTTTAATGAACGCTCTAATATCATTCCTCCAATAAAGCCTTTGGACCGTCCAGTTGAGCCGGGAGATAGTTTGCGACCGGGCCAAGCGCAGCCCTATTTGCCGGTGCCGCGTGGTGCAAACAATCCTCGATTTAATCCGCCTCCTGGGGCTTATCCTCCGGGATCCGCGCGCGCGGGATCTTTACCTCCGCCAGTCCCTGACCCTACAGGCCCATTACAACAAGCACCTGCAATTACCGGTCTTCCGTCCGTAGCCAACCCACCGGCTGCACCCGGATTTGGCAGACCATTCCATGGAGGGCCTTCTTATGGCAGATAACACTTCTAAGCGGCGTAAAAGCGTCGCCAAAAAAAACTTTTGGTCGTATGGTTGCGGGACTGTTTATTCCAGCGGCGCTTCTTTACTCAAGTCATGCCTTGGCACAGTACAACTATGAAGCTTATGCGACCACCGACGTGAATATGCGGACGGGTCCTGGCACTAGCTATCAAGTTATTACTGTGGTGCCCGCAGGTGCCTGTTTACATTGACTCCTGTACTGAAAGCGGTTCGTGGTGTGATTTGACGTTTGACGGGATTCCAGGGTGGGTCTCAGCCAGTTATCTTTCATACGGTGGACAAGGACAATACTACTCCCAGCCAATTCCTTATGTAGCACCTCTTATTGGGCTTCCGTTTCTCTTCCGGAGCTATCCGATCTATCCGTTCCCGCGGTTCCATCGTTTCCCAAGACGTGATTTTTTGGTCCCCGCCCCGGTCGTCCTGGTTTCCATCCTGGTCGTCCTGGTAGGCCTTTTCCCGGCCGTCCTGGTGCAGGTCCTGGTCG
>BAXV01000062.1 GCA_001310715.1 Pseudovibrio sp. JCM 19062
CGGGATTTGAGAAGATTCATCAAGTCTCTTCTAAAGGTCTACCTATTAGATATGAGACTTGATGTTTTTATAAGGTTTGCAAGCTAAGGCCGCAGTTGGCTCTGGACATTTGCCAGGGTCGTTGGCTGAGAAAGTAACTTTGTTTGCAACGCCTGAATGCACTGGGAGAGACTAATGAAAACCACACACTTTTCCATCACGGGATTGGTGCAGGGTGTTGGCTATCGTGCGTGGCTTTATAAAAAGGCCGGAATGTTGGGCGTTTCCGGTTGGTGCAGGAATAATGAAGACGGGTCTGTGGAAGCGGTTGTCACCGGTGAACAGGAAAAGGTCGACGCATTGTTGATGGCGGCACAACAAGGGCCTGCCAGCGCAGAAGTTGATGCGATCATACTCTTGGAAGACGCCCCTGAAGAGAAAGGGGCGTTTCGCATCAAGTACTAGTTATTCGCTGTGGTCTATTCGCGCCAAAGCAGAAGACTCCACGGAAACTGTTGCGCCGAAGATTTCCTCGAATTGCTCACGCAAAATGATATCCACCTCTGGCATGGTCAGCGGCAGGCCCAGATCAACGAAGCTGGTGACGCCATGTTTTTGTACGCCGCAGGGGACAATTCCGGTGAAGTGCTCAAGGTCTGGATCCACGTTGAGCGAGATGCCGTGGAACGTTACCCACTTGCGCAGGCGGATTCCGATGCTGCGATCTTGTCTTCAACACCTTCGCCTTTTTCAGGACGCTGAACCCAGACGCCGACACGATCTTCCCGTCTTTCCCCGCGTACATGGTGTTGCCATAGGGTGTCGATGAGCCACTGTTCAAGGGCTGCTACAAACGCACGGACGTCCTGCTGGCGGCGCTTCAAATCGAGCATAACATAAGCAACACGTTGTCCGGGACCGTGATAAGTGTACTGCCCTCCGCGCCCTGTTTCATATACGGGGAAGCGGTCTTTGGCGATCAGGTCGGCAGGATCTGCGCTTGTGCCTGCGGTATAAAGGGGCGGATGCTCCAAAAGCCAGACGCGTTCGACAGCTTTGCCTGCGGCGATGGCGGCGACCCGCTCTTCCATTTCCTTTTGTGCAACCTCATAGGGGATGGGTTCGTCATCTATGACCCACTCAACAGGCGGAGAACCTTCCAAGGGTAAGAAGTCTGTTTTGAGGGTTTGACGATCTGCCATGTTGTTATCCCAAAATGATCTGCGGATTTCGGTTAGTTGGTTTGCCCTAATGAGATGTAAGCGTCTACACTAAAATTAACAGGGCACCAACTCACAGAGTAGGGGGAGGTGCAATTTATTCCCGCAAAGGGAGGAGGGCAGAGATGAATAGATTCGATGATATCTCCGTCGATATTTCGGTGGTGCTGGGAAAATCTGAGATGCCGGTGCACCAATTGTTGCGCATGGGGCGTGGGGCGGTGATTGAGCTGGATACCCACGAAGCGGATGATGTGAAGATTTTGGCAAACAATACGCCGGTGGCTGAAGGCAGGTGACGGTGGTTGGTGATAAAGTTGGTATCGTCATCACAAAGGTTTTGCGGCGTGCTGTGGATATGCGGCCCGTAAACATGGAAGATCGCATCTGAAATATCGCGCGCAGTGGATAAGTGCCCGTTCAAAAGAGGTTTTTTTCGATTTTTTTTGTTCTGCGCTGTGAATTTTCGAAAAAGGCACTTGCGCAGGTTCGAGGGGTTGGCTATATCACCGCTCACCGGCCGACGGGGCGAGGCAAACAGCCAGACACTCCGGAGGCAAGCCAAGGTTTTGCGGCCGTGGCGGAATTGGTAGACGCGCAGCGTTGAGGTCGCTGTGGGGTAACACCCGTGGAAGTTCGAGTCTTCTCGGCCGCACCAAAAGCCCCGAGCTCTTTAATGAGCCGGGGTTTTTTTTGCTTTCTAACCCTCTGTTTTTCTTCGAGTAAAAAATCCACAGCCTTGCTGATCCGGTGAGAATTGGTGGTTTTGCGTTGAAATGCGTTTTTGTGCGCCGTTTTGCGTTTTTTACGGGTTTTGTGCGTTCAAAGGTAAAGCGTGAATTCTTCGTAAAAGGATTGCACGGTCTGCGAAGCTCGCTATAAACACAAGCCTGTGCACAGCGTCCCAATTACCTCGTGCACGTCAATTTTCAGTAATCTCGAAGGACGATGCTCACGTCAAGCATTTGACTCAGCCTAGTGGAGTCACGTGACCCAATCGGAAAATCCCGGTGCGCATCACACTGCGCCCCCTCCACCTAATGTTCGAGATGCAAGCGGACACCTTGATGCAGAGTTTGTAGCGCGTGTTGAAGCTGCGGTGGAGGTGCGTGATCCTGCTGCTGTGCGTGAGCTGGCAGGCAATCTGCATGCGGCGGATATGGTGATCTGCTGGAGATGCTGCGCGAGGATGATCGTGTCCTTCTGATCCAGCTTCTCGGTGACGAGTTTGATTTTGCCGCTTTAACCGAAACCGAAGAGACTGTGCGTGCGCAGGTTCTGGAAGCATTGCCGGACGGGGATGTTGTTGAGGGGATTGGCGAGCTTGAATCTGATGATGCGGTTTATCTGCTTGAGGACATGGAGCAGGAAGATCAGGAGAAGATTCTTGCTCAGCTGCCCAATGTGGATCAGATCAATATCAAGCGCGCGCTGGAGTTGCCTGAGGATTCTGCCGGACGTATCGTTCAGACCGACTTTATCGCGGTGCCGCCGTTCTGGACCGTTGGGCAGGTGATTGACCACCTGCGAAGCTCCGAGGACCTACCAGACAGCTTCTACGAGATTTACGTGGTCGACCCGAGCTTTCGTCTGCAGGGCGCTGTGGCGCTGGATCGTCTGTTACGGGCAAAGCGCTCCCAGAAGATCTCCAAGATCATGGAGGAGAGCCGGCATTCTGTTGTGGTGACGGATGACCGCGAAGATGTGGCGCGTCTGTTTGAGCGTTACAATCTGGTCTCCGTTGCGGTGACTGATGCTTCCGAGCGTTTGGTCGGTATTGTGACCGTTGATGACATTGTTGATATCATTCAAGAAGAGGCAGAAGAAGACATGCTGGCGATGGCTGGTGTGGGTGATGAGGAAATCTCCGACAGTGTGCTGGAGATTGCCAAGTCGCGAATGACATGGCTGTCGGTGAATGTGTTCACTGCCATTTTTTCTGCGTTCGTGATCTCGCTGTTCTCCGCCACCATTGAGCGGATGGTGGCTTTGGCTGTGTTGATGCCTATTGTGGCGTCCATGGGCGGGAATTCCGGGACGCAGACAATGGCGGTGACGGTGCGCGCGATTGCGACACAGGAACTGAACAGACGTAATATTTTCCGCGTTCTACGGCGTGAGCTGTTGGTGGGTATGATCAATGGCGTGGGTCTTGGGTTTATGATTGGCGCGATTGCAGGGGGATGGTTCCTCAACCAGAACTTGGGATGGTCATCGGCAGCGCTGTTCTGATTAACTCAATCTGCGCCGGTCTGTTTGGACTGCTGGTTCCCATGGCTTAGAGAAAATTGGAGCGGATCCTGCTATTGCTTCTTCGGTCTTTGTGACAACCATTACGGACGTCGTTGGCTTCTTTACATTTTTGTTCCTGGCTGCATGGTGGTTCGGTCTGCCATACTAGCCTGAATGGAGGTTGGGAATGGATGCCCCACGTATCAATGGAATTGTAGAAACTGCTGTTTACGTTGATGATTTTGACGTAGCGCATCACTTTTATGGCGATGTTTTGGGGCTGGAACGGGTTGTTGACGGCGCGCGTATGTATGGTTACAGCGCAGGCCCGCGACAGATGCTACTCGTGTTCAAACGGGGTGTATGCCGCGATGATGTGCAGACCCCCTACGGCTTGGTGCCGGGGCATAGTACAGACGGACCTTCCCACTTTGCCTTTGCCATCTCCAGAGGTGCGCTGATTGAATGGCGCGAGTACCTTGAGGACAAAGGCGTCCCCCTGACCAGCGAGGTGCACTGGCCGCAAGGCGGCGTGAGTCTGTTCTTCAACGATCCGTTTGGAAATGTACTTGAGTTGGCCACGCCCGGTTTGTGGCCCAACTATCAGGACTAGGGATTGGCGCAGTCTGATTTGGTTTGTCGCGCTAGCTGGCAGGTAGGGAGTTGCGCTTGAAACTTATTTCTTTTCCAGACATGGCCGTTTAGATTACGGATGAATGTTTCCTACCGCTTTGCGGATCATTCATTCGATATTTCAATAGGATATGCTGGCCCTTTCGGCATCTGAAAGATGCATCGGGGTTTTGTAAAAGGGGAGCCTTTGGCTATGACATCGCGTGGCGGAACGGACTTGCAGGTGCTGCTTGCTCCATGGAGGCGTCTCTTTCAGAAGAGAGCTTTGTGTTTTCCACCTTTCCCACCGGGGGATGGATGAGTTGATCGAGTTCTCTCCCCTTGGATTGTTTTGGGAGCATGAGGGGCTGACAGCCATTCTTTCCGTTGAAAATGCGGGGAAGGCGGGCGTTGAGACGGAGCCTTGCTTCCGGCGTATCTCGCTTGCGGTTCATAGTTCGCTTGAGGCAGTGGGGCTGACGGCTGCGCTCTCCAAGGCGCTGGCGGAGGCGGGTATTTCTGCCAATGTTGTGGCCGCGTACTATCACGACCACATCTTTGTGCCTGAAGAAAAGGCCGAGGCTGCGCTGGATGCTTTGACAGAACTCAGCCGCTCTGCGCAGGCAAGCCTAGACTAATGCGCCGAGCTGCGGGGCTGGTTTTGGTGGGGGCGTGGCCAATATGTGCTGGCCTTCGAGGAGACATTCAAAGGCGTCGGCAGAGACGGCGGGGGAGTACAGGTAGCCCTGATATTCGTGGCACTGCAGTTTCTGGATCTGGCGGAGCTGTTCTCTTGTCTCGATGCCTTCTGCCACCAGTGTCAGGTTTAACAGGCGTCCCATCTGCACAATCATTTGCACGATGGGCCAGCGTTTTGTGTCTGCGATGAAGGAACGGTCGATCTTGAGCGCGGTGACCGGATAGCGTTGCAGGTAGCCCAGATTTGAGTATCCGGTGCCGAAGTCATCAATTTCCAGCGTAAAGCCAGATCGCGCAGGGCGTTGAGTTCTTTCAGTGTCTCATCGGCATCGCTGAGAAGTGCGCTTTCGGTGATCTCAAGGCGGATTGAGCTGCTGATGCGCCGGTTTCCAGCAGGATGCTATGCAAGCGCTGGGATATGCGCCCACGCCGAAACTGGGCAGGGGACAGGTTGATGGAGATGGCGATGTCGTAGCCGGCGTTTGCCCATTTCTTTTGCTGTAGCATGGCTTCACGGGCGACCCAGTTGCCGATCTCATCAATCATGCCGGCTTCTTCGGCAATTTCGATAAAGCTGCCTGCGGATACCAGTCCGCGGGTTGGGTGGTGCCAGCGCAGCAGGCCTTCAGCGCCAATGATGCGATTGCTTGCTGCGGAAATGCGCGGCTGGTAGTGCACTGCCAGCTCCTGATTGCGCAGGGCCTGACGTAATGCGTTTTCCAGACTGAGGCGTTCTTCTGCTTCCCGTGACATGGAATTATTGAAAAAGCAGATGCGGTTACGGCCCAGATCCTTGGCCTTATACATGGCAAGGTCAGCCTTACGCATGAGCGTATCCAGATCAACACCATGTTCAGGGTAAGTGCAGACACCGATGGACGGGGTGGCCTGTAACATGTGACCGCGCACTTTACATGGTTGCGACAGGGCTGTTTTGATCTCGCGGCTGATATCGTCGAGCAGGTCGAAATCCGCAAAGTTGGTGATGAGCACGACGAACTCGTCACCGCCAAGGCGGGCGACAAAGCCGAGGCCGTCGACCACCTCTTTGAGGCGCTTGGCGATGATGACCAGAAGGTCGTCGCCAACCAGATGGCCAAGGGTGTCGTTGATTGTTTTAAAACGGTCCAGATCAATGAAAATGAGCGCGCCGGGGGTTCCGTTGACCCGGGTCTCATCCAGATGCCGTTCTGCTTCAATCTCAAGAAACGATCTGTTGGCAAGGCCAGTCAGCGTGTCATGATGTGCCAGATAGCGGACTTCGTGTTCGGCCTTGAGGCATTGGGTGATATCTGTTGCCGAGAAGAGAATGGCCGGGGTGCCGGAGAACGGGTCGTGCCCGCTGCGGGCCGTGAGGCTAAACCAGCGATCACCTTGCGTGGTTTTCATAAGGCGACGATATTCGCCTCACCTGATATGCGCAGTTCTTCCATCAGGCTATCGAAGTCCCGACTGTTGCACAAGCGTTTGATCAAGTCGTCGCAGTCGTCAGGTCGGTTCGAGCGACTTGCCGGATTTTCGAAGATAAGTTTGCCGTTTTCATCGAACATGGCGACAACAGAGGGGGTGTAAAGCAGCACCTGCGCACTACGCACCTGTTCGGGTTTGGTGCGAACCTCTGGAATCATCTGTACCAGAAGTGCTGGATTGCCCGAATTCAGAGACTGGGGGGAGATGGAGCAAAAGACTGTGACTGGTTGCTTATCAAGGAGTACCGTTATGGATTTGGTGATCGGGCCGTCTTCTTTGACCTGCTTTAGATAGGTGTGCAGTTTTTTGCCAAAAGCCGGGTCATCAAAGGGGGCGGGAAGGCGGGTTCGGAAGTTTCCGGCGGGGTCGATGCACTCTTGCAAGGGAAGCTTAAGAAAGGAAAGACCTGCGGGATTCGCCCAGACAAGTTTGGTCTCGTTAACGTCAACAATGTACATGGGAGTGTCAACGCGTGCGAACGCACTCTGGTCCCCTTTCGGGACAGGCGAGCTAAAATGGACGTTGTCATCCAGCGTTTCAATTAAACCAGTCAAACCCGAAAATCCCTTTGTGCTGTGTTCAAGGACTAGACACCATCCCCTTCATGTCTATATCAGCTATAAGTGGATCGTTATTTTTACGGAGTATGAGAGTTGCAAGGTTATCAAAACGTTATTCCTTTGCGTTTAAATCGGAATAATGGATATGTGACCGGGTTAACTACCTCATTTCGAGTGGAGAAACAGCGGCTTTTTGATTGCCTATCAAAAGTGTAGGGAGAACACTCTCTTTTTCCTAGGGAATTTCTGTTAGGCTATCACTTTGTGTGTTTGCGGTCTGCCGCAGTATCTTTTAGTTATGTTTGATCAGAGTCTGCCGCGTTGGGCGGCAGCTAATATAAGGGAGCATGTCATTCGCATGACGGACTATTGTGCTTCGACGTCAATTCGCCTTGAAGGTGATGAAGACGCGCCAAAGAATCCTGAAAAGTCCATCCCGGTGGACAAGCATCTATTTGATGCGCGTACAGTGCTGATTACAGGACCTGTGACACAAGAGATGGCTCAGGATGTCTGTTCCCGTCTGCTTGCACTTTCACAAGTCAGCAATGACCCGATTACCGTTATCGTTTCATCTCCGGGCGGACACGTTGAGTCCGGTGATATGATCCATGACATGATCAGGTTCATTAAGCCGGAAGTTCGTATTCTCGGTATGGGCTGGGTGGCAAGTGCTGGCGCGCTCATTTACGTGTCTGTGCCGCGAGAGCGTCGCTTCTGCACGAAAAACACCCGCTTCCTGCTTCACCAACCATCCGGTGGTGCTGGCGGCATGGCAACTGACATCGAAATTCAGGCCAAAGAAATTCTCAAGATGCGTGATCGTCTGAACCAGCTCTTCGCTGATGCGACTGGTCAGAAGATTGAGCGCATTGAAAAAGACACTGACCGTGATTACTGGATGAGCCCTGAAGAGGGTATCGAGTACGGTCTTGTTGGCTCAGTGGTCATCAACGCCTCAGAGCTTTCCTGATAGCTCTTTGTTGCAGGAATGAAAAAGGCAGCCCGGGTGGCTGCCTTTTTTTTCTGTCCGGGTCAGCGCTGCCAGGTTTTGGAGGTTTCAAGCCACTGGGTGACGCGCTGCTCGGGATCTTGTGCGGTGGTGACGTCCGAGATGATGGCAACGGAGTCTGCGCCGCTTGCAAACACGTCGCCAGCTCGCTCAAGCGTGATGCCGCCGATGGCCACAAGGTGTTTGTCGGTGCGTGCTCTCCATCTCTTCAGAGTTTCGAGACCCTGAGGCTGCCAGCTCAATTCTTTGCTGGTGCTCTTGTAAATCGGACCGAGCGCCACATATTCAGGGTCGAGTGCCAGAGCTGTGTCCAGCTCGGCTTCATCATGAGTGGAAACACCGTAGTAGATTCCCGCTGAGCGGAGTGCGTGGAAATCTGCGGTTTTCAAGTCATCTTGTCCTAGGTGCACATAGCCCACATTGGCGTCATAGGCGGCTTGCCAATGGTCGTTGACGACAAGCACGGCACCGGCCTTGTTGCAAAGCTGTTTTGCCAGACGGACCTGAGAGCGGATCTCGTTCTCTGACTTATCTTTAATGCGGAGTTGGATAAATTTGACGCCGAGGGGAAGAATACGGGGAAGCCATTCGGCGCTGTCGATGATCTGGTAAAAGCGATGCAACATTGCTGGATTCTCGATTAGGGACGCAGTGATGTGCCGGGTAATCACAAAATGCGTGCAGTGTTCATATATTGAATGAAAATAGAAGTTGGGATAGTTTTTGGCTACAATTTTTTTATGAATTTGAAGCATTTGCACGTAGTGCGTGTGTTGAGTTGTGGAGAAAAGATAGCAAAAGATGTGATGGTTTCTTGATGGTATTCCTGTAAATGTCTGAGTTGGATAGTAAATAATGAAGAATATTGGAGTGCCTGCCATGTTTGTTTGTGGGCATAGTGGTTTTACGTGGTCTTCTCTTCGTTCGTCTCTGGGGTGTAAATGTCTGTAATCGAGCCGTCGTCTCTCTACGATTTGCTGGAGTGGTTGTCCAAGGATGCAAAAATGCTCGGGCGTCCGTGCCGTATCTTTGCGGTATTAGGGGAGCGCCTGCATAAAATGGGCGTAGCGGTGGACCGGATCTCGACCGGTATCTCTATTCTGGACCCCAATTACCACGGTGAAGGGCTAATCTGGGAGCGGGGTGTGGGGCCGCGTATCCGGTACTTCCAACAGACCCCTGAATCGAGTGAGTCCTATAATCAAAGTTTGTGGAAGCGCTCCATCGAAAGCGGCAAGATCATCCGCCATAGATTTGGGGAGCATGATGAGTATGACCAGCTCAAAGTGTCTCAGGAACTGAAGGAACAGGGGTATACGGATTACGTTTCTGTTCCCATCAAGTTCTCGGATGGTGAATTGCATGGCCTCGCTTTTGCGACCCGTTCCGGTGATGGGTTTCGCGATGAAGATGTGGTTCTGTTTGAGCAGATTTCCGCTCCGTTATCGCTTATTTGCGAGTTGTTTAACTCCAGACAGGCCTCTGAAAGTATCCTGAACACCTATCTTGGCACTCGTGCGGGACGGCGGGTTATGGAGGGGGAGATCCAGCGTGGGGACGGCGAGCATATCAACGCGATTGTGGCGTTCTCTGATATTCGCAACTTCACCGGATTTTCCAATTATCTGCCTGATAAGGCGCTGTTGCATCTGCTCAATGAGTATTTCGGCATCATCACCTCCCGTGTTGAACAGCATGGCGGCGAGATCTTAAAGTTCATTGGGGATGAAGTGCTGGCGGTGTTTCCTTACACCGATGAGCAAAGTGCCAGAATAGCGGCGTTTGAGGCGCTGGCGGCGCTTCGGGAAAGCCTTGCGGATCTGGCGGTCGAGAATGCCCGCGGGTTCCCGGATCTGCCTGCCATCCATGTTGGCATGGGTGTGCATTCCGGGCGTGTTTTCTTCGGGAATGTTGGCGGTCAGAGGCGGCTGGACTTTACGGTCGTTGGGCCTGTGGTGAACGAGGCTGCCCGGATTGCCGATCTTTCCAAGCGCCTTAATCAGGAAATGCTGATCTCGCAGGCCGTTGCAAACATCCTTGACTGCGCTGAAGGCAACTATGTGGGGACTTACCCGCTCAAGGCTTCCCCACACCGGTCAATGTCTATCAAGCACCCGTGCTGACCAGATCCTGTGCGTTTGGACCCGGCAAAACGGCTTTTCTTGCTTTAGAGAAGAACTGACGTCTTATGAGCACCAGCATTACCATCAGGGTCGTCCCCATAAAGATATAGGGACCTACATACCACCCCAGATAACCGACAGCGAAGAACAGGGCTTGTTGGCCGTTGCTAAAGTGACGGCCTGCCAGCGTTGCCAGCCGTGCTGCGCGGAGTGAGGCTTGGACAGCTTCCTCGTTCTCGTCGTGGGCATCATCGGGAATCGAGCCCATGACAATGGTGGTGTAATTGAAGAGGCGATAAGCCAGCCGAATTTAAAGAAAGCATGGGCCAGAATAACCATCAGGCCGAAAGTCTTGGCTTCGTTCTGCAGTGGGTCATTTAGAAATGGCAGTTCGAGCAGCTGCGCCATGTTTGCGACCTCATCCATAGCGCTCAGCAGGGTGACGGTCCCGCCTATGGCGATCAGGGAGGCGGAGGCAAAAAAAGGCGGTTCCCTGCTGTAAGCCGGAGGCGATGTTGGTATCGGCAATACGTACCTGTCGCTTCAGCATGGCGCGCATCCATCGATATCGGTGAGCGTCCATGGCGTGGGAAAGCGTGTGCTTTGACCATGGGCTGTGGTAGGCCAGCCAACTGTACAAGCCCCATGCGAAGATGAAAAAGAAGATGGCTATGATGTTGGAAAGCTGGATCTGAAGCATTGGTCTTTCTGTTTTTTTAAGGCTGTGTCTGGAAATTCAGCCTGCGTTCATACAGTGCTTGATATCTGTTTGGCATGATTTAGCAGAAGGGGCTAGAGCTGGTGGCTATTTGAGACTCAGTGAACCCAGCTAATTTGCAGTATTCACGGCTCTGACCCGTCAAAAATGGGGGTTCAGGTTGTCGCAAACGGGAGCTGCAACCCCAAAAAAGTCGGGTTTCCGACGAATTTTCCTAAAAAAAATGCATGGTCATTTTCTAGTAATTGTCTAGATTTTTAGACACTCAAAAATCAACGTAAGCCGTTGGTACTACGGGGTTTTATTGATCATGTATATCTAACTGAGAAAAACGTGGTGGCGAAGTTTGACGGGACTGCGGCGATCTGATGGGTCAAATTTGCCGTTTTGCTGTTGCGCTTTGGGCAGGAGAGGGATATTTCCTGCGGCCTGTGCTGACGGGGTTTCCTCGGCGCACTCATATCAACCATTAAATGGTGTTTTATGGACCACGAAATTCAAAAGTCTTGCTGGGGGTTCACTGTTTGGACCGTAGCTACCCTTGGCGGCGTTTTGGCACTGCTTTACGTGTTTTCAGGTGCCGGCAGCTAAGCGCATAACAGCTGCCCAAACGTAGATTTTGACAAGGGATGCGGACGTTATGTCTGCATCCCTTTTTCATTGTGCTGGTTCTAGCCGAAAATGAAAATTGATACTGTGTTCCTGATCACGACCTGTTGGTTCGTCCTGCGCGCATCACCTTCCTCTTTAAGCTTGTGCTCCCTTCCTTTAAAATACTCCTCTCCAGCCCTCCTATACGATTGCTGAAAGCGATTTGCCGTAGGCGTAGGCTAGCCGGTCTATCTGGCTTGTACAGAGGCTTTTCAACGAGCCTGAGTGATCACCAATATGTTTGTGCAAGGCGTTAGCTATGGGCATTGCTTTAGCTGGCTAAAACCAATTCTTCCTGCTATTTGAACATCATGACGTTACATCTGGTGAAACTCTGTGTTGGCGTGGAAAGCGTTGACCAGCTGCGGACTTATATCGAACAGCGACAGATTTTGGCGCTGTCGCAAGGCCTAAGCGATGAACAGATCCATACCACCCGTATGGTGCCGACGCGCATTGATGAATTGCTTGATGGTGGCTCGCTCTATTGGGTGATCAAGGGCAATGTTCAGGTTCGGCAGAAACTAATTGATATCCGCGTTCACAAAGACGATTCCGGCAAAAGACGCTGTGAGCTTGTGATGGAGCCGTATCTTCACCAGACGCAGTTACAGCCGCGCAGGCTTTTCAGGGCTGGCGTTACCTGAAGCCTCAGATGCGCCGCCGGATGTGTCAGGGCCTCTGCTGGATGAGGATCAACTTGCGGAAATGCCGGAGGCAATGCGCCGTGAATTACAGGAACTCTGCCTGATTTAGAGCTGGCGCTGTGAGGAGTCCTTCGGGCAATTACGTTTAATCGCCCGAAGGAATGCGTTTAACTCGCGAACTTTCCCTGAAAACCGATCTCCACTTTACAGGGCTACGCATTATTTCCCGCGTAGCCTTGTCTGAAAATCGGTCGCCACTTTGCAGGGCTACGCTTTACACTTCAATATTGTCGATCAGGCGGGTGGTGCCGATTTTTGCTGCGACGAGAATGCGGGTGCCGCTGGTTTCAATGGGGGTGCCCAGGTGTTTGCCATGGCGCAACTCGAAATAGTCGGTTGTAAAGCCTGAGAGTTTCAGAGCGGCCAGCGCTTTCTTGCGCACCTCAATCCAGCTCTCACCGTTGCGAAGCGCATTGCGTGCTGTGGTCAGCGTTTGGGAGATCGCGATTGCTGTCTGGCGTTCCCTGTCATCCAGATACTCATTGCGGGACGACATGGCGAGGCCATCGTGTTCGCGCACGATCGGGGCACCAATGATCTTGGTCGGCAGGTGCAGGTCTTTGGCCATCCGTTCAATGACACGCAGCTGCTGGTAATCTTTTTCGCCAAACACGGCAACGTCAGGAAGGACCGCAAGCAATAGTTTTGCCACCACAGTTGCAACGCCGTTGAAGAAATGCGGTCGGTGGTCGGTTTCCAGCCCAAGAGCCGGGCCTTCGACCTGGATTGAGGTGGCGAAGCCGTTGGGATACATTTCTTTCGCATTTGGAGCGAAGACGCCAAAAATATTATGGTCTGCTAGCTTTTGCAGGTCGGACTCTTCGGTTCTTGGATAGCTTTCGAAATCCTCGCCCGGAGCGAACTGTTTTGGATTTACAAAGATCGAAGCAATCACGATGTCTGCATGTTCGCGGGCCTTGTCGATCAGCGACAGGTGACCGGCGTGCAGGCGCCCATGGTCGGAACAAGCGCGATTGTTTTGCCTTCTCGTCTCAGAGGTACGAGCGCAGCCCTTAGTGCGTCTACGCTACGGTAAACGTCCGGGAGATTTCTCATTGATGTCTCCATGTGGGAACACATCCCTATATTTCTTTGCTGTGCAGCTTTTCTTATCTGTTGTTGGTAATGGGTTCGTGCAGCCACTGTTGAACCCATTTGCAAGCAGAAACTGATATACTCGGACATAGCAGATTTTGCAGGCATTCTCACTGCGCAATAGTGGGTATTGGTCTTTAGGTAGCGAAATGAACAAACTGTCCCAAGAATTGTTCAAGCTCTTGAAATAAAACGCCTTCATAATCGGACGTGACGTGAATACAGGTGTGCCAATGTCAGACAAGCTCTCCAAAAGAACCGGTTTCTTGAATAACCCTGCAGAAGCAAAGAATGATCTTGCCAATTTTCTGGAGGCTGCAAAGGGGGCTGTTGCAGCGCCGGAAGGTGGTGAACGTGGCCGGTTGATCTTTGCGCTGGACGCGACCATGAGCCGTCAGCCCACATGGGATCAGGCCTGTCATTTGCAGGAGGAAATGTTCATTGAGGCGGGCCGGGTTGGCTCGCTGGATGTGCAGCTGGTGTTTTTTCGCGGGTTTGGTGAGTGCAAGTCGTCGCGCTGGGTCAGTAACTCCAAGGAGCTGGGCAGCATGATGCGCAAGATCCACGTGCAGGCCGGACGGACGCAGATTCGCAAAGTGCTGGACCATGCTTTGAAAGAGACCCGGAAGAAACGGGTGCAGGCGGTGGTTTATATTGGAGACTGCATGGAGGAGAATCCTGATCTTGTTTGTGACAAGGCAGGAGAGCTTGGTTTATTAGGCGTGCCGGTTTTTGTCTTTCAGGAAGGCAAGGATAGTGTGGCAGAGCGGGCGTACCGGGAGATTGTGCGGTTGAGCAACGGGGTCTATCTGAATTTTGATGAGGGATCTGCTGCCAGTTTGCGCGGACTGCTTGCCGCGATTGCCACATTTTCGGCCGGGGGCAGACAGGCCCTTGAGCAACTTGAGCAATCGGGGCATAAAGGTGCGCAATTCTTGATAGAACACCTTAAGTAATGCATGTCAGGTAATATATGGGCTATTTGGTCTTGGGAGGACTGGTTCTTGCCGTCCTCTATCTCTTCGCAAAGTGGATGACGCAGTCCAATCCGGCAAAGCTTGCAGAAGTTTTGAAGATGCTGATCGGCGGGCTGCTGCTGGTCTACTGCGCGTTTCTTGCGCTCACGGGCAAATATTTTGTCGCGCTGCCGCTTGCTGCGTTTGCGCTTTCCCTTCTGGGTGGGGATCTGCGCAAAATTTCCGGTTTCCCGGCGGGTTTTCCCTTGGTGGACTGGGAGGGGCTTCAAAGAGCGCCGGTCAGACTTCCAACATCTCATCTTCCTTTCTCCATATGGAGCTGGAACATGACAGCAAGAAGCTTGAGGCAAAGTGCTTGCCGGTACATTCGCTGGTCGTGCCTTGAGTTCTCTGGAAGTTGGCGAACTCAGACAGCTTTGGCGCGAAGTGCAACGGGATGGGGACAGCGTTGCCCTACTCGAAGCTTACCTCGATAGCAGGCTCTCCAACTGGCGTGTAAACTTCCAGACGGATTCCGCAGCGGGGCAGAGAGACACGTCGAGCTCGAGCGCTCTGACTGAGAAGGAGGCCTACGAGGTTCTTGGACTTGCGCCGGGAGCCTCGGTGGACGAGATCCGAGCTGCCCACCGCAGACTGATTAAGCGATTGCACCCTGACAGTGGGGGGTCGGCTTTCCTGGCTTCCAAACTCAACGAGGCGAAGGATCGGCTTCTCAACAGACATTAGACTCACCGTGATTGATACGAGTTACTGATAGACGGCATAGCAGGAGTACTTGGCTTTCTTGAGCTCTGCACAAGCATCCCATGCGGCTGTTTTGGTTTCAAACCCGATGAACCGCGCACGGTATAGAGTTTGCTTCTTGGATTTGACCGGTTCAGTGTAAATGCGTTTGTCGCGCAGGGTTGATGCTGCGGCAGCGCGCGCGTTCTTCAGGATCTTGATAGCTTTATCCTGACTGTCGGTCGCGGAAATTTGAATGTGCCAGCCAGACGTGTTGATGTCTTCTGGCTTCAGGCTGGCGATCTGCTTTGCTATTGGAGCGGAGGAGGGTGCCGGGGTTGCAGCTGGCTGCTGCGCGTTTGTCGAGGCGGAGACAGCGGGCGCGGCCAGTGAATTGGCAACCAGTTCCTTACGCGGTTCTGGAAGAGCGGCTTGTTGCTCCAGCATTTTTGCGATTGGATCGGTTGGCTTTGAATTCGGTTTTGCCGAGTTCGCGTCGGCATAGGCCATGAGTGTTGGCTGCTCTGCCTGCTCCGAGGTGGCTTTTGCGACCGGAATTGCCGGTGCGACTTTCGGGAACTTGTAGTCTTTCACACCAGCATACAGCATTGGCGCGGTGCGGCGGCCATTGGATGCTTTTGGCAGGTACTGATTGATCAGCTTGACCATCTGTGCATCACGGTTCTGGCGGTTCTGCCACCCAACACCACAGCGACGATGTGGCGATTGTTGCGTTTTACGTTGGTCACGATGTTAAAACCGGAGGCATTGATATAGCCGGTTTTAATGCCATCGACACCTTTTACGCGTCCCAGCAAGTTGTTGTGGTTGCCCATGCGGCGGCCATGAAACGTATAGGAGCGGGTGTTGAAGTACTCATAGTACTTGGGAAAACGCTCCTGAACCGCGCGGCCCAGCAGCGCAAGGTCGGCAGCGGTGGTGACCTGCTGGGAATTTGGCAGGCCGTGCGGGTTCTTAAATGTGGTGTTGCGCATGCCGATGGCGCGGGCGGTCCGTGTCATGCGGCGGGCAAAGGCTTGCTCGGAGCCGGAAATGTGTTCTGCAATCACCGTCGCCGCATCATTTGCAGACTTGGTGATGAGTCCGAACATGGCGTCCTTTACCAGCAAAGAGTTTCCTGCCTTCAGGCCAAGCTTTGTTGGCGGGCGACCCGCGGCGTAGCGGGAGACTTCATTTTGGTGTTGAGTGAGAGACGACCAGCCTGAAGCTCCTCAAAGAGGACATAAAGCGTCATTATCTTTGTGGTGGAGGCTGGGAAGCGCGGTGCATTGGCGCTATTGGAATACAAAACCTTGCCGGTTTTGGCATCAATAACAATACCGGCATATTTGGAGTTCGCCTCCGCTATGGAGGGAATTGTAGCGAGTGCTACGGTCACGGCAATAATGCCAAGAACTTGTCCAAATGTCTTCTTCAGGCGCCAAATTGGCCCAAAATTACGCAGACCCATGTTTTTTTTCGCCCCGTGAGCAATGATGGCGGCTTACGCGCTCTCTACAAAAAAATCGGTTGTGATGTCGTGAGGTGTGTTCTCAAAGCCTCAGCCGCACTCAATACAGCATTTGCAGCCCCTCCCAATCACTTCATACCCAGAATGATGCGATTACGGTTACAATTCAGTAAATGCGTAGAGGCAGTTTGCAAAAATCTTACTTTTTCTTTTTCTGGACTGCCACCAAGCCCCTGTCTTTTTTTGTAATGTTGCAGTGCAAAAAAAATATTGACAAAATTTGTGCGGCGCATACTATCCCTGCGTAAGTTTGAATATGTGGCGTTTGCTCCCCAAGAAAGAAAAACCTAATCATTGAAATGCCGGGACGCCCAATTGATGAGGGAATTTTTATGGTTACAGGATTTGAAAATATGCAGAAGCTTGGCAAAGAGAACATGGATGTAGCTATGCGAAGCTTCGGTGCCTTTTCTAAGGGCATTCAGGCAATCTCTGCTGAAGTTGCGGATTATTCCAAGAAGTCTATCGAGGAAAGCAGTGCAGCAATTGAAAAGGTTGTGGCAGCTAAATCTCTCGACAAAGCTATGGAAGCCCAGGCGGATTTTGCAAAAGTCAGTTATGAGAGCATGGTAGGTCAGGCCGCTAAAATTGGCGAAATGTATGCTGAAGTCGCAAAAGACGCATACAAGCCCTATGAAAATATGCTGTCTAAAACTGCTAAGTGATCAGTTGATCCAATCGTGATTGAAAGCCCGAAGCCGGTCACCGCTTCGGGCTTTTTGCGTTGGGGTGTTTAAATCGGCTGCCCAGGCTTGTTTCTGTTTTCATTGATCCTATCTGTTTTCTTCCGGACCTCTCAAAACATTGTGATCCAGTTTTCCTGTTTTGGGTGTGTTTCTGGAATCTTAGGGGTTTCTGACTTCTGGTGGGTGCGTTTTGGGCGCAGGATGGCAGAATAAACCTAGTTACGTAAGGAGCGGAGTTGAACCCTTCGGGTAAGCTGGGCGTTTTCTTCCGCTAATTGGTTTGCATTTTCCGGTTTGCTCGGGGAATAATCAGTATTAACATCAGGGTGTGATACGCGTGTTTCCCGAGTGCCTGTGATTGACTGATAAGGCAAGTACATTCAGGAGACTACCAGTGCGATGGGAACCGGGGTGCAAGCGGGCCCGAAATCTGGAGCGAACAGGCAGCTTTGAGGCTGTAGTGAGAGTTTGAATGAAAGACCAACGACAGGCAATGAGTGTTCTCAGGCGAGATGAACTTATGCTTTCGGTGCATAATAAAACAGAAGATGAAATGCTGTTTGATTTTTCTGGAGTTGTTGGTGTGCCCTATGAAATTGCATATCCCTTGAATTCGCAGGGGGTACGTTTAAATACTATAAAGTCCTCTGCGTTATACATGGAGGGGCAAAGAGAACTAATGAGTAGCGATTTCGACCTGGATAATGACGATGATGGCGGGACGATTACCGTTACCAAACCGAAGCCGAAGACCAAGCGGCCAAGTTTGTATCGTGTATTGTTGCTCAATGATGATTATACGCCGATGGAGTTCGTAATCCACGTTGTGGAGCGGTTCTTTCATAAGGATCGCGAGGATGCGACACAGATTATGCTCCATGTCCATCATCATGGCGTAGGTGAATGTGGAGTCTTCACCTATGAAGTGGCCGAGACAAAGGTCACGCAAGTTATGGATTTCGCCCGAAAACACCAACATCCGTTGCAGTGTGTAATGGAGAAAAAGTAATAGGGGGCGCCTGTGCCGTCATTTTCTCGCAGTCTGGAGAAAGCTCTCCATCAAGCTCTGGCGTTCGCTAACGAGCGTCATCAGGAATATGCGACTCTGGAGCATTTGCTGCTTTCATTGATCGATGATCAGGATGCTGCTGCTGTTATGCGCGCATGCAATGTAGATCTCGATCAACTGCGAAAAAGCATTGTTGAATATATTGATACTGAACTAGAGAACCTCGTTGTTGACGGGATGATGATTCCAAACCAACCGCCGGGTTCCAACGTGTGATTCAACGCGCTGTGATTCACGTCCAGTCTTCGGGGCGTGAAGAGGTGACCGGTGCGAATGTTCTTGTTGCTATCTTTGCTGAACGGGAAAGTCATGCTGCATACTTTTTGCAAGAGCAGGAAATGACTCGGTACGACGCTGTAAACTATATTTCTCATGGAATTGCAAAGCGGGCTGGCTTGTCTGAACCGCGCCGGGTGCGCGGTGCTGAAGAAGACACCGAGGATGGCTCCGATTCGCATGTTGGTATGCCGCAGCCGCCTTCCGGTGGTACGTCCGAGCAAACCAAACGGAAGACCGAGGCTCTTGAGGCCTATTGTCAGAACCTAAATGAGAAGGCGTTTTCCGGCAAGATTGATCCGCTCATCGGGCGCGAGAAAGAGATTTCACGCACCATCCAGATTCTGTGCCGCCGCGCCAAGAACAATCCGCTTTACGTGGGTGATCCGGGTGTTGGTAAAACGGCTATTGCTGAAGGCTTGCCCGCCGTATCGTTGTGGGTGACGTTCCCGAGGTGTTGCAGACTGCGACAATCTTCTCGCTGGATATGGGCTCCCTGCTGGCAGGTACCCGGTATCGCGGTGATTTTGAAGAACGTCTGAAGCAGGTCGTCAAGGAAATCGAAGATTATCCGGGTGCGATCATGTTTATCGACGAGATCCACACCGTGATTGGTGCGGGTGCGACCTCTGGCGGGGCCATGGATGCGTCCAACCTGCTGAAGCCAGCGCTTGCGTCCGGTTCGATCCGCTGTATCGGTTCCACCACTTATAAAGAGTATCGCCAGTTCTTTGAAAAGGACCGTGCGTTGGTGCGCCGTTTCCAGAAAGTGGATGTGAACGAGCCAACCATTCCTGATGCAATTGAAATTCTTCAAGGTTTGAAGCCGTACTTTGAGGACTTCCATAACATCAAGTACACCAATGATGCAATCAAGGGTGCCGTGGAGTTGTCCTCCCGCTACCTTGCTGACCGGAAGCTGCCGGATAAAGCGATTGATGTGATTGATGAGTCCGGTGCATCGCAAATGCTGTTGCCTGAGGGCAAGCGTCGTAAGACCATTGGCCTGAAGGAAATTGAAGCAACCATTGCGACCATGGCGCGGATTCCGCCCAAGTCGGTTTCCAAGGATGATGCGACAGTCCTGTCCAATCTGCGGGATAGTCTGAAGCGCGTTGTTTATGGTCAGGATCCTGCAATTGAGGCGCTGGCTGCCTCCATCAAGCTGGCCCGTGCTGGTCTGCGTGAGCCTGATAAGCCAATTGGCTCTTATCTGTTCTCCGGTCCAACCGGTGTTGGTAAGACGGAAGTTGCGCGTCAGCTTGCTTCCACGTTGGGTGTTGAGCTGGTTCGCTTTGATATGTCCGAGTACATGGAGCGCCATACGGTCTCTCGTCTGATCGGTGCGCCTCCAGGTTATGTGGGCTTTGATCAGGGCGGCCTGCTGACGGACGCTGTTGATCAGCACCCTCACAGCGTGCTGCTGCTGGATGAGATTGAAAAAGCTCACCCTGATCTGTTCAATATTCTGCTGCAGGTTATGGACCACGGTAAGCTTACGGACCACAACGGCAAGTCTGTGGACTTCCGCAATGTGATCCTGATCATGACCACCAACGCTGGTGCGGCAGATCTGGCGAAGGCTCCGATGGGCTTCAGCCGCATGACCCGTGAGGGTGATGATGCAGAAGCGATCAACAAGATGTTTACTCCGGAGTTCCGGAACCGTCTTGATGCGATCATTCCGTTCGCTAATCTGGATAATGACGTTATTCATCGTGTCGTCGAGAAGTTCGTTATGCAGCTGGAAGCTCAGCTTGCAGAGCGTAACGTGACCTTTGAGCTGACGCCTGAAGCTGTCGTGTGGCTCTCCGAGAAGGGGTACGACCGGTTGATGGGTGCCCGTCCTCTGGGTCGTGTCATTCAGGAGCACATCAAGAAGCCGCTGGCTGATGAGGTGCTGTTCGGCAAGCTTCAGAAGGGCGGTACTGTTAAGGTCTCCGTTTCTGAGGACCTTGAAGGTCTGCTCCTTGAAAGTGTTGAGGAGCGTCCTGCCTCAAGGGCGAAGGGGGCGAAGAAAAAGCCTGCTCCGCGAGGTAAGGGCAAGTCCGGTGTTCCGAAAACAGGTCGGGGTGCGGATGCGACCAAGCGTGGTGACGTTCCGGGCATACCGGTTGCGGACTAAAGCTAAAGAAATACTGAGAAAAAGCCGGAGCATATGCTCTGGCTTTTTTGTATGGTGGGGCTACGTAGCCTGCATAATCTGTTTGTATGTTATTGTGGGTCGCGTTTTTTTCCAAGGGTTGTGTTGTTCCGGCCTTTTCCCGAGTTTTTAAATGACCAGTTCTGACGTGAATGTTGAAGAAGGAGAGGATCCTTCTGAATTTGAGGGCGGTGCTTATTGGTTCCGTCAAGGGGTCAAGGGCGCGCTGTGCCTGCCGACGCTTATTTTGATGATGGCGTTTGTGGGGTTTACCTCGCTTGCCAGTGAAGTTGGTTTAACGCTCGTTGAAGTGCTGATGATGAGCCTCTTTTTGTGGGCGCTGCCAAGCATTGTGGTGTTGACGGGTGCGATGAGTGTGGGGGCAGGCTTGATCCCCACCGCAATTGCCGTGGCGTTTTCTGCCGTGCGGTTGATGCCAATGACGGTTGCGCTGATGCCTATCTTGCGGGACGGGAAACGCACCAAGACCTGGCATATGCTCGTTGTCTCTCATTTTGTGGCTGTGACGGCATGGGTGTTTGCTATGCGGAACCTGCCATCTCTCCCACGGCCCGCGCGTTTGCCGTTCTTTGCGGGGTTTGGGGCGGCAGTGCAGCTGGCGGTTCTTTGTTCGACACTGTGTCTTATGTGTTGCTGCCTGTGGTTGATGGGCCGATTGCTGCTGGTCTGGTTATGCTTACGCCAGTCTACTTCATGTTTTCCATGTATCAGGCGTCGCGGACCGGCGGGGATAGGGCTGCACTTTTGCTGGGGCTGATTCTGGGGCCGCTGTTTTACTACCTGTTTCCGGGGGCTGATTTGCTACTCACCGGGATTGTTGGCGGCACGGTTGCCTTTACCGGGTGGTTGTTTGCAACGCGGAGGGCCGAGCTGTGAGCGAGATTTATGGCAGTGTGTGGTGGCCTTATGTGATGATCCTCGTTGCGGGCTTTCTGGCGACTGAATGCTGGCGCTGGATGGGCGTGTTCGCTGCGGGCAGACTGAGTGAAGATAGTCTGGTGTTTGCGTGGGTGCGGGCGGTAGCAACGGCGCTGGTGGCCGGTATCATTGCGCGGTTGATCCTGTTTCCCGATGGGG
>BAXV01000063.1 GCA_001310715.1 Pseudovibrio sp. JCM 19062
CATAGAAAACGCCGCCAAAGCCGAAGACCGCCTCCTGGCAGACTATCCCTAGACGAGATGGAAGCCCACTGGCAGGCAGCCAAGAAGTTTGATCCGGCAGGAAAATAGCCGTGCAGTAGGACAATCAGGCAAAAAGCCCCACTCTTTCGAGCGGGGCTTCCATGTCTTTGTCAGCTCATCAAAGCCAATCAGAGTGGCGAGTAACCACCATCATCTTTGTCTTCTTCTGATGCAGCTTCTTCTTCCAGTTCCCGGCCGGCCACGAAGTACTTGGCAAACCGCGAACGGACGCGGGAGCGGTGGGCGTCTGGGACACGCACAGAAAGGCGAATGCCTCCTCTTCGTCTTCACGGGAGAGGATTTCGCAATGCTGGAAAAGCCATGCATGACCTTCCCCGTCACTGTGCGGAAGAACCATCACCACTGTGTCCAGCCGTTCAGCCAAACGGGCTTCGATGCGCGCAATCAGGTCTGGAATCCCATCACCGCTGATGGCAGAAACCGCAATAGGCCCCTCATCAACCGAATTGCCCTCCAGCAACTTGGCCCGGTGTGCCTCATCCAGCATGTCGATCTTGTTGTAGACCTCAAGAACCCGATCACTCTCGGAAACCTTAAGTCCAAGCATCTCCAGAGTTTCATTCACGTCTTGAGACTGTGCCTTGGTGTCCTCATGAGCAATATCGCGCACATGCAGCACAATATCAGCCTGAATAACCTCTTCCAGCGTCGCGCGGAAAGCCGCCACCAGATTATGCGGCAGCTCGGAAATGAAACCCACCGTATCGGACAAAATGACCTCACGTCCATGAGGCAGCTTCAAACGGCGAAGGGTTGGATCGAGCGTGGCAAACAGCAAGTCCTTGGCAAACACGTCCGCATTTGTCATGCGGTTAAACAGCGTTGATTTGCCTGCGTTGGTATAGCCCACAAAGGCAATTACCGGATGCGGTACTTTCTTACGCTGTTTGCGGTGCAGCTTACGGGTCCGCTGAACCTGCTCCAGGTGCCCCTTGAGCAAGGTGATACGATCCTGAATGATACGCCGGTCAGCCTCGATCTGCGTTTCACCCGGACCCCCAACAAACCCGAGACCACCACGCTGACGCTCAAGGTGGGTCCAGGACCGCACCAGACGGGATTTCTGCCAAGTCAGGTGAGCAAGCTCAACCTGTAGGCGTCCTTCCTTGGTCTGTGCCCGGTCACCAAAGATTTCCAGAATAAGGCCCGTCCGGTCAATAACTTTGACCTGCCAGTCCCGTTCCAGATTTCTCTGCTGGATTGGTGTAAGCGGATGATCCACAACAACCAGCTCAATGTCTTCCAGTTCAATCTGCTGGTGGATTTCCTCCACCTTACCAGAACCGAACAGACTTCCCGGCTTCACATTGGAAAGTCGTACCAGACCCGAGGAAACAATCTCCAATTCGATTGCAGCTGCCAGTCCAACAGCTTCTTCCAATCTGGCTTGTGGGCTACGCTCAGCACCAAAGGGGCGCTCAGGAGCACCTTTCCCTCTTGCCAAAGCTCTGCTTTGAATAATGGGTACGATGACGAGTGACCGGGTTCCCCGGGTCACACCGTCTTCGCCGGCCTCAACATTCGCATCGCGTTGCTTAGTGTTCAGACCGGCTTCTTTTTTTAGATTGGGCTTCATCAGCTCCTGCTTTTTCGCCTTCTTCTTCAGCTGGTTCGAACAGCTGTATAGGGCTATTTGGCATTATTGTTGAAATTGCGTGCTTGTAAACGAGCTGGGAGTGCCCGTCCCGACGCAATAAGACGCAGAAATTATCAAACCAAGTTACTACACCTTGCAGCTTTACACCATTGATCAAAAAGATTGTCAGAGGCGTTTTCTGCTTCCTGACATGATTTAAAAAAAGTATCTTGAAGATTTTGAGCGCGGTCAGCCATATCTATTTTTTTTCCTGTTCTCAGTGGACGCGGCCGCGGCATCCACCATTTACTGTTCCCATCCCCGAGACGACCATGTGACACTCACCAACAAAAGAGAGATGCCCCAACACATTTAAGGTGCGCCGCCTTCGTAAGTTCCTTCAGCAAACACCGGAGCATTACCCCCGGCAACCGCCAGTTTAATCAACTCTGACGCGTCATGGAATGATTTTCTTAAGTCTTGGACGATTGGACCGGGTTGGCCATCACCCAAAATCGTTTCGTTAATTTTCACGACTGGCATCACAAGCCCCGAAGCACTAGTTAAAAATGCCTCTCTTGCATTTTTTGCTTCTTCCATAGAGAAACCACGTTCTTCTACGGAAAAACCTTTCTTTTCCGCCAGTTTCAAAACGCCCTCTCGTGTGATTCCCCTTAAGATTCCGTGGGTAGCCGGACGTGTCACCAAAGTGCCGTCCTTTAGAATTATCCACGCATTGGTTGAACCACCTTCAGTTATCAGGCCATTTTTATCCACAAACCATGCTTCATGGGCACCGGCTTCCTTAGCCTTTTGTTTAGCAAGGACATTAGGCAAAAGGCCAACAGTCTTGATATCGACCCGGTCCCAACGATTCTCTTCTACCGTAACAACACCAACACCCTTAGCCGCAATTTGGTGCATTTTATGTGGAGACACCGATTTAGCTGTCATCACAACAGACGGCGGGATAGCTGCTGAGGGAAAATAGTGCTCACGTGGCGCCACACCACGCGTGATCTGCATGTAGATGATACCGTTTTTCACCCTGTTGAGCGAAATCACTTCTTTCATCACCCGCACCAGAGCCCGTCGTGACATGGGAGCGGCAATTTGCAACTCCCTGAGTGATCGCTCCAGACGGTCAAGATGCGGGGTCATGTCAACGATCTGGCCTTTCCAGATCTCACAGACCTCATAGACACCGTCGGAGAACTGGTACCCCCGGTCCTCAACATGCACGCTGGCATGAGAATGTGGCACATATTGTCCATTTACGTAGGCAACACGGCTCATCAACCACTCCAATTCAAGCTACACTTAGCAACTCACACCTAATGGTGTTTATTTCTTATTATCAAGTTACGATGACTGCCCAAAACCGTACATTTCCGCGCGTATACACTGAGAAACTCTGCAGTCACGCCGCAAAAGCGCCTCTTTGTCCTTTCCAGATCGGAAAACCCCCAACTATAAAACGCGGCGCTACCTTCACGAAGACCGCAGCATGCAGCCCATCCTAGAAGAATTCCAGCGAAACGCGGAACATCTGTTCCACCTGACGAACCTTGTCGGCAACCGCGAAGATCACCACCCTGTCATGGGCCAGAATTCGCTCGTCACCCGATGGCGTGATCACGTTACCATCGCGCAAAATACCACCGATACGGATACCTTCTGCCAGTTCAGCCTCACGTAAAGGACGCCCAACCAGCGGCGAAGTATCCAGCGCTTCCGCCTCAATAACTTCCGCAGCACCATTTTGCAGGGCATGAACGGCACGAATACGGCCACGACGCACATGCTGCAGGATTTTGGAGATTGTCACCTGACGCGGGTTCACAAACGCGTCAATGCCCAAAGCATTGGCAAAAGCTGGATAACTGGTGTTGTTCAGCAGCGAAAGGTTGCGCTTGCACCCCATTTTCTTGGCCATCACACAGGAAAGGATGTTCACCTCGTCCTCGTTGGTGAGCGCCACCATCATGTCGGAGTCTTCAACATCCGCTTCCTGCAACATCACCTGATCAAGCGCACTGCCATGCAAAACCACAGTTCTGCGCAGTTCATCCGCAATGCGAATAGCGCGATCACGGGACTGCTCGATGATCTTTACTTTGGTTCTGCTTTGCTTGTCCTCAAGACGGCGGGCAACATAAGCACCAATATTACCGCCACCGGCAATAAGAACACGCTTGGCCTCTGGCTCTTCATGGCCAAAAATGCTCAAGGTCCGGCGCACCTGACCACGCTCGCAGCACACATAAACCAGATCCCCTTCCCGCATCATATCCGAGCTGTGCGGAACAAAGACCTTGCCCTCGCGGGCAACACCAACCACCACAGCAGAAAGATCCGGAAACAGCTCTGTCAGCTGGCGCAGCGGAGTATCCAGCACCGGACAATCAGCGCCGCAGTCGATCCCGACAATGATCACCTTATCATCGCCAAACCGCACTGTTTCCATTGCACCGGGCAGCGACAAGCGCCGCAGGATCATCTCGCCCACTTCGATTTCCGGAGAAATGATCACGTCAATCGGCATGTTATCGCGCGAAAACAAGTTGCGGTAATGGGATTGCAGATAGCTTTGCGCACGAACACGCGAAACCTTGATAGGCACATTGAACAACGAGTGCGCCACCTGACAGGCGACCATGTTGATCTCGTCATACAAGGTCACAGCGATAATCATGTCCGCTTGATCGGCACCAGCCTGCGCCAGCACATCCGGGTGCGCGCCATGGCCGATAAAGCCGCGCACATCCAGCGTATCGCGGATGGCATGAACCAGCTGCGGGCTGGTATCAATCACTGAAACGTCATTCTGTTCCGCGGCAAGTTTTTCGGCAATACCGTAGCCAACCTGCCCGGCACCACAAATCACAACCTTCATAATTCAGTCCTTTGCTCTGTCTCTAAACTCACCGATCAGGTGAGCCCAAGAGACTTGAGCTTTCGGTGCAATGCTGACCGTTCCATACCAATATATTCAGAGGTACGCGAGATATTACCACCAAACGCTTAACCTGTGCTTGCAGGTATTCACGTTCAAACTGTTCGCGAGCTTCACGAAGTGGCAAGGACATCAGCTCCTCACCCCCAGAAGCGCCTGGCATACTGGGCACGGTAGATGCCACCTCGGCAGGCAGAAGATCGGCTGTGATCACCGCATCCGCATCCGCCCTTGTCAGGATCATTAAGCGCTCAACATTGTTGCGCAGCTGGCGCAGATTGCCCGGCCAGTCATGGGTTTGAAGCACCGCCATGGCATCTTCACCAATCCGCCGCATCGGCAGGCCAGTGGAATTGGAAATCTGCTTCATGAAAAAGTGGATCAGCTGAGGGATGTCCTCACGGCGTTCTTCAAGTGCAGGCACGCGCAGAGGTACAACGGCCAGACGGTGATACAGATCTTCACGGAACAGGCCTTCCGCAATCCGGTTTTCCAGATTGTAGCCACTGGATGACAGGATGCGCACATCCACCTTCACCTTGTTGTGCCCACCCAGACGGGTAAACGTCTGGTCCACCAGAACGCGCAGAATTTTATTCTGCGTTTCCAGCGGCATATCTGCAATTTCATCCAGATAGATGGTTCCGCCATGGGCCTCTTCAAACGCCCCTACCTTGCGCGGAGAAGTCTCGGTCTCTTCAATGCCAAAGAGCTCCTCCTCCATGCGCTCAGGCGTAATATTGGCCGCAGAAAGCACCACAAACGGAGACTTGGAACGCGGGGACGCCTCATGGATCGTCCGCGCCACGGTCTCTTTGCCAGAACCGGACGGCCCCGTGATCATCACACGGCTGTTGGTCAGGCAAATACGTTCAATGGTCAGGCGCAGGTTGTTCATGGAGGACGAGCTGCCCACCAGATTGGAAACGTCGCCAGCCCGCTGCTTCAGCTCCTTGATCTCGCGCTTCATGGAAGAGGCTTCCAACGCACGTTCGGTGATCAGGACCAGCTTATCTGCCTTGAACGGCTTTTCGATGTAATCGTAAGCGCCCTTCTTGATGGCAGAAACCGCAGTTTCCACGTTGCGTGACCGGAAATAATCACAACAGGCAGGTCCGGGTTTTCTTTCTTGATCACCTCAAGAACTTCAAGCCCGTCCAGCTTGCTGCCCATCAGCCAAATATCAAGAATAATCAGAGATGGACGGCGATCTGCAATCGCTGCCAACGCCGCATCACTGTTGCCAGCAGTTCGGGTGTTGTAGCCGTCGTCCTCCAAAATTCCGGCGATCAGTTCACGAATGTCTGCTTCATCATCAACAATCAGAATGTCACTTGCCACGCTTATCACCACCATTCTTAAGTTTCATCGTCAGTGGAGGAAGGAACTTCAAAACTGCGCAACGTCAGCCGAACCATGGCACCATGGCCTCCCTCGGCAACAGATGGCGCATCCAACAGTTCAATTCCACCCCCATGATCTTCCAAAATTTTCCGCACGATCGCGAGCCCAAGGCCTGTGCCCTTCTCGCGTGTCGTCATATAAGGCTCCAGCAGTCGTGCGCGCTGCTCGCTTGGCAGGCCAATGCCGTTGTCGATTACATCGATCGTGTAAACCGGACCGTTCGCAGTAAGCCTGACCAGAACGTGACCTTGTTCCGGGTTTTCTTCCCGCGCCAGATAAGCCTCAACAGCTTCTGCTGCGTTCTTGATCACATTGCCAACAGCCTGCCCCACCAGACGGCTGTCAAACGTCGCCCGCACGGCCTCCTCGGGCAGTTCGGTATCAAAGTGAACCTGCGAATTGGCCACCGAGACCATAAACGCAGCTTCCCGGATCACGGACCGCAGATCAGCAACTTCCATCTTCGGCTTTGGCATCCGCGCAAACGAGGAGAACTCATCCACCATGCGGCCGATATCCCCCACCTGACGGATGATCGTATCAACGCACTGATCAAACACCTTGCGGTCATCATCTTCAATACGCTTGCCATACCGGCGCCGGATACGCTCCGCCGAAAGCTGGATCGGTGTCAGCGGGTTCTTGATCTCATGCGCAATACGCCGCGCAACATCCGCCCATGCAGAATTACGCTGTGCAGCCACAAGATCCGTAATATCATCCAGCGTCACCACAAAGCCGTGCTCGGAACGCGTTGCTTCTTCCGTCGTCACACGCACATTAAGCGTTCGCTCGCGCCCCTTGCGCATAAGAGAGACCTGAGCCACCTGCGAGCCGCCACTGCGCTCTTCAAGAGCTTTGGAGACAACCGTCTGCACCTCCGGAACAGCCTCATAGATCGGCTTTTCCAAAAGCTTCTCTTCACTCTGGCTAAGCAGGTGCTTGGCAGACCGGTTGACCATGGTCACATGGCCCTCATCATCGATGCCGATCACACCGGACGACACGCCCGAAAGCACCGCCTCACTGAAGCGGCGGCGGCGGTCAATCTGGTCATTCGCTGCCAGCAACGCATCACGCTGACCGCGCAACTGACCTGTCATATTGTTAAAGGTGCGCCCAAGGTTCTCAAGGTCACCGCTCGCTTTGGCCGCCTCAACCTCAACATAGTAGTTGCCTTTGGAAACCTGATCGGCAGCGCCAATCAGATTGCGGATCGGCAGCACCAACTGGTTTGCAAACCCGAAGCCAACCCAGATAGATGACAGCAGCAAGACAAGCGCAACACCCACATAAACCAGCGCAAACGCCAGCTGAACACCAAACCGACGCTCCTCCAGCTCCGCATATTCATCCACGCCAGCTTCCGCCAGTCGCTGGTATTCAACCACTCGCGGATCCAGAGCACGCGTCACATAAAGATAAAGACCGTCAAAGGCGGAAAGCTTCATCACCCCGCCCACGAGGTTGGAAACCCCCGGCGCGATCAGAACCGGAGCCCCGTCCGCTGCCTGTTTCATTGCCACAGGCGGCGGCAATAATGGCTCCACCTGTGGGTCACGCAGCACCCGCATCACAACGGTGCCATCATCCTTGAGAATATAGGCACCGAGCAGCCCGCGAACCCATGTCTGGGTCTCGAAAAAGCGGTCAAACCGGGTCGGATCATCATAGTAGGAGTTACGGTTCAGATCCACATCGCTGACCATACCAATCAAGGTAGAGCGCAGCGAGTTCCCGTGCTCCTGAACATACGCTGCCGCAACTGACTGTGCATTCGTGATGATGCTGCGCGTGCGCGTCTCGAACCAGCGGTCCAGCCCCTGATCCAGCGTGATTGTTGCCACCACAGCAACAATAAACGCAGGCAAAGCCGCCACCAGCGAGAACATGGTCACGATGCGCACATGAAGCCGTGCAGCCGCACGCCCACGGCGGCGCGCCTGTAACAGCTTCACCAGTTCAAAGATAATCAGTCCGATAAGGAGAAACACAAGAGCGCCGTTAAAAGCCAGCGCGATGTAGACAACCATTTCTGAAGGAACGATGGGCGTCACACCCATCAGCACAAGAAACGAAACCCCGATAGAGCACAGAGACAGCAAAACGACTGCAAGACCAAACATGCGGGACTTGCGGCCCTTCACGTCAAGTTCTCGGGTATGTTCTTCTGCCTTTGATCTGAAAATCATGAAACGAGAACCTGCGTACCTGCTCTAACTTTATTAATTTTGCAAAAGACTATTAGCACGATTTGTTGCCAAAATGCGACAATGGGTTTTATTAGTCACACTCCGGATGGGGAAAACCTTCGGCCCAATGCGCTAAAACACGCAGCTTGCACGCGGCAATCAAGCCAGAACACCCCACCAAAACCAAAATGGCGCCCGGAAAAGCGCCATTTTGAGAAATCAACCAACAAATATCGATTATCTTGAACTGCGGATCACCTGAACATCCAGATCCCGGATCTTCTTACGCAGTGTATTGCGGTTCACGCCCAAAAGCTCCGCCGCCTTGATCTGGTTGCCCCGCGTTGCGGCAAGCACGGCACTGATCAGCGGATACTCCACCTCGCGCAAAATACGGTGGTAGAGGCCCGGAGGTGGCAGCTCCTCGCCGAAGCCACTGAAATAATCGCCCAGATGCCGCTCCACAGACCCACTCAGATCCTGAGTGGAAGGGGCATCCGCCTCGCTGCTGCCCCCGCTTGAGGCTGTGACAGTTCCAGATCAATCAGGCTGGCCGTGATATCATCTTGCGGATAGAGCGCAGCCAGACGGCGCACAAGGTTCTCCAGCTCACGCACATTGCCCGGCCAGCGATAACGCCGCAGCTTATCAAGCGCTGCCACTTCAATCTGCTTGGCAGGCAAGCCCTCACTCTCCGCTATGGAGAAGAAGTGCCGCACAAGATCAGGAATATCCTCCGTCCGCTCTCGCAAAGGAGGAAGACGGATCGGCACCACATTAAGACGGAAATACAAGTCTTCGCGGAACAGCCCCTGATTGATCAGCTGACGCAGATCCTTGTTGGTCGCCGCGATAATACGAACATCAGTCTGGATTGGCGTGCGCCCACCCACAGAGGTATATTCGCCCTGCTGTAGAACACGCAACAAACGGGTCTGCGCCTCCATGGGCATATCGCCGATTTCATCAAGCAACAGTGTTCCGCCATCCGCCTGCTCAAACCGACCAGATGACCGTGCTTGTGCCCCCGTAAACGAGCCCTTCTCGTGACCAAACAGCTCTGATTCAATTAGATCTTTCGGGATCGCCGCCATATTGACCGCAACAAACGGGCCATTCCGTCGCTTACCATAATCATGCAGCGCCCGCGCAACCACTTCCTTGCCAGTACCGCTCTCACCGTTGATCATCACCGTCAGATCAGTCTGCATCAAGCGCGCCAGCACACGATAGATTTCCTGCATGGCAGGAGAGCGGCCCACCAGCGGAATATTATCATTCCCCTCGCCGCCCATATCAAAGTGGCGGCCTTTGGCTCGGCCAGTGCACGACCACAATGCCGGTCAGCTCTTTCAAATCAAACGGCTTGGGCAGATACTCATAAGCACCGTGCTCAGAAGCCTTGATGGCGGTCATGAAGGTGTTTTGCGCACTCATGATGATCACCGGCAGCTCCGGACGCAGCTTGCGGATGCGCGGCAGCACATCAAACGCATTCTCATCCGGCATCACCACATCGGAGATCACCAGATCCCCTTCCCCCGAACTCACCCAGCGCCACAGCGTGGTCGCGTTAGACGTCAACCGAACGGTGTAGCCCGCACGAGACAGAGCCTGATTGAGAACGGTACGGATCGCAGAATCGTCGTCAGCAACTAAAATGGTTCCACTCGGCATACTCTTAGTCCTCAATTCCAGAATTAACGGAAGGCCCGGTAAAGGCAGGCATCAAAATGCGGAAGGTCGTCCCCCGACTCCCACTCTCGCATTCCACCACGCCGCCATGATCTCCCACGATCTTGGCAACCAGTGCCAGCCCAAGGCCGGAGCCATTTGTCTTTGTCGTAATAAACGGATCAAACAGATGCGGCCTCAAATCTTCCGGCACGCCGCAGCCGTTGTCGCGAACGCAAAACTCAAGCGGCAAACTCACACGCTCCTGCACACCTGGCACAGACAGCCGCACACCCGGACGGAAGGCCGTGGAGACAACAATCTCCGCCTCCTTCACCCCGTTCAGCGCTTCACTCGCGTTCTTGATCAGATTGATGAACACCTGCACCAGCTGGTCCCGATTGGCATAAACCGGTGGCAAGGACGGGTCATAGTCCTCCACAATCCGCAATTTGGAGGCAAAGCCATTTTCCGCAACACGTTTCACATGATCCAACACCACATGAATATTCACCGGTTCACGGTCAATCGGACGTTCATCGGAAAACACCTCCATCCGGTCCACCAGCTTCACAATCCGGTCCTCTCATCCGTGATGAGACGTGTCAAAGTGCGATCTTCCTCGCTGGCGGATTGCTCCAGAAGCTGAGCGGCCCCGCGAATGCCTGAGAGCGGGTTTTTGATCTCATGGGCCAGCATCGCCGCAAGGCCCGTCACCGTGCGCGCAGCCCCGCGGCTGGTCAGCTGTTTATCCAGCTTCTCCGCCATGGTGCGCTCCTGAAACAGCAGCACAATATTTCCGGGAGCCTCGCTCAGTGGTGAGGCGTGAATATCAACCAGCTTTTCCTGCCCGATACGCGGTGTACCGATATCTACCTTGTATTCATTGACCGCACCGCCTCGCTCCCGCACCTGAGCAATCAAACCCAGCAACGGACTGCCAAACGGCACAAACCACGACACCTCTCGGCGTTTCATCACAGACAGACTGGCATGGAAGAAATCTTCCGCCGCGCTGTTTGCACCAACGATCTTATCGTCACCGCCAACAACCACAACAGGATGCGGCAGGGAATCCAAAACCGCCTGTCCGGTCATAGCTTTACTTAATGCATCAGCAGCCTTCGTCAGAGTATCTCCCACAGTCTCAGTCATCAGGCAGCATTCCTCATTGGCACTTGAACAAACCAGTCATAAAGGGTGCCGCGCACCTGATCCGCATCCAGACTGGTCATCAGCCCGCGCATAAAGCCTTGCGGAGCATCCTCCATCCGGCCTGCAGCCTCCAGATACCAACCATATGTTTGCGGAAAGCCCGCACCCCAATCTCAAAGCCGTAATGCTCCAGCATGGCGTCGTAGTGCCCCACAACCAGCTCGGCCAACTCTTCCCCATGCGGGGCAGCCAACCGCTCGCCAGTCTCCAGATACCGCGCAATATGGCCCGGCACCCACGGACGCCCATAGGCCCCGCGACCAACCATCACCAGATCAGCGCCAGACTGCGCCAGCATCTCGTCCGCATCCTCAAAGGAACAACAGTCACCATTGGCCACCAAAGGCACATCTGGTATAACATCACGCACCTGCCGGATCGCCCGCCAGTCTGCAGTCCCCTTGTAAAACTGGGAGCGGGTGCGGCCATGCACGGTGATCATCTGCACCCCGGCATCAACGGCACGCTTGGCAAGTTCCGGCGCGTTAATGGAAGTCTCATCCCAACCAAGACGCATCTTTAGCGTCACCGGAACGGACACTGCGTCCAGCGTTGCCTCCACCAGCGTCATGGCATGATCCAGATCTTTCATAAGAGCGGAGCCGGAATAGCCGGAGGTCACCTTTTTGGCAGGGCAGCCCATGTTGATGTCAATCACATCCGCACCGGCTTTTTCCGCCATACGCGCACCTTCCCCCATCCAGTGCGGGTCTTTACCCGCCAGCTGAACGATATGAGGTCAATGCCCTCACCTTCTGCACGCATCAGCGATTCAGGATGGCCAGTGCACAGCGCCTCGCTAGCAACCATTTCACTCACCACCAGCCCAACGCCATAACGCAGAGCGATACGGCGGAACGGCAAGTCCGAAACACCGGACATTGGCGCAAGAATAACTTTATTTTTGAGAGGGATGTTACCTATCGTCAGCATTACGCATATTTCTTGAAAAGCACCAACTGCACACCAAATGAGCAGCATATTAAGTTGCACATATTCTAACCAATCTAAAAATTTAGGCAAGGGAATATTAAAGAGAAGCTATTGAAGTGTTGAGCTTTGCCGCCAAATCGAGCAAAACCATCACCAACATAGTACCCACGCAGCAACCCCGCGATCTCCATTCACAAGAGGGTTGCCCATACTTAATCAGGTGACCCAGCTTTGCAGTCCACTGAAAAAAATTGCATGTATCATTGTTGCTGCCGGGCGCGGCTCCCGCATGTCCACGCAAAATGACAGCAGCCCCAAGCAATATCGGAACCTTGGCGGAAAGACAGTTCTGCAAAGAACACTGGAAGCAATTTTGGCCTCCGAGCAGGTTAAACTGGTCCTGCCTGTCATCCACGTAGAAGACGGCAAAGCCTACGAGGATGCAGCCAGCGCTTGTCCGACCCACGCCTCATGCCACCCGTTATTGGCGGGGCTACCCGTCAAGCCTCTGTCGCCTGCGGCCTGAAAGCGCTGGAAGAGCACGCACCTGACTACGTCCTGATCCACGACGCCGCCCGCCCATTCGTCACGCCCACAGTCATCAAAGACACTATCACCGCCCTGCAAGGTGGCGCACAGGCAGCCCTGCCCGCCGTTCCGGTCGCAGACACCCTCAAGCGCGCAGATGCAAATCAGAAGGTGCTCGAGACCGTCGACCGCAGCCACCTGTGGGCCGCACAAACACCGCAAGGCTTTCCCTACAACCTCATATGGAAAGCCCATCAAGAAGCCATCAGCCAAAACATCGACAGCTTCACCGATGATACAGCGCTGATTGAATGGCAAGGCCAGTCTGTCACCATCACCACAGGTGACCCGCAGAACATCAAACTCACAACACTCAAAGATATGACAAACGCACAGGAACAGATCGCCATGAAACACCTCGCAGACCTTGGCGACATTCGCGTTGGAACCGGCTACGACGTTCACGCATTTGAAGAGGGCGATGCCGTCATCCTCGGCGGTATCACCATTGCGCACACCAAAAAGCTCAAGGGCCACTCCGACGCTGATGTGGGCCTGCATGCCCTGACCGACGCCATTTTCGGCGCCTTGCAGATGGCGATATCGGCTCCCACTTCCCGCCTTCGGATATGCAGTGGAAAGGTGCGGCGTCTGACCAGTTCCTGAAATACGCAATAGAACGGGTTCACAAGCGCGGTGGCATGGTCGCACACTTGGATTTAACGCTGATCTGCGAATCTCCCAAAATTGGTCCCCATCGGGAGGAAATGCGCAAGCAGATCGCGCAGATCTGTGATCTGCCCATTGGCCGCGTGGCCGTTAAAGCAACCACCTCTGAAAAGCTGGGGTTCACGGGCCGCAAAGAAGGCATTGCAGCACAGGCCTGCGCCACCATCCGACTTCCGTTCGAAGACTAAACGAGAGCCAGCAAACTAAGGGAGACAGAACCATGACCGATATCCTGAGCCTGAAGGAAAGAGCCCGCGTTCTTGTCTCACGCTACGCAGAAAAAGAGGTCAAGATCACGACAGCAGAAAGCTGCACCGGCGGTCTGCTGGCCGGCCTCCTGACCGAAGTGCCCGGCTCCTCCGCTGTGCTCGACCGTGGTTTTGTCACCTATTCCAACGAAGCCAAACACGAGATGATCGGCGTACCGGTAGACCTTCTGGTCAGCCACGGCGCAGTCAGCTGCGAAGTTGCCAAGGCCATGGCCACCGGCGCTCACTTTTGCTCCAACGCAAACGTTGCCGTCTCCATCACCGGGATAGCCGGACCTGACGGCGGCACCAAGGACAAGCCAGTCGGACTTGTCCACTTTGGCCTTGCGGCAGATAACAGGGAAGCCCAGCACACCCAATGCCTGTTTGAGAACACCGGACGCGACGGCATCCGCTTTCAGGCACTGGTACAAGCATTAGAATTATTAGAAAATTTTATTGAAAACAGTTAATCCAAATTAACCCTCACTCAAAAGGGCTATGGTCAAATCTGCAAATCCTGAGGCATTCTATGAAAATCTAGTTAAAGTCTGTTTTAAATTTAGAACGGGACGTCGGTATGCGCATGAGATATATTGCAAGCTTGTTTTTAGGCATTTGCTTGAGCACCTCAGCGTTTGCATCATCTGACGTATTCCTGATCTCGCGCGGATTCGATGATGAGTTTTTAGGCTCTCACAAAGTCCAGCAGTTGCCGCGTACCGGCTACAAGGAGCTGCGTTTGTGTAACCGCTCCTACTGGGTACGCCCCTACTCCGTCGCATGGACCAAATGGGAAGAGCATCTGGGCCACGAAGTGCGCCTGGAGGCAAACCAGGGCTACGGCTGGGTCGTGTTGTGCAACAAACCAACACCAAACTGAGCCTGACAGACGTTGGCATATACGCCACGCTTGAAAAAAAACCATGGAGCAAGGTGATCCGGACAGGGAGTTCACCAACCGCTTTCAGGCAATCCGCCGCACCTTCATCATGCGAAACGGCCTGACGCCCCAAGAGGCCGAAGCCCTGATTGCAAAGAACTACGAAAAAAACCAGCTCACGCTTAAGCCAGTTCCTGAACCAGCGCGACGACAACTAGGCGGTGGTTTTAAGTTCGCTTTGGCTCAAACCTACTGGAATATCTTCTGTTAAGGAGCAACGTGAAAATGCATGTTTGGCGACCTGCTCAGACGATAAAGGTGAAATCGCTCGGTCTCCATTGGCGAGACAACCGCTTGCTTGCCGCTGAAGTTTATGACGATGCAGGCAACCTCAAGGGCGTTCGCCCTCTTGGAGGCGCAATCGAGTTTGGTGAAGACTGGAAAACCGCTTTGGTCCGCGAGTTCAAAGAGGAGCTCAATGTCGATGTCGTGGTCTCTGGCCAGCCCATTATCATGGAAAACATCTATGAACATGAGGGCCAAACAGGTCACGAAATTGTATTCATCGCGAATGTAAGCTTCCCACCAAAGGCCTATACCTCCGACTAGGAACTCATTTTCCATGAAGACAACGGAGTTGAAGTAACAGCGCGGTGGTTTGGCTCAATGAACTTACTCAAAACAACATTGAGCTATTTCCGAGTGGTTTGATGGAACAACTGAAGCAAAACAGCCACGTAACTTAGTGTCTAATCGTCCAAATCATCAAACAAAGACGGCGATCTTCGAGACCACCAAGGACCTAAACATAACACGGTCCGCCATTCTACCGTGTGATTAAGCTCAACATTGCCAGAGATGATAAATCGCCAGATCAGGCGACCACCCTTTCCTTGATGCCTACACTTCGGAGACGCATGTAAAGAGCGCACCGTCCCGAGGAACGACGCCAGAATCCGGCAATCATGACAACCCAAAAGCCTCAGCAGCATACCTCTAATCACGCACGCCCCAGTAGTTCCTGCAACTTCCCTCCAGAGCTTAAGCCGTTGCCACACCCAATGTCCTAACGGCCCCATAATACCGCAAATCCATATTCCCTAATGATTATGGAATATTTCATGATTATTTTTATACATACAATGAGACTACGCCCAACTCCTCGGATTTTTTAGGTTCCGTAGATCTTGTCGGCCCGGTCTTCAAAGGCGGTGGAGAATTTGCGGAAGGCGCGGTCGAACATGGCACCCATCACGGTACCAGTGCCCTGCTCCTGAATTCGTAGTTGATGTAGAAGCTCACATCACACTCCCCCTCGGAGAGCGCATCAAAGCTCCAGACGTTTTCCAGATGGCGAAACGGGCCATCCAGATACTCAACCGTAATCTTGCTCGCTTGACGATCGAGAGTGACGCGACTGGCAAATGTCTCTTTAAAGACCTTGTAAGCCACAGTCATGTCCGCCACCATCATCTCGCGGTGGTCATCAATCTTCCGGCGCCACGTACGTGCAAGGCCTGACACAAGGTACAAACTGGGGGTACTGCTCCACATCTGCGACCAGATCAAACATATCCCCTGCACTGTGCTGCACTCGATGTGTGCTTTCGAAAGACGGCATATACTCGCGTTCTTTTTCTTCTGGATTCTCAAATTAGTCAGGATGCTCTAAGCGACCCTGTTTGATTTGCCAAGATCAATCTCGGGGTTTTCTGTATTCCACAGGCCGCCGCGTGCCAAAAACATCAAATTTTGTCCATCTCGCAAGCTTTCAGCGACGATCTAACGCAACCATTTCACACTAAAAACTCTGTCCAGCCCTTAAAACTCAACTCTAGACTAAGCGCTAATACTTAACTCCTTTCGAAAGCAAACCCAATGCTCAGCCCCTTCAAAATCCCCTGCCTCGTCAAAGAGGAAAGAAACCACCAGCTAACGCAGTCCTCGCCTCAAACAAAAAGAGCGTCCCACCTCACAAGGGGGACGCTCTAAAATCTCATCGTATTAAACCGAAGCTTAGTTGCCCTGCTTTGCCTTGCGGGCTGCTTTCAGCTCTGCAAAGTCTTCGCCAGCGTGGTGGGAAGAGCGGGTCAGCGGGCTTGCGGAAACCTTCAGGAAGCCTTTTGCATAAGCAATCTTCTCATAGGCTTTGAACTCTTCCGGTGTTGGGAAGTTCATCACCGGATGGTGCTTCTTGGTTGGCTGCAGGTACTGACCAACGGTCAGGAAGTCCACATTAGCAACACGCAGATCGTCCATCAGCTGAAGCACTTCGTTGCGCTCCTCACCTAGACCAACCATGATGCCGGACTTGGTGAACATATCAGGATCGATCTCCTTCACCTGCTGGAGCAGGCGGATGGAGTGGAAGTAACGGGCACCTGGACGAACCTTCAGATAGTTGGAAGGCACGGTCTCAAGGTTGTGGTTGAACACGTCAGGCTTTGCCGCCACAACAATCTCAAGCGCGCCATCCTTGCGCAGGAAGTCAGGTGTCAGCACTTCAATTGTGGTTGTTGGAGACGCATCACGGATCGCCGCAATCACGTTGGCAAAGTGCGTTGCACCGCCATCATCAAGATCATCACGGTCAACAGAGGTAATCACCACATGTTGCAGTTCCATGGCGGCAACCGCTTGGCAACGCTTGCAGGCTCACTCTGGTCAACGGCACCCGGCATACCGTCCGTACGTTACAAAACGCACAGGCACGGGTACAGGTATCCCCAAGGATCATGAAGCTTGCATGTTTCTTGGACCAGCACTCACCGATATTCGGGCAGCCAGCTTCCTCACAAACGGTCACAAGGTTGTTCTTGCGAACCAGCTCGTGGGTTTCTTTGTAAACCGGAGATGTGGGCGCCTTAACACGGATCCATTTTGGCTTGCGCAGAACAGGGTTATCCGGGCGATGCGCTTTTTCCGGATGGCGCGGACGCACTTTTTCCTGCTCTGCAGACGCAGCTTGGCTCTTATGATTGGGATCGAGTGTATTTACCAGTGTAACCATATCAGTTCCGTCAGGTCCCAGATGCACACTACCCAATTGCCTTACGGGTCAGTGATGCTGTCTCTTACAAATTTAGTGGTCCATAACAGGATTTAAAGCATCTCTCAATGCCGGACACGGCTGCAACGTCAGTTCCGCGCCCAAGGACCACGCCTATTCAAAGCCAATCGCATTTCCACCAATAATGGCAAAGGCAAGCGCGCCAACCAAGCTGGATCGAGTGCGTAAAATCTACAGGTACGCTCCTTTGTAACGAAAAGAGTACCTTAGAAGAATTAAGTCCCTCTCACTGGCAAAATTCCAGTGAGAGGGAAAGGTTTTACATATTCAAAGAGCGTCCGTACGCGTCCAGAACACTTTCCTTCATCATTTCAGAAAGGGTCGGGTGCGGGAAGCAGGTATGCATCAGCTCTTCTTCAGTGGTCTCAAGACCCATGGCAACAACAAAGCCCTGAATCAGCTCGGTCACTTCAGCGCCCACCATGTGCGCACCAAGCAGCTGACCGGTCTTCTTGTCGAACACCGTCTTCACCAGCCTTCAGGCTCACCAAGCGCAATCGCTTTACCGTTACCCATAAACGGGAAGCGGCCAACACGCACGTCGTAGCCAGCCTCTTTCGCCTTCTGTTCAGTCAGACCAACAGAAGCCACCTGCGGGTTACAGTAGGTGCAGCCCGGAATCTGGTCACGCTTCATTGGATGAACATCAAGGCCAGAGATCTTTTCGATGCAGATCACGCCTTCATGCTCGGCCTTATGCGCCAGCATTGGAGGGCCAGCAACGTCGCCAATCGCGTAAACGCCAGGAACGTTGGTGCGGTTAAACTCGTCGATGACGATGCAACCACGATCAGTCTTGATGCCAAGCGTTTCAAGGCCAAGGCTCTCAATGTTACCAACAACGCCAACAGCGGAAATCAGCTTCTCAGCAGTGATGTCCTGTTTCTTGCCGTCTTTGGTTTCAACAGTAGCCGTTACCTGACCCTTGCCCTTAACCACCTTGGAAACCTTCGCGTCCATGATGAACTTCATGCCCTGCTTCTCCATCTGCTTTTTAGCAATCGCGGAGATTTCAGGGTCTTCAACCGGCATAATGGTCGACATCATTTCAACAACGGTCACATCAACGCCCATTGTCTTGTAGAACGACGCAAACTCGATGCCGATCGCGCCCGAACCCATCACAAGCATGGACTTAGGCATTTTTTCTGGAACCATCGCTTCAAAATAGGTCCAGATGTTCTCTTTGTCAGGTTCAATACCCGGAAGAACGCGCGGCTTCGCACCAGTTGCAACAATAATGTGCTTGGCGGAGTACGTACGTGGCCCTTCACACCCTTCGGTGTCGGGTGCTGTGGCAGCATGGCGTCTTTGGAAGAAGCACCAACAGAGACTTCACCCGGCTTGGTGAGCTTTGCTTCACCCCAGATAACGTCCACTTTGTTCTTCTTCATCAGGAAGCCAACGCCGCCGTTGAGCTGACCGGAAACACCACGGGAGCGTTTCACAACAGCAGAAGCGTCAAAGCTCACGTTTTCGGCGGAAAGACCGTAGTCCTTGCCGTGCTGCATGTAGTGGTAGATCTCAGCAGAGCGCAGCAGCGCCTTGGTTGGGATACAGCCCCAGTTCAGGCAGATACCGCCCATGTGTTCACGCTCGACAATCGCGGTCTTGAAACCAAGCTGCGCGGAGCGGATTGCGGTTACATAGCCACCAGGACCAGAACCAATGATAATCACGTCGTAGGCGTTGCCACTCATCAATTTAACCTCGCCAAATCGGCCTCAAGGAGCTTGAGGCTCCACATAAAGGTGGGAGAACTTGGAAAAATTCTCCAAAACGTAGTCCGGCAGTTCTCCGCTGTCCTTAGTGACCAGCTTGCCTCTGCCATCACCTGCATCCAGACGCTCCAGCGTTCGCTGTGCACGGCCCAGATAGGCATCGTTCATGTGTTCGGTGTGCGAGTAAGCCTCAAGTTTTGTAACCACCTTGTCCATGTCCCCCAAAAAGCTGAAGTGCCAGCTGGAAGACGGGATCAATTGACGTCGCATAGGTCGCTGTGCCGTAAAAGTGCTTTCCATTGCCACAAAGCCGCTTCCAGTAAAGACGGAAGGCTTTTGCTTTGATATGCCCGCTCACGCCGCAAAGCCTGAGCTCCTTTGAAAAACAAGGCACTGATCATTCGCGGGCACGAGGTAAAATCCGAGACGTCATCTTTAAAGTTCAGTCTGTATCGGAAAATATCCGCGCCAAAGAATGTCAGGCTTTTAAAACTCCTGGGATCATGTTTCGCTCTGAGCAGCGCCTCCGGCTTTGGAATTTCATCCACGTCGGAAACAATAATCAGATCTTTCACCGCAAGATCTTTAAGGCCGCGTTCTATGCAATCGCGTTGGTGGTACTCCCTTGACCAGGCGTTTTGCGGTGCCTCTGGCATATCCTCGACAATCACATGCCGGATCTTGCTCAAAAACGGTGCAAACCGCGACTTGTTATCAGCAAAATAGAGTGGTTTTTCCTGTCCGGTAAAGGTCTTTGTTGCCTCTACAAGAATGAACTCATCCACCACATCAAACAGTTCGCCAAGGCGAATTTCAAGGGTATCGAGTTCGTTGAAAAACGTGAAGCCATCGACAACTTTGACCATATCTCACGGTCTCCTTGCTCAAACGGTCTTCAGCTTACTCCACTCCTTTTGCTCACACCTACCACTTGGATCTACCGGCGCAAAAAGCAGGGGGTCCTGCTTCGCGCCGGTAAGTCCGGATTAAACCAGCATAGACATCGGGTTCTCGATGTAGCCTTTGAACGCCTGCAGAAGCTCTGCACCCAATGCACCGTCCACCGCGCGGTGGTCAGTAGAAAGGGTCACAGACATCACAGTTGCAGGAACGATTTCATCGCCCTTCACAACAGGACGCTTCTGACCAGCACCAACAGCAAGGATGGTTGCATGCGGAGGGTTAATCACCGCAGCAAATTCCTTCACGCCGAACATGCCAAGGTTGGAAACGGAAGTCGTACCGCCCTGGAATTCGGTTGGAGCCAGCTTGCGCTCACGAGCACGCTTCGCCAGATCTTTCATCTCGATGGAGATGGTGGAAAGCGTTTTCTCTTCAGCACGGCGAATGATCGGAGTGATCAGGCCGCCATCGATGGAAACCGCAACACCAACGTCAGCATGTTTGTGAACCACCATACCGCTTTCAAGATAGGAAGCGTTGGCAGCCGGTACAGCCTTAAGCGCAAGCGCGTGGGCTTTAATGACCAGATCGTTTACAGAGAGCTTGTAAGCAGGTTTGCCGTCTTTATCCGTAGGAGCAGAAGCATTGAGCTGCCCACGCAGAGCAAGCAGAGCATCAAGCTCACATTCTACAGTAACGTAGAAGTGTGGGACGGTCTGTTTGGATTCTGTCAAACGCTTCGCAATAACCTTGCGCATACCGTCATGAGGAACAAGCTCGTAAGAGCCTTCTTCAAACAGCTTCAAGGTCTGCTCGTCAGATGGACCAGACGCCAGCGCAGCTTTTGGAGCTTCCGCCTTAGGTGCTTCCGCAGCCTTAGGAGCAGCTTCCGCCTTACCGGTGCCAGCCGCAATCGCAGCCTCAATGTCACGCTTCACAACGCGGCCATGCGGGCCAGTGCCTGCAACCAGCGCAATGTCCAGACCATTCTGCTTCGCCAGACGCGCGCCAGAGGAGAGGAGAACACACGCTCGCCGAAGCCGCTACAGGAGCCGCCGGAGCAACCGCAGCTACAGGAGCCGCCGGA
>BAXV01000064.1 GCA_001310715.1 Pseudovibrio sp. JCM 19062
TCGTGAGCGCCTAGCCGAAGCTGAAGCCAAGGCGACCGTGATGGTTTCTAAGGCAATTGCTGAAGGAGATATGGGTGCCATCAACTACTTCGTAGCGAACAAGTACGTTGAAGCATTTGGCGAACTTGCCAAATCACCTAACCAGAAAACACTCATTTTGCCTATGGAAGCAACGGGTATGATCGGAAGTCTTGCGGGTATTGCCGAGATTGGAAAAGAAGCACTGAAGGAAACCAAAAAGAGCCGGTCCAGCCGTATTCCTAACACTGGTGTCTCAGAGGCTGATTGATATGCTGATAGAGCTGCTGCAAAACGGCATTGAACCTTGGGTTTGGTTTGCGTCTGGGCTCGTCCTGATTGGATTGGAGTTGGCGGTTCCAGGTTCGTTTTTGATCTGGTCTGGAGCGGCGGCTCTAATCGTCGGGGCACTTGTTGCTTACGTTGATATGGATTGGCGTTGGCAACTGGTCCTGTGGCTATCTTGTCGCTATGCCTGCTAATTGTTGGACGCCTCGTGACAGTTAGGGCCGGGGCTAAGGATGGTGATCCCTACCTCAATAAAAGAGGGAGCCGTTATCTGGGGCAGGTGTTTGTGTTGAAGCAGTCACTCACCCATGGGGAGGGTACGCTGGAGATTGGCGATTCTCTCTGGCGGATCAGTGGTCCGGATATGCCAGCGGGTAGCTCTGTAAAGGTTGTTGGTCAGAAGGCAACGATGCTGGTTGTCGAAGCGGTATCTGAGGATACGGTGGCTTAGCGCCTACTTATTTGGATTAAAGTCTGGTGGCAGTGGTGGTTCTTCTGCCATCAGAAGGGTTGAAATGCGATAGGTCGCTGAGATGTCGCCGCATCCTTGTAGTCATTGGGTAGCGAGCTTTAGTTCTCCCAGACTGCAGATAGAAGTTTTCGGAAAATTGATAGATAGCTGAGCTTGGCAGAAGACGAAAGCTGGCATGCTTTAAATGCACGCTTGGAGATCCCGTAGAACCCAGCTGGCGTGAATTTTAAATGAATGTGATTGGCTGTAAGGATAAAAGCATGAGTGCTGCTATTGAACTGATTGAGAGTGAACACAAACGGCAGATCCATGAAGAACGGTTGGGTACAGGTGTTGAGCCAAGTACCAGAGGGGCGAACTAAGTTCTGCTGCAGCCAACTACGCTCTTGCTTCTACTTTGTGTTCACTGCAACAGGATAACCAATACTCCGGAAATCCTCCTCTCTATCGGACGAATGGCTTCGATTGGCCGTTCACAGGCTCTTCATGGAACCCTGGGGAGCAGATTAAAATGCTTACTATAGCTGGGGCTCTGATCGCTCAAGAATTGGACCAACTGATTCAGGGGCAAGGGTCGGATATTGTTTTCATAGATGACCCTGCACCAACAATCTCTCCGCAAGATCTGGAGAGCATACAAATGGGAGATTTTCTACCCGACCTGAAAGATATGTCCCGCGTTGAGCTTCTGCAGCACAAAGCTGAACTCGATTCCAGAATTGAAGAAGACAATCTGTTTAAAGATGCCATTGCAGCCGAGCTGCGGGTTCGGGCGGTAGTTTTAAGTGAAGCTGTAGGCTAAGGGTGTAGGATAGAAAATAGCCTGATAAAGGCACATCCCTCAGATTAAGAAAATGAACAAGGCCAGCAAAATTGCTGGCCTTGTTTGTTTACGCTACCTGCGCGAAAGTCTCTGTCAGATTGCAAGAGACCCGTTTGATTTGATGCATCAAGTGCGTAAGATGAGTGCGAGCACATTCAGCGCTCCTGCTGTTTTCCGGGGCGTCCAACTCACTAAGAATGAACCGTAAAAGACGATCCGTAATCACCGCGTTATTGAGGCCGAGGAATTCGGTATTCAGATGAGCATATCTACCATTTTCATAGCTCGAAAGAACGGTACGCTGACTGTGGTTCCAGGCTTAATCTCATTGGTGCGTGGCACCAATTTATGCTCTGTGGCAGCTTGTATATCGTTGCCATATTCCTCACAAATGCGCTGGCGTACTCTGTTTATGTCTGTGAGTACCCATCGATAAAAATCTAGGACTATGATCTGGCGATCTTCTGCTAAGTCAAAGACTGTCTCTACCAATGGGCTGAGTTGATGGATGAAAAATCGCAAGTTACTTTGAACGGCGGTTCTCCCATGTCGCGAATGGCATTTGAATACCAGTGTTCAAGTTCTGCACGATCTACGTTGTCGTAGTCGGACTCTCTGATGAACCTTTGAGACAATTTCCTAAAGTATTCAAGAGAAATAGGACCAAAGAAGCGCAGGCCGCTACGTGAATCATTTTCGGGAATTTCTAGCCCAAGACACGGATATCCGCGTAATTCGAGGCGTCTACGAATGGCTGCTGTGTTGATCATTTGCTTACTCCAAAATTGGAGGGAGCATCACCAGAGGTGCGATGCACCCCTTGGTTTCTAAACTTAGTCCGCTGTTTGTTTTAGAAGTTCAGCTAACTTCGCTAAGCGGTGCAAAGCACCACTAAATCAATCTGCAGTCTGCACGATAGCTTATCCGATTGTGTACCGCAATCATTGCTAGCAAAACTGGTGTAATCAATAAATATTCCATAAGATACCTTATGCATCCATTGAGTGTAGACGCGGCGGATTCAACATTGAAGTGCGACATCGTTATAATTCAAAGACTTAATTTGAAGAGACGTTGTCATGCCGCTGATTACTGTTGAGAGCTATACTCAAATCACTTTAGAAGACCGCCGCCTACTTGAGCAATTTATTAGAGCCAAAATGCCAGTCACTGAGATTGCTCTACGGCTGGGACGGCACAGATCCACAATTTATCGGGAGATCAAACGCAACAGTTTTGAGGACGCAAGTTGGCCAGAGCTAAATGGATACCATTGTGTTCTTGCTAATAAAATCGCCCAGGAGCGCCAAGCTCGTAGATGTAAGCTGACAATGTACCCAGAGCTTTGCGACCTGGTCCTGGACCGCCTTAACGGTGGCTGGAGCCCCGAGCAAATCTCAGGACGAATGCGTTTTGAAGGCTCCCTTCCTCGCATCAGTCACGAGAGTATTTATAAGTATGCTTATTCCGAAGATGGTCGAGCTATAAAGCTCTACGAACATCTTCCGGAAAAACGCAGACGACGACGACCTCGTATTGGCCGCCGTGCTTATCAATCTCAATTCCCAAGTGAAATCAGCATCAAGAACCGACCTGACGACATAAACGATAGGCAGAGCTTTGGACATTGGGAGGCAGATTTGATTATGTTCCAGAAGGCATTAGGCAAGGCCAATGTTACAACTCTTGTTGAGCGAAGCACCCGCTATACGCTTTTAAAACGCAACAAGAACCGCTTATCCGGACGTGTCGTCGATGGCATGATTTCGCTTTTCAGCCGCCTGCCCCAAGCAGCTCGAAAAAGCGTGACTTTTGACCGAGGAACCGAGTTTTCGTTCTGGCCAAAGCTGAAACAGGAATTAGAGATGGACGCTTGGGTATGCGATCCTAAAGCTCCCTGGCAAAAAGGGACAAATGAAAATACCAATCGTCGATTACGCCGCCACCTGCCTCTGGACACGGATCTGACAAGACTTGCTCCAGAAGGTATCTCAACCTTGTGTGAGATCCATAATTCCACGCCACGAAAGTGCTTGGGATGGCGCACACCCACGGAAGCTTTCAGAGAAAAACTACTTGCCGAAGGCCCTTGAAACCGTACCATAACATCAAACACCTGTCGCACTTCAGCTAGAGTTCGCACGCAATGCTAAACTGTCTACCCTTAGCAAACTAGAAGTGTCATGCTCCAGTTACGTTGGGTTATGCTGGGGAGCGTGGCATGGGATGGGTGGTGATGAGCGAACGGGAGTTAAACCGAGTTGACGTGATTGCGCAGGTTGTGCGCGGTGAGCTGACCAATCAGGGCGCTGGCAATCTGCTGGATCTGTCGGTGCGGCAGATTTCGCGGCTGGCGAAGCGCTATCGGGATGAAGGTGCTGGCGGTCTGCGCCATCGGGCGCGTGGCAAACGCCCCAACAACCAGATTGGTGATGGCACTCGCGAGTACGCGCAACTTGTTATCAGTGAGTGTTATTCTGACTTTGGCCCGACGCTGGCCGCAGAAAAGCTTGAAGAGCATCACGGCCTGAAGGTCTCCCGTGAGACGGTGCGCAAATGGATGATCGAGGCCGGGATCTGGCTGAACAAGGCGCAGCGGCGCACGTTTCACCAGCCGCGCCATCGCCGTGAGGCCTATGGCGAGCTCATCCAGATCGATGGCAGCGATCATCGCTGGTTTGAAGAGCGCGGCGATCCGTGCACCCTGCTCGTCTTTGTCGATGATGCGACATCTACCTTAATGCAGCTTCAGTTTGTGCCGTCAGAAAGCGCGTTTTCCTATTTTTCCGCGCTGGAGCACTATTTAGGTAAACATGGCCGTCCGGTGGCGTTTTATTCCGACAAACACAGCGTGTTTAAGGTGGCAAACACTGAGGCCAAAGGCGGTGCCGGCATGACCCAGTTTGGCCGTGCCCTGTCGGAACTTAACATTGAGATCCTGTGCGCCAATTCTTCCCAGGCCAAGGGCCGCGTGGAGCGCGCCAACCGGACGCTGCAGGATCGTTTGGTCAAGGAACTGCGCCTTGCCGGGATCAGTGATAGGGAAGCTGGCAATGCATTCCTGCAGGCTTTCTTGAGCGTTTTAACGCCAGATTTGCCAAGTCCCTGCTCGTCCGGACAACCTGCACCGGGCACTTAATGTGGAGCCGGACCGGCTGGCCGATATCCTGTGCTGGCGCGAGAAGCGCTATGTGACGCAGCAGCTGACCGTCAGTTACAATCGTAAGATGCTCATTCTGGAGCCCAATGATTTGAGTAAGAAGCTGTCTGGCAAATACGTTGATACCTATCAGTTTGCCGACGGACGGGTACAGCTGCGCTGGCAAGGCATGGTGTTGCCGTACAAGGTGTTTGACAAGGAGCAGCGTGTCACCCATGCAGCGGTGACCGAGAACAAGCGTCTGGGCGAAGTGCTGGCCTTTGTAAAGAAAGAACAAGAGGCCAGCCCTCCCCGTGTGACGGTCAAAAGTTCATCTGACAAGGGCGGTTATGAGAAGCGCGAGCGCAAGCCTCGGAGGCCAAGGCGCTCGCAAGGTGTTGGTCGCAGCCGTGCTGAGTCTCTGGCTATCTTGGAGGAATTCAGAACAAAGCATACCAAACCAAAAACATAAGGACGAGTTACTGCCCCTCCCTTTCAAGTTGTGTGCTGGTTGCTTAGAGCCCTTTGCGGACATTCATCAAAGAGTAGATCTTCGCAGTTGCAGCACGTTGCTCTGTGACCAAAGCTGCCATTTGTCCTGTTACAGACAACAGCTCGCTGGTGAGCAGTTACAAGTTATAATTGCTGCCCAAACAAACGGGACCATCTCTTAAAGCTGTACTGGTGCCTGCCATTGATCCATCCAATCATAGCTGGGTTTCATCTCCAAGGGATCCCATCAAACTTGTTTCTAAGAGCAGGAAACATAACTTCGTTGAGCTTGGGACAAGCCTCCACTATTCAAGAGTAAACTCTGTTCAGCTTTAAATGATGACGGAAAGCAGGGTGGGGCCAGAGCTAGTTGAGTAATTGCAAAAAGCAATTAAATAATCTTTGGCGAGACTGTAAATTGCCCCATCATACCGGCATCTTCGTGTTCCAGAATGTGGCAGTGGTACATGAACGGAGCTTCAGGACCCGCAAGGTGCTCAAAACGAATTAGTATTTCGCTTTCATCTTCAACAAGAACTGTGTCTTTCCAGCCTGTTTCCTCAGGGCGAGGAGCCTTTCCGTTTTGGCTTACTACTTTAAAAGCCGCACCATGAACATGAAACGGATGTGGCATTTCCTCGCCTCGGATTATCCAACGCTCAACCGCGCCCTGCTCGACATTCTCATTAATCCGCTCCATGTCAAATGGTCTGTTGTTAATAGCCATTGGTTCCATGTTGAGTGTAAATTCACGGGTACGCGACGGCTGCCCCATTTCTCCATGACCAGAGGCGTCAAAGCTTGCCGGGATTTGATCAATGGTTGCCCTCACTCGTTCATCAGGCTGAAACGGTATAATCGGGAACGCGTCTTCTTTCGTGGCTTGGGCAGAGCCCATCATGCTATGATCGGAACCGCTCATAGAGCCCATCATGTCATCATGGGCATTATTTTTGTACATAAGAACGGTTCGATTGCCATCTGAGAAATCTACTAGAACTTCTGCGCGTTCACCAGGAGAAAGTCTTATCTCATCAATAGTTATGGGCTTTTCCAGGTAGCCACTATCTGTAGCAATTAAATGCATGTTACGCCGGTCACTGAAGATTAGCGTATAAACACGAGCATTGGATCCGTTCAGAAGTCTGAGACGAGTCAGCCCCTTGGGCGGTGTCGCCACAGCATCAACTTGGCCGTTCACCAACATGGTACTGCCTGTTAATCCGTGCATTGTATCCATCATGGACTCAGTGAAAAGCATATGACCCGCACTATCAAAATTTCGGTCTTGCAACACCAGCATCAAATCATCAACACCATAGGTATCAGGTAGACCGCGATCACGGTCGCGGCCGTCACATATTTGCATAACGCCTGCCAGTCCTTGGTATACCTGATATGAGGTACGCCCATGTACGTGACTATGATACCAAGTGGTTGCCGGAGGCTGATCAAGATCTAAATCGACCTCCCAACTTTCCCCTGGGGCAATAGGTTGATGCGGTCCGCCATCTTGATCGCCGGGTATTAAAAGACCATGCCAGTGAATGGTGGTAATCTCATCAATTGAATTATGCACGCGGGCCATATTTGATCCACGTGCGAGCCGTAGTGTTGGGCCAAGATAAGAGCCATTAAAACCCATTGTTTGTGTTGGCGATGTACCTAAAAAATTTGTAGATCCCGGTTGGCAGTTAATTCAAAAGCCCCCTTAGATTGGACATCAAGAAGAGGCGGCATCTGCAGTTTAACTTTGTCTTTAAAACTTTTCGCAGATTGGCAAAACTCACCTTAGGAGGAGCATCCCGGAAGCGCCAGCGGAGATGAAGGTAGATGCACGTGTTAGAAAGTCTCTTCTATTCATTTTTCGTCTTCTTTAAGTAATATGCAAAACTAGTCTGCACTACGTTTTTTTGCTACAGCCTATTGACGTTGATCACCGTCACAGGAAAGCGTTAGTTGAAACGCTGAGGATTTACACGAGTTCTGCTATCGGATCAGCGTCTGGGATTTTATCAAATCAGACTTACAGTTGATCCTTTACGTTGTTTTCTAGGTTCGCGACGGCGTGTCCAATCGGAGTTTAGAAGAAATCATGCAAGAGCGTGGCGTCACTGTTGATCTTGTCACACTCACTAGATGGGGCATTAGCTACGCACTATTAACCGCAAAAGAGGCGCAAAAACGGCTTTGCTGCATGGGACGTAAACTTTTTAAAACTGCCCTTACACGGGTAATCCCTCATTTATAGCGGAGTGCGGCAGGGTGGCTTTGAAGAAGGTGTTGCCGCTGCCTTGAAGTTTGATGATCAAGACAGCCATCAATTGAACTTTCGTGCGTAACGTGCTGTTGCTTGGGCAAACGCGAATGAGGAAGGTGGCAACCATTGGAGCGCACGTTTGCGTAGGGTGCTGACCTTTACAGAAATTGGGGCAACGATGTTGACGGGGCAAACCTCGAAAGCACACTCCAGTTTGCCAGCTATGATGACGAAAACGCCGTTCACCCGTTCGTCGGTGCTGATTTTGATTGTTAAATCGGTAGGAGTACCAAACTTAATTTTGGCACTGAAGTCGCCCTTGGTACTGAATGGGCAGCATCGGCAGAGGGCAGCATCGGCTTAGTGATGCAATTCTAACTTCTTAGGGACACCGAACGAAAGATCAGCCATCAAACGGCTTGGGCATACCTATTAAAAAGGAGCCTCATTGCGGGTGAACGCAAGCGCATTAGGGTAAGGCAGGCGTGAGCGGGCTGGTTCATCCACCGCTAGCCCGCGTGTAACGAGGTATCGACAGATTTCGTCATCAATCATTCAACCTGTTACGCCGCCGACTGAAAATCCCCCGTGCATTAGATTCAGTTATAGCTTGTGAACCACACTACAAACCAGATGCTTTGGTTTGTAACTGTCAGTACTAATAGATCTGTTTGATACAATCGGAGACAAAACGCCCGCTGACGAGCAGGGCAAATATCTTGTAGAACTCCAGTATGTCAGAAGCACCGCATATTTTAGTCGTCGATGATCACAAGCAAATTCGTGATAGCGTTACGCGTTTTCTTGAAAAGAACGGCCTTCGAGCGTCATCCGCAAAAGATGCGCGTGAGATGGACGTTAAGCTAGCCAATGGTCACTATGACTTGATTGTGCTGGATGTCATGATGCCTGGAGAAAGTGGGCTATCGGTTTGTCAGCGCATTTCTGCTGGTAGCAAGATGCCGATCATTCTGCTGACCGCTCTGGGCGAGGATACGGACCGGATTGTTGGCCTCGAGATCGGTGCGGATGATTACCTTGCCAAACCATTCAATCCTCGGGAGCTTCTCGCGCGCATCAAAGCGATTCTCCGAAGAACCACTGTGCCAGAGACGTTGGGTGGTGGCTTTGCTGGTAAGAAGGTCCGTTTTGCTCACCTCACGCTGGATACTGACCGGCGTCTATTGATCGACGATAGCGGCGATGAAACACAGCTCACTACCTCAGATCATAAGCTCCTGACTGTCTTGCTTGAAAGAGCCGCGTTGTGCTTAGCAGAGAGCAATTGCTGGACCTGACAGCTGGAAAAACCGCTGGCCCGTTGGATCGTAAGATAGACAATCAAATCAGTCGGTTAAGGCGCAAGATCGAGCCTGACGTTTTACGCCCAAGCATCATTACGACTGTAAGGCATGGAGGGTATTGCCTCTCCGCAGACGTTGAGGTGCTGGAATGAAACTCTGGCCGTTCAATACACTGATTGTGCAATTGACCTTGCTGGTCATCGCCGCTTTGGTAACTGCTCAAATGATCAGTCTATGGCTTTTCGTCGACGAGAGAAGTCTAGCGATCCGAGCGGCCCTTGGATTTGAGGCAGCAGGACGCGCAGCAAACGTTGCAAGGCTTCTGGAGAATGCCCCTGCCGATGCGCGTTCGGCAGTTCTAGAAGCCGCTGATTCACCTCTGGTCCGGTTTAAGCTCTCGAGTAATCCGAGTGCGACTGTTGATGATTATTCCGACGGAGGCGTCATTGAAATGCGCGTTCGTCGTCTTCTCGGAGATAGCAACCACAGAGATATACGGGTCGAAGTCAATCAGGTTGAGGGCAAGATTCTGCCGCTTCCTCATCTTTCGGGCGAAATGGCCGAGATGCATATGGCCATGATGAAGGGGGAGCTGTCAGCCGTTGAGATGAATCTGTCAATTGCCTTGTCAGATGGTCAATGGCTGAACGTAGAAACGCGCTTTGAACGACCTCCACTACAATGGCCATTTTACTCGACACTTACCTTTGCTTTGTCTGCAGCGCTCATCCTTATCGTGGTCTTCTGGTTCCTGCTGCGCGTTTAACCGGACCTTTGAGAAGACTTGCATCAGCCTCTGACAGCCTGGGGCGAGGGGAAGAAGTTTCTGAACTTCCAATGGCCGGACCTCTTGAAGTCAGAAGCCTCATTAAAGCGTTCAACCAGATGCAGGAGAGATTGACGCGATTTGTTGCTGACCGGACAAGGCTCCTCGCCGCCCTAGGCCATGATTTGAAGTCTCCATTAACAGCTATGCGTGTTCGTGCCGAGATGGTGGACGATGATGAAACACGAACTAGTCTGATCGACTGTGTTGAGGAAATGCAGTCTATGGTCGAAGCAACTCTCACATTTTCACGAGGTCTGATAGGTTCTGAAGGGACCGAACTCGTTGAAATTGGCGAGTTTCTCGCCTCATTGCAAAAAGATATTCTTGAACCCTTTCACATAAAGCAAGGTCCTGAGGTCTTTATCCGCATTCGACCAATGGCATTTCGGCGTGCACTGCGAAATCTAATCGAAAATGCCCTTCGTTATGGAGGGGATGCGACGGTCATCTACGAGACGAAAAAAACAATCCCTCATGATTACGATCGAAGACCATGGTCCGGGTATTCCTCAAGAGCAACTGGAGCAAGTTTTTGAGCCCTTCTTCAGGCTGGAAGAATCAAGGTCCCTGGAGACGGGCGGACACGGTCTCGGCTTGTCCATCTCACGTACGATCGTAAGGGCGCACGGGGGAGACGTAGTACTTGCCAATCGTAATAACAAAGGCTGATGGCTCAAATCAAGATACCTCTTTCGGAAGATGTCCCTCTGTCGGGGGAGAAGGACAACCTGGCTACACTGGGTTAGAAAAAACAGGATCTCACAATGACACCTGAAGTTGGTCATTTCGCGCTGGCCTTAGCGCTAGCCCTTGCGCTCGTCCAGAGCACGGTGCCGATCATAGGCGCCGCGCGTGGAAATCTCTTATGGATGCGCTCTGCACGCCCACTTTCGATTGGGCAGGTTATCTTCACATCAATCGCATTTGGTGCATTGATGCTGGCGTTTATTGCCAGTGACTTCACAGTTCGAAATGTTGCTGAAAATTCGCACTCTCTGAAGCCGCTTCTCTATAAGATTGCAGGTACGTGGGGGAGCCACGAAGGATCACTGCTGCTGTGGGTCCTGATCCTGACTATTTTCGGGGCAGGGGTTTCGTTATTTGGCAGGAACATCCCTGAAGCCACGAAGGCACGTGTGCTCTCGGTACAAGCCTGGATTAGTGTCGGTTTCTTTTCGTTTCTTCTCTTAACATCAAACCCATTTGACCGGCTCTTTCCACCACCAGCAGACGGCAATGATTTGAACCCGCTGCTGCAAGATGTAGGTCTGGCTCTGCATCCACCACTGCTTTACTTTGGTTATGTCGGGTTCTCGATTGTATTCTCCTTTGCAGTTGCCGCTTTGCTTGAAGGGCGCATTGACGTTGTCTGGGCGCGCTGGGTTCGCCCGTGGACACTGGCCGCATGGGTCAGTCTGACAGCTGGAATCGCGCTTGGTTCCTGGTGGGCGTACTACGAGCTTGGCTGGGGTGGTTGGTGGTTTTGGGACCCGGTCGAAAACGTGAGCTTTATGCCATGGCTGCTGGGTACCGCGTTGCTGCATTCGGCCATCGTAACCGAAAAGCGCGGTGCCTTTAAAAGCTGGACCATATTGCTGGCGATCCTGACATTCTCCCTCTCGCTCCTTGGCACATTCATTGTGCGGTCCGGTCTTCTGACGTCCGTTCACGCGTTTTCAGTGGACCCAGAGAGAGGACTTTATATCTTGATGTTGCTTGCACTATCCATCGGCGGCTCATTGCTGCTTTATGCGTGGCGGGCACCATCCATGGAAGCAGGGGGGCTGTTCAAGCCGATCAGCAGAGAGGCTGGCCTTCTCATGAACAATTTATTCTTGGCTGCTGCGACCGGAATTGTCCTTTTCGGAACGCTCTACCCATTGTTCCTTGAAGCTGTCACTGGCGAAAAGATTTCTGTCGGCCCTCCGTTCTTCAACTCCTCTTTCGTTCCAATGATGTTGCCTTTGGTATTCGTTTTAGGGTTAGGACCATTCCTCTCATGGAAACGAGCTGATCTTGCTGGAGTACTTTCAAGGCTTAAGTTTGTTGGGCTCATCTGTGTCGTTGCCACATTGATAGTCTGGTACCTGACAAACGGCGGTCCAGTTCTGGCGTATGTGAGCCTGCTTCTCGCGTTCTGGCTGACTGTCACAACTTGCCGGGAATGGATGCTGCGAATCCGGCTATTTGATGTACCGTTTAACGATGCAATGAGGCGTGCCCGCAACCTGCCAAGAGCGGCACACGGCATGAGCATGGCGCATCTTGGTGTTGCTGTTCTCATGTTCGGATTTATTGGCTCAAGCGCATGGAAATCTGAGGAAGTGGTTTTCGTCAAACCTGGTTCTTCAATTTCGATCGCTGGCTTTGATGTCTCGTTTCAGGGCGTGAACCGGGTTCGTGGTCCAAACTACATTGCTGATCGCGGGGTGCTCGTGGTTGAGCGAGGTGGTCAGTACGTCACTACCTTGTATCCAGAACGTCGAAACTATCCGGTAGCGCGCTCATCAACAACCGAGTCTGCTATCCGCTCAACGCTCGCCGGTGATCTTTATGCATCCATTGCAGAGCCAGCTGCCGAGCAGGAGGCTCAACCGGAGCATGGACGCTGCGGATCTTATATGAGCCACTCATCAACTTCATCTGGATTGGATCACTCATGCTGGTGCTAGGGGGCTGTTTGTCCCTGACCGACAGACGCTTGCGTGTTGGTGCACCAAAGCAGGCAAAGCTTCCACGTAATGTTGCTGCAGCGGAGTGAATAATGACTAGATTTCTTGCACTTATTCCTTTCCTGTTGGCAGTGATCCTGGGTGCGTTTTTCATTTGGGGTCTCAATCCGGAAAGAGAACCTAATGAAATTCCATCGGTGTTGATTTCTCAGCCAGCACCTGATTTTTCACTTGAGCCAATTCCTGGAGTAGAGGTTCCTGACCTTTCAAGGGATGACCTGCTGAACAACCCAAAACCGGTGGTCGTCAATGTCTTCGCATCGTGGTGTGTTCCGTGCAGAGCAGAGCATTCAGTGCTCACAAATATGGTTGAGCGAGATGGAATCCGGCTTTTCGGCATCAACTATAAAGACAAAGCGGAAGACGCATCGCGCTGGCTGGCTGAGCTCGGTAATCCGTACGAACGGATAGGAGCCGACACATCAGGGCGTGCTGGTATCGAGTGGGGTATTTCCGGTGTGCCGGAAACCTTCATCGTTGGTGGCGATGGCACCGTTCTGTACCGCTATGTAGGGCCAGTTGTGGGGGAAGCAGCGATCGCTAAATTCCGTGCGGCCCTAACGCAAGCTGGTGTACTTGGAACTGGAGCCAGCTGATGCGTTACCTATCTATGCTCGCAGTCCTCTTCGCTTTGATTGCAACACCTTCCATGGCAGTCGAACCTGACGAAATGCTGCCCGACCTGTGCTTGAAGCCAGAGCAAGAGAGATCTCAAAGAAGCTGCGTTGCGTCGTCTGTCAAAATCAGGACATCGACAGCTCGAATGCCGGTGTTGCTCGTGACTTGCGCTTGCTGGTTCGCGAGCGACTTGTTGCCGGAGACACGAACGATGAGGTGCTTGCATTCGTTCAGGCACGCTACGGCGATTACGTGCTTTTAAAGCCACCGTTCAAACCATCGACATACGTTCTTTGGTTTGCGCCACCTTTCCTGATCTTACTTGTCCTTGCACTTGGATGGCGAGTGTTGTCAGCAAGCCAGAGAACGCGGCCTTCACATGCTCTGACACGTGAAGAAGAGGCTTTAGCCGATCAAATCATTAAGAATCATAAGAAGGGAGGCCGGGAATGATCTGGCTCGCCATTGCTGTATTGTCATTACTTGCTGTGCTCTTCGTTCTCATGCCACTCTTTTATCGAAAAAAAGGTTGAGATCTCCGAAAATGAGATAACCTCTTCGGTCCTTCTGGACCAGTTGAGCGAACTGGAAAGAGACAAGAAATCCGGCCTGATCTCAGAGAATGAAGCGAATGCCGCCACGATAGAAATCAAACGACGCATCGTTTCTTCCGCCCACCGCAGTTCCAAGGTGCAAGCTGCAACCAGTGCAAATGGGACAGCCGCGCTAGCCCTTTGCGCTTTGTTGGTGCCCGCTATTGCAATCGGATACTACGTGCTGATGGGCTCGCCAAACCTTCCGGGGGTGGCCTACGCTGATCGCGCAGGCGAGCGGGAGGAGGTCCAAAAGATCACTGCCATGACCGACCAGCTGCTAGCCAAATTGGAGAGTGACCCGAATGGCGGCGACAGCGAAGGCTGGCAGCTTCTCGGGCGTACATACTTGCGGCTTGGAAGAGTTGAGGAAGGTGTGCAGGCACTAGAAAAAGCAACTTCGCGCGAAGGCAGTACATCGGCAGCGTGGTCAATGCTGGCAGAAGCACTCGTCCGTATGGATCAGGGAATTATCTCTCCCCGCAGTGAGCAGGCAATTGAAAAGGCGCTGGAACTCAATCCGGGAAATCCTGCAGCAACCTTCTATAAGGCCTTAGCTCTCTCTCAGGCGGGACGAGAGCGTGATGCCTATCAGGTTGTGGTTGCGCGATTAGAAGCTGCCGAAGCGTTCGCTCCTTGGATGGAATCTCTGGTTGCCCAAGCGAATAGGCTTGGTAAGACAATCGGCCAACCACCGCTTACAGTTTCTGATTTTGTTGAAGTCGCCAACCAGGCCCAACGGCGGAAGATGTCGCAGCGGCGCAGGAGTTGAGTGAGGAGGATCGCACTCAGTTCATTCGGTCAATGGTGGAGCGGTTGGCCGAGCGCATGAAGACTGAACCAGATAATCTGGATGGGTGGCTTCGACTTGCAAATGCTTACACTGTCATTGGTGAACGTGCTGAAGCACTTGCAGCTTTCAAGGTTGCCAATGTCTTGCTTGCCGATGCAGCGCAAGACGATCCGCGACGCCTGACGGTTGAGCAGGCATTAGCCGAGCTTCAACAATAAGGCCACGAGACCTCTCCAGCATGACCGCTCTTTCCCCCGGGCGAAATTACTGGAGGGGTCTTGTTACGCCAGCCCGAATACGTGCAATCAGCGATAGGCGGAAGCGTGGATGATGAGGCACAGAAGAGAAAAAGGAAAGAGAGGTGTTCCGGCTTGGCTGTTGACCTATGCGGACCTAATGTCTCTGCTAGTTGTATTTTTCGTTTTGATCATTTCATTTTCAATACAAGACAACGAAAAGTTACAAGTTGTTGCCGGTTCCATTCAAGAGGCTTTTGGCGTTACTGACGAATCTCGGAAAAGGGGAACACTCGAGAATGAGGGTAGCCTTCTTCCAGAGGTACGTCAGTCTCCGAAGAAGTTGGAAGCCGAGATCTCGCAGGAACAGCGTGATCAACGATCTGAAGCGAACACTCCAAGCAACTTAAGGTCCAACATTGAAAAGACAAGGCAATTTGCGACTGCTGCTGTATCCTTACGACAGGCCCTGCAAGAGCTTCCTGAGATTGCTGAGGTGTCAAACAACATTGTCTTCGAGGAAACAGAAGAAGGCTTAAACATCTTACTGATGGATCAAGAAGGCCAGGCAATGTTCAGGGAAGGCTCGAAGTACCCTTATGAAACAACACGGCGCCTACTGGCAAAACTGGCACCAATCCTTGCGCGGTTGCCAAACCGAATTCACGTTACAGGGCACACAACAAGCGGACAGAAAACGGCCTTAACTCCATACTCGACCTGGGACCTGTCAGCCGACCGCGCTAACGTTGTACGGTATATCCTGTCAGAATTTGGTGTGCCGCATGACCAGTTTTTCGGAGTAACCGGAAAGGCCGATATTGAGCCGCTCTTCCCCAATGATCCTAACCTTATCGCGAACCGGAGGGTTGAGATCCTATTGATGGCAGAGGCCCCGCCGCTCCCTCCATCTTTAAGCCCGTAACACAACACTTCTGAGTCACTCAATCTATGTGCTTCAAAGTGGTTCGGAAGAGAGAGGCGTTGGGTTGGATAGGACGACAATTCGTTAACTTGCCGCCCTAGCTCTTATTCATCAATTATCTGTTCGCGGCGATTATTTCAGCAAGTTCTTCTTGCGTCCGCAATCCGGGATAAACATCATCTCCAATAACAAACGCTGGCGTACCGGTTATGTTAAGCTCCTGAGCCAGTTGCATGGATAACTGGATGTGTGCTGCGATTGCTGGATCATCCATGTCGGTCTTCAGTTGGTCCACATCAAGTCCCGCGTCCTGTGCAATCTTCATGACTGAGTTTTTATCAATGCGGCCCTTGAAGCCCATGAGAGCCCAATGCAAGTTCTCGTACTTGCCTTGCTTTCTGGAAGCCAAGGCTGCTCTTGCAGCAAATACAGAGCCTTCACCGAGGATCGGCCACTCTCTGAATACGAACCGAACATTGCTATCTGATTTCAGCAAGGCTTCGAGTTCTGGTTTGGCGCGTTTGCAGTATGGACAGTTGTAGTCAAAGAACTCGACAATGGTAACATCGCCTTGAGGATTACCGAGAACAGGTGCATTAGCATCATTGACAAGAAGATCTCTGCGCTGCTCGATTGTAGCCTTGATCCCGACCTGTGCCTGCGCCTGTCTCATAAGCTGCAATCGTTGAATTGCTTCTTCAATCACCGTCGGGTTTTCAAGGATCGCCTCCAGAGCCAGTTCCTTGATGCGTTCCTCGGACAACGGCGTAGTGGATTGCGCAAAAGCACTGATCCCCGACATGAATAAAGCTATGAAAAAAAATAAAGAAATTACGGGATAGTGATATCATTTACGCAAACTCCTTGTGCGTTCATTCATTTCGTCGTGGCGCTTCTGCATTTCTTCGGGCCATTGGGCTTTGATCCACGAGAGAACCGCGATGATCTCTTCATCACTCAGTGTGTCTTCAAATGCAGGCATGTTTGAATTCAGGTCATCGAGACCAGCAGCTTTTGCCGTTCCGAACTTGGTGATCCGAAAGAGCAAGTCATCATCGTGGTGCCAGGTGTGGCCGGTTTCGTCATGCGGTGGTGCTGGAAGCGAACCATCGGACTTCGCAGTTTTCCAGTCAGGTTCGCCTTCTAGGTTTGCACCATGACAGGATGCGCAATTTTGGGCGTATACGTCTGCTCCCTGAGTGATCAGTGCTTGGTCGTACGGACGCAGCATTGCTACTTCTTGCCGGTCATTGGCATAGAAATAAACTGCTGAAGCCACACCGACGATTGCAAGCAGACCAGCGAGCAGAAGTACTTTTTTTTCCTGAGTTCATTTTCAAAGCACCAATATTGGGGAGCCAATGGGTACGCGCTGGTAAAGATCAATGATGTCTTGATTCATTAACCGCACGCATCCGCTGGAAACAGCCTTCCCGATGGTCCAGTATTCAGCCGTACCATGAAGACGGTAGAGCGTGTCTTTGTTGTCCTGATAGATGTAAAGGGCGCGCGCGCCAAGCGGGTTCTCAAGGCCAGGAGGCATGCCCCCGTTACGCCAGCTCCATTTTTCCAGCTCTGGCTCCCGCTTGATCATCTCGTCAGGAGGTGTCCACTTGGGCCAGGCAGCTTTTCGGGCAATCGATGCACGGCCTGACCATTCAAACCCGGCGCGTCCTAGACCAACACCGTAGCGCATTGCCTTGCCGTTTTCCTGAACAAGATAGAGGAAAAACTCACTGGTATCGACCACCAGGGATCCTGCTGGCTCAGATGTTCTGTAATCGACCTGCTGGCGATAGAATTTCTCGGGTATTTTGCTCGGATTGATCGCCGGAAGAGGGAAACGTTCCTCAGGCATTGCCCTGTACATTGAAATATACGTAATGTCCTGCGAGAGCGGTGCCTTTTCCGGTACTGCGGTTTTTGACACGCAACCGCTCACGGCGAGCCCTGTAAGGCTCGCCGATCCAGCAACAAAAGTTCTTCTTGATAATACTGTCATGTTAGGTTTTGTGACCTGTCGTTAAACGTGTCTGTCGCGAAATACACAGACGCAATCCAGAGGCAGGACGACCAACATTCGTTAGTCGTTCTTGGGCTCTTGTTTTGAGTTGGAGTGGCATGACTTGCCCATGAAACGGTGCATTACTAGGTGCATGCCAAGCAGCCCACCAGCGGTGCAGCTAAAAGCAGTGTTTGCCCGACAGACTGGCCAGCTGGTGCGCTCGCGAAAAGTATGCCTGTACCAACTGCCATCGCCGCACAGCATGCCATCATCATGAGGTTGTGCCCCGACATGAGCTTGCGTAGCGGAGATTGCTGGGCCTGCATGGTGCTGATTTGAGAGGCCAAAGCTTTGCTTGTTGCATGTGGCTGTTGAGTAGTCATTGAGAAAGATCCATCTTCTATCTGCTTGTGCCCGCCGACATTTGTCGTGTTGATGCGGTCGGGCATCCTGCGATTTGAAAATGGGAAGTTCAACAGAACGGATTGTTACCAGCATCTGCGTCTCACGCTGGATGTCTCGCTGTTATGCGAGCCGTGGTAACAATGTTCAGGGATGCATAGGGCAACCACTTCCCATCAGTTGACTTGGCCGAAATACGGTCATCGATCCGTTATTCCGGTTCTGAAGCTTCAGCTGAATTTGGGTGGTTGCTCTTTGGGATAGACAATAACCGTCGAGAATACGGATATCGGTGTAGTCTCAAGCTCAATGCTTGTTTGAAAGACAAACTCTGTGTTGTCGATAACCAACGAGGTGCAATCTGCTGCACAGTTAGAAACCTTCGCAGAACTGGCTTTATCACCGGAGTTGCTACAGCATTTGTCGTGGTGCGAGTATACACTTTGGGTGAGGACAGGAGCTTCTACCCTAACGAATGAGCTCAACGCGATGTCATTGGTATCACTCTGCTCAACGCTAAAGGCAGGAACCGTAGAGATCCCTGAAAATAACAATATCAAAAGTGAAATAACCCAAATACGCATGCGTAGAAACTACCTTAAAGATTGTCGCAAATCCAGATTAAATTGAGCACAACTGCGTTATCCTCATCCGACTTGAAACCACGTATTCATGCCTGCGGCTGCATGTTCTAGCATATGACAATGAAACAACCATTTGCCCGGATTATCAGCCACAAACGCGATTTTTACGAGCTGGTCAGGGCCGATTAGAAATGTATCCCGCCAAGGCTTGCCGTCATCAACTGTTGCTCCCGATCGTTCGATGACCCGGAAATGGTGACCGTGGACGTGCATGGCGTGCGCGAATGCGGTGTCGTTCTTAACGGCCAAAACGACGGTTTCACCTTGTTCCACCAAGAAGAATGGATCATCTGCTAAATTTGCAACACCATTAAAGGCCCAGATCTGACCTGTTTGGCGCATATCTTCGTTGGATAGCACTTGCCCTTTGTAAACGGTCTCGGTGAACCGCCCCATGGCGCCACCCGTCATATCAATCTCAAAAACCTTGGCTTTATCCAGCTCAGGTTCTGGCAGTGGGTTGGGGCGGGGGTCGCGAACAGGTTCTGCGGTGCCTGGACCATCCTTTATCTGGAAGTAGGCGAACTCAAACGGCCTGTCGCCGGACAGCTCTTCGAGCGCGAAGTCCTCTTCTGGGATGACGACCAAATCAAGGCGTTGCGCAGGCCCTAACAACATAGGAGCGTAAAGTGGAGCGGTCACGTTCTCTAAAGGCTGCCCGTCATAGGCCAGAATTTTTGCACCGAAGCGGTTGGGATCAAGATCAAATATGCGCGCATTTGCAGCATTGATGAGGCGCAGTCTGTAAGCTTCTCCTCGTTTCAGCTCGAGGGTAGGGCGGCTCTCTCCATTCACCGTCAGCCAGTTACCCAGTCGCCCGCCGTGGCTCCAGTCCATTAAGTTGCCGAGACTCTCAGTATCAAAGCTGCCGTCGTTTTTCACGCGCCAATCGTCGATCACAAGTGTGAGGTCATGCTCCTTGTCGAAGGACGGTGTCTTCTCATCAACAATCAATGGACCATAGAGGCCGCGGGCGACCTGATTCCAGCTCTTGTTATGCGCGTGATACCAGAACGTACCTGCATCAGGAACTACGAAGTTATACTCAAACTGCTCTCCGGGCATGACTGGCTCTTGAGTTAAACCAGAAACGCCGTCCATCTCATTGGCAATCCGGAGGCCATGCCAATGGATCGACGTTGGTTCTTCCAGATTGTTGATGAGGCGAACCTTGATGCGATCTCCAACCGTTGCCCTGATTTCGGGGCCTGGGGTGGAGCTATCGTAAAGCCATAGTTCGGAGGCTGCCGTATCTGCATTGATGAGATTTGTCTTTGAGGGGCCAGCTGTGATGTTGATGTAACCATCCGCTGCTAAGGCTATATCAAACAGAGAAGGAGCGGTCGCAAGCACGCTGCTTGCTCCCGCAACTCCCAGTAAACGTCTGCGTGTGATCATTTTCTTAGTTGCTTCCTTCCAGCAAATAAATTGCTATAGCCTCGCGGTCTTGTTCCGTGAGAAAAGCGGTCTCATTGCGAACTACTTTGCCCATTGAGCCGCCAAAGACGTCGCCATCAGGCATCAATCCGGTCTGCAATGCGTACTTGAGCGAACTTACAGTCCAGTCATTTGCCTTCAGCTTGTCGCTTGTGATTGCAGGTGCGCTACCGCCACCGGGCAGTTGATCTGCGCCGCTCAAGGCAAACTCTGTTTTTCGTGCGCCCAGTACATTGCGAGGTGTATGACACGCGCCACAGTGAGCTGGTCCCTCGACGATGTACTTACCTCGATTCCATACGGCACTCTTCGTTGGATCTGAGACGTACTCCTCTGGTTTGAAGTAGAGGCCTCTCCAAAGCTTTAGGCCTGCCCTGAGATTGAAGGGTGGCATCATGTCATGCGGTCTTGATGGTTCAGACACCGGCGGGACTGTTTGAAACGCAGCCCACAGATCAGCAATATCCTGATCAGAAAACCCCGAGTAGAATAGGTAAGGGAAGGATGGATAGTAAGGTTCGCCCTCGGGCGAAATGCCTTGCCGCACAGCCTTTGCAAACTCCTCGATAGACCACGATCCGATTCCCGCTGTGGCATCTGTTGTCAAATTGGGAGAGTAAAAACGACCAAATTCTGTTGGCAGCTCAGTCCCTCCCGCCAGCGGCTTTCCGCTATTCTCAGTATCTGTATGGCAGACAATGCAACCTGACATTCTGGCAGATAGGCGCCTTTTTGAACATCACCGTCAATCGCGGATAGTTTGGGCTCCGATCCAATAGGCCAATAAACTAAAGCAGCGAAGCCCGCTCCCGCTAACGCAAGAGAGGATATCGCACCCAGAAGCCAAATGCGCATCTTCTATCACTTCTCAACGCGGAATTTGGTATGGCATACAGAGCAAGTTTGAGCCGTCATGTTGAACAAAGCTTGTACGGGCATCTGAGCGAGCATATTAGGATCAGGTTCCATAGATTGGGTTCCCATCATGCCCTGACTTATCATCCCTTGGCCCATCATTCCGCCATTGTCCATCATCATTTGTGCACTCATGCCTGAACCAGAAGCCGGCTGCTGTAGCCCCTTGTCAGAGGCACCGGCCCAATGCTGTTGCGTAAAGCCCTAGCTTCTCATGAAAGATCT
>BAXV01000065.1 GCA_001310715.1 Pseudovibrio sp. JCM 19062
AGTAGCCCAACCCCACCCACGCCGAGGGACGGACGGTCCACCCCTGCCCGATTGCGTGGGCACAAAACCAAGGTAAGGAAAGAAACTGCAAGGGGGATAAGTTTTTTGTAAACGCCCCCAAACGTAGTCATCCTACCCCTGAGCCGGGGTTCACGCGGCGCTTGTCACTTACCATGAGGGCTGTTGTCTGTGGCGAGGCTGTCATAGATCCCGGTCTCCGCTCCGCTGCGCCCAGGATGACGGCGACGGGCTCTAACCCAACGCATTCGCCCACAGCAGCGGCGTCGTACAAGGCACGTTCATCCCCTCTTCGTCTTCCCGCACAAGCGCAGCGCGATGCGGGATCCAGAGCTACACAACACAGCGTGACTGCCTTGAACTCCGGTACCCGTCAAAACAACACCGCTCCAACACCCGCAACGCTAAACAGCAAATCCCTGACGCTTCAGCTGCTGAATAATCTGGTCGATCTTCTGCAAAAACTGAGAACGGTCTTTGGGTGAGAATGGTCGCGGTCCGGAAGTCTGCTCACCAAAGCTACGCAGGTCTTCCATCAGGTTGCGCGTTGCCAAAGCCATTCCGATTGAAGCCTCGTCAAACACTCTGCCTTTGGGAGAAAGAGCAATCGCCCCTGCTTTCACAACACGGTCAGCCAGCGGAATATCCTGCGTGACAACAATGTCACCCGGCACAGCCCGCTCTGCGATCCAGTCATCAGCAATATCAGGACCTTCCGGTACAATCACCCGTTCGATATCCATATCCCGAGGCGTGTTGATGAAACTATTGGCGACCACAAAAACCTTGAGGCGATAACGGTCAGCAACCTTGTAAACCTCGTCTTTTACGGGACAAGCATCGGCATCAATGTAAATAATAATCTTCTTTGCGCTGGTCACAGCGGCTCTTCTCCTGCATCTATCCGCCCTTTAGTCGCGCAGGAGTGATCACCTTGTCAATGAGGCTAGCCATTTCAAGCACATGCCAATCCGTTCCAGCTGGCCCAAACAGCGTCAAACCCGTCCCCGGTGTGCCATAGATGTTCATTGGAATGGTCGCAGCGCACCCGTCAACCCAGTTCACGGCGCGGGTATTTTGCAAAAGCTGAGGACCAAACTTACCCATATTATCTTCAATATCAGCAAGCAGAGGAGCAACAATCGGTGATGTCGGTGCAATCAGAATATCAAATTTGCCCGCCATCTCTTTAAAAGCGCGTATAGCCTCTGTCCGTCTGGAGCGGGCTTCCTTCATCTCTTTAATTGTCACTTCGGCTGAGTTGAGAATACACTCAACCACATAAGGATCACCAGCCTCTCGAAGACCTTCCACATACCCACCAATCAGGGCCATTGTCTCATAGGCAAAAATGGTTCCGAAGTAAGTCGCGCAACTCGACAACACCGGCTCTGACACCGTGGCGATAATGGCACCCGCATCACGAATAGCCTGCATCGACCGGTCAAAATCCGCACTCACTTGCGTATCCAGCCCCTCAGCCATCGGAGAGGCCATAAGCCCCACATGCAGCCCGTCAAGGCTCTTCAACCGAGGTGGAGTTGGACATTGCCCGGAAAGTACAGCATACGTCCGCGCGCACATCTCCAGTGATCGGGCAATAGGACCAATCGTGTCAAAAGACGGAGAAAGCGCGAAAAGCCTCTGGTCGAAATACACGCACGCGTTGGCTTGAAGCCATAAAGCCCGTTAAGCGCCGCCGGTAGACGCACAGACCCACCCGTATCAGTCCCAATCGCAACATCACACAAGCCAAGCCCAACACTGCCGCCGCACCAGAGGAGGAGCCTCCGGGTATACGGAGGGGATCGCTCACATTCGGCGGCGTTCCAAAGTGCGGGTTCAATCCCAGACAGGTATAGCAAATCTCGCTCAAATTGGTCCGCCCAAACGGAACAGCGCCTGCTGCCCGTAACTGAGAGACAATCTTGGCGTCCTCACAGGCAGGCGCACGGTCACGCAAGAAGGCAGAGCCAGCGCTCGTCACCACCCCTTGCTCATCAATCATGTCCTTGAAAGAGACTGTCACGCCGTGCAGCGGAAGCTCGCGGTGAAATGCCTGCAGTTTCTCATCAGCCTCCCGGGCCTGACGTGTAATCCGTGCAGCATCAAACTCAATGAAGATGCGCTCGGTAACCTCTTCGGGAAGATCCATAACCAGATCAATACAGCGACGCGCCTTATCTTCTGCCTGAAAGAAAATGCGTTTTTCTCGCGAAGAACTGGAAAAGCTGCTCATATATATATTCCTGAGAAAACCCTGTGCAGTTGGTGTTTTGGTCGGTTTGGCTGCAAAATACAATCAGTTGTCTCAGTAAGAGCTACCAGTCTATTAATAGGAAGCCCGAAAACAAAAAAGGAGCCCGCCAGCACAACCGGCGAACTCCATAAAACTCTGTTGGAAGAAAGCTTATCGTTTCGGCTTATTAAACGCTGCTGCCAGTGCCGCCGCCATCGCGTTGTTTGAACCAGCACCGGTATCCGCCGGCTTCTTGCCATCACGAGCACTGCCACCACGGTTGCCACCATTCGGCCGATTGCCACCACCCGGACGGCCACCCTGATTGCGGTTGCCGCCACGCTCAGCCTGACGCTCCCGCACACTCTCACGCGCATCCGCACTGTCCTTGCGCATGGTCAGACCAATGCGTTTGCGGGCAATGTCCACCTCAACAACCCGCACCTTCACAATGTCACCGGCCTTCACCACCGTATGCGGATCATCCACGAAACGGTCCGCCAGCTGGGACACATGCACAAGCCCATCCTGATGCACGCCGATATCCACGAAGGCACCAAAGTTGGTCACGTTGGTCACAGTCCCTTCCAGCATCATGCCGGCTTAAGGTCCTGCATAGTCTCAACACCATCCTGGAAGGAGGCGGTCTTAAACTCAGGACGCGGATCACGCCCCGGCTTCTCAAGCTCCGAGAAGATGTCCTTCACAGTCGGCAGGCCAAACTTCTCATCCGTAAACTCTTTCGGGTCCAATGAACCAAGCGTATTGGAGCCCATAATCTCACGAATATCTCGGCCACAGGCTTTAATAATCTTCTGCGCCACCGGATAAGCTTCCGGGTGAACAGAAGACGCATCCAATGGGTTGTCACCGTCCGCAATCCGCAGGAAGCCCGCACATTGCTCAAACGCCTTTGGCCCAAGCCGGGACACCTTCAGCAACTGCTTGCGGTTCTTGAACGCACCAACCGTATCCCGATACTCAACCACAGCCTTAGCAAGACTCTCCGTCAGACCGGAAATATGTGCCAATAACGGAGCAGAAGCTGTGTTGAGATCAACCCCAACCGCGTTCACCGCATCTTCCACCACACCATCCAGCGAGCGTGCCAGCTTGGTCTGGTTCACATCATGCTGATACTGCCCGACGCCAATAGACTTCGGCTCAATCTTCACCAGCTCCGCCAACGGGTCCTGCAAGCGCCGCGCAATAGAAGCTGCCCCGCGCAAAGACACATCCACATCCGGCATTTCCTTCGCCGCCAGCGCAGAAGCGGAGTAAACCGAAGCACCCGCCTCATTCACCATCACCTTGGTCGGGCGGTGTTCTGCCGGAATGTCCTTCAACAAATCCGCCGCCAGACGATCCGTCTCACGACTGGCCGTCCCGTTGCCAATCGCAATAAGGCTCACGCCATGCTTGGCAACCAGTGCCCGCAAAGTCGCAAGCGAGCCCTGAATGTCATTGCGCGGCTGGAAGGGTAGATCGTCGCCGTATCCACCAGCTTGCCAGTCGCATCCACAACAGCCACCTTCACACCGGTCCGAATACCCGGATCAAGACCCAGCGTCGCATGCGGACCAGCAGGCGCAGCAAGCAGCAAATCTTTCAGGTTGCGGGCAAATACCTTGATCGCCTCTTCTTCCGCCTTGTCCCGTAACTCACTCATCAGATCCAGCTCAACATGAAGGCCAATCTTCACCTTCCACGTCCAGCGACACACATCAGAAAGCCACTTATCGGCAGGACGCCCCTTGTTCACAATGCCAGCGGCATCCGCAATCATCTGCTCAACCGGCTTTACGGCAGAGAGATCATCCTCATCCACCTTCAGGTCCAGCGCCAGAATGCCTTCATTACGACCACGCAGCAGCGCCAGCGCACGATGCTTGGAATGTTCTTCCAGTTCTCGGAATAGCCGAAGTAGTCAGAGAACTTCGCACCTTCCTGCTCCTTACCAGAAACAACTTCCGCCTTCACAGCCCCCTGACGCGCCACATAGTTCCGCAGTTTGCCAACCAGCTGAGCATTCTCGGAGAACCGCTCCATCAGGATCTGGCGCGCACCATCCAGCACAGCCTTCGTATCCGCAAAACCCTTTTCCGCATCAATAAAGCTGGCAGCTGCGCTCTCAGGGGTCTTGTTCGGATCACCCAGCAGCAAATCAGCCAATGGCTCAATGCCAGCTTCGCGGGCAATCTGCGCTTTGGTGCGGCGCTTCTTCTTGTAAGGCAGATAAAGATCTTCCAGAGCGGCCTTGTTATCCGCAGACGCAATCTGCTTGGCCAGCTCGTCAGTGAGTTTTCCCTGCTCTTCAATGGATTTAACAATCGCTTTGCGGCGATCTTCCATCTCACGCATATAGATCAGGCGCTCTTCCAACGTACGCAGCTGCGTATCATCCAGCCCGCCCGTTGCCTCTTTCCGGTAACGCGCAATAAACGGAACCGTAGAGCCTTCATCCAGCAACTGCACCGCAGAATTCACCTGCCCCGGCGCACAGCCAATTTCCCCGGCAATCCGCTGAGAAATCCGCATTGCAATATCAGCAGGCACCGCGCCCGCTTTGGCAGAAGTGGAGGAAGAAGCAACAGAGGTCAGATCAGACATTCAGCACTCTTGATTATGTTAAAACGGAATGCTCACAGTAGGTCTGCATTGCGGGCAAAACTAGGTGCGATAGGGGAATACGCACAGGGAAAGACTATGAGAAAAAAAGCACGGCGTCGCGACGGCAGACACACACAACTTCAATCGGGCGTTGCCAAACTGAATTGAAGTTCATGACCCAGAGTTGTCGACCATCAAGACTATCTGAATTACTGGGCTACCAATTTTACTGGTATTGGTAGTCCCCGCATCTAGAAGAAATTCCTCAGGATCGCCGAAACCGTGACAAGCCCAGCTACAGTTACGAAGATATTGGACAGCGCACCTCTGTACTTAGCCAAGGCAGGTACAGTTCTAATGGCGTACATCGGCAGCAGGAATAAGATGATCGCGATGAAAGGCGCAAACAGATCTCCAATCGCCGTAATCAAGGGCAGCTCAATGATTGCCACCAGCCATATTGTTCCGAAGAAGAAAATAAACAAAACCGTGCTGATTTTCTTCTCTCCAACAAAACTCGCCAGTTCTGGGGACGCCACTTTCAAAAATCCGGTCAAAGCTTCTTTTGAGCCAAGATAAAAGGCCAGAAACGATGAATAAATTGCAGTGATCGTAATAATAGGGCCGACAATTGAAATAGCAGGAGAATCGAGGGTATTTGCCAGAAAGCTGAGTATCGTAATATTTTGCGATTTTGCCAAAGCGAGTTGCTCGGGTGAAGTCGCCAGCACGCAGCTCAAGACAAAGAACATCATAAATGCAAACAGCATTACCGAGGAAAATTTCAGCGTTCGATCAGATACTTCCTCGGCCTTATCTCCGTGGGTATACCTCAGAACATAGGCCATTAACGGGATTGCGGGGGCATAAAAGAGTGCAAACACCATTATCGGCAGCGTTCTATAAACCTGATCAACGATAGTCCCAGCACTCGGCATACTTCCAATCGATATAGCCGATAAAGACCAGTGCGGAATGAGGTAAACAGAGATACCGAATAAAACCAGAATGAGTGGAAACACCAGAACCTTAAATGCCTCCAAAACATACTGGAGACCGAAGAAGGTTGGAGCAAACATTATGAGCAGAATTATACCTGAAAGCTGCCAGCGGGGTAACGGACTGCTTCCCGTTTGTGTGATCAAAATATCGTCAATCGTATTGGTCATGGAGGCCCATAAACCAATACGTAAGGGTACAAAGACAAGAAATAAAACAGCGTTATAACTAAACTTGCTTTCGCGCCGAAGTGCTCCTGCAGTACGCCTGAAAAATCAGCGGCTTTGTTTTTTTTGACGATAAGGCAAGGCGACCAAAGGCTAAATGGGGGTAATAAGTTAAAGGAGCTGCGAGGAGGGCGATTATAATCAGCGGCCAAAGTCCCTGCAGTCCCGCCTGAATAGGCAAAAACAATATGCCGGCACCAACGGCTGTGCCAAACATAGAGATGGGCCAGACAAGCTTTTCCGAATTCAGAAAGCCCGCAATCTTTCCCCGTTTTGGAGAATAAGAAGTACTCGTGGCGTCCATTGTATTTCTTATCTATTGTTGGGAAGCGATCTGCTCCCGATCTGGATTTTATTTATCGTTGCTCACACAGCAGAAGAATTTGGACAGGCCATTGGCCAGTTATCCATAGAAGTTAGCCTAGCGAGAGCGCTAAGCTACGAACAAGGCTAGTATATGACGCAGATTTTCCATTTTAATCAAAGCCAGCCAAGATCAGCCAAAGCTGCCACATAGAATTACTTTGCGTGTATTCTCACACTAAGCCTTTCCAATTACTTCAGTATTTAGCAGATTGAGGATTAGGAGCTTTAGGGAGGGGCGATAGGGAAAACGCACTGCCTCAATTGGGCCAATGCCACCTGAATTAGTGTTCATGCCCCAGAGGGGCCAATCAGCGAGAGCACCTGATACTGAGGTGCGGACAAAGCAAGCATTCGGAGCAGATGCTAAAAAAAAGCAACTAAGTGACTTTTTCTATCACGAAACGCCGCAAGAGAACACTCAAACTATTCTATCAAGAATTTACATGAACTCAGATAGATGAATCCGAAATCTTTACTTGCATAAAATCTCTTATACTACTCTAGTAACTTCCTGTCCGCACTCTGCTTGGTGGCAGTTATCTACTGATTAGGTGTCTGAAAACTAGTGCGCAACTTATTTTCCAATAGGCTTTGCTTCCAGCCATTCCCAGGCTTTATCTTCATCCTCGGCTTTAAAAGATCTGATCTCCATATCTAAGAAGCCTTTTGGGAGTGTATGGAGCACCTTTTGCATCCAGTCAGGGGCACCCACAATGGCATAACGTTCGGCTTTTTGCATGGTTTCAAGGCGCAGGGTCAATAATCCGCTTTGCATGAAGATTGTGGGATCAACACCGCCAAAATGCTTGAGCCTGTTCAATAGATAAATTTTTTCATGGCCATCCAGAAAAGTTTTCAGCCTTCCAAAACGGCTGGCATTTCTTGCGCAGAAATCATTCCGTCTATTTCAAATGCAAACAGTTTGTCATTCGTGGTCTTCAGTCGACGGAACCCCGGAGTTTGTTGCTTGTTCGTTGCTGGCTTTTCGGCAACCCACTTTTTCGCGCTCTCCAGTTGGCTAGAGGTGAAAACCCTGCGATCCACGACCGGGAACATCTTATTCAAAAATCCGGCCATAGCCTGTGGCCATTCCTTGTCAGAAATAATCGCGCATCGGTTGAATTGTTTGATATGACGAAAGAATTCAAGATCGACACTTAAACCTTCCACCATTGCATCTGAGGAAAGGTCCGTTACATCGCAAAAATCCAGAAGGATGTTCATATCCGGATTTTTCTTCAGCTTTTGGGAAAGAATTCCTTCAAATTCTTTAACATCCCCTGCTGTCACTTTTTTTTACTCATGCGCACAGCAAGTACGTGTTCCGGTGCAGAAAATTGTTCGAACATAACGCATTCCTATTGTTTATTTTTAAGCCCATGTAATTCCATTTTAAAACTTGAAGTAAAATAGAATTACATGCCTGATTTTTGCTTCACATACTCTGGAAAACGCGAAATAGAAGCGGCCTTTACTAGTAACATCGCTGTACTTCCAGACACGATCACACCCGTAAGACTAGCGTCAATTACGTAGCGGAACAATCGACTACTGGCTGTGGCTTTGCATGGTTAAACGTTAAGCGCAATTATGATCAGGCCCTATGTGACCGGCTGGATGCCTCACCACGAACGACATCGCAATGTGCCAAAGGGGTGCTGTAACGCACTCCAGTTGGGAGACGAAATCCATACACGTCGGTGGATGCGCAAGGTAGTTGTTGGGCACAGTGTCAACGATCCCGATGTCCGAATACTTAGATTTTTTCAACTGACAGATTTGGTCGAAATGGTCTCAGCTGCTGTAGTCCGACGGTTACTTGACTCATGAAAGAGGCTTCACTAGAAATTACTTAAAAGAAAGGATGAGAAACAGTAGTTCATTTATTTTGAGATCGAGCATTTACTTGCAACTGTGAGGTTTTTAATGCCAATTTCCATCAAAGGTACTAATCTTGTCTATTATCCAGTACCGAAAGTCGCTTCCACGTCAATAAGATTAACTATCGATGCTTTGAATGAAAAGCACTCTCTTTTATATAAGAAGCCGCCCTCTAAAAAGGATATTCGGAATATTCATTCCATCTATCCAACTAGGGCGCAACTCCATCCTTTGCGGGGGTTTCTGGCGGATTCGTTTGAAAGAGTTGCAGTAATTCGTGACCCAATCAAAAGGGTATTATCTGCTTATTCGAATAGAGTCGTACATGACAAGGTTCTAAGCGAAAAAAAGAGTTGACACTTCCCTCCTTCAAAGCATGAATCTACCTTTGAACCCTGATCTCAATACCTTTTTGCTGCGACTTCCTGAATACTGCATCGTTTCAGAAGACATTGCATTTCATGTGAGGGGGTTTCAAACATTCCTAGGCGGAGCAATTCACCAATTCGACCATATTTTCAAGATCGAGGACATACGTGATTTTGAAGCTCTATTATCTGAACGATGCAACGAGCACGTAAGCTTTGGTAGAGAGCAAACAGAAGGGCCTAAGTATACTGTCGATGACGTCTCCAAAGATGCTTTAGCTTTGGCGCTTAGATTTTATCGATATGACTATTATTATCTAATGGATTATTATAGTCCGCAGGACTATGGCGGTATTCCTACTGGGAACCTATCCGATCCCTCTTCACTATTTCTATCCAACAAATCGAGAAACAAAATCGAAAAAAATTCCATCACCTAGAAAAGTACTATCGCTCTATATCAGGGGAAAGCGCGAGCATTATAAAAGGTTATTCATTAATCCCTGACTACCATTTGGCATTGTCATAAAGATCCGAGATTGGCTCCTTTGCCTGTAATTCTTCCGAGTCTCTGAGGTTGATAGAGCGGTGGGCGAACCCCTCCGCATATATGTGATGCACTTCCTCTTTAATGAGGTGCACAGGCGTAAAAGGTAACAATTCCGCCCCCTACCGCACCACAGTAATCTTCTGCGCCGCATGGGTCACAGCGGTATATAGCCACCGTGTCTTGTGCTCGCGGAAGGCCCAGCTTTCGTCAAACAGAACCACATCATCCGTTGAGAACCCTGGGATTTATGCACGGTCAGCGCATAGCCCTAGTCGAATTCGTCGGCGCGGCGGCGGATGGCGTGAGGAAGTGCTTGGCAACCCTCTTTGAACATTGCACGCAACGCGTTCTCCCTTCACCGCCGGTCCCAGCATATTAACTCTGCTTGCCCCTACAACGTCGGCACCCACTCCATCGCCCAGTCACCAAGTGGCTCCAACCTCACGTATAATTCCCGTCCAGTCTGCGTCAGTGCGTAGCCCTCGGGCACCTTTTCAACCAGTCCAACACTGCGAAGTTCCTTGAGGCGGGTGTTCAAGACGCTCGGTGAGGCAGACCCGCAATGGGCTTGCAGATCCCGAAAGTTGCGCGGCCCTTCATTCAGGCTCCAGAGTATACCCATCGCCCAACGCCTGCTGAGCAAATCAAACAGAACCATGATTGGCTGACCTGTTTGCGAACCACGCACAGGCTTCCCCGGCTTTGGGATGGGACGATTATCTTCTTCCACTAAACATTTTCCTTGCTTCTAAAATCGAAGCGTTATATTTGCTTCGAATATAGTAGCAAATTATCGGATTTTCAAAAATGCGCAAGACATCCCTTATCCATACCTCGCTTTGGCTTATCCTCGCCGCCATATGGAGCTCGTCTTACGTCATCATTAAAGTCGGTGTAGAGACCATTGACCCTTCCATTTTGGTATTCGGGCGAATGCTGGTGGGCAGCATAATCATCTTCACAGCGATGAAGATGTGGGGCCATTCACTTTCGCACAACCCATCCGATTGGATTTCCTACGCTGTGACCGGACTGCTTGGCAGCGCCCTGCCCTTCCTGCTCATCACAGTTGGTGAACAGTCCGTCGACAGCGCTCTGACCTCGATCTTGATGGGAACATCCCCCATGGTGACACTGCTGCTGGCAGCATGGCTGATCCCCGAGGAAGCCCTCACACCCAGAACAATCATCGGCGTTGTGGGCGGTTTGGGCGGCGTTGCTATCCTCGTCGGCCCCAGCGCTCTGTCAGGGCTTGGCTCAGAGTTTACCGGACAAGGCGCGATCCTTGCCGCCACCGCATCCTATGCCGCATCAACCGTTTACATCAGAAAGGTCGTAAAACGCCCGCCATTGGAAATGGCCGCAGCTCCATGCTCGTGGGAACAGTCTTTATCGGCTCTTACGCGCTCTTCATGGGCGCTGATTTCAGCACAATTGAGCCAACCCTGTCGTCTCTCGGTCGATCGTCTATCTTGGCCTGTTCCCAACCGCTTGCGCCAACCTGATTTACTTCTACCTTGTGCCCCGCCTTGGTGCCAATAGACTGTCTCAGGTCAACTTTGCAGTCCCTGTAGGCGGCGCAATTCTAGGTGTTCTGTTCCTTGAAGAAGTGATGACATCCCAGCGCTTCATCGCACTACTCGTGATCATTGGTTCGGTGTACGTCGGCACAAGCAAAGGCAAAATCTCACTGAAGAAACAATCCCGCAAAACCGCATAGGTTTCTTTCCGATACTCAGCCTCTCAAGGTCTAGCAGATCTTTGCCTTCTCCCCTTGAGCAAATGGCTGGTATGCCGTGCATAGTCCGAAGTTCTAGCGAGAGATCATGGATGACCGCACAAGCGCATAAGGTTACAGTTCCCCCTACCGCACCACAGTAATCCTCTGCGCTGCTCGGGTCACAGCTGTGTACAGCCAACGTGTCTTGTGCTCGCGGAAAGCCCAGCTTTCGTCAAACAGCACCACATCATCCCATTGAGAACCCTGGGATTTATGCACGGTCAGCGCATAGCCGTAGTCAAATTCGTCGGCGCGGCGGCGGATGGCGTATGGCAGCTGTTCGCTACCTTCCTCAAACATAGCAGGCAGCACCTTCACCTTGACGGCTTTCTTGGTGAGGTCATCCTCTGACGTTACATCAAAGCGCAGTGTGTTGCCGCGTGGCGGACGTAGGCGGGAAACCTCCCACAAACCACCATTCAGCAAGCCCTTGGTTTTGTCATTGCGCAAGCACACCAGCTTGTCACCAACCGATGGCATCTGCGTCGTGATTCCCTTGAGGTCCCGGATTCGGCCATTATAGAGTCGGCGCGTCTTGTTGGTCCCCACCAGCACCTGATCAGAGGCAAGGATACGCTCCTTGTCGATGTCCCGGCGCGAAATCACGGAGCTGTCTCCATACTGGCCAAAGTCCAGCTCTTGCCCATCGCGAATATCCATGGACATGCGCACGATCGGGTTGTCCTTCGCCTGCCGGTGAACCTCGGTCAACATAATATCCGGCTCAGCCTTCGTGAAATAACCACCACCGCGCACAGGCGGCAACTGTGCAGGATCACCCAGCACAAGAACCTTTTTGCCGAACGAGAGCAGATCGCGGCCCAGCTCTTCATCCACCATGGAGCATTCATCAATGATGATCAGATCAACCTTTGCCGCAGGGCTGTCGCGGTTGATTGCAAACTGTGGGCTTTCATCCTCATCGTCATCGTCCTTCTTCGTCCCCTTCGGGCGATAGATCAACGAGTGGATGGTGGAAGCATCCTCACAGCCCTTTTGGCGCAAAACATGGGCGGCCTTACCGGTGAAAGCACCAAAGGCAACCTCACCATCAAGCCCTTCAGCCAGATGACGCGCCAGAGTGGTCTTGCCGGTACCGGCGTAGCCGAACAAGCGAAACACCTGCGGCCCGTGAGAGCGTGCCCAGCGCGCCACTTCAGTAAGTGCATCATCTTGTTGCGGAGACCAATCCATTCCAGACCACCTGTAATAACTTCTCAGAGGAACTTGAGTAATAAACGAAGCTGACCTGAAACGCCCCCGTTTTCTTTAAAAGGTCAACAGGACACTCCAAATTGAATTTGTAAAACTTACGTGGAGTTCAGGCACTGTCGCTAGAGTTGCGCCAGCTAATCAATTTCGGAGCACCTCATGCCACTGTGGAAGAAAAGTGCCAGCAAAAGTCCTGACGTTTACACCACGACCCGCGCGGTGGAAGGACTCGCCAAGGAACACATCCCAGAAACCGGAATGAGCCCGGAAGAAGCCTACAACCTTGTTCGGGATGAACTTTATCTGGATGGCAACGCCCGCCAGAACCTTGCAACATTCTGCACCACATGGGTGGAAGACGAAGTCCACACACTCATGGCCGATTGCATCGATAAAAACATGATCGATAAGGATGAATATCCGCAAACGGCGGAAATTGAAGCCCGCTGCGTGCACATGATCGCCAGCCTCTGGAACTCGCCGGAAGCAGAAGACACCATCGGCTGTTCCACCACCGGTTCATCAGAAGCAGCCATGCTGGGTGGCCTTGCCCTGAAATGGGCATGGAGAGATCGCCAGAAGAAGGCAGGCAAACCTCACGATAAACCCAATATTGTCTGCGGCCCCGTCCAGGTGTGCTGGCACAAGTTTGCCAAGTACTTCGACGTGGAACTACGCCAGATCCCGCTCACCGAGGGCTCGCTCCACATGCGGCCCGAGCAGCTGAAAGACTACGTGGATGAAAACACAATCTGTGTTGTCCCTACCCTTGGCGTCACGTTCACTGGTGTGTACGAGCCAGTGCAGGAAATCTGCGCGGAGCTGGACAAAATCCAAATCGAAACCGGTCTGGATATCCCCGTCCATGTGGATGCAGCATCCGGTGGCTTCGTTGCTCCCTTCCTGCACCCCGAGTTGGTGTGGGATTTCCGCCTTGACCGTGTAAAATCCATCAACGCCTCCGGCCACAAGTTCGGACTCGCCCCTCTGGGGGTTGGCTGGGTAATCTGGCGCGATAAGAAAGAGCTGCCTGCTGATCTGGTCTTCAATGTTGACTATCTGGGCGGCAACATGCCCACATTTGCCCTCAACTTCTCTCGCCCCGGCGGCCAGATCATCATCCAGTACTACAATTTCATGAGATTGGGTTACGTTGGCTACAGGGCCATTCAGTCAGCCTGCGCAGAAAACGCGCAGTATCTGGCCAAGAAACTCTCAGAACTGCCAGAACTGGAGGTCCTTTACGATGGCAAAGGGCCCTGCCCTGCGTGTGCTACCGTCTGAAAGAACCGAAGAAAGCCCACTACACGCTCTACGATTTGTCAGAGCGTGTGCGCATGAGCGGATGGCAAATCGCCTCCTATCCGCTGCCCGCAGATATGCAGGATACCGTGGTCCAGCGCATCATGGTGCGCCACGCGTCTCCCACGATTCGGTGGAGCAGCTCTATCTGGATATCCGCAAGGCATTGAACTATCTGGACAAAAACAACATCAAATGGTCAGAAGCTGGCCCAAGCTTCTCTCACGGGTAAAGCACACCGTGAGAGAAGCGATTTAAGAGCTAGGCCAGCTGTTCAAGCAGCTGCGCCAGATACTCCGGCTCATCAAGGTGGTTGTCCACCATCAGCTCAAACTCTTTATAGGTCGTCACATACTGGACAGCGCCGATCAGTTCCCGCGTCTCGCTTTCACGAGAAGCCAGCGGATGAGGCGACCCCTTCAGCCCACCAAAGTAAGCCTCAACAAAAGCTTCCCCGAGAGACTTGTCGATCTCGCAGAGGAACGGATAGACACCAACCACATCATAGACCGGCAAATCCCAGCGGCATTCATCCCAATCCAGAAGGCCAACCAACTCGCCAGTGCTTTTGTTGATCAGCGTGTTCCCCGGTCCAAAATCACCATGGATCAGGTGCCTGGTCTCATTCAGACTACCAAGCCTCCCCAGCACATCATCCAGAGCCCTGTCCACATCCGCCCAATAAGCGGCGCTCAGGTACTTTGGATCAATACTCTTGGAGGCTTCCAGCTCGGAGAGCGCAGCCAGCAGGTCTTTCCCTGATTTCAGTGTCTGCTTACTCACACCCGGACGCTCGTTCTCCGCAAACCGAAACACATCCCGCCCCTCCCAAAGCTTGATGTGCACGTTTGCCAAGGCCTGACCCGCTTGCCTACAGGTCTCAACCTTATCCAGCGCAGGTGTTTCACCTTCAATCAACTCAAAGAGAGAGTAATGCGCGCCCTCCACTTCGGTAACGCGCTCCTGATTAACACCATAAAGCGCCTTCGGGACCGCGTAGCCAACCATATCCTGAAGCAAATCCAGACACTTGAATTCGGAAAGGATCTGCGCCTCGGTTTTGTTCGGGTTGTGACGACGAAGCACAACAGGCTCCTCACCTTCCAATTCTCCGAACCAGGTCTCATTGGCATGGCCTTCTCCAAAAGAGGACCACTTGGTATCTTCCGGCAAGGCAAAAGCTTCATCAAGGAGCTTGATTTCCTGCTTATTCATTTGCATCCCCCATTAAATCGCCAAACTCTCCCAATGCATAACGGGCATTGCCATCGCGACCCGTCACGCGTTCCGCATTCAACATTGAATTGACAATGGCTTCTTCTGTAGCTTCCGCAGCCGCTCTGAACACCCGGTCAATTCGCCGCTCATCCACTTGTTCCACCGAATGAGTGCGTTTTCTGCTCTTTGTGTCGACAGGGTCTGCGGTTGTGAATGCCAAAGCTATATCGCCACTTCCGTGACCAAGAAATGAACCAGTTCGTACAAGTCCTACAGATGTTCGACTGGCAACCCGCTTCAGTTGCCGTTCGCTCAGCGGCAGATCACAGCCGATTATCATAATAATCGAGCCCTTCTCAGGCCCGCTTTCATCACTAGAGAGGTGCTGTTCAATCTGCGGTCCGATATGTTGGCCACCCAGAACCAGATCAGGCAGGCGGCCCATGTTGGCAAGCACCAGCGCGCCACATGATAGACGCGCTTGCCAATCTTCACCTGACGAGAGGCACTGCCGATACCGCCCTTCAGCCCATAACAGGACATACCGCGCCCGGCACCAACGGCACCTTGCTCAAACTCTTCCGACACCGCACCAATTGCCTCCTCGGCATGATGCGGCCTCACCTTTAAAGCGCTGATCTTATTCAAGAAGGCGTCATTGCATTCAAACACCACCGGATTGATGGTTGCCTTCATCAAATCAATTTCCGGCGTTTGCTCAAGCGTATGTCGGATCAATCCTTCACTTACCGCACCAACACTCAGGGTATTGGTCAGGAGGATCGGCGTTTCCAGCTCGCCCAGTTCCTCCACCTGCACCAACCCGATGCTTTTGCCAAACCCGTTAAACACATGGGAGGCAGCACGGGTTCTCACCTCAAACGCATTCTCGTCGCGCGTGGTGATTGCAGTAACGCCAGTCTGGCAGTCTCCATCGGCAAGCGTCACATGCCCAACCTTGACACCCGGAACATCACAGATTGTGTTCCGCTGCCCTTTTGGCAAAGACCCGATACTGATTTCCTGAAACATTCCAACCTCTGGCACAAACTCTATTCCACACAGGGGACACCATTGTGATTTTGCAGCCAGCATGCAAACAACATCACCAGCCAATCAAGTGGTCTCTCCTCTTAAATCCCTAATATTTTCAATAAGGTCGACAGATATAAACGTAGGCGGATAATTTCAAATTGCCATAAAATATAGGAAGGTGCTGAGCCAACAAAATATCATTCCATTCCAAGCATCCGAATCTTCCAGCATCATAACAACAGCTCCAAGCACTGGAAACTGACGCAGCTGCCCCAAAGTGACGCATGCTGTATGAGGCATCTGAAAGGCGGATACGAGGAGCCCCTCGTTAAGGAAGGCGACGAGCGCCCCTATTTGAACTGATCACCAAAGAAGCCGATATGGTTGCGCATTTCGCGGCGCGCCGCTTCCGCGTCCCGCGCTTTGATCGCATCCCGAATGGCCTTGTGCTCTTCAATGCCATGCCGGTGAGCAAACTCAGGCAAAAGCGGATACAGCCCTTTGCTCATGTTCATCCCCACGAGGATCTGCGGTTTCATGAGGTCATAAACAGCCGCCGCATAGTCATTATTGGCCGCACGGATCACAGCACAGTGGAACCGCATGTCACCGTCAACCGTGCTGACGGAATCCAGCCCGTCACGGTGGATCTGCGCAAGCGCCGCATCCAGCTCCGCCATCTCCTCATCCGTCCAGCGTTCCGCAGCAAGGGCCGCCATCTCGCCCTCAAAGACCATGCGTGTTTCCTGACATTGAATAACATCGCCAATGCCAGAGATCGCAAACTTGCCCAGCGTGGGAGCAAACGGGGTTGGGGTGACGTGCTCTTTAATGACAAAGCTACCAGAGCCGCGCACAGTCTTGATGTAGCCCTCTTTTCGCAAGCGCTCCATGCACCGCGCACAACAGGACGCGAAACACCATACCGCTCACAAAGCGCACTTTCAGTGGGAAGCTTTAACCCTTCCGGGAATTCACCGGAATCGACAGCTTCTTTCATCTTGCCGTAAACCGCATTCGAGAGGTTTGCTGGACGGGCCACCGCTCACACTCCAATTTTTTTTCTTGTTTTTCTCAGCTGTTTGCAGCCAGTTGGATACTATTGACTTACAACACCCACCCTAACCTAACAAGCTTGCCACCCTAAACCAAAACCGGTCTGAGCCCACAACATCACTCAATAAATTTCATAATTAAAATCAAATAGATAAACCAAACCCAAACAAACTCACATAAGCAAACAACCATGTCCTTTTACGCAACTGCGACATTATGTAGTCTACTTATTTACAGGCCTCCCAACTAATATTTCAGGTAGAGATTCAAAGTCTCTACAAGGTATAGGGGGGATTATTATGTGCCGACTTCCTGTCAAAGCTATCCAATGTGCAGCAACCGACTTTGGCGGTACTTTGGTCGTAACCAGCATTCTGGTAGGCATGCTTTATCTGATTTTCACTTTTACATAATGCCTGCTCGTTTACAGCGCATACGAGCAGCTGCAACTGTTGGAGAGTAACAACTCTCTACTGGCGAATATCTGCAAGTTGAGGCACTCTTGGCGAATGCACTCAAGCAATCTGCAGATGACCGTTCAATGATCGATGTTTTACAACTGAGCTTATGCGCCTGACGAAATCAACGAGCAGCTGAAAAACCGCTTCTCAGTCGCCCGCTATTGGGAGCTTCAGCAGAATGACGCGCTTAAGGCCCGGGTTCTGCCAGATATTCGTATAGCCGCCACCAAGGGCGATTTCGGGCTCTCGGGCGAGGTGATGGCAGCCCTGCCAAACCTTGAGCTCATCGCCGTCTATGGGGTCGGCTACGACAAGATTGATCTGGCACAGGCGCGCAAGCGTAACATCATCATCACAACCACACCGGACGCTCTCACCGAAGCCGTCGCCGACCATGCCGTCGGCCTCGCACTGGCCTCGTCACGCCGGATTGCCGAGGGTGACCGCTTTATTCGCAACGGAGACTGGCTCACGCAAAAGCTCGGCATGGGGTACAGCCTGCGCGGCAAAACACTTGGCATCTTTGGCTACGGGCGCATTGGCAAAAAAACTGCGGAGATTCTGGGTGGCACATTTGGGATGAATGTCTTGTATTGTGACCACCATGCCAACCCCAATCAAGACAAGCAAAGCCGCGCCACACCTCTGGAGCTGGCCAAAGACTCAGATGTATTCCTCATCGCAGCACCGGGCAGTCCTGAGACGGAAAACGCGATTGATCTTGAGGTCATGGAGCCTTGGGCCCCAACGGCTTACTCATCAACATCGCCCGTGGTTCACTGGTCAACATACAGGACTTGATCACAGCCCTTGAAAGCAGAAAGCTTGGTGCTGCCGCGCTTGATGTCTTTCCCAATGAACCCAACGTGCCCGATCAGCTAATCAAATCCCCCTTCACAACCCTGACCCCACACATCGCTAGTGCCACATTCGAAACCAGACTGGAAATGGGACGCCAGATGATGCTCAGCATCGCATTCTGGCAGGAAAAGAAAGAGGCCTACAACCAGCTCCAGTTCTGACCCCACCAGAAACACTTCCAGCTTTAAGATGCCACTGCAATTACTCTGGACGAGGCTCGTCCCAGAGGTTTTCCCAGGTGTAAGGGCTACCGGGCAGGAAATAAGAGGAATTCCCGGTCGCCCGTCGAACTTTCTTGTCCAACTGCGCGATACGCGCCATGTCATGCTCATCAAGGTCATACTCAAGCGCAGCGATGTTCTCCGCCATACGCTCTGAGTTACCGGATTTCGGCACCACAATAATGCCGTTTTGAATTGACCACTTCAATGCGACCTGAGCTGGTGTTGCACCATGCTTCTCGGCAATTTCCACAATCACGGGATGGGTCAGGACCACATCCGTCTTCTTTGAGTCAGGCAAATCAGCAGGAACACCCCGTGCAAGTGGGAAAAACGCGGTCAGTGCGATGTTGTTATGCAAGCAATAGGAGCGCAGGTCATTCTGTTGGAAGAAGGGATGCAGCTCAACCTGATTGACTGCCGGAGCAACCCTCGCCTCCATAATGAGATCATCCAGCTTCTGGGCGCTAAAATTGGAGACACCAATCGTGTTTACCGAACCATCATCAAAACAATCTTCCAGCACCCGCCATGTATCCATCAGGGGCACCTCTTCCAGCGTCAGATAATCCTCAGCGCTTTGAGCCTTCATGACACCTTTCTTAAATGCCACCGGCCAGTGCATCAGATAGAGGTCCAGATAATCCACCTGCAAATCAGCAAGCGACTTCCCCAGCCCTTCTCTCACATCCTCGGGTTTGTGAAAGCTGTTCCAAAGCTTGGAGGTGATAAAGAGGTCACTGCGCTTGAGGCCATCTTCCTTCATCGCATCTGCGATCGCCTGACCAATCTCGGCTTCGTTGCCGTACAAGAACGCGCAATCGAAATGGCGATAACCAGCCTTCAACGCTGCACGAACAGCAGGATAGGTCTCTCCCTCTGCAAAGCCCACCGTACCAAGCCGATCATTGGCATCTTGTAGCCGGTAGAAAGCGTCTTTGATCGCATGATATCCCCTGTCGTCTCAAAAACTTCCAGCACATGCCGGAAGGTTTTCTTATAACGTATTCAGCAGCAGATAAAGACCACAAGGCCAGCTCTCATCTTGCCTCCGAAGCGACCCCTCAAGCCACGTATTTGTTAAACACCTCAAGAGCAGCCAGCTTACGCGCGAGGTCTCCATCGAGCCATTGCCCAACGCCCTATTTCTGCATGGGTTGAACTGCGTTTAATGATTACAATCAGGAGTGAGCTACAAGAGTTCTAAGCAATAATATTTTCTCACTTCATCCGATAAGAAAACATTGATTAAAAGTAATCTGTAGAATATTGACTTATATCAATGTACCCTGGAACTGGGGACTTTACGCCAAATTACCTAAAACGCGGGGAGCTTAACACATGTCGGGGACAACCCCTCCAAAGATAGTGTCATCACCTGACCAACTTTCTTTTGAGTGTGTTCAGAAATCCTGCGGATTTGAGGGCGAAGAGTGCATCTGCCGCCCAATGCATTTTCATTTTGACAAAGCAGAATTACGCTCCGCCAGAACCATCGAATTGAACGATGGAGACCAGCTCGCACCGGAAGATTTCTCAGAACCTGTCGTCTTTGCAGTCCTCAATGGTGTAATCGCTGTCGAGAGCCACTTGAGTGATGGCCGCCGCTCTCTGCTCACGCTCCGCTTCCCGGGCGAATATCTGGACATGAACCGTGCCGATCGGCATGCATCAGGTGAAGTCGTCGCGCTCGCGCCTACAAGTGTGAAGCTCGTTCCGCGTGGTATCTTTGAAGAACTGCTTCTGAAGGATGCCAATCTGCGCCGCATCTATTGGCGTCGAGCAACCGACATCATGCACCAGCAGTTTGACCATTCCTCTGATCTGGGCAAAAAAACGCCGACAGAGCGCATGGCCTCGTTTATCTTCGAACTCCGCAACCGCCTGAGCATTCCGCGCTTTGTAGAGGAGTTCACACTCCCGATCTCAAGGCAGTCCATCGCGGACTACCTCGGCCTGCGTGCTGAAACCGTAAGCCGTGTTCTCAAAGGTCTGGAGAAAGAAGGCGCCGTCAAACTGATTGGCAAACACAAGATCGCAATTCTC
>BAXV01000066.1 GCA_001310715.1 Pseudovibrio sp. JCM 19062
TAAGACACACACAAAAGCCCCGATGCAGAAATGCTCGGGGCTTTTGGCGTTCTGAAACACCCCAGGCAATTGCCGCAACCATCGTGCGGCGGGCATCGACGCCGAGGGCCGATAAGCGAAGCCGTGGCCATAGTGCGGTGTTTGCGATCAGACTCCAATATACATCCGGAGTTTTGTGCGGACTGAAATGGGCTGGCGTGACTTATCGGGATTAGAAGCTGAACCTCTGTAATCATGTATTGATGGGAAAGGATGAACCTTCCCGTGTGCCCTTCGGCAAGGGCGAGTGCATAAATGTCGCGATCATTGGGGCAGGTTGTGCGAGAGATTTGGCTCGAGCAGGCAATGCTTTAGGGGCGTGTTTGGGAGGACTTGTCCGTTTTGCCATCTTGTCGTTTTGGATGTTGTGGTGTCGTGTTGCTGGGTTACGGTATTGTTTTGGGTTTGAAATATGCAAATTTGGGTGTGCAGGTTCGGGGCGCTGGTCCTGCTGATGCTTCTGCGGCGGTTCGTGTGTTGCGGGAGAGCATTTTGCAGTTGTGCGAGGTGGATCATAAAAATGAGCCGGGTGAGGTCTCCGGGTGGTTGGCGAATAAGACGACCGATACATTTTTGAAATGGCTGGGTGATCCTGACCTTGTCATGCGGGTTGCTGTGCGGGATGGGGAGATTGTCGGTGTGGGGTCGTGCCATATTGCTTCGCGTAGTGTGGTCTTGCTTTATGTGGCGCCGGAACATCGGTTTGGTGGTGTTAGCTCATTGCTGCTCAGTGATCTTGAAGAGGTCTTAAAACATCACGGTCGCGGGCAAATGAGCCTGGAGAGTACGGCTACCGCGCTGGCGTTCTATAGGGCGCGTGGCTGGCAGCCTAAGAATGAGGATACACCTCCTACGCTCCTCGTGAAGCAGGTTGGTATTTAGCGCGGACTGGGGGTCAGCTCTTTTCTCTATAGCTTACGATCATTGGTGTGCAGCTGGACTGCATCCTGTACGGACAGAAAGGCTCCGGAGATCGGGTGAAGGCCATGTTGTTGCTGGTAGGATCCGCCTTGGATCCGTGAAAACAAGTTCTGTGATGAGGGCGTGGTTTGCTAGATTTGTCAGCCGCGATGATTGGAGGTCGGGGGCGTTGCGTGGTGGTGTTCGGCGCGATGGCAGTTTGCGTTGCACGCGGGGGCGCCTCAGTTTACAGCAATGGTGTACGTTGCGTTTTGGGCAAGTGTGCGGGTTTAAGCTCTAGAGACCTCTTGTTGTTCTGATAGGCATGTCAGTCTGACTGGGCCCTTGGCATTGTTCAGATTTGCTGGTAGCGACTACGGTGATCTAGTTTGTTTTAGGACGAGTAGTCATTTGGATTTCCTAATCATTTTTGTTTCAAGCACTCTGGCTGGTTTGCTGTCTGGGATCGTTGGTACGGGCTCTTCGATTATTCTACTGCCGGTGTTGGTGGGCATTTACGGGGCGAAAGCTGCTATTCCCATTATGGCGATTTCCGGTTTACTGGCTAATATCGGACGGGTTTGCGTTTGGTGGCGTTCTGTGAACTGGAAGGCTGTCTGGCTTTATGCTGTGCCGAGTATTCCAATGGCGGCGTTGGGCGCTAAGACGCTGATTGAGCTTCCTGAATCAACTGGTAGTCTTATGCTGGGCGTTTTCTTTCTTTGCCTGATTCCGGGCCGTTATTTTCTCAGATCGAAACAAATAGGAAGTAAGCCCGTTCATCTGATTGCAGGTGGGGTTTGCATTGGGTTTCTGACTGGTTTGGTTGCTTCAACTGGTCCGCTCAGTCTTGCTGTGTTTTCTGGCTTTGGTCTGGTCAAAGGCGTCTTGATTGCCACTGAAGCGGCTGGCTCTCTTTTTGTATTTGGAGCGAAGGTGTTTACGTTCAATCATCTGGGTGCTCTGCCCTATGACATCATTGTTAGCGGGGTGATGGTGGGGGCTTCGATTACTGTTGGGACCTATGGAGCGAAACGCATTTTGAGCAAGATCAGTGCGCGTCAGCATGACAGGGTTATTGACTTTGTATTGGCGGGCTCTGGCGTGTCATTGATTTTCGCGTAGCCGCAATCAGTGCTGCCAGTGGCTTTCGGGCATCAGGGCTTGCTGCACTCTTGGTGGGGTGTGTTATGTTTCTCGTGCTCTTTGTTTGAGCTGATTGTTTTTGGGAGTTGTTGCTTTGACTCGGGATGAGTTTGATCAGTATTGCGCGTCTTTGGTTGGGGTGAGTCATGTCATCCAATGGGGGGATGCGTCTGTCTGGAAGGTTGGGGGGAAGATCTTTGCGATTTGTTCCAACTGGGGGAGGATGCTCCGGAAAAGGATGGGATCAAGATCAGCTTTAAGTGCTCCGAGCTTTCCTATCAGATCCTGACGGAGCAGGCCGGGATTATTCCGGCGCCTTATCTGGCGCGGGCGAAGTGGGTTCAGCTTGAGTCAGCGGCGGCAATGTCTGATGATGATATCAAGGCGTATATCTCTGAGGCACATCGCATAATTGCGCAGAAGCTGAGCAAGAAGTTGCAGCGAGAAATCGGGTTTGTGGACGCCTGATTGTCAGCTGCGCGCTTGTTTGCGTCGGTTTGCGTTATTTGCGTGTGGGATGCGTTGAAAGCGTATTTTCTGAGTTGGTTTGTTGTTGGCGGCTGTGCAGCGAGAGACTGGCTGATCCGAGGTTTGTTGCTGGGTGTGACTGGGTCGTTTGGCTGCGGGTGAGGGGCTACCATAACGCTCTGCGGTGGGGATACGTTTCCCACGGGGAATTTCAGTGATCGTTTATGCCCGCTTTTTCTGAGGCCCGATTGAAACCGTGACCTGAGCGTTATCCCCCTGTTTACTGCAGTTGGGTGCATTTGGCCTTCAAGTAACATTCTGCATACATCAGAAGCTTGAGATTGCTTTCGTTGGCTTTGGTTTTGTGCCAATAAGGCGCTATGGACCTGAACCAACTTGATGAACGCCTGAAGGCTGATTGTGAGAAGTGTGCTGCGCTGTGTTGCGTGGCACTTGCCTTTGATAAGTCGCCTGTTTTTCCGTTTGATAAAGCGGCAGGTGAGCCGTGCCGCAACCTTGAGGATTGCGGCAAGTGCAGGATCCATGCTGATCTGGCGACCACTGGGTATATGGGCTGCGTTCAGTTTCACTGTCATGGGGCTGGGCCGATTGTCACGCGGGATTTGTTTTCCGGAGCAAGCTGGCAGACGCAGCCGCACCTGCTGCGGCCTATGATGGAAGCCTTCTGGGTGTTCTTGCGGCTTCAGGAGCAGGTGTTGCTTTTACGGCATGCCGCCAATCTGCCGCTGCCAGAATCTAAGCAGAAAGAGCTGCATGCCTTTTTGGAGGAGCTTTGCCCCGAGGACGCGTGGAGCTGGAATAAGTTTGAAGCACTGGACCATGCGAGGGTGTCGGCACGGGTGAAGGACTGGCTTGCTTCCTTGCGCGATGTGTTGGCGTAGTCTTGTGACTACGCCGTTTCGGGCTTGGTTGCTTTGACCATCAGGAGGAAAGCGGAGAGGTCTTTCCAGCGGTGGAAGCGTGGTTCCTGCTGAATAGCCTCTTCTGTTGGTTTTGGTTCCTGAATTTCGTTGATTTGGAGACCTGTCTTGATGATGGGGTTCAGATACTCGCTCAAGGTGCGAGGGAACCTGGGCACGCTGAAGCGCTGAGCCTTTGAATTTTCTTGCCGGTGACATCGCCCAGAAATTGCTCAAAGGCTGGCCATGTGAACAGGTCACGGTAGACATCCAAGCCTACTTGAAGACCACAGCAAGCGAAGTAGTGAAGGCTGCTTGAATCGGCTAATTGGGAAACGGCGGACCGCACCGCAGCAGACCCCAGACAATTAGTCGACCCTATAAGAATTTTATACTGATCCTGTTGCCTAGAGCGCTTCCTATGTCTATTCTCGCTGGGAGGGATGGCGCGAGCTACCAACAAGAGCCATCCCTTTTTGCTAATTTGGTAGGGGTGCCTAGGTTAATATAACGCCTAGCACTCCAGCTAGATCTATTAGATCTACCGGATCAATGATCAGGATTGGCCCTGATATCTTGATTGCGACTCTGAATTTCCTCAACTTATCTCCTAATATATAGACCTTACACGTTCTAATCTGCCTTAAGTTTTGCCTCGAACCTCCTTTCCGATCAATACAATTTTACCTAACATGATTCGACAGCCTGCGGAATCAAAAATAAAGAAGAACTGTCTATTTTACTGTAAAAAAATACAACTCTTTGGATGTGAAGATTAGTCATTATGAGTAGTTTACTTAGACTGTACATGAGGAAAAACCTTAATCATCCTCAAAATACGTACTGAAACGACGTGTATAATGATTATACATTTTGACTAATTCGCTAACCTATAAAAAAAGTTACATCTCATCTTTCTTGTAAGCTTCTGTGCAGCGAAATTACTAGCAACAGAGATAACCTAACCTCGCCGCGTTCCGAGGAAAAGCCTTCAAAATTGTGGCGGGGATAAAATAAAAAAACACCCTGTGCATGTGGTACATGTCCCCCCCTTTCATAGACATCGAGCCCAGCCTCAACGTCTTTCTTCCACTGATCGGCGTTTTGGTCCCAATGGTTGGCAACAAGGGTGTCGGTGAACAGCACTGCTGACATGGCAATACCTCTAAATTAATGAATCTCTGAAAAGGCTCCAAAGCTTACACAGGCAGACCTGTGTGTCACGATGTGGTGGTCTCTCCTGCTTTTCCAGTTTTCCGTGGTGTTGCCATTCCGCATTGTGTATAGAAAGGCGACGCTTGTTAAAGTCCTTTGCCGGAAAACGATCAGGTGAATGGCTTTAGCTTTTTGCTTTAAGGCGCAGTCCTTTTATGAGAATGGGTATGCCCTTTTTGGGACTGCGCGCCAAATATGAAGATACGGCGTGAACGACACTTCAAAAACTATCATTTTTGACCATGCTTCCATTGAACGCGGCGGTACCACGATCATCAGCGGTGTGAGTGTTGCGTTGTCGGATCAACGGGTCGGGATTATTGGGCGCAATGGCTCCGGCAAATCTACGCTTGTGCGCAGCCTGAATGGGTTGCTGCCGATCAGTGACGGGTCATTGGTGGTGCATGGAGTTGCTTCGGGTGAGGGTGCCAAGAAACTGGCGCGGATAACTGGCTTTGTGTTTCAGAACCCGGATCATCAGCTGATCTTTCCAACTGCGCTGGAAGAGCTGAGTTTTGGCTTGCGCCAGCTTGGTGTTGGCAAGGCAGATGCGAAGGCGCAGGGGCTGGCTCTGCTGAAGGAGCATGGCATTGCGGAGCTGGCGGAACGGCCTGTTCATGAGCTTTCTGAAGGGCAGAAGCAGCTGATCTGTATTCTGGCCGTGCTCATCATGGAGCCGAAGCTGGTGGTGCTGGATGAGCCGTTCTCTAGTCTGGATTTGCGGACACGGGCGGCGCTGCGGCGTAAGCTGGAGCAGCTGGATCAGCAGATCCTCTTTGTCAGCCATGAGCTGGATGCACTGCGTGATTACGACAAGGTGCTCTGGATTGAGGATGGCAGGATCAAACAGATTGGAATGCCTGCGGATGTGCTTGCGGCCTATGAGGAGCACGAGCTTTCCGGGGCTCACCTTCATTTTGAGGGAGCTGCGCGCGCATGATTTCCCTTTACATGACGGGTAACAGTTGGGCGCATCGACTTCCTGCCAGAGTGAAACTGATTTTTCTGTTTCTGTTGAGTCTGCTGATCATTCCGTTCAACACGCTTTGGTTCTCTGCAGCCCTGCTGGCGTTTGTGGTTTTGCTTTATGCAAGCCTTGGCAGGCAGGGGCTGGAAAAGGTGAAGGCGGTGCGCCCGTTGCTCTGGATGATGGGCATCATCTTACTGGTGCATGTGTTTCTGGGAGATATCGAGCAGGGCATTACTGCGGTGTTGCGCCTATTGGCGATGGTGCTGCTTGCCAATTTCATATGTATAACAACGCATATGGAGGCGCTGATGGACGCGGTGGAACCGCTGTTCCGGCCTCTGCGTGTGTTTGGCATCTCCTCAAGGAGGGTGTCGTTGGCTGTTGCTTTGGTTATCCGGTTTGTTCCGGTGTTACTGGCGGTTTATGCCTCGCTGCAAGAAGCGTATAAGGCCAGAACCGCGCGCGCAAACAGTTGGCGTTTGCTGGCCCCATTTGCCTTGCATGCGATTAAAATGACAGATCATGTTGCTGAAGCTCTGATAGCCCGTGGTGGTGCTGACGGGTTCTCGGGTGAAAAGAAAGATAGGATGAAAATGTCCAGTGATCGTTCTCTTGTTCAGATTGCGTTTTATGCGGCCCTGATTGCTGCTCTGGGCTGGTGCCTAAGATTGAGCTGGGGCTTGCTGGTGGAATTCCAATCACAGCCCAGTCGCTTGGGGTGATGCTGGCGGGTATGATGCTTGGTCCGGTGCGTGGCGGGCTTGCTGTTGCTTTGCTGCTGTTCCTCGTTGCGCTTGGCTTGCCGTTCCTGGCGGGTGGCCGTGGTGGTATCGGCGTGTTTTACGGCATGACGGCTGGCTATCTGGCGGGTTACTTTTTTTGGAGCGGTTGCTGTTGGCGCGATCATGCGAGCCATGCGCAATATGAACGTGGTGTTTGGTGCGATTGTTTCCGGCGTGCTGGGCGGTATTGTTGTGGTGCATGCATTTGGCGTGCCGGTGCTGGCTTACAAAGCAGGGATGTCACTGGATCAGGCTTCATGGTTGGCAGTCTTCCGTTTATTCCGGGTGACCTGATCAAGGTGGCGCTGGCAACCTTGGTGGCACACACCATTGCGCGCGGTTTGCCTTCCGCGATGCTTTCGCGCAGCTAAGCAAGCTACAATGAGTTTTGGGAAAGCCGGTTCTTATGGGACCGGCTTTTTCTTTGATTGGTTGCACGGTAATAATGGAAATTGCAATGCCTGTTCTGAGAAGGAGACATTGGTGCTTACCAGCAAGATTACGGCGTTTGATCCAGCTTGGTCGAAAAAGTTCGAGAAGGAGCGAAATTTAATCTCTGATGCTTTTGGAGATCGTCTTGTTGCTATCCATCATGTTGGTAGCACAGCGGTTCCGGGACTAGCAGCCAAGCCTGAAATTGATATGTTAGTCGAAGTATCAAATCTCCATCGTACTCCTGAAGCTGACAGGTTCCTGCGATCGTGTGGCCACATTCGTGGTAAAGACTTATCGCCCGAACATCACTATTACCGGAAGGACGTTGCTGGTGTTCGGACACATAAGTTGCATGTCTGCCCGATTGGGCATTTGGAGATCTCAAGAATGCTGTACTTCCGTGATCTTCTGCGACAGGATGTTGATTTAAGAGAGCAATATCAGCGCCTCAAGCTTGAACTAGAGGCCGAAAATACTGCTGGGATGGGTGAGTACCTAGCTGGTAAATCGCCATTCATTGATGCTGTTTTAAGCGCAAAACCTGACACGGGGGAATGAAAGCAGCGGCCTCACCATAGCAGTAGGGAAACCACAGATTTCTCTTTTGCCGGCTTTTTTAATGCACCAGTGCCTGATCCAAGTGTTTCAGGGCTTTGATGAGGAGGCCCTGGAGGATGAAGTCTTCGTCCCATGGGAGGACTTCCAGATTAACCGAGTCCAGCAGCGGGGCGAGCAGGCCGCTTTCGAGGCCTTTGTTCATGCCGTGTTTGAACAGGTCATAGGCCTGCATTGCCTTGCCTGTGAGCACGATGCGGCTTGGGTCGAGCAGGGAGATTGTGCGGGCGAGGCTGACGCCCAGTGCAAACCCTGCGTCGGTAAAGACCTTTTGTGCTTGAGCATCTCCCATGCGGGCGCGGGCTCGCAGATCCTGAATGTATTCAGGCCCATAGTACATTGCGGAGGGCGCGGTTTCCTTGGGCAGCCTTTGCGCTTCGCGATAGAGTGCGTAGTCGGCGATATAAGCTTCCAGACAGCCTTTGTTGCCGCATCTGCAGGCCGCGCCGTCTGGTGTGTACGGGGAGTGGCCGTATTCGGCAGCAGCTCCGGTTTCACCGCGATAAAGTGCGTCCTTGATGAAGATACCCATACCGACGCCGCGGTCGATATAGACTATGACGAAGTTGCCGCTGTACTTTTCGGAGTCCTGCCGGTGCAGGGCCTCTGCGATCATGTTGGTGTCGTTGTAAAGCGTGCAGGCGATGCCGAGGGTTTTGGAAAGCTTGGCGGTGAGTTCCACCTGACGTTCTGCAATGGTTGGCGACCAGATGATGGAGCCGTAGTGTTTGCCGACGATGCCTTGGGTTGCCACGGTGATTTCCATGACACTGCGCGCGCGCCGGGGCTCTGCTTTCATCAGCTCTTTGATTTCGCGGGCGAGCAAGGCGATGAAGGCATCTCCGCCCATATCGGAGGATTCCACCATGAACTTGGCTTCGGCGTGTTGCAGGCCGGTGTAGTCCACGAGCGCAAGAGAGACACGGTCCAGCGATATTTTGACGGTGATGACGTGGGCCACATCATCCCGCAGGCGCAGGTAAGTGCGTGGACGGCCCCGTGTGGTGTTATCCGGATTGGGCTGTTCTTCCAGCTCTGCAATCAGACCGCGATCCTTGAGGTCACCCGTGATGGAAGTGACGGCGGCAAGGGAGAGCCCTGTGAGCCTGCCAAGATCAACCCGCGCCAAACTGATGTGACTGCGCAACGTGGACAACACCACGAACCGGTTTTGGCGGCGAACCTGCTCTCTACTGGCTTTTTCGATCATTCGCGTACTGGCCTGCGATTCGCATTAATGCGTATTCATATTTGTATGGAAACAAACATAAGTTTCTGAGGGTGCTCAAATAAAGAGAGTAACCGTATAAATCAATGTTTTCACCTGAAAGTTGCGGTGATCTGGCCGCTGGCATCAGCCAATTTGTTGGGTGGTAGCCCCATCATCCGTATTTTTTTTGAGCCGGCAAAGTTTCTGGCATGAGGAACAGGTACATGTTGCCACCGATGAGGGCCAGTATGGCAAGCATGATAAATGCAGGGGAGTAGCCGAAGAACTGGACGATCTCTTCGGCCATCAGATTGGAGGCTGCAGACCCAATTCCGACCACGGCGGCAAGGGCACCTTGCACCAGATTGAAGCGGCCTGTGCCTCGGGTCAGGTCTGCGGCGATGAGCAGGATAATCACGCCGAAGATGCCGTTGGCGATCCCGTCCAGAGACTGGATGGAGATCAGGATGACGGGGTCCTCAAACCACATGAACAGTATGCCGCGGATGGGCAGAATGAAGAAGGCCAGCAGGAAGAGCGGTTTGCGGCCCCAGCTATCGGCTTTGGCAGCGCACAGGATGGACATGAGGGTCATCCAGAACTGCGCGACGATGATGCAGGCAGCGGCGAAAGCAATGCCGATGTTGACGTTGGAGTTGACCGAGAGCTTTTGCCCGACCAGCGGCAACATGGCGGCGTTGGCAAAGTGGAACATGAACACACACAGCACCAGCGTGAGCAAGCGTTTGTCTGCCAGAATGGTGCCGATGGTGGAGGGTTCGTCGCCGTCATCGGGGGTGTGGTGCAGGCCGCCACGGGCCGTGTTGTGGTTGATGGCGGAGCCGCTGACCATGCCGATGCTGATGGCCATGCCCAAGGCCATGATTGCCACCAGCCAGAACACGCCTTCCGCTGAAATCCACAGTGCCAGACCAATTCCCAAAAGGGCGGCGAAGACGTTGCCGGAGTGGTTGGCGGCCTGATTGGCGCCCATTTGCACCGTGAAGTGCTCCGGCCCTGAAATGCCTAGGGTTATGGCGGCGATACAGGGGCCGACGAAGGCCACGGCTACGCCCATGAAGATTTGGGCAATGTAGATGACCACCGGAAACTGGGGGAACAGCAGGATTGATATTGTCGCGAAGCCAATGAGCAAGGCGCAGGAGGCGAGGAGCAGGCGTTTTTTGCGGGTGCTGTCGATGAAGGCGCGCTGGGGTTTGTAGTGCGACTGTTGTCAGCGAGCCAATGGCCAGTGCCAGACCAATGTCGCCGGGGGTCCAGTGCAGGCCGGTGAGCAGGTAGATTGCCAGATAGGGTCCGATTCCACCCACGACATCGCCAGCGAAAAAAAATTCGTCCCTAGCATTGCCTTATTGAGCTTCATGTGAACCCTGAGTGTTGTGCTGTCTGTGGCGAGAATAGGTGAGAGTTCTCTCCAACCCACCAAGGATTTTCCTCGATTGTGGGAGCCTTGATTAAGCTGCTGTCAAACCACGGAAGCTACGGTTAGGCATGTCGGTCTCTCTTGGTGTTTCCGCGCTTATCTTCTTTGGCATTGCTGTTCGCCAGTGGCTTCCGTCCATAGTGCGGATTTGGCACATTATGTTTGCAGGGGCAGTTGTGCTGCTGTTGCTGGGAGAGATTACGCCCTCTGCTGCGCTTCAGGCTGTCGACTGGCATTTGATTGTCTATCTGTTTGCCGTGTTCAGTATCGCTTCCTCGTTGTATGACACGGGTCTTTCTCAGGAGATTGCAGACCTGTTGTTAAAGCGGGCCAATGCGGGTGCGGTGCTGTTGTGGTTCATTGTGGCTTCTGCGATTTGTGCAGCGGTGCTGACCAATGATGCGGCGGCGGTGATTGGTGTGCCGATTGCGATTATTCTAAGCCGCGCTTTCAAGTGGAAGCTGACGGTGGTTCTGGTGGCGCTGTGTGCGGCGGTGACCGTTGGCTCCATGGTGTCGCCCGTTGGCAACCCGCAGAACATTCTGGTGGTGAACGCGGCTGACTTTGCCAACATGCTGGCGACCTTCATTGTATGGGCGCTGGTGCCCGGTGTGATTTGTCTTGTTGCGGTGTTCTTCCGTTTTCACTGGCTGGTGAAGAAGAACGGGTCGGATGAGAGTGCGCTGGTCTCCAAGGATGTGGAGAAACAGGCCGAAACAGTTGAGGTGAGTAGGCGGCAGTGGCCAGCGATTGTTTCCGTTGTGCTGCTACTGGGCATTATCACGGGTGATAGTTTGGGCCGGACGTATTTCCACCTTGGCCCGCTGCCGTTTGGCTGGGTGGGGCTGTTGTCCTGCTTGCCGATCTATCTGGCGGGGGATGAGCGCTTGCGGGTGTTTCGTGAGGTGGACTGGCCGACGCTGATCTTCTTTGTGGCCATGTTCATTGTTACCGGCTCCCTCTACGAATCCGGCTCCTGCAATATATGCTGGGCTCTTTACAGGGACAGCTGGCCGACCTGACGATTACCGCAGTGGTGAGCTTTTGGGCCAGCCAGTTGTTTTCCAACGTGCCCGTGGTGGAGCTTTACCTGAAGCTGCTGGATGGCGGCACCACCGGCACCTTCATGATGCTCTCGACCATCTCCACCGTGGCAGGCAACCTCTTCATCATCTCCGCCGCCAGCAACGTCATCGTCGTCCAACAAGCCGAAAAATTCGGTGCCAGCCCCTTCACCTTCTGGCAATTCTGCTGGTGGATGCTGCCGATTACGGTGTTCTGCGTGGTGGTGAGTTATGGGTGGATCGTGGGGCTGACGTGGTTGGGGTATGTATAGTTTTATGAGCAGCTTTTCAATTCTTGTGCGGTTGTAGTAAGATTCACGCACTATAAAATTGTATTGTCTTTGGATTTAATTGCCTGATGAGTTTTCAAAAATCTGCGTCCAACCCTATTAAAAAAATTGACTGAACTCGATACCTCTTTTGAAAGTGATGAGGTTGTCCCTAGTCTTTCAGTGACATTAGTAATTCACCCTAGTGAGTTGAATTGCGGCGGGGACTACATATACACTAGTTTCAAGAGGGCTGAGCTCAATGTGCTATGCGAAGGATTTAGCGTAACAACAGGCACAAAACACGGAGAACGAAAAACTCCTGAACGCTATGAAGTTACTCAGTCATCAGAAATTTCTCAAGAAAAACTGGAGCAGAGAGATCGCCGCTTTAAGGTGAGGGGAAAACTTGATGTACCTCTTGTAAACCCTAGTTTTTCGAGTGGTGGGGAGGCCGAGTGGGATAACCATAAGAGCAACAAAAATAACTCCTCTACTAAAGAAAATCTCGTCAAAGAAATTTTTCCGGTCAAAGCGATAGGCGACGATACCTGGCTTATACGGGAGAGAGATAATACAGAATTATCAGCAACGTACCTAGATAATCAGCGGCTATGTGATTTGCAGCCCAAGCTTGGTGCAAATCGTCAGAGCATAACTACTACTGTATCCGTTAAGCAAAAATATCTAGAGACTGATGGCAATCTAGGCTTCTCTAAAATATTTAAAAACAGTAATAAATCAAAAGTTCTAAAAGTGTTAATTGCGAAAGGTCTGCACGAAGTAACAGCCGAGAAAGGCGGGCAGTATCAGGGCGAACTAATACTAGCAAGTGTTGAGCATACACCAGATGAATAAGTTTCTTTCAGAATTTGATATTGCGCCTGAATATGGCGCAAAAATTAATACACTTGAAGATATTGAGACCGACAATTTCGGAGAGTTGGTAAGTGCACTTGGCCTAAATAAGAAATATGATTTTAGGTTCGCTGACCTTGCTGGAGTAAACTTCTCGAATTCGGATTTAGATGGCTTTGACTTTACTGGGGCGGATCTCAGAAATACTTTTGGTTTGCAAGTCAGAATTGGCAATACCACTATATTTGATGATGCTGATTTAAGCGGTTCTCAGTTCGAATACGCAGCGCGAGAGATCTCCTATGCGAGAGACCAGCGAGTTTCAGACCTAATACAAGAATTGAAACGTAAGGATGACTATGGGAAGTTATCGTGGATTTTTAATGCCTCCAAGTTGAAGAATGAAAAGGATGTTAATTTATTTGTTGGGGAGCAGTTGTTCTTAGATTCTTCCAACCCGTGGGAGAGAAAAGAAATTTTTAAATTCCTTTCTACGTCTTTCGGAGATGCCTCCTCGAGTTTTGCTCTTCATGCATTAAATAGGTATGCTGCGTTTGATGAGGAAAGTGAAGCCATCCTCGCTGTTCTCTCGCAAAAATACCTTCATGAAACAGCTGTCTCAAACTGTTTGCTGGAATACGCTAGCCAGCAAGATAATAATCTGAGTCGACAAATTATAGAGCGTTTCTTGAAAACTCGCCCTAGAAACATTCAAGAGTCACAACTAATAGATCTGGTTAAGTTAAAGAATAATGGCGTTATCGAAAGGATGTACGTCAGTAGTGTTTTTGATGATGTAGTTGGATCTAAGAGTAATCGTCTTAGATTCTTGATTACCATGGATTCAACAAAAGATATTTTTACTTTAAATCAAACCCTTGGGGTTGAAGATGCGGCCTCGATTATTGCCCAGCTCCATAGACACCAACATCATGAAATTTATCGCAAATTACAAGAAGGCAAGCGGCAATCTACGCCTTTCGAAAAGCTATACCGGTTCAGAAAAGCCTTAGACAACGGCACTGTAGAAGAGAGTGAGAAACTCTGTCGGGGAATTTGGGAACATCTGCGTACGAAAGGTATCGCAATTCAGCCCCCTGCACCAAAGCTGATTTGTGAGCAGGCGAAGAATAATATCTACCGGAGACAGTTTCCAGAAGCGAGAGGCTTTATTTGAGACATAGTTATCTGAAGAGCGCTTGTGAGTGCAAACTGGCGAATACATTCCTGAACACAAAAAGCCCGAAAGCGTCCCCCGCGCTTTCGGGCTTTTTTTCAGCTGTGGGTGCTGCTGGTTATTCGGCGGCGTCTTGTTGGATGACGCCGCGTTGGATTTGGTCTTCTTCTATGCTTTCGAAGAGGGCGCGGAAGTTGCCTTCGCCGAAGCCTTCGTCGCCTTTGCGCTGGATGAATTCGAAGAAGATTGGGCCGATGACGGTTTTGGAGAAGATCTGTAGCAGGATCTTGGTCATGCCGCCGCCGATGACGCCTTCGCCATCAATGAGAATGCCGTGTTTGGCCATGCGGTCGAGAGGTTCGGTGTGGCCGTGGACGCGCTCGGCGCTGCGGTCGTAATAGGTTTGTGGCGGGCCGGGCATGAACTTGAGGCCATCCTCGGCCAGCATGTCTGTGGCCTCATAGATGTCGTCGGTGCCAACGGCGATGTGCTGGATGCCTTCACCTCTGTACTTCTTAAGATACTCTTCGATCTGGCTGGTGTCGTCCTTGGACTCGTTCAGCGGGATGCGGATTTTGCCACAGGGTGAGGTGATTGCGCGGCTGACGAGGCCGGTGATGCGGCCATCAATGTCGAAGAAGTGGATCTGCTTGAAGTTGAAAAGCTCGCGGTAGAACGCCCACCACTTGTCCATGTTGCCGCGATAGACGTTATGGGTCAGGTGGTCGAGGTAATAGAAGCTCTTGCCGGTTGGCTTTGCATTTGCTTCGCCCAGCCAGTCGAACTCCTCAGAATAGGCAGAGCCTTTGTCGTCGTACTTGTCGATGAAGTAGAGCAGGGAACCGCCGATGCCCATGATAGCGGGTGCATTGAGGGTTTTGTCGGAGCCGGTGTAAGGTTCTGCCCCGCAGCTGACTGCGTGCTCAAACGCGTGCTGTGCATTCACAACGCGCCACGCCATGGATGGTGCGCACGGGCCGTGCTCGTCGATGAAACGGGAGGCGAAGCTGTTTGGCTCGGCGTTGAGGATGTAGTTCACGTCGCCCTGACGGTAGACGGTGATGTTCTTGTTCCGATGCTTTGCGACCGGAACAAAGCCCATGCGGCGGAAGAGGATATCCAGCTTTTCCGGCTCTGGATGCGCGAATTCTACGAACTCGAAACCGTCGGTGCCAGCCGGGTTTTCTTTGGTGATTTCAGCTGGTCCTGCGTCATGCGGAAATGGGCCATTTGTTCCTCCTCAAACAAGGCGATCTCAGTTTGGAACCATTCTGAAATATCTCCGACGCGACAGGTTTGCATTCTTACGTGAATTCACTCAGTATATGCACAAATTGTGCGTCATATATGGATTTGGTGCGAAAGATGATTGAACTTGACCGGTTTGACCGAAAATTACTTGCAGCGCTGCAGGAGGATGCCAGCCAGACCAATCAGGAGCTGGGGGAGGTGATTCACCTGTCGGCTTCGCAGGTTTCGCGGCGGCGGACGCGGTTGGAGCAGGAGCGGGTGATTCGCCGATACAAGGCAGACTTGTCGCCGGAATATCTGGGGTTGGATGTGATGGCGTTTGTTGGGGTGGCGCTGGCCACGCACAACAAGGAGAACGCCAAGTTGTTTCGGGATTTGGTGCGCACCATCCCAGCGTGCAGGAGGCCTATGCCATGACGGGAGACATGGATTACATGCTCAAGATCAGGGTGAAGGATTTGAAGGCGCTGGGTGAGGTGATCAACAACGAGCTGCTACCGCACGAGGCGGTGCAGAATGTGCGCAGTTCAATCTCCATGGAAACGCTGCGCGATGATAATCATCTGCCTTTAGGTGGATGAACATTACAGTTTTGTTAGGTAGCAATTTTGCGGTTGAGCGTCTCTTGACGTGGAATCCCCGGCTTCCCATCTCCATATGAGCTTGGCGTGAAACGTCAGGATCAACGAGATAGGATTATTGATGTTCGACAGCAAGGCACTTCTTGATCAGTTCTTAGGTTCCAACGGAGGCAATCAGGCCCGTGGTGCTTTGGACAAAGGGCAGTCGTACATCAAAAACAACGCTGGCGGTCTTGCCGGTGGTGCCCTTGCTGGTGGATTAGCCGGATATCTTCTGAGCGGGAAGAAGAGCAAGAAGCTTGGCAAAAAGGCCGTGAAATACGGCGGCATGGCGCTTGTTGGCGGCCTTGCCTACAAAGCTTTCCAGACATGGCAGAGCAACCAGAACAATGGCGGCGGCGGTGGTACTGCTGCGCCTCAGGGTTCTGCCCAGACGCAGACCCAGTCCGCGCGCGCAACTGTTATGCCTGTGCCAGAACCGCTTGCCTTGCCGGACCCGACCGGCACTGCGTTTGATCCGGATACCGGGAACGGTGATGGCAAAGAGTTTGCCATGGCGCTGATCACTGCGATGATTCAAGCTGCCAAATCGGACGGCAATGTGGACGGCGTTGAGATGCAGCGCATCTTTGAAAAGCTGGATGAGCTTGGTCTGGGTGCTGAGGAAAAAGCGTTCGTTCTGGATGAGATGCGCGCGCCGTTGGATATCGACCGTGTGGTTGCGTTTGCGACGTGTCCTGAAACGGCAGCAGAAATTTACGCTGCATCGCGCCTTGCGATTGATCCGGATTCTCCGGCAGAGCAGGCATACCTGATGATGTTGGCGGCGCGGCTTGAGCTGGATAGTGGCTTGGTTGCGGAGCTGGACAAGGCGATTGCAGCGGCCCAAGCGCAGGCATAAATGCGCCAAAATTCGTATTGCTCGCAAATCGGGTGGTTACGGTTTGCGGTAGGCCATAGGTTGCTCCCAACTTGAGGAGTGACCTATGGCATTTATTATTTCTGGACTGAAATCTAACGAGTTTAAAACACTGAATGGCCTGAGCGAAGAGCAGCTGGCAGAGCGTAATGTGGTTGTTTATGTGGCCAATGAGAAGCCGGGCTTTCCCTGCCGCGTTACGTTGGATGATGCCGAAGTCGGGGAGCGGGTGTTTCTGCTGAACTATGCTTACCAGCCACATGACACGCCTTACAAAGCCTCCCATGCGGTTTTTGTGCGGGAGAATGCCTCTGACGCTGCGCCTTATGTGAATGAGGTTCCGGTGTCGCTGTCTTCCCGCTTGCTCTCATTGCGCGGGTTTGATGCAAACCACATGATGGTTGAAGCGGATATTGCGCAGGGGGATGACATCAAGTCGATGCTGGAGAGCTTTTTTTCAAAATCCGGAAGTCTCTTATATTCAAATGCATTATGCGCGGCGTGGTTGTTTTGCAGCCGTGGCGAATCGGGATTGATCTAAACCTATCTTACTAGTGCAATTGGCCTGTTCAGTTTCTATCCTAGGTCCAAAGAGGATGGGGGCTTGGGAGGCTAGTATGCGCGCATTGGGAACCTGGGATTATATCGTGATTGGAGCCGGTTCGGCGGGCTGTGTTGTTGCCAACCGTCTTTCTCAGGACCCTGATGTGAAGGTGCTGTTGCTGGAAGCTGGCGGCAATGACAGGCACCCGTGGGTACACATTCCGGTTGGCTACCTCTATTGCATGGGCAATCCGCGCATGGATTGGGGGTTCCAGACAGAGGTGGAGCCGGGGCTTAATGGACGCAAGCTGAATTACCCGCGCGGCAAACTGCTGGGCGGGTGTTCCTCCATCAACGGGATGCTGTATTTGCGCGGGCAGGCGCAGGACTATGACCACTGGCGGCAGCTGGGTTTTGCTGGCTGGGGCTGGGATGACGTGCTGCCGTACTTCCGCAAGTCAGAGGATCACTATGGCGGCTCTTCTGCCGTGCATGGTGAGGGTGGAGAATGGCGCGTTGAGGAGCAACGCTTGTCGTGGCCTATTCTCGACCGGTTCCGCGATGCCTGTGAGGAAGTGGGCATTCCTAAGACTGATGACTTCAACGGGGGTGATAATTTCGGCTCCTCCTATTTTCAGGTGAACCAGCGCAAGGGGGTGCGGTGGAGCGCCTCCAAGGGGTTTTTGAAGCCAGCTGCAGGACGGAGTAATCTGAAGGTTGTCACCAATGCGCAAGTAACTGCGTTGGAGTTTGGCGGTCGCCGCGCTACTGGTGTTTGCATGATGGTACATGGGGAGATGACCTCTGCTGCCTGTACAGGGGAGATTATCCTGAGTGCAGGGGCAATTGGGTCACCGCAGATCCTTGAGCTGTCCGGCATCGGGTCCGGCGAACGGTTGACGGGCCACGGGATTGAGATGGTGCTGGATCAGCCGCAGGTGGGGGAGAACCTGCAGGACCATTTACAGATCCGCAGTATCTATAAGGTTCAAAACACGGTGACGCTGAACCAGCGGGCGAATTCTTTGCTTGGCAAGGCCAAGATCGCGGCGGAGTATGCGCTCAACCGCTCAGGACCATGTCCATGGCGCCTAGCCAGCTTGGTGTGTTTGCGCGCTCTGACAGTTCCTTTGAAACGCCGAATATCGAGTATCATGTGCAGCCACTCTCGCTCGATAAGTTTGGCGACCCGCTGCATGAGTTTCCGGCGATTACGGCCAGTGTTTGTAACTTGCGGCCTGACTCGCGGGGCAGTGTCCATATCGGCTCGGGCAATGCAACGGCGCATCCGAAGATCCAGCCGAATTATCTTTCTGCGGAGAGTGACCGGCAGGTGGCGGCAGATAGTCTGCGGCTGACGCGGAAAATCATGGAGACCGAGGCCATGGCGGAGTTCTCGCCGGAGGAGTACTTGCCGGGCGCGCATATTGTCAGCGATGAAGACCTCGCCATTGCAGCCGGCGACATTGGCACCACAATCTTCCATCCAGTTGGCACATGTTCCATGGGCACGGTGGTTGATGAGCGGCTGAAGGTGAAGGGGCTTGAGGGCCTGCGCGTCGTCGACGCCTCCATCATGCCCCGCATCACCTCCGGCAACACCAACTCTCCAACGATTATGATTGCCGAGAAGGCTTCGGATATGATCCGTGAGGATCGCAGGAGAGGGGTGGTTGGTTAGGGGCGGTATTCTAGGCTTACTCACATTCTTTTTCGCGTTCAAAGTAATCGCGTAGCAAGCCTACTCGTTTGGGACGGAAGGATTCCTCTAAAAATTCTACTGACTGAATACGATCCAGCCGGAACATGCGGAAATCCTTGCGCATGCAACACCATGAGATAAGTGCTTGCACTTCACTGAAAAAGTAGATGGTGAGCGGCCAGACTTTGCGCTTTGACAGACGTTCCTTCAAATCCAGATAGTTCAGAGACACTGCCTGCTCATTCCAGATGCTTCGCGGAGGCCTGGGAAATCTGCCTCAGATGTGGGGGTGTTGCGTAAGATGTGGCTGCCGACGGTGGCATGCCGCAATCGCTGGCGCATGCTCTGCGGGAGGCTTGCTTCCAGCTTCACCAATGCATTTTGGGCTGCGTAGGTGAACTCTGAATTGCCAAGTTTGGCGACGGTATGCAGACCAAGTGCCAGCGCCTCCACCTCGTCGGCCTCAAAGTGTAGTGGAGGCAGTGAGGGGTCTTCGGTGAGCGTGTACCCATATCCCGCTTCTCCATCGATTATTGCGCCGGTGGACCGAAGGCTTTGAATGTCGCGGTAAATGCTGCGCTCTGACACCTCCATTTCCGTGGCCAGTCTTGATGCAGTCACGGGCGAGGGTAACCGCCGCAATGCTTGCATCAGGCGGATCAGTCGATCAGATCGGCTCACAATTCGTCTCCAGCTTCAACCAGTCTAGGTGATTAAGTTTGAGCGTAGCCATGCTGACAGGAATTGTCAGGAGTCCATTCGTATGAAGGAGCGGTACAGAGTTGTCATTTCTAGCTCTGAGAGATGAGCCAAGGAGACTGGCATGTTGCGCTTAATACCTACTTTTATACTTGGAGGATTCCTCATTATGTCTACCAGTTTTTCAACCACTGCTTCAGCTTGTAGCGCGCCGGATAAGCTTTCCATCGTCAATCCGGAGAGCCTTTTTGACCCATCCGCTCATGGCTATAGTGTGTCAGTGGTTGCGCCAGCTGGTGCCCGCTTTGCGTATGTGTCGGGACAAGGCGGTGCAGATGAAACAGGTGCTTACTCGCCAGAGTTTGCAGTGCAGGTGAAGCAGGCTTATGCAAACTTAAAGAAGGTTTTGGATGCGCTTGATGCAACGCCAGCACAAGTTGCTAAGCTTACCGTCTATGTGGTTGACCACGATCCGTCAAAACTTGGCGTACTTACTCAAACCGTGACCGAGGTATTTGGAAAGGCGCTTCCGGCACAGACTTTGGTGCCTGTTCCTAAGCTGGCAATTGATCCGATGTTGTTTGAGGTGGACGCAGTTGTTGTTCTGCCATAGCGCTGAACGGACAGTCCTATCTTGGAGTGTTTAAATGGGTTCGAGCTCCATCAGACACTGTTCTCATAGTCTGATGCAGTGTTCTGGTGGTAGCCTTACGCCCGCTGCCACCGCCTGCTTTTCTTGAATGTGTTTGATGTAACCTATAGAGGCCTGATATGAGTCAGTTGTTTAGGTGGGTCAGGTGGTTATAGTCCACGTCTGAACCGCGAAATGGAGTGTCTTGGTTGTGACAGGTTTCTGGCGTTTTCTTTCTGCTGCTGTTGTGAGCCTCGCGTTGGTCGTTGGCGAGAACAGTGCTGTGTTTGCGCAGGGGCGGGAGCAGATATTGGTGTTTGCAGCGTCCAGCCTGAAAGATGTGCTGGAGGATGCTGGTGCGGCGTTTGACCAGACACACAACACGGATACTGAATTTTCCTTTGGTGGCACGCAAACGATGACCCGTCATGTGGTTGCCGGTGCGCCTGCAGATGTGCTGGTGACAGCGGATGATGAGTGGATGGATTACGCGGTCCGTAATGGCGTGCTGGTGGATGACAGTGTGGTTGAGCTGGCGTCCAACGGGCTTGTTCTGGT
>BAXV01000067.1 GCA_001310715.1 Pseudovibrio sp. JCM 19062
TGTGCTAGACAGCGCCTTGTGGTCCGCTTTCATCTGAGCCAGCATAACGCCGCGCTCTAGTGTCTCACTATCCATTTCCTAGTTCACCCGAATTTTTAAATTAAACAGGAATTCAGTAAATACTCTGCAGTTCGTATCTGGAAGTCAACGACTGGTTGGTTAACGAACACTTAACATACATATCCGCGCAGTGTCGCGGGTTCCATCCATGACGTTAACACATTGTATTTACTAGTATTATTGGAACGTAAGTAACGCAGACTTGGCTTGACGGTTCAACAAAATTAGAAATGGATAACATTTCGCGTGAAGCGATTCTTTCAAAACAGAGCCGTAACGCTGCTTGTTTTGAAGCCCGAACCTGATTCTGGCAGGCCTTCATTTTCGCCTGATCGGGATGTTTTCCCTACAAAAAGTGCGCCTGCTGTTCAATATCATCCCGTTCGGGACCTTTTACTTCCAATTCAGCTTCAGTGTGCTAGAATCATCCCGAAGGGGACGGATATGGCAGAAATTTCCGATACAGCCACGCTCGGACAGGTAATCCGGCAGGCGCGCAAGCAGCAGAACCTGACACAGGAACAACTGGCCGCCCTGTCCGGCGTCGGCCCACGGTTCTTGCGCGAGTTGGAGCACGGCAAGGAAACCAGCCGTATCGGCTTGGTCTTCGCCGTCCTTGGCACACTTGGCCTTAGCGTGCAAATCACGGGCAGGGGAGGGGACACATGAGCCGTATTCTGGATGTCTATCTCCATGAGGCCCTTGCCGGAAATTTAGAGCAAACTCCGGAAGGGGTGCTGACGTTCACCTATGATCTCAATTACTTGCAGGCCACAGGACCGAGCATTTCAGTCAGCATGCCATTGCGGGAACAACCCTATGGCGATGGAACTGCACGCCCTTTCTTCTCCGGCCTCCTGCCAGATGAACGCGCCCGCCGCCGGTTAGCTGCCGCACTCGGCGTATCAGAACGCAATGCCTTTGGTCTGCTGGAAATCATCGGCGGAGAATGCGCCGGCGCGCTGTCTTTGGTTCCCCAAGGCCAACCTTTGCCTGAGTTCTTGATTGAGGACACTGAGCACTCAGCACCGAGCAACTGACAGACGTCCTGCACATTCTGCGAGATCGCCCCTTGTTGGGGGGAGAGCAGGGGGTTCGCCTGTCTCTGGCCGGAGCACAAGACAAGCTTGCAGTCGCCGTGCAGGACGATCAAATCATTCTGCCGCGCGATGGGCGCCCGACAACCCACATCCTCAAGCCTTTCATTGAAGGATTGGAAGGCACTGTCGAAAACGAGCTGTTCTGCATGACACTGGCCCGCCGAATGGGCTTCAACGCTCCAAAGGTCTCCAAAGGCGTTTCCGGTGACACACCCTATATTCTGATCGAGCGCTACGACCGGCTGCACCAGCCTGACGGAACCATTCGCAAGCTCCATCAAGAGGACTTCTGTCAGGCCCTGAGCGTGGCGCCCGAGCTCAAATACGAGCAGGAAGGCGGACCGGGTGTCGAACAAGCACAGGCACTCATACAAGCTCAGACCCGCCGACCAGCAGCCGACCGGCTCACCTTTCAGCGCCTGTTGATCTACCATTACCTCGTGGGCAACGCAGATGCACACGCCAAGAACTACGCGCTTCTCTACAACGAAGCGACACCTGACCTTGCGCCCCTTTACGACGTAATCTGCACAACCGCCTATCCCCGCCTTGCCAAAAAGATGGCAATGAAGATCGGTGGCCGCGACAAAGCCGATACCCTTTTGCTCAAAAACTGGCAGTCGCTGGTCCCAAGCACCAAAGGGGCCCAGAGGTTGCTGAACACTGAGCTAACCAAACTCGCGCAAAAGATAGAGCCCGCCGCACAAGCGCTCATAGACGAGCTGGCAGAGGAGGGGATCACCCACAATTCTGCCCCGCGTCCACAAAATCATCAAAACCCGCTGCCGCCTGCTCCAAGAGCAAACCGCGAAGGGGTGAGAGCCGTTCTGACGCTCTTAACAGCCGGCCTCAAGTTCATCCTAGCCCGAGATAACACATCTGGGACTTTCTAGTCTTACTTCTTCTTTCAGGATCAAATCACTTCAAAAGTTCAAATAGTTGGCCCAACTGGAGCAACCGTGCGAATTTTGCGCATTGCAAACAGCTGCCCGATAGGAATGGCTCGACATGGCGGTCCAGCGGCATTGCGCCCGCAAAAAAACTGGCAGAGGTGGCATAGCTGCGCTGCCAAGCCTCTCCAATAATGGGGATTACCATACAATGATCGAGGTGATTTACTTTGGCAAAAGTTACCACCCTCATAGGAGTTAGACAGACCTATGCCACGAAAGTTATTTCTGCATATTGGAAACCACAAAACCGGTACAACATCCATACAGCGGTGCCTCCACCAAAATAGACAGTACTTAAGCGAACAAGGGTATGGTCTGCTTGAACATGAGAATGCAAATAACTGGCTAATTTTCAATGAAACAGACTATCCAGAGGCTATAACGACTAGCATTGAAGATAAAGAGGAATTTGCAAGAGCGGTTTCAAGTTCTGGTAACAATCCAATCCTGTCTGCTGAAAACTTTTCCTGGATGTATTATTTAGAAGAACTTCAAGAACTGAGAAATGCGCTAAGAAATTATTTCGACGACATATATATTATTGCTTATATACGTCGTCAGGATCAGCAGGCCATCTCCTACCATCAGCAAAACTCAAAGAATATGTCGTTGCCGTCTCGTTTGAAGTTTTTCGGGTCAGATCCGGTTGCACTGCCTGAATACCAGCAACACCATTCTCGCTACCTTGATTACAACCAAAGAATTGGAAAGTGGGCGGATGTTTTTGGTGATGAAAATATCCAGATCCAAGTCTTTGACAGAAAGCACTTGATTGACGGTGATGTGGTGAAAGACTTTTGTCACGTCGTTGGAGTAAAACTCGATACTGTAGTCGAGACTAATATTTCCAGATCCTTTGCTGCTGTAAAAATTGGTCATCTGTTGAATGAGCTATCTATCACAGATTTCAAGATCAGGTCTGCCCTTCCCAAAGCGCTGGAGTACGGAGACAAAATGTTACCCAGCCGTGAACAGGCTGAAACCTATTACAGCCATTTCCGGGAAAGCAATATTGCTCTGAATAACCGTTTCAAGATTACAGAACTTCCCTCAATCTTTGATGAGGACTTCAGCAACTACCCAGAACACAGAACTGACCTTTGGGATGAAGACAAAGCGAATGAAGCAATCAAGCGAATACTGCAGCTCTACTCGGAACTGGCAACGGCAAGGGAGCTCGCGGATACAAGGGAATTGCATGTCAAACGTTCTGCCAGAAACAGGCTTAAGAAAAGCCTTGCAAAACTGAGGCAATCTCCCAAAAAATATATACTGGATAAACTTGGGAGTAGCTAGCCCAGCACAGTCTATTACAAAACCGCTCCAATAATAAGGTACCATGTACGAGTATTTCTCGAAGGACCGTATATTCCACAACTAGAAATAGATGGAATATGCACTCAAAATAGAATCAGCTTTGTTCCTAGATTACAAAGCGTCTCTTTCAGTTCTAGTCCTTTGCCAACTTCCTTTTAGTTCCTTGGAAATACTCTAGGGGAGCGATGGTCACTTGCGCGCATCGCCAACGGCAACAGCGATGGAAGTGGCAAGACACATGGTTGTGGAGAGTGATCTGAACGCACCGTGTTCAGCCTCATTAACCTCCAGAACTGTTGAGGAGACGCGGGCAATCGGGGACAGAACACTGTCGGTCAAGGACACAACAGAGACACGGCGCCCAAAGGCCTTGCTCGCAAACTCAACCACTTCAGGAGAGTAAGGCTAAAGGTCGCCACGAACAAAGCATCGTTCTCATTGATGAACTGAACGCGCTCCTCCAGAATGCCACCCGTGTATTCCAGAAGGTTTGTTCTCACGCCCATCTTGCCAAATGTATAGTGTAGGTAGCTGACGACCGGGTATGCGCGTCCCAGGCCCAATAAGTGTATGTTTTCTGCAGCTGACAGCGCTTCAATGGAGCGCTCAAGAGCGACCGTGTCAACCTGGCGCAGAAGATCATCAAGCGACTGCTTGGAACGTTCTACAAAGTTGCCAAGTATGCTACCCGGAGTGTTTGTTCCACTCTGGCGGATCTTCGCCAGTCGCTCCATGTACTCAGAGTTACGGCCAACCAGCTGCCCCCGAAAGATCTGCTGCATCTGCGAAAAACCGTCAAACCCCAGCGTTTGAGCAAAGCGAACAAGTAGAAGGCTGCACCCCTGCAGCGCTGGCAATTTCAGCGGTTGTGCCAAGGGCGATTCTGTCCGGATTTGCCAAAGAATATCTTGCGCACTGCAAAAGGCGCTTAGGCATGCTGTCCGAAAGAGTACTTATATGAGATTTCAGACTTTCGTAATCCGTGGGAATGTCTGGGCTAATTGCGTCTAAACTCTGTGTCATGAAAAAAATCTATTCCAAAACTTGAAAAACAGCAATGTACGTTCTATAAATTTGGAATGAATTTTCTGAATTTAATCAATTTGGATGAATTCAACGATTTTTGGGCCGGTAACACGCGCTCTCTCCATCTTCATTATCGTGCTAATTCAGCATGGACTTGCCGCAAACAGGTTTGCGTTTATGTAAAGAAGCGTGCTTTTGCCCGTGGGACGGCAGCACTACAATTCATACACAAACGTATTCAAACACTGGAGTTTTTTGACGAGATTCACACCGGGCGTCTAGGGGAAGCCCTAATTTAAAATTGGCATGCGCCAATATTGGGAGGTTTATATGAAAAAGACTTTACGGGCGTTCGTAGCTGCCGCTGCGATCATGACTGCACCTGCTGTAATGGCTGCTGACATCATTGTTGTAAGTCACGGCCAGGCAAATGACCCATTCTGGTCTGTCGTTAAAAACGGTGTAGACAAAGCCGCTAAAGACAGCGGCGCAAACGTTTCTTACCGTGCGCCGGAAACTTTTGACATGGTGGCAATGAGCCAGTTGATTGATGCAGCAATCGTTCAGGAACCGGACGGAATTGTTGTGTCCATTCCAGATGGTGATGCGCTCGGCCCATACATCATCAAAGCGGTAGAAGCTGGCATTCCGGTTATCTCCATGAACTCTGGTAGTGATGTGTCAGCCAGTTTCGGCGCTCTGCTTCACGTGGGGCAGGACGAGTATGACGCCGGCAAAGCAGCAGGCAAAAAGCTTGCTGACATGGGCGGTAAGGTCGGGATCTGCGTCAACCAGGAAGTGGGTAACGTTTCCCTCGATATGCGTTGTGACGGTTTTGCAGCTGGCTTTGGCGGCAACGTAACCGTTGTTCCAACAAACAACGACCCGGCTGAAGTTGAAGCAAAAATCAAGGCGACTCTGGAATCCAATGAAGACATCGACACCATCATGGGTCTTGGTGCGTCTCTCGTAGGCGAGCCGGCAGTAGCAGCTGTTGAAGCAGTTGGACGCACTGGTGAAGTAAATGTTGCAACTTTCGACATGTCCGCAGGCTTCCTTCAGTCAGTTGCTGACGGCAAAGCAGCATTTGCAATCGACCAGCAGCAGTTCCTTCAGGGCTATCTGCCTGTGATCTTCCTCGCTCTTAATGCAGAGTACGGACTTATCCCTGGTGGCAACGTTCCATCCGGTCCAAACCTGATCACCGCTGATAAAGCCGGTCAGGTTGTAGAGCTGTCCGCTCAAGGCATCCGCTAGCGCGTATCTCCGAAAAGTGGAACCCGGTTTTCGGCTTAAGATACGTGTCATGCTCTAAGGAGCTTTGCTATGGGAGGGGTGCACGCATCCCTCTCAATTCAAGCAAACTGAGGGAAATAAAATGTCCGACCTTGCTGTTGAGAGCGCGGACGAAAGAGTAAAAAAACGTCTCGCTCATCTCCCGGCTCATGAAGCGTCCTGAACTCGGCGCCATTGCAGGCCTTGCTCTCGTAACAATCTTCTTTCTTTTTACTGCTGACCCTAAGATGTTCACCCTTGCGGGGATCTTGAACTTCATGACGCCTGCTGCCCAGCTTGGCATTCTGGCAATTGGGGCGGCACTTCTCATGATCGGCGGCGAGTTTGATCTCTCCGTTGGTTCTATGGTTGCGTTCACAGGCTGATTTTCGGCGCGGCAATGGTCACCTTTGACTTGCCACTTTATGCAGCAATCATCGTCACCTTCATTGCGGCCGCTGCAATGGGTGCCATCAATGGACAGATTGTCATCCGTACAGGTCTACCGTCCTTCATTGTAACGCTTGCGTTTTTGTTTATCCTGCGTGGCCTGTCTCTGGTTGGTCTCAAGGCAGCAACTGGCGGCTCCACGCAGCTGCGCGGCATCCGTGCAAAATTTGAAGGTAGTTGGCTGGCGGATTTCTTTAGTGGGGAGCATTCACACCACTGTTCTACTGGTTGGCTGAAGCTGGCTGGATCGACACCTTCAAGTCCGGCAAGCCCAAAGTAGACGGCATCCCCGTCGATATTCTCTGGTTTAGCCTTCTGGCTCTTCTGGCTACCTGGGTTCTGCTTCGGTCACCGTTTGGCAGCTGGATTTTTGCAGCCGGTGGCGACAGCAATGCAGCAAGCAACTCCGGTGTGCCAGTGCGAAAGGTCAAGATGTACCTGTTCATGTTCACCGCATGCTGTGCAGCTCTGGTCGCAATCCTGACCGTCATGGATGCTGGCTCGACAGATGCTCGCCGTGGTTTCCAAAAAGAGTTTGAGGCAATCATTGCTGCGGTAATCGGTGGCTGTTTGCTGACAGGCGGCTACGGCTCTGCAATTGGTGCCTTCTTCGGCTCCATCATCTTCGGAATGGTGCTGATTGGCCTCAGCTATACTAATATCGATCAAGACTGGTATCTGGTCTTCCTTGGTTCCATGCTGCTGATCGCGGTGTTGTTTAACAACATGATCCGCAAGCGCGTAACAGGGGAACGCTGATCATGCAGACACCTATTGTTGAGATGAAGAACATCGAAAAGCACTTTGGCTCCGTCATTGCTTTGGCCGGTGTTTCCTTCTCTGTCATGCCCGGCGAAGTGCACTGTCTGCTTGGTGACAATGGTGCAGGTAAATCCACCTTCATCAAAACCATGTCCGGAGTGCATAAACCAAGCAAGGGCGAGATTGTCGTTGATGGTCAAAAGCAAGTCTTTGAAAGCCACGTGATGCTATGAATGCAGGCATCGCAACAGTGCATCAGGACCTGGCGATGATCCCGCTCATGTCCATCACCCGCAACTTTTGGCTTGGCCGTGAGCCAGTCAAGAAGTTCGGCCCAATCTCATATTTCGACCATAAGTACGCCAACCAGATCACTATGGAAGAAATGTCCAAGATGGGCATCAATCTGCGCGAACCGGATCAGGCCGTGGGCACATTGTCCGGTGGGGAGCGCCAGACAGTCGCAATCTCACGCGCCGTTTATTTCGGCGCCAAGGTCCTCATCCTCGACGAGCCAACCTCTGCTCTTGGTGTGCGCCAGACTTCAAACGTACTCTCGACCATGGACAAAGTCCGCAAAAAGGGTGTTGGGGTCGTATTCATTTCGCACAACGTACGCCACGCCATGGCAGTGGGAGATCGCTTCACAGTGCTGAACAGGGGCAAAACCCTCGGCACCGCGAAGAAGGGCGAAATCACCGCTGAGGAACTACAAGATCTCATGGCAGGCGGGCAGGAACTTGCCAGTCTGGAGGCATCATTGGGCGGCACTGTGTGATGTTTACTCTCGAAAATCACCGATCGGTTTTCGGGGCGGGTATACGCAACTTATAGGCTGTTCAATAACACATTGAGGAGCGGCATTACCCAATCGTGCCGCTCCTTCATTTCTTCAATGCCCCACCTCAAAGCTCGTTCTATTCGAGTGAACTTCTAGTCTAGGGGCACTTCCAGGATTACTGAGATGGAAAAAATCGGCGTAGGTCTGATTGGAACCGGATACATGGGTAAATGTCATGCTCTGGCATGGAATGCCGTTTCCGGTGTGTTTGGTGGTGAGCTGAAGCCAGAATTGGTGATGCTTGCTGAGGTGAATGAAGAGCTGGCAGCAGCGCGCGCAAAAGACTTTGGCTTCGCCAAGTCCACGAGCAACTGGCGTGATATGCTGGCAGATCCGGAAATTCACATTATCTCGATTACCACTCCGAATGAGTTTCACCCGGAAATGGCAATCGCAGCTCTGGAAGCTGGCAAGCACGTCTACTGCGAAAAGCCAATGGCACCTTCTTTTGAAGATGCCCAGAAGATGTTGGAAGCCTCCCGCAAATCCGGCAAAAAAAACGTATCTGGGATACAACTACATCCAAAACCCCATGATGCGCCGCATCCGCGACCTGTTGAATGCAGGCGAAATTGGAGAAGTGCTACAGGTCCGTCTTGAAATGGACGAAGACTTCATGGCTAATCCGGATGACGAATGGGGCCTCAAAAGCAGCGCAGCCTCCGGCTTTGGGGCACTGGATGACTTTGGTGTTCACACCATGTCGCTACTCATGACATTGGACCTGAGCATCGCAAAAGTCATGTGCCATATGACCAAGCCATACGCGACCCGCAAGGACGCAGCAGGCAACGATAAAGCTGTAGAAACCTATGATGCAGCGACCGTACTGTTTGAGCTTGAAAACGGCGGCAACGGCACCCTCCAGCTCAACCGCTCAGCGTGGGGCCGTAAAGGCCGTATTGCAGTACAGATCTTCGGCTCTAAAGGGTCCATCACTTATGATCAGGAACGCATGAACGAAATGCACCTCTATAAGGCTGAGGGCGATGTCGCAGGGCAGGGTTACACCGCCATCCTCGCAGGCCCGGCTCACGCACCATACGACCGTTTCATCCCGGCCCCAGGCCACGGCCTCGGCTTTAACGATCTCAAGATCATTGAAGTAAATGAGATTTTGAAAAGCCTCCAGGGCGAAGACAGACACTTGATCGACTTCGAAAAAGGCATTGCCATAGAGAGCCTTGTTCAGACCATGGCCAAATCTCACAAGGATTCATGCTGGGTCTCTGTTTAAGAGGCTGTGCACCCGCAAGCTTCATTCCCGGAAAGGCTGCGATATACAAGTGATTGCAGGACAAATCAGTCATTCGCTGCAGTGCAGAAATCCAGGTCAGCATCAAGCCCTTTCTGACGCCATGGGCACCGATGATGGTGCGATCAATCATATGAACACTCGTGGCACATTGAGGACTGACAGGATCAATTCTCAAACGCGCTGCACGCCGGTAGCCATTAATGAATTCAAGATCTGAAAACGAAAGACTCCAAGAAGCCAGAAACTCTCTATCTAAGTCATTACCCTCCTAGTTAGAGGGTAATCTCCCCACCATAACAAAATTGGGCAAGCATTATATCGTTCGCTCATTGTTCTTCATAACGCCCAAATATACACGTTCGGTCCATTTGGGCAGGCAAGGCAAATAAAGTCCGGCTTTACCCGTAATCTGAGGGGATTATACTACTAGTTCTCATCCTGTATCGAAACGGAAATCCATTATGCGTGTCTTGTCTTGGGAAAATTTGAGTTCACGATTCCATCATAGCTAAAAAGCAACCAATATAGGCCCTTACTTGCAATTTTACCCGCCCGCTGAGGCGGGTTTTTCTTTGGGTGTTTTCCATCAACACATCCCAGTGCTCCCGCGACCGTCGTCCGGTGGAAATGCAGCCGGTCTCCCAAAATTGTAGCGGGGCCTTTAAGTTGACCCCGCGTATCTCTACCCACCTTTTCCATAGGTAGTTATGAGTACATAGCGCGACTTTGGTGATTGCTTATATTTCACTATGTCAAATTCAATTCCAATTATTGACATAAAGCCTTGGTCGGTGTTTGCTCTCAGATGGCGTGTAATTGGGATTTGATTTGAGTCAGTTCAAATGGAGGAGCACGCTGAGAGTTCATCCAGATTAGGTGCCGTGCACCAATAACAAGCCTGAATGCTCTGGGAATTAAAGATAAGGGCGGATCCGCTTACGGGCGGCGTTCACAAAGGGAGATATTTGATGAACCGCATCCACGAAATGCTACAGGAAAGCTCTCAGATACATACCCAGTGCCGTGCGATGATTGACCCTAATGGGCGGAGTTTGACCTACTTTGAGCTTGTGCAGGCTGTTGATGAGGCTCAAAACGCCTTATACGCTCTTGTGTAAGGGCAGGGGACCGGGTGATGATCATCGGCGAAAATTCGGTAGAGATGATCGCCTTTTTGTTTGCCTGTAGCCGCCTTGATGCCTGGGCAATTCCGTCCAACGCCAGAATGTCGGCCTCCGAACTTGATCGGATCGCCACACATGCCTCCGTTCGGGTGATTGTGACAACGGACAGCGTTTCGCCCAATGCCGTGGAACATGGACACGTCTTGGTGCAAAGCCGGTGAGGGGGAGTTTCGGTTCAGTTTCTATCACTGAAGCGCGGCCTTGCGCAGTGGAGCCGGTCAGTCAAGCGGCGGCAGATCAGGTCGCGGTGCTCATGTACACAACCGGCACGACAGGAGACCCAAAGGGGGTGATGATCACCCATGCAAACCTGCTCTTTGCGGCAAATGCTTCCGCTCGGGTCAGATTATTGAACGTGGACGATCTGGTGTATTGCGCGCTGCCCTTTTCGCATATTTTCGGGCTTGCCTCGGCAATGATGGCCTCACTATCGGTTGGGGCAGACTTGCAATTACAAACCCGCTTTACCGCAGAAAATCTATATGAAGCCCTCAAGAACGGCGTAACAGTTTTGCCCGCGGTTCCGCAAATGCATGCGCTTTTGATGCAGTTTGTGCGGGACAAGGGGCTGGATAAGCTCAACGCCCCGCAGCTGCGCTATGTCTCTTCAGGTGCTGCACCGCTTGATCCTGATTGGAAGCGCCGTGCCGAGGCGTTTTATGGTGTAGCGGTGCAAAACGGTTATGGCATGACTGAAACGACTGCGGGCATTTCGACGACCAGTTTTGAATTGGGCAATCCGAACATCAGCACCGGTAAGCCGCTTGCGGGGACCGAGGCAAAAGTGGCGCCCGCTCCCAATCAGGACGAATTGCAGGAGGGGGTTGGCGAAATTCTTGTTCGCGGACCTCACGTGATGAAGGGCTATTACAAAAACCGGGCGGAGACTGATAAGGCGCTGGAAGCAGACGGCTTTTTGCATACAGGAGACTTGGGGCGGTTTGACGAAGACGGGAATCTGGAAGTTGTGGGACGGTGCAAGGAACTCATCATCTCAGGAGCTTCAACATTTACCCGCCAGAGGTTGAGGCTGCGCTCAATGACCATCCGGCAATCATTCAGGCTGCTGTAGTTGGCAGAAAACTTGATGGCGGAAACGAAGAGATTCTTGCCTTCGCACAGGTGGCAGACCTTGATGGCATCAGCAAAGCCGCATTGAAGGATCACCTGAAATCCCGCCTTACACCCTATAAACATCCGTCAAAAATCGTCTTCACCATGCTTTACCAGCCGCTTCAACCGGAAAAATATTGAAGCATAAGCTGATTGAAATTTTCCGGGATGAGCTTGAAAACGATGAAGCCAAGCAGCCTGTTTAACCAGTCTGCTTGGCGTAGTCAGAAATGTAGAAAAGGCGCCGTCAGTGTTCCCCGCCGGCGCCTTATGGACAGATCGGTTGAGTTGACTAAGAGAGTGTTTTGGGCACGCTTTTAAAGACGGCGGTTGCTGTTGCTATCAGGCGGCCATCGTCTGCGTATAATTCACCATCGACGAACACAAGCGACCTACCGGCGCGGCGGAGCTGGCCTTGTGCGGTGACGCGGCCAGATTTTACGCCTTCCAGATAGTTGGTTTGCAGGGACACGGTCATGAACGGGGTTGTGCCCGTTGGGTCAACCGTCAGGCTGGCCGTTACGCCGCAGGCATTGTCTAGCATCATGGACATGATGCCACCATGAAGAGCGCCGTGTCGGTTGCGGTGTTTGTCTTCAATATCCAGCCAGCAGCAGCCACAAGGGTTGCCGCTGCTATCTTTACCGGACACATCCACCACGTAACCGATTAGCATTTGCGCACCAGTTTCGTCGCGAATTATCTTGCCATGAGCCTCGTCCATCAGACGGCTTCCTGTAGTAAGTGCACGTAACGTTCCAGATGGTGATCTGTATCGCCCAGCATGTGGTCGATCATGGTGAGGCGCTTGGCAAAAACGGCAGAGCATATTCCTGTGTCATGCCGATGCCGCCATGCATCTGAATGCTCTCTTCGGCAACAAGTTTGCCAGCGCGGCCAATCATGTTCTTTGCAGCACTTGCAAAATGCTCGCGGGTGGCGCGGTCAGCCTCCAGCCTGCCAGCAATATTGATCGTTGCAGAGCGTGCTTGTTCAATTTCGATCAACACACCCGCCATCCGGTGTTGCAGCGCCTGGAATTTGCCGATTGGTCTGCCGAACTGGTTGCGGGTGCGCAAATATTCCAGCGTCAGGTCCTTGGCCGCTTCCATGGCACCAACGGCCTCGGCACAAAGCGCGGTAATACCGGCTGCAGTACGTGTTTCCAGTGCGGGATAGGCTTTACCTTCTTCGCCCAGCATATCAGCGCTGGATACCTTGACGCCGTTCAGGATGACTTCTGCAGCATGGCCGCCGTCAACTGTTTGATACCCGCGGCGGGTAACGCCTTCAGCATTGGCATTGACAAGGAAGAGACTAATGCCATCTTCCTGATCGGGTGCGCCGGAGGTGCGTGCACTGACAACGAGCAAATCGGCGCTATCACCATTTGTTACCACAGCTTTCGCTCCGCTTAGCACCCATCCCTCTGCGGTGGCTTCCGCCCGTGTTGCAACTTGCGCAAGTTCGTAGTGGCTCTCCGGTTCAGCATGGGCGAGGGACACAAGGGTTTTCCCGGCAATGATGTCGTCAATGACTGCTTTTTGCTCTTCAGTGCCGCAATCGGCGATCAAACCGCCGCCCATAATCGCGGTTGAGAGGAACGGTTCCACAACACCAGCTTTGCCAAGCTCCTGAAAGATAACCAGACTGTCAAATCCGGTGCCGCCAAAGCCACCGACTTCTTCTTTAAAAAGAGCGCCGATAATGCCAAGTTCGGCAAGTTTAGCCCAAATATCCCGCGAAAAGCCTTCTTCGCTTTCAATGGTTTTGTTACGGGCCTCAATGCTGTAGCGCTCTTTCAGGAAACGCGACAGGGTGTCTTGCAGCATACGCCGCTCTTCTGAATGTGTGAAATCCATGGGGCGCTCCTACAGTCCTAAAATTGCTTTGGTGATAATTGACTTTTGAATCTCGGTGGACCCGCCAAAGATCGAGAGTTTCCGGTTGTTGAAGTACTGGGAGGAAACCGCTGGAGCGTACGAAGGGCCGACAGGTTCCTCGTTATAGCCTTCTTCCAAGGCTTCGGAGACAAACGGCAAGGCGTAAGGGCAGAGCGCGCCGGGTCAGGTCATTAATCGCCTGTCGAATTTCCGTTCCCTTGATTTTCAGCATGGAGCTTTCAGCCCTGGCGCCTCGCCAGCAGTAGCGGCGGCAAGAACCCGCAAGTTGGTGGTTTTCATCGCCTCAAGATCAATTTCGATCTCGGCAAGGCGCGCTGCAAAGTATGGATCTTCTATCAATGACTTGCCGCGTTTTTTTCTTCTTTCGCGCGATTTCCTTCAAACGGGCGATCGCCGCATTGGAAAAGCCGGTTCCGGCAATATTCGTGCGCTCGTGCGTAAGCAGGTACTTGGCGTAGGTCCAGCCTTGTTTTCTTCGCCTACCAGGTTCTCGGCGGGAACACGCACATTATCGAAAAACACCTCGTTTACTTCGCGCGTGCCATCAAGAAGAGTAATCGGGCGCACTTCCACACCCGGCGTATTCATGTCAATCAGCAGGAACGAGATGCCCTCTTGCGGTTTGCAATCGGAGTTGGTGCGTACAAGGCAGAAAATCCAGTTGGCGTACTGGCCAAGGGTCGTCCACGTCTTTTGGCCATTCACCACATAATGATCGCCTTCACGAGTGGCTTTGGTTTTTAGCGAGGCAAGGTCGGAGCCCGCGCCGGGTTCCGAGTAGCCTGACACCACCAATCCTCACCGTTCAAAATGCGGGGTAGGAAGCGTTCTTGTTGTGCTTTCGACCCAAATTTTTGCAGAACAGGGCCAAGCATGGCAAGTCCGAAAGGGACAATACGCGGAGCATGGGCAAGGCAGGTTTCTTCCTCGAAGATATGTCGCTGCACGGGCGACCATCCAGTACCACCAAACTCGCGTGGCCATGTCCCCGCCAGCCAGCCCTTTCGGTTCAGGATCGCATGCCAGCCTTCGAGGTCTTCCTTATGCAGGTGTATGCCGTTCCGCACTTTGCTGGCGAGGGAAGAGGGGAGTTCATCACGGAGAAACTGGCGCACTTCATCGCGAAACTCCAGTTCTTCTGGGCTATAGTTCAGATCCACTAAAAGCTCCTATAATAAGAAATTTTCAAATGGCGGCGGCAAGTTGGGGCCGCTGTTACTTGTTGAGATTGCTCAGAGATTTTTAGGCGACTGCAAGCTCAGTCAGCTTTATTGAGCGAGCAAAAATGGCGCTCCGGCGCTGTACGGCAATAGCTTGGCTGCATCATCCCTGCTTTGGGGAACAATCTCGCTCACAAGTCTTCTCCCTTACTTGCCTATCGGTTGTTTACCTAGATCTCGGACTTAATAAGTCATAGGATCAATCCAGTGAATTTCAATATATAAAATTAAATTCTACTATGCGAAATTATAATAAGCCCTTCAGTTTCCTCCACCCGTGTTCTTTCTACCTCGGTCAGGTAGTTTTCGCGCCAGGGAGAAGGGGACCTCCGATCAAACGAGATCCACCATTGTGGGCGGCAATCCCATAGCCTGTTCAAGTTCGCGAACGAGCGATTTTAGCTTGGGGCCAACTTCATTGATTATGCGGTCTTCCGTGAGTGTTTCCGGCAAAGCGCCAAAGCTAAGGACAATCGGTTCGCCAAATTCGCGGCTGCGGAAGGGAACAGATACAGCGGTGACGGTTGGTGTCCAATTGGCGATTGAGTATACAAAGCCGCAACTGAGGTACTGGTTGCGGGCCCTCTGCAGCTCTGCGCCGGCTTTGCTTCCCTCGCCTTTTTGAGCCTTTTCAAGAACACTGGATATGTGGGCAAACTCACTTTCGTTGAGCGCTGCCAGAAAACCTGCTCCGGATGAGGAACCAATAATAGGGATGCGGTGCCCCACCTCCAACCAGATGGAGGCAGCCCCATGTGGTCGCCAAGTATGGGCCAGCATCAGCTTCTCTTCATCGCGAACGGCGATAAGGCCGAGCGTGCCGGTTTCGTCCGCCATTTTTGCATAAGGCTGCTGGCCGTATCCAAAAACGAGATGGAGGCCTGCGCGACATTGCCAAGTGCAAGAACGGCAGGGCCTAATCTATAACGCTCGGACCTCTTTGGGTGAGTGAGATACCCCAGAGCTTGCAGCGTGAAGGTTAGTCTCGACACAGTGGATTTCGGCAGGCCGGTGCGCTCTGAAATTTCCTGATTTCCCAGTCCTTCATCAGAGGGCCTGAAGGCACGCAGAACGCTAAGTCCGCGTGCCAGCGTGGTTGCGAACCGCCGGTCGACAAGTTTGTCTTCGCTCATACTGCTAATATCATCCATTAATTTTACTTCTCAACCTGCTCTCGTCAGAGACAACTCTCCTAGCGTTTTACCAACTTGTGTTTGGAAGCATTAAGGAGATGGCTGGAATGAGGATGATTAAGGCAAGAACGATCAGATCCATAGCCAGAAAACGGCTAATCCCAGCAAAAATCTTCTGGATGGGAACCTTCGGGCCTACCACGTTGGAAATAACAAACACGTTGAGTCCCACGGGTGGTGTGATCAGGCCGATTTCGAGCAGCTTGACGACAACAACACCGAACCAGATGAGATCGAGGCCATAATTATCAACCAGTGGAATGACCAGGGCAGAGTGAGCACGAGGATGCCAATAGGGTCCAGGAACATGCCAAGCCCCAAATAGAGCACAATGATCGCCAGAAGCAGCATCCAGAACGGCAGTTGAGCCGTGGAGATCATATCAACCACTGATACGGTCACGCCCGTTAGAGCAATAAAGGCTACGAAGATCTTGGCGCCTGCTGCAATAAAGAAAATGGCGGAGGTTTGCAGACACGTGTCTTTCATTGCAGACCATAACGTGCGCATGGTCAGGGTCTTTTGCAGGAAGCCGATAACAAGCGTAATACTGACGCTGATCGCAGCAGCTTCAGTTGCAGTAAATACACCGCCATAAATCCCGCCAACGATAATTGAAAACAGAACAAGAGCAGGCCATGCCGAGAATGCAGCTTGCATTTTCGCTTCTTTGCTCAGGTCTCCACTCACGGCGGGTGCGGCAGACGGGTTTTCCGAACCCACAAATAGATCACCAGCAAAAAGCCGCAGAGGGACAGGATTCCCGGAAGAACTCCAGCCAAAAACAGGCGGCTGATGGAGGTTTCCGTAAAAATTCCGTAGATGATAAACAGGACACTCGGCGGAATGAGCGAGCCCAGTGTACCCCCGGCTGCTACTGATGCAGTCGCCAAACGCGGATCATATCCCATGCGCAACATTTCTGGCGAGCAGATACGGCCCATAGCCGATGCGCAGGCAATGGAAGAGCCCGTTATGGCGGAAAAACCGCCGCAGCCAATAACGGAGGCCATGGCCACACCGCCAGGAATACGGGCGAGCCAGACGCGGGCTGCGTGATAGATATTTGTCGTAATTCCGGCATGATAGGCGATATGCCCAGTGCGACAAATAACGGGATCATGCTCAATTCGTACGAATGGATCAAATCGAACGAATTTGAATAGATCATGGAGACGGTGGGCCGTATGGCCCGTTCAGGCATGAAAATGCCGGTGCGCGTCGCATAGATGAAAAAGGTGGCGACCGTTGCCACTCCGCATAAAGCAAAGGCAATTGGCACCCGCAGTGCCAGGAGAATGAGGACCATCGCAAAGGCGATAAGACCAATTACTGCAGGATCCATGAATTAAAGCTCTATTTTTGAGGATACGGATTTGCCGGAAAGGGCGAGAGAGACATCTTGAATAGTAAGGGTCACCATTCGCAGCTGAAATATTGCCATGCCTACAAAGAATATGACTCTTCCGGGCCAGCGTGGCAGACTCAGGTCACCGAAAAAGAAGCTTCCCGTGTTAATGGTATGCGAAACCTCGCGCCAGCTCGCGTACAGGAGCGGAACAAGGGCAAGGCAGCCGAACAAGGACCCGAAGGCGATCAGCATCGCTGTGTCTTGCCGTTAAAGCGGTTGAACAGAAACTCAACGGCAATGTGCGCACGGTTTGCAGAGACAGCTGCAAGGGGGAGCACAATAGCGCCGACCATCAGTTCGCGGACAAGAATTTCACTATCGGGGATGCCCCAAGCCCAAAGCGAGCGGGTAAGCACGCTTCCTGTAGTAAGGACACACATGGCAAAAATGCACAGGACCCCAACCCCTACAAGAAAAGCCTCCAGTTTTTTTTGCATGAATTTTTCCACTAACTGACAAGTTCAGGAACTGACTTGCACAGGCCCCACCAAGGCCCAATGCAGACAAGAGAACGCGTAATTTTCCGATAGATTCCACATGACGCGCTCTAATTTGCCGCTTTCACGCATACTTGCTGAAGCTGTTGTCTATCTTCAGCAAGTATCGCCCAAGGTTTTGCGATGCCTATGGGACTACTGGTTGCGATCCCAGGGATAGCCTTGGCTGTCGCGCTCGTCAGTGTACTTTTCAATGAGGCCCTTATACTCGGCGAGCATGGCATTGCCATCCATACCGTAACGGCTGACCTGTTTGACCCACTCGTCTACGTATTTGGTGCCTGCCTGAACCAGTTGGGCGCGCTCACCATCCGGCAGTTTGATAACTTCAACTGTGCGACCGTTTGCGCCTGAAGCCATATCTGCAACGGCCCGATCATTTTCTGCATTTACGATCTTGCCGAAATAGTCGGACATCTCCATGCCCACGTTATTCAGAAGGGATTGCTGGGTTTCGTTGAGACTGTCGTAGACATCCTTGCTCATGAAAACACCAACACCGCCGACCTGGCCCCAGTCGAGCAGGGTGTAATTATCAAATACTTCATGTTGCTTCAAAGCGTTGACCGCGTAGGAGTAGCCCTGCGTACAATGAATCAAACCAGTATCCAGCCCCTGATAGGCCTCATAGACACTCATGTTGACCATGGTCGCACCAAGCTCGCCGAATACTTTGCCGTAAGCGCTGTGCCGCGAACCTTTTTGCCTTTAATGTCTTCAATAGTGCGGATGGCATCGCCCCTACATCCAATATGGACAGCAGAGGTTGTGAAGGTGCCGATGTAGACAAGGTTTTTATTCGCAAGATCCTGACGCGCTGTCGCATTGTTGCGCATAAACTCATCCGTGGCTTTCATGCCAACCCATGCATCCGGGTTTGCTAGCGGCAAGTCTGCAATGCCGTAAACGGACATTTCCTGAGGGTAGTAGACACCAATAATGGTACCGGTATCTGCCACCCCATCAGAAATTGATTGAAGGGCAGCAGCAGATTTGAACAAAGCGCCGCCCCATTGAATGTTAAAATTCAGATCTCCTTCAGAGCGATTCTCAACTTCGTCGGCAAACCACTGCAATGCTTCTGCGCGTGCACCGCGGTTAGGACCAGCCTCACCGTAGATCAATGTGGTGGCTGCTGTGGCCTGCGAAGCAATCGCCCCTAGAGCCAAGAGGGATACGCCTGCTGTCACCAATCGAAAATTCATGCCTCACTCCTCCAAATTTCACCATGTAGAATTAAATTCAACATATGCGAACAAATGACGCAACTGATATCCGTAAAAATCCACAGGCACACACCACAATTCTCAAAGCTTTGCGTAAGAGACAGACCAAGCCTAAGCGCGTGTGTTGCCCTAGTGAGTTTCTACTTATGCTGCGGAGAGGAAAATGGTGGCGAAGAGTGAGGTATTGGAAGACGGTATCAAGCGTTGGACAGCAGAAGTGAAGGCTTTGAGCTTGAAGGTTTATTTTCTTCTGAGGTCGTATCTCGGGAGGACTGATTTGACGGGTGTGTAGAAGGCTTATCGGTCTTGGGTGGGGGATGAGAAGATTTCTATTATTGGCGAGATCGAGGTTGTTGGGGGCTGTTGCAAGGTTGTTTTTGCCTTGTGTTCCTCGCGAGTACGTTCATACGGCCCGAATCTAGGTCTTTTGCGTGCTTACAATCGCTCCTTGATGCTGAATTACCTTTGCGGCGATCGAGTGTGCTCGTGTTGCAGCCTCGACGGGTGAACGCCCAAGTAATCGCGAACCTACATAGCCAGCAGCGAAGGAATCTCCTGCTCCTGTGGTGTCGACAGGGGTGATATTGCCTTGAGGGGAGACTCGGGTTTCAGTTCCATCCTTCAGGATATAACAGTCTGCACCGCCGTCTTTGACGACGACTTCTTTAGCGCCCCATGACGCCCATTCCTCTGCAATAGCGTCGGAGGATACGGTGTCCCATAGGGCGGTATGATCCTCTTTGGAGATCAGCGCAATATCTGCAAGTTGGGCAAGCTGTTGGTTGGAGTGCCGACAAGCGTCTGTGTCTGGCCATAAGTTGGCGCGGTAGTTTGGATCGTATGCGATGAAACAGTCTTGCTTTGCTGTTTGCAGCGCCTCAATCAGGTTTTGCCGCTGCGTTTCATCAAGAATTGCAAGTGAAATGCCGGAGAGATATAGGCAATCGTAGTTGCACAAGAGCTTTGCGATTTCGGCAGCTGTCCAGCCGTCAAACATGTATCTGGCTGCAGAGTCCGAGCGCCAATAATGGAAGAAGCGCTCGCCGGAACTGTCGTTTTCGATCAAGTAGAGCCCAGGGGTACGTCCGCGATAATCTGGATCGCATCTGTACGAATATTCTCGTCTTCAAATGCAGCCATCATCTTGTGACTGTACGCGTCCTGTCCCAGACCGGTGATGTAAGAGACGGCCAATTCATCGCTGAAGTGTCGGGCTAGATAAACCGCAGAATTGAATGTATCGCCAGCAAAGGATTGCTTGAATAAACCGCTACCAGCAGGCGCGATTTCCAGCATGCACTCCCCAATGCAAGCGATTGATTTTTTTTCTGAAGGGGTCATCTGGGAGACCTTTTAATTATTTTGCGGCGTGGCGCGTAAGATTGGGCTCTGTTCTAAAGTTTTGCTTGGGCTTAAGAAGCTAGAAAACCACTTTAATACATCACTCAGTTACTTTTTAGATCAGGCCCTCAGAACTACCATTGTGGAGTAATCTAATTTGCTCAATCACATGCTTTCCAGCGCCATCAACATGCTTC
>BAXV01000068.1 GCA_001310715.1 Pseudovibrio sp. JCM 19062
TGTGACCGTGTGCACCATGTTCCCGGAAGTGGATACGCTCAGCCCGTTTCGGCCCGCGTGGATCTTCCGCAAACAAAAGGGATTTGACCGTCACTGGCACGGTGAATGAAGGCAGACGTATCTTCCCAAGATCGATGTAGTCGAAATCCCTCAAACTTAAGCCATCGAGTACCAGCATTTCATTGGCAATGTTCAGCTCCTCTTTCAGGATACCGCCCAGTGTTTGCGCAATATCACCGTCGATGATGATATAAAGCGGGTGACCCGCCGCAACTCTTGGAGCCATTGCCTTTGCGATGCCGTCCGCAACTGCTCGAATGTAGGAGTAATCAGGTTCCAGTCGATATTCAAACACAAGCGCTACATCCTGCGTGGTAACGTCAAGGTCAAATGCTTCAAAATGCCTAAGAATTGCCGCCGATATCTCGTCGGCAGAGGTGTGTGTTTTAAGGTCAATGTGAGGCTTTAGAGCTTGCATATTGCGACGTGGCAGAAGCTTCCCTGGTGCGGTAATGGTGCTGGATTGCCCACTCAGTTGAACCGAATATTCCGAAGCACCCAGAGCGGTGGCGCGTATACATGCGTTGGCTGGCAACATGGGCGCATTCATATCATTCGCCTCTACACGGGCGCGAATGGCTTTTCCCAATGGCAAGCCAAGATCATTGAATGCGCGGGTTTCCCGCTGGCAGATATATTCGCCAACTCCTCCAGAAAAGATGAGCCCATCAATGGGAGAGAGGTCCGGCGGCAGTCCGTGAGAAACAGCCGGGCAGCTGACTCGGGAATAGGCTGCTTAGTGACAGCATGGACAAGTTCCTCAGCCATTCGAGCTGTGATTTTGTCCAGATCTGCATCACTGATGGGATCTCCGATTGACAAATCGAAACCCGCTTGCTTGGCATGGTGACGACCTGCCGGATCAAGACGGGAAACCCGCCCGTTTTCGGTGGCGATCAATCGTCCGCCGATATGAAGCGCTCCGGTCCAGGCCACGCGTCCATCCTCGCAAAGGGCAAGTTTTGTCGTGCCGCCACCAATGTCCACATTGAGAATCCGTTTGCCCAACCCGTGGCTTGCCTTCGCCGCGCCAGATCCATAAGCAGCCAGCATGGCTTCCATATGATTTCCGGCAGTGGCGGTTACAAAATCTCCGCCTTTTTCGGCAACAATTCTAGCGATTGCCTCCGCGTTTTCACGGCGCAGAGCTTCCCCGGTCAAGATTACAACGCCTGCATCTATATCCTTGGGGTTTATCTTGGCTTGATTGTACGCCGAATCGATGATCGCGCCTAATGCAGCTCCGTCAATATTGGTTTCGTCAATAAACGGAGTAAAGGAAACCTCTGATTCAAAAGCTGTTTTTCGGTCTACAATAACGTATTTGCTCGCTAAAGTTTCGCCAATTCGCTGTAGGTGAATATTTGAGAAGATCACCTGCGTACCGGCAGAACCAATATCGATTCCCACCGATGTTAGCATCACATTATCGCGCTGCCATATCGGGTTATCTTCCAAGGGACCCGGATCAATGTCGTCATGGTCATGGTCTGCCTCGCCATCATGCTCGTGCGGGAAGAAGTCCCCGAACATATGATCATCAATAGTGTGCTGATTGGATTTTTTCTGACTTTCTTCCATCTAATGCACGTTCCTCTATGTGGATCATCGGTCCATTGACGATACCATACCCATAACATACTGTTTCTGCAACACCTCATTTGAGACTTCTGAAAAACACTTTTAAGCGGACTGCGGGAGAGCACTTTGAAGAATGCAATTGTCTCTGAGAAATTGGCCGAGAAGTTCAAAACAGAGAAGGAAACGCCTTACACGCGCTTTATCGCGGGGGAAGGGTTGGAGATAATAAGTGGTCTCCATGTGCCGAGTTTGCATGAAGTTGAGTTGAAGCCGTGGCACCGCCGCGGAGGGAATGCCGTTTTCATCAACCATGATGCCTCACGTACAACCAACGACTGTTACGTCATGGAGATTCCGGCGGGCAAAAAGCTTGCGCCACAACGCCAGCTCTTTGAAGAGACGATCCTTGTGCTCTCAGGACGAGGCTCCACCACCGTTTGGAATGACGCGGAGCAGAAAACCAGCTTTGAGTGGGGACCGGGTTCCATTTTCGGTATTCCGCTTAATGCGAACCATCAGCACTTTAATGGTTCGGGAACTGAGCCTGCACGTTTTGTCTCGGTAACCAACATGCCACCATTGATGAACGTTTATGAAGAGCCGGAGTTTCTTTTCAATACACCTTACGATTTTAAAGGGCGCTATTCAGGGGAACCAGACTATTTTGCGGATCAGGGCGAGCAAAAAGGCCTGCTCATGGAGACCAACTTCGTTCATGATGCGGTCAACCTACCACTGGTCGAAGCGAAAGAGCGTGGGGCAGGGGGCGGCCATATACGTTTCCAGCTGGCTAAATGTTCTATGAACAGCCATATCAGCCAGTTCCCTGTTGGTACCTATAAGAAATGTCACAGGCACGGCCCAGGCGCTCATGTGATTATCCTGTCGGGTGAGGGGTACAGCCTCATGTGGCCTGAAGGAGAAGGGCCCACCCGCTACGACTGGAAGCCAGGTTCCATGGTTGTGCCGCCGAACATGTGGTACCACCAACACTTCAATACCGGTAAGACCCCTGCACGTTATCTGGCTTTCAAATATGAAGGGGTAGCGATCCGTAACGCGCAAGGCGTGCCCAAAGCGTGGATCTCCCAGCGCATTGGCGGCGACCAGATCGACTACGCCGATGAAAGTCAGAAAGTGCGCACCATGTTTGCCGAGGCTTGGCAAGAAACGGTCTTGAGCCACGGATGGAAGCGGCATACCAGGCCGAAATGGCCGACCTCCCCCAACCATAATCTCGGAAGTTCTGATCTCAGCACCCGCAATTTGGTGCTGAGATCAGCAAAATGCATTCAATATGAAGGAAAGTTGCGATGCTTACCAAAGAGGTCAATGATTTACTAACGCAGACGAATGCCGAGACACCCATGGGGGAGCTCTTTCGTCAATATTGGATTCCTGCTCTTTTGGCGAGTGAACTTCCTGAAGATGATTGTACGCCAGTACGTATTAAGCTGCTGGGTGAGCGCTTGATCGCGTTTCGTGACAGCGACGGCCGTTATGGTCTCATGGATGAATTTTGCGCACACCGTGGCGTTTCTCTCTGGTTTGGGCGCAACGAAGAAGGTGGCTTGCGCTGTCCCTATCACGGCTGGAAATATGATGTGAATGGGCAGTGTATCGAGGTTCCGTCCGAGCCAGAAGAAAGTGGTTTTTGCCAAAAGATTAAATTGCAAGCTTATCCGTTGATCAAGGTCGGCGATGTTCTTTGGACCTATATGGGCGACAAAGACAAAACGCCACCAGAGCCGGTGTGGGAATTTGCAACCGTTGCCCCGGAACAGACCTACACTTCAAAACGCTGGCAGGAGTGTAACTGGCTGCAAGCAATGGAAGGTGGTATCGATTCCAGTCATGTTTCCTTCCTTCATTCGGGTGGCTTGAACACCGATCCGCTGTTCAAAGGTGCGAAAGGTAACCAGTACAATCTGGCTGACAAAAAAACCTGTTTTTGAAGTAGCCGACGCAGAGGGCGGTCTATTTATTGGTGCGCGTCGTAACGCGGAACAGGGTCGATACTACTGGCGTATCACCCCTTGGGTTATGCCAAGCTTTACAATGGTTCCTCCGCGCGGCGATCACCCGCAACACGGTCATTTCTGGATACCCATTGACGATGAAAACTGCTGGGCGTGGAGCTTTGACTACCATCCAACCCGTGCTTTGAGGGAAGCGGAAGTCAAGGCTATGAAAGATGGTCACGGTATTCATAATGAATATGTTCCGGGAACATTCCGGCCGCTGCAGAACAAAGACAATGACTACATGATGGACCGCGAAGCGCAAAAACGCGGTGAGACCTATTCGGGCATCAAGGGTATTGCCATGCAGGACGCAAGCCTTCAGGAAAGTATGGGGCCGATCTGCGATCGCACGAAGGAAAATCTTGTTTCCACCGATAACGGTATCATTATGGCACGTCACCGCCTGCGCAAAGCTGCAACTGCTCTGCGTGATAAGGGAACGCCCCCTCCTGGCCGCGAACCAGAACACCAGAAAGTGCGTTCAGTCGCCGTGGTGCTGGAGCCTGATCAGAATTATGTAGAAGCCTGCCGTGATGCTTTGAAAGCAGAAAAAGGCAAGGAAAGGACATCGGTATAGAAATATGGCTGATGAATTCCACCCAACCCTGTCCAGTAGCTGTGCCTTGGCGGCTACCTCTGCTGAAGCGAAATTTCGGGTCCAGTACCCAAATTCCAAAAGACGCGCATCGCGGATTTCGCGCTCGACAAACGCTCTGCAGATACCATGTACGCTATAACGGAAGACCCGTGGCAGGGGGCGCACTTTTTAACCGTTAACGCCATTATTAACGGCAACCCCGATGAGATTGAGGCGGCAATGCTGCCTCTTTCTCATCCTGATGGCAGCCCAGCAAGCCTGATCGAGGAAATTGAATACGCGGATGTTGCAATCCTAATCTCGGCAACGGGAGAGAATTCCGGTGCAGCTGAGGTTATCGCAAGAGAGGCTTATACCCGTAAAATCATGACTGCGGGGCTCGCGCTTTCTCATTTAAATCATGAACGCAGGCTATGAAAATCGTCAACACGCTGCGCCCGTTTGCTTCAGTGCTTGTAGTGGCAGATGATGACGATTTCATCCCGGCAATGTTAACTGCGCTGCGCGCTTAGAGGATACTTATGGACTATCTTGCCATTTTGCCGCTTGGGTTCCTCATTGGTATCACTCACGCATTTGAAGCTGATCATCTCGCAGCAGTGACAGCATTGCAGTACAATCGAAAAGGTCGGATCGCTATTGCCGTACGTGGTGCAATATGGGGCTTTGGCCACACATTCTCGTTATTGCTCGTAAGTGCAGCAGTGTTCCTTCTTGGCCTGACCATGACTGGACGGCTTGAAGCCGGTCTGGAGTTTGCTGTTGGTGTTATGATTGTTGCCATTGGTGCAAATGTTCTTTGGCGTCTTCGGCGCGAAAAAATACACATGCATGTCCATAGTCATGATGACAACAGGCACATTCATTTTCACAGCCACGCCAAAGAGAATGTGCCGCACAGCCAAAGCACCCACACGCACAAACATAAATCCCGCGCTGTATCTGGCAAAGGCGTGATCCTTGGTGTTGGGATGGTCCATGGGCTTGCTGGCTCTGGCGCTTTCCTTGTGTTGATGTCGGCAACTGCCGATACCTTCGCACAAGCCCTTACCTACGTTCTGGTTTTTGGCTTGGGTACCATTCTAGGCATGGGATTCTTGACCTTGATAATCAGTTTGCCGCTTAATTATATGCAGCGTCTGCAAGGCTGGGTGCCAGCAACTACACAGCTGGTTGTGGCCGGTGTGGCGTTATTTGTCGGCGGGTCGATCATGGTAGAGAAATTTGGCGAGCTCCTCAGTTAAAGGGATGATGAAATGGCGCAGTCCCCTGAACAGCTGATTTGTGATGCGGTGTCCATTCTCGCTAGTGTAGAAATCATGGACTATAACGGCCACGCATCTCTGCGTGGTCGTGAGGGCGGTTTTTACATCAACACAGCAGACTCTGACCGTGCGGCGATGACACCGGATCAGGTTTGTTTTGTGAACCATGAGGGCAACAGTATAAGCGGTGAACGGCCTCCTAACGAAGTGGCTCTTCACGCTGCAATTTTTTCGGCACGTCCTGATATTCAAGCGATCGTTCATGGCCATCCTAAGTGGTCAACACTTTACACTCTAACGGAGCAGGAAATACCGACGGTTATGCCGCAGGGCTGTCTGGTTGCAAATCTGCCAGTTTATCCTAAGTCGCACTCTATCAGTAAACCAGAACGCGGAGCCGCAGTCGCCGAGGTTATAGGGCAAAGCGATGGTGCGTTACTCGCTGGACATGGTTCGGTTTTGGCTGGTCAAACGATACAGCAAGCGGTTGCCCTTGCGATTTACACGGAGCAGAATGCAGAGCGGGCCTATCGTTCGAAAACTTTAGGACAAGCAAAAACTATTAGCGGTCCGGAGCAGGAGGAATACCGTACGGGGCTTGCAAAACCGGCACTCTATCAGAAGTGCTGGTCATTTTACTTGGGTCAAGGGAAAGCAAAGTAATGTGTGGTGAGATCGACGAACAAATTTTGATCAGCGAAGAGTTACTGGAGCGTTTCAGGGTCATGTCAAAAATGCTTGGCGCTGACCTTGATGGGCCAAAAGTGAACGGTCCGGTAGATCTTGATACGGCAAAAGGCAGAGCTACCTACATGGAGCAATTGTTCTCATTAGGTCTGCAAAGGGCCGTCACAGATGCTTCAGCTGCAGAAGAAGGCAGGCGTTGATGCGATGGCTTCACAAGCGATAGCCTTTGCACGTCTTGCCGGTTTTATTGCCGGACAGCTGCCACCTGATGCTGATCTATTTCGCTCTGTCATTGATGCTGTCTCGGCAGGGTATGCGGAAACCGCGAAGCTGCAAAAGCAATACAACGTTGCACAAGCGGTCGCACACGGTCATCACCACCACGGGGAAGACGATCACCATCATCACTGACTAATATTCAACAAATTTCCAGTTGCTTTTAGATCGAAGCCGAGGAGGGGTGATGTGGCGAGCTATAATTTCCTAAAGAACAGGGAGTGGCTGCGTGCCACTCTTAAAGATGCATTTGGCAAAAGTTTCTTTGGTTTTTTTGATTTTTGCCGTTGCGACTGGAATGCTCTGTTTTTTTTCTTAAAGGCCCTGAAGTTTTCAAGCATACCCTTATTGGCGATGCAGAATTACTCTTCAAGATGCTCCCCCGCATGTCGGTTGCCCTTTCCATCGCAGCGCTCATATGGATTATGCTACCTCGCGATAGCATTTCTGGTCTTATTGGTAAGGAATCCGGTGTAAAGGGGCTCGGTATTGCTACTGTTGCCGGGACTGTGACACCCGGTGGTCCCTCAGCAGCTTACTCGCTTCTTGCGGTCTTGGGTGGTTCGGGCGCAGACCGTGGGCCACTAGTGGCCTACATAACCGCATGGGCGACCTTGGGTCTGCAACGCATCCTTATTTGGGATGCGCCTTTTATGGGTTCTGATTTTGCCATCACACGTTTTCTAATTAGCTTGCCTTTGCCGATCATCGCCGGGCTAATTGCCCAGACCTTAAGTATTTCGGTTACATATTCAAATTCAGAGGTCGAGCAAAAACTATGAATACCGGTTTCTGGATACTGTTTGTCCTGCTTGTCGTCCTCTTTACTTTCGCGCTCTATCGACAGGAAGACTTTGGGCCGGTACTAAAGAGATTGCTGGAACAAGCGGCAAAACTTGTGCCGCGTATGGTGTGCGCATTGATCGCAGCTGGCTTTATTGCCGAACTTCTACCTAAAGAAGAGATTTCACACTTGATGGGTGAAAATGCTGGAATCTGGCTCTACCGGTGGCAGCTGCTGCTGGTATTTTAATCCCTGCAGGCCCCGTGATTGCATTCGCAATTGCAGCAGTTTTTGCCAAAGCTGGGGCCTCTACTGCGGCACTGATTACTTTCATCACCTCGTGGAGCATCTTCGCACCGCATCGGATTTTGATTTACGAATTGCCGCTTCTTGGGGTTTCGTTCTTCAAGATGCGGGTCCTATCAGTTCTGATTATTCCTTTGGTGGCGGGTGTATTGGCCTTTTTGGTAGCTACATTTTGGTCCAACATGCCATCTTTCTAAAGCTCCAGATCAAGCCATAAGCCATTCTAGAACAAACCCTCGAAACAGCGTTAGTTCCAGCAACCAAGCGAACATACCGTAAAGCACTGCAAAGGTTGACATCGCAGCAAATAATGCGAATTTGAAGCCGCTATCTTTTTCAAAATAGACGTAGAGCCCGACGGCAAGTGGTCCGCCAGCAATAAATCCGAAGCCGACAAGTAAGGCCGTGAAAAGGGCGAGCCACATAAACATCTCTACTTCGCTGTGGGCGCCTTCTTCCTGTGCCACTTCCTCAATTTCGTCAGAGCCATCTTTTTCTGCCTTCTTTCCAGAGCCGGAAAAGTCAATGACAAGTTGTACCCCGCAGAGCAGTAGTCCCGGTATGGCGAGGAGAAGCGGCATGAAGCCGCCTCGGTTGGAAGTTGCCAGGACAGATAGGCTGCGGCTGCAAACAGAGAAAACATAACCAAAGTCGTGATGATCTTGCTGTCTATTGTCATTAAGTTGTTCCCCCGGTTGGGTTTTCCTCACGTTCAGGAAGATCACTTGGCGTTTTTGCGTTACCGCCAGCGCTGAAGTGCTGATATATGTAGTAGCCAATGGTGGCGATGATTAATGCGATGAGAACTATAGACATGGGCCTAGCAAAGAAGCTGTAGCCCCACAATGCCAGTGCTTTATGCAGGGAACCTTCCGCGATTTCGCCAAGCACCAAACCAATAACAAATGGTGGTCTGGGCCAACTGTGTTTTTTCAGGAAATAGCCAAGAGCACCGGTTACTGTCAGAAGCAGCATGTTCTCCCATGCCATTTCAGAGAGAAATGCTCCAAGATATGCAAGCACGAACACAAACGGGATCAGCAGAGCGCCGCGTACATAAACCAGCAGTGAAAAGGCCGGAGCCATAAGTAAGAAAATAAAGACCGACAGAAGGTTTGCCAGAGCAAGCGCCCAAATCAATGACCAGACCAGATCCATACCTGTTAGTGCCATTGCCGGACCTGGCTGAATGCCAAGCATTACAAATGCACCAATCAGGATGGCCATGCCGGAACTACCCGGCACACCAAAGAATAAAGTTGGAAGCAGGCTGCCACCTTCTTTGGAGTTGTTGGCTGTTTCAGGAGCGATAATCCCGCGCACATCTCCTTTTCCAAAGTTCTCGGGGTTTTTGCAGGTCTGTACCGCGTGCCCATAACACAGCCACGAAGCAGCATCGCCGCCAAGGCCGGGGATCGCCCCGATGGCCGATCCTAATATGGAAGTGCGCAAAGTTAGCCAAGGGTGGCGGAACACGTCGAGTATTCCTTGAATAACCTGTGATATGTCATAGCGTGCAGGTTTGCCGTTGGTCTTGGCAATAGCGCCACCTTTCACGCCCAAGGCAATCATTTCCGGTACTGCAAAGAAACCGAGTACAGCGGCAATAACGCTCACGCCATCCCAAAGGAACAGCTGGTCGAAGGTAAAACGCTGTGCTCCCGTAAACGGATCTAGCCCGACAAGTGAAACAAGCAAACCAAGTAGCCCCACGGACAGGCCCTTTATGAGGCTTTTGCCCGAAAGCATGGCGATAAACGTGATACCGAATAGAGCCAGCAGGAAAAATTCGGCTGGACTGAAAGCAAGCACCACCGGTCTTAGGAACGGAAGCATAGCCGCAAGAAAAAAATGCACCAATAATACCGCCAATGCCTGAAGCGCCAAGTGATGCTCCAAGAGCGCGACCTGCCTCACCCCGCTGCGCCATTGGGAAGCCGTCAACGATTGTGGCTGCATCCGGTCCTGACCCCGGAACCCCGAACAGAATAGACGGGATCGAACCACCAGTGTGAACCACTGCGTGCATAGCCAGCAGAAATACTGCGCCGGCCAGCGGGTCCATCCCAAACACAAACGGTATTAATAAAACAACGCCGAGTTTTCCGCCAAGCCCCGGCACTGCCCCGAAGAACATCCCTAAGGGAATGGCCAATACAATCAGCCCATCAATTGGGCGCTGCTAATAATATTAAATAAGGGACCAAATATGGTGTTTGGATCCATGCTACCCTCCTCCAAATCGCATGATGTCAATGCGACCGCTGATATCCTGCGTCTGGCGTCCAGTAATCATTCCTAGGGTGTCAGACCACGACTCCTTGACTTTACGGTAATTTCCAATTCTTCATTGACAAGAATAAATGGACCGTCGTTCCGAATTGAGGAACGATACTTTGAATGCCTTTGTGTCAAATGCAACAGTGGAGTTTGCTGGAAGAAAGCGTGAGGAGGACTTTATGACTGTGGGGTTTATTGGTGTCGGAGCTATGGGATTAGTCATGGCAAAACACATGTCGGATGCTGGATTTGAAGTTATTGCCTATGATCTTAATGAGGCCGCTTTAGCTGAAGCTGAGCAGATGGAAATCAGAATAACTAATAGTATTCAGTATCTTGTGCACGAGTGCGATATCTTTTTCATTATGGTTGCTACCGACAAACAGACAGAACAAGTGGTCAATGCCTTACTTGAAGGGAAGTTGAGGCCAAGTGTACAATTGTTGTGACGGCAACAAATCATCCCAAAACCATGGTGGAACTGGCAAAGAGCTGCGAAGAACATGAAGTCAGTTTCATCGACGCGCCGGTCGTTTTCGGCCTGCGGGGGGCGACGCAAGGCGAATTGGTATCCTTGTGCGGAGGTCAGAAAGAAGACGTTGCAAGAATAAAGCCGATACTTTTGTCATATAGCCGTAGCGTCGAGCATATCGGAGGGACGGGTTCAGGCCAGATTGCAAAAACCTGCAATAATATGATGCATTGGGCCGCTTGTGTAGCGAACTTCGAGACCTTGGCTTTGGCGCGTGCTTGCGGCATCGATGCGCAGAAAATGCGAGAAACCCTGCTCAAATGTCCTGCACGAAATACAACTCTTGAGAGGTGGGATACAACTCGCTTCACGTGGCACGAAAAGGATATGGATGTGGCAATGGACCTTGCACAAGGTGTGAATTTAACACTGCCTTATTCGGTTCTGTCGACCAACTTGTTAAACGCCTGGGTCCCGATATGGTGAAAGATTTGCTCTACGGTGATGCCGCTCAATACCTGGGGCAAGTAATCGATGAAGGTCGCTAATCTGCGGGCCTAATAGTCATGCGTTCCCCTATACAAAACATCATCCCGTTGACAGAAACGTTGGCTTCTGCGTAGCATTTGTCCTGTGAGATGTATGTTAAGGAGGCATCATGTCCCTGGAGGCAGAGACAAAAAGTGGCGTTGGCCACAACAGCGGAGAGCGCGAGGAAGTCGTGTGGGAGCGCTGGACGAAAAAAACGCACATTCGTACGTGCACTGGAGGGACGTACGGTGAGCTTAAGGAAGAGCTTTACAGTCAACCTCGTGTATACAAGACGAGTGATTTGAAGTGGAAGGGCGGCCCACACAACTTTGGCAAAAAGGTCATTAATCCCCAGTCAAACAAGATCGCCCAATCTATCGAGGGGCACGTGGATGCATTTGCCCCGCACGGGTACGGGCAGACACACGGCCATATGAATTCAGCAGTTTTCTTTGTGCTCAAAGGCAAAGGGCACGATGTCCATGACGGGCGGCGCATTGATTGGGAAGCAGGTGATGCTTTGATCGTCGAAAACGCCTGCGTTCATCAGCATTTGAATGATAGTGACGAGGAAACTTTCGTTTTGGTTCTAAAAGCCAAACCCTTGTTTTTATTCATGCACATGCTGTTCCAGAAGATGGTTCATTTCCCTCCGAAGGAGCCTGTACCGGGACATGAAAACTACCATCCACCTGTAAGCTTGTAACGCTCTACTGCCAGTAATTTGAGGAATTTGAAAGATGGATCCATCCACTTTTGCAGACGTTATTGAACGGCAGCGGGCCAAACAGGGCGCTCCTGATGTTTCATTCTATAAAGAAGCACTGGAAGCAAGCAAGGAGTTCCGCAGGGAATACGAAAGCCGCTTGAATGTAGTAAAATACAGTCAAATGCCACTGGAGCGCTCCGCAGATGGGCTGATCAAGCACATCATCAACGAGCGTATGGATACCAAAGAATGCTGCCTTGATATTTACATGCAATTTCTTGCTGCAGGTAAAGCCAGTGGTACCAGTCGTCACCTTTCTGAAGAGATCGCCTTTGTTATCGAAGGCACAGGTCACGATCTTCACTATGACGTGCATTTTGAATGCAAAGAAGCCTTCGAATGGACGTGGGAGACAACTCCGAAGAAGTATGAGTGGGGGCCGGGTGACTTCATCTACGTTCCTCCATACGTAGCCCATAAGAGAGTTAATACCTCAGATATAGAGGCCAGAATAATCGTGTGTAACAGCCGCATCATGAAAGCCATCGGCCTTGACTGGTTTGACCAGTTGGAACCGGCGGAAGGTTTCGAGGAGGTATGGGTGCCGCCCTCGGATTAAGCCGTATCGCTAAACCAAAACTATGGGGCCGAGAAGAGGAGCCCTATAGTTTGTTTCGGGAGGTAATTATGAAGAAGTTTCTGACAGCGCTGGCTGTGACAGCCACGTTCGTGCTTCCTGCTAGTGCACAAGACTATTACAAAGGTAAAACAGTAACTTACATTATCGCTACAAATCCGGGCGGTAATTACGATGCTTACGGGCGCCTCGTTGGCCGCCATCTGGAAAAAAAGCTAGGTGCTGCTAAAATTATCTTTAAGAACCTACCGGGGGCAGGGCACATAATAGGGGCGAACACGCTTGCTGCTTCAAAGCCCGATGGATTGACAATTGGGACATTCAATACCGGTTTGATTTACGGCCAGATCCTCAACGATAAGGCGATCAGGTTCAATTTGAATGACTTGAGCTGGGTAGGTAAAGCTGCTGCAGATGCAAGAGTTCTTGCCTTCAGTAACAACAGCGGCCTTAAAGGTTTCGAGGATTTGCTAAACTCAGAGGAAGAGATAAAACTTGCTGCATCAGGCGTTGGCTCAGCGTCCTATATTGAAACCAAGATGCTCGTCGATGCATTCGATCTAAACGTAAAAATGATCCCCGGCTTTCGCGGTAACGAAGGCGAGATGTCCATGCTTCGCGGTGAAGTCGCCGGCCAGATCGCTACAAATGCTCGATCCGTCCATTTATCGACGCAGGGAACGGTTTCCTTGCCGTCGCCTTTGGTGGTGATCATGAGCCACAAGCAATTGACTATGCCAGGGACGAGAAGTCCAAATCAATCGTGAATATCATAACAGCAATGGGCAATCTGGGACGGCTGACCGCTGCACCAGCTGGAGTTCCTGAACCTATTCTTCAGGAATTGCGTGATGCTTATATGGCAGTTATGGAGGATCCAGACTTCCTCGCAGATGCCGAAAAGCTGGGACTACCCATAGTCGCTGAGGATGGGGCTGAGGTTGCAAAACTGGTTCATGCGGCACTTCAGCAATCGCCCGATACGGTGAAGATCATTGCAGCTGCATTACAGGCAGAGATCCCGACAATAAAAGTCACAAGTGATATTCTATCACTTGAAGATCCAATAAGATTATAGAATTCAACTCTGGCAATGAAGTAATAAAAGCAAGATCTCAGGATCGCGTACCAAGATTACCATTGATGGTGACGGAGCAGACAGGAAAGCGCTCTCTGTGGGGATGAATTGTAATATCGAGTACAATCCCGGTCACGAGGAATATGAGCCGAAGATGATTGCTTGCAATGGCTAAAGATTAACAATATTTTCGTTTCGGTTAGCTTAGTTTTCGATCTTACTATAATATTTTTGGCGGACATATAGTCATATGTCCGTCAATTTTTGTGTTTTTATAATGTTAATCAATTGTCTATGCTTTGCTATTCTATAATATCTCCCAGCTTTATCTGTAATTATTGGGGTTATATTGATGTTACACATGTCTTCTAAGGTTTGTTATTACTATAACTCAATGTAGTTCTGCTATATGGATCGATGTGCCATTGACGAAATTGCAAAGTTATTCCTATCCTACTTATAGGGGAGGGCTGCTTTCAATGTTGAACATTAACGACAATCTCGTCTCTACATTGCTCGACATGCAAAGCCGCATTGATGCGCAAGGGCAAGCCTTTCTGCACCTGTCCAGCGTCCGTTCCATACACAGATCGCTCATAGACATGTACCTGCCCACTGGCAGCACAAAAAAATTCGTACAGATGGAGCGTTATTGATGGGGCCGATGGTGGTGCCTTGCAACATATACACGTCACTCACCTTGGGCGTAGGGAGATGCCCGGGGCGGCTGTAGACAAATTCGATATAGCAGTCCGGCAGGGTACGGCTGGTTTGCAGATGACACAGTCGGAAAGGTTCCTAAAAAAATATCAGAAACTAACGTAAGTGGTTCAATTTCGTTTCAATTTCGGGAGGGAGTTATGAGACGGCAATTTTTAAGGGGATTTACGGTACTTGCAGCTGCAGCAGCGCTTCTGGGCTCTGTTTCTATAACCGCAGCGAAGTCGGCAGCAGAATATTATCAAGGGAAGAATATCCGTTTTATCGTTCCTTATAAGCCCGGCGGTGGCTATGATGCTTACGCGCGGCTTCTAGCTCCTTATTTTGGCAAATATACTGGTGCGCGGGTAGATATTTACAACCTGCCCGGTGCTGGCGGAATGAAGGGGGCCAATGAGATATTCAACGCTCCTGCCGATGGCCTGACAATTGGGATCATTAACGGCTCAGCTATGGTAACCAATGAGCTGGCGGGTATTAAAGGCGCTGCCTATAAGGTTGCGGACTACAACTTCCTTGGGAGGGTTGTTGCAGATCAGCGCGTGCTTACAGTTCTGGCAAAAAGCGATTTGAAGACTTATGAGGATGTCCTCAATTCTGATCGTCCTGTCTTGTTGGGTGCAACAGGATTGGGGGGCTCAACCTATGTCGACGCTGTAATCGTTGGTAGGGTCATGGGCAGCAATCAAAAAGTTATTCATGGCTTTAATAGCTCATCTGACGTGCGGCAAGCACTACTGCGTGGTGATATTAATGCAATGTGGGGCTCTTGGGGCTCTGCACGTAAGGGGGTTGCTGCAGGAGACTTCCGGATTATCGTTCACGATGCAAGAGAAGGCACTCCAGATACTCAAGGGATTCCAAGTGTCTTTGATTTTGTCTCCAAGCTGGATGACCCAGAAAAAGCTGATGAGATCCTGTCTTCCTGGTACGCTCTTTCAGCAGTAGGTCGCCCTGTTGCCGCACCTCCGGGATTGCCAGCGGAGCGGGTTGCCTTCCTTCAAGAAGCTTTTACGCAAGCAATTAATGACCCGGAGTTTGTTGAGACTGCCAAGAACTCCAATCGGGAGATTAACTTCTTAGATGGAGTGTCGATGTCGGCCCTTGCCAAGGCTTCCACTAATTTAACACCAGAGATCAAAGCGTTGTTTATCTCCGCCATTCAAGGCGAGCTTTAAACCGCCCACTCTGACCAGCGGCAGGAACACTGCCGCTGGTCCTCTGTAAATTGTGTTATTTTTGAAAGTACTAGGACCATATCATGACCATTGTCGACGGGATGACTAGCGGCTTTTTCCAGGCTATTAGCATTGGTGTGCTGCCTTACTTAATGGCCGGTGCGGTTTTTGGATTAGTTATCGGTGTCATTCCGGGGCTAAGCGGGCATTTTGCTATGGCCATGGCCGTAACTTTTCTTTACTCGATGGAGCGGTGCTGGCATCGCCTTTTTATTGGCAGCCCATTCTACCGTTGCTCAGGGCGGCGGCTTACAGCCATTTTATTTAATACCCCTGCACTGGGCAAAATGCTGCGACATTGCTGGATGGGCCTCCTATGCGCGACAAAGGCGAGGCTGGTGTCGCAGTTGGTGCCGCGCTCGCCGCCTGTTTTTTGGGCGCAACCTTCGGCGCGATAGCACTGGCTCTTTTAATACCAGTGCTGCGTGATGTGGTCCTGTTTTTTTGGACCTCCTGAAATTGTCGTATTGGCGTTTCTCGCTCTAACCTTTGTCGCTATTTTAGGAAAAGAAGACCTTACACGCAGCCTGATTGCTGCATTAGTGGGTCTCATGCTGGCTATGATAGGAACAGATAACGTTACCAATACCGAACGTTTTACAATGGGCTCTCACAACTTGGCAGACGGGCTGTCGCTTGTGCCGGTCATCTTGGGTTTATTTGCCGTAGCCGAAATGATTGACCTATGGGTCAGGGGTGGAGCGCTCGCAAAAAAATGCCGGAGCAGGTCTGTCTCCGAAAAAAAACACAGATACAAATTTTCCAAGGTATCTGGGCGGCGTTAAGTAGGTGGTGGCTGGTATTAAGGTGCAGCACCATCGGGACTGTCATGGGCCTTATTCCAGGTTTGGGAAGCGCTCCAGCCGCTTTCGTCGCTTATGGTCATGCCAAACAGACCGCGAAGGATAAAGAAAGCTTCGGTAAGGGAAACGTAGAGGGGGTCATTGGTGCGGAAGCCGCTAATGATGCGGTGGAGGGCGGGGCATTGGCCTCAACAATTGCTTTCGGCATACCCGGCTCGTCCTCCATGGCGATCTTGCTCAGCGGCTTGTTTATTCTGGGCCTGGAAACCGGCCCCCAAATGCTGAACGATCATGTCGATATCATATTCATTATGATCTTCACGATCATAATCGGGAATCTTCTGGCACGCTTATCGGGATGTTCATGGTGAACCCGCTTTCTCGGGCAACCTCGATAAGAGCCAGTATTATGATGCCCGTGCTGATGGCAATTATAGTAACTGGCGCTTACGCGTCAGAGCGGTCCTTATTTGATATCGGTATTGCACTTGTATTCGGTGTGTTCGGTTATTTGATGAAGGGACTTAACTATTCAAGAGCGGCTCTGCTAATCGGTTTTGTGCTTGGCTTTACAGTGGAGAAAAATCTCTATCTGGCGCTCCTAATTGACGGGCCGCTTTTCTTTATAGATCCCATTCCCTTGGCACTTTCCCTACTTACGATTGGTTTCCTTGCCATCAACATCGTAGCGATCCTGCGTGATCGCCGGAGGACGAAAGCATGAGCGAGAATATTACAGAAGTCGATGTTCATGTGCCAGCTGAACAGGCCAGTGACCAAGACGTGTCGGCGGCAAACGCCCATGTGATGGAAGTCTGCTTCATCGGATTTATTGCGATTGTGACAATAGCCGCGCTTATCGAGGCTTTCAGGTATGAGCTGGTATCCTCTAGAACGCCATTTGTGTTTATGGTGCCATTGCTGATATTGCTGGCTGTACAGCTGATGCGTTTATTGAGGGTGCGTAGCTTTAGCTCTGTTACAGCGCGTATTTCCGCTGTAGTGGCGAATGAAATTCCGAGTTTTCGTAAAGTGTTGGTATTACAGTTTTGGTTTGCCAGCTTGCTTGCTGTAATTATATTGGCTGGGCACTATGCTGGACTTGCGATGTTCATGGCGGTGACCATATATTTTCTTAGTAAGGAAAATCTTCGCATGTCCCTAGTTGTTACAGTGGTAACAACAGCTTTGATCTATCTTACTTTTGAAGTGGGTTTTAATATTGAGTTATATCGCGGACTAATACTTCGATATTTTCAAGGTTACCGCGTCTTATGATGGTGCGGTAAGTTTGCCTGCGCATTGCCCAATATCTTGCTGATACGGCAGTGTCGCAGCAACGACCGTGCGGCAAGGATCTGGGTCTGGTTGAACACTGCGGCGCACGCTTTCATATTGTGCGGCCCAGTTCGTCACCTTGTACATGCCTTTCTGAATTATATCACGGCGATCAGCAGTACGTTTCAAGGGCATAAAAGAACAATTGGCTACATAGATGTTCAAGCCATAGAACGACCTGCCCTATCTTTATGCAATAAAGCAGTGAGCTCAACGAGATTCGATTTGGTGTTTGTGCTGTGAGAGTTTGAAGCCTACTACACTTCGACCTCAATCACGACATGGCTTTCATTCTCAATGACCCTGTAGGTCTTAAGAGGTATCAGGCAGGGGGCCGCTACAACGTCACCATTGCGGATATCAAAGCAGCCTCCATGAAAATCACATTCTATTATGTGCCTTCTAGAAAACCTTCGGAAAGGGAGCCTGGTCCATGCGTGCATGTATCATTAGTAACATAAAACTGCCCATCTACTTTATAAACGGCAAGCTCCAGATCATCTCTTGCAATTTTGATCGCTTGGCCTTCATCAACATCAGATTTGGAGCATAACTGCAATGTCGTAGCGGTAGAACTCATTTCAGCCTCGAAATTGGAATTGGTAGGTTAATTAGAACGATATTCCATATAAAGGAAATATCAAATACTGTATATCTAAACGATAGCGCCGCAAAGGAAGAAATCAATTTTCGGAACCAAAATATAATCTAAAGCATTGATGTTAGTATATTATATTTGAATGTAACTTTATTATAGATATTCCATATAAAAGAACGGCGTTCTTGAATGTTTTCTTCTTTGTATCAATACTTGTACAAGGAGGATGCAATGACAGATTCTATCAGCATAAAAGATAAATCAGAAATTGAGCGGAGTGATCAACCCGCAGTACTATCATAGCCAGAAAGACCGCATATTTGTTCGTGCAGTACAAGGCGAATACAACCTTACTACAGAGCTGGAACGTTTGCGCTCAATGCCAAGGGTTCGCAAGGCAAATGAGATCAAGTTCGTAGATGGCCCGCAAGCATACAGCCGCCATTATGTTGAGCCCAAAGACGGGATAAGCCAACTTTTTCATATCCACTTGGAGGAGTATGGGCCGGGCGGCAAGTCTCAAAAACACGGCCACGTGAATGAAGCTGCTTTTTACATTCTTGATGGAGAGGGCTACGAAATTCATGACAATGTCCGGTATGACTGGAAAGCAGGTGATGTAGCCATAGTTCACAATAACTGTGTCCACCAACACTTCAATGCCTCTGATACCAAACCAGCACGTGCGCTCGTTCTAAAGACAAAGCCCATGTTTGTTTTCATGAATATGCTTTTCCAAAAAACTGTCGAGCCTCGAGACACCAAGCCTGCACCCGGAGGCGAGGGTTTTGAAGTGCGGGAAGAAGAGACAGATTTGAACCATCCTGAAGGAGGATACTAAGATGGCGTGGGGGGAAAGTGAAACGTGGCTGACCGGTGAGGTGAACGAGGGGCTTTATCAGCAGCTTCTCGACGATGCTGAAAGTGCTCCGGTGCGTAATGCCGAACGGAAGAAAGTTGTACACCCCGATGAAATGCCTTGGGAGATGTCACGTCAGGGAATCCTGAAACATCTAATAAACGAAGGCATGAACACGCGTATTGAGACAATTGACGCCTATATGCAAATCGTGCCTCCCGGTTCCAAATCAGGTCGCCATCGCCATCTTGCAGAAGAGGTGCTCTACGTTTTGGAAGGTCGCGGTTACGATCTACACCAAGATTGTGACGTGGAAATCACCGACGACTACCATTGGAAGCCGCAGGAAAAAAAATCCAGAAATTTGAATATGAAGCAGGTGACATCATCTACGTCCCACCCAATACAATACACCAGCACTTCAATGCCGATCCTGATCGCCCGTTGCGGTTGATTTCCTGCATCAACCGTATCTACAAACAGTGCGGTCTCAATGATCTGGAGCAATATGATGATGCGCCCGAATATGAAAAGGGGCTGATAATCACTCCTGAACTTGTGAAAAGCTACCTGAAAGATACGAGGACTTAATCAGGTTCAAAACCTCGACTGGCGACTGTTCCCTCCCGCTTTTACACCCACAACGCATGTTTTTTGGAGATTAGTTTATGATCGGCCCCTCCCTTGCCTTGGCTTCTGCCGCGTTCTTCGGGTTGAACAATGCGACAGTTAGAAGAGGTGTCATTAAATCCACGGTTATGCAGGGTATGGCCATAACCGTACCGCTTGGAATCCCCATATTTGCAGGATTTGCGCTCGCTCTGGGTGGATTCGAGGCTGTTAAAAGTTGGGAAGTTTCAGCCTGGGTGTGGATGGCCGCAGCCGGAGTAACGCATTTTGTAATCGGTAGATATGGGAATTATCGCGCGACGCAAGCTCTGGGTGGAACACTATCGACACCAATACAGCAGCTAAGCATTTTAGTGTCTTTGTTTCTTGCATTTATCTTTCTTGAGGAAACATTAAATACCGTAAACGTGCTTGGCCTTCTACTAGTTATGATGGGCCCCATGCTCGTCATAAGAAGGCGCAGTACTGTTACAAAAGCAGGTAAAGCTAAGGGTGAACCCGAATTTGGCGCAGGTATTCTTTGGGGCTGCGTTTGTGCAGTTGGCTACGGTGCTAGCCCTTGATGATTGCATTTGGCCTTGGCGCAGCGCCGGTGATGGCAGACGGTATTGCGGGAGTTTTTGTTTCCTATTTAGCGGCTACTGTGGTCGTTGCCGGCATAATTCTGGCAGCGGGAGGGCGCAGATATATGGCCACGCTGGACAAACAGACGACTGGATGGTTCTTGATGTCAGCCCTATTCGTCGCACTCTCCCAATTATTTAGATACATGGCTTTAACAGTCGCTCCTGTCTCAGTTGTCGTCCCCATACAGCGCTTATCCGTGGTCTTTCGCATGTTG
>BAXV01000069.1 GCA_001310715.1 Pseudovibrio sp. JCM 19062
TTCAGTGGATGCAGACTTGGAAAGCCCGAGGGTTCAGCGGATTGTAGCCGTCCCCCACCTCTCGCACAGAAATTCGCACGGAACCCCAGCAAATACCCCAGCGAATCTAACGGCTGTTTTCGCTTCGGTCTGCCCTTTAGTTTCAAAGTGTCGGCCTGATGAGGACCATGATTTGCCAAGCAAGCTTTCCCTGAGCGTTTTCGCATTCACGCTTCCCGTTCTGGCTGGATGTATTTTGGATGAGCAACGCTTGCCACAGTCCTATACACCAACCGTTGCGGTCCCACGCGGGGCAACGCTGGTCACCGTCAACACAACACCAGACGGCGCTTTTTGCTATCTGCAGGGCTATCGATCCTCAATCTATGTTCAACAAACACCTGCCCCAATGGTCGTGCCCGCCGGTTTTGAGGAGAGAAATCTCATTTGTGAACTGGAAGGTTCAAAACCACACAGGGTGCGGTGCTGCCCGGACCACCACCTCCAGATGGTGAAAAGATCATCATCCAACGGGTCTTTATTCCTGTTGGGGTAGATGACCCGAACGCTGGCCCTGCTGGCGCAATTGTACCTGATGGATTTGTCGGCACCTACCGCCGTTAGAGCAATGTTTTGCGGAAACAAAGCTGGCTGACGAAACCAAGCTTTTGAAGGATCCTTTTAATCCTTAGCTAAGCCGGAACTGCCATGTTCTGCGACACGCAGATACATGCAAGCCATTGCAGTACTCAGCTTTTTCCCAGCCCAACACTCATTTTGGCTTATCTGCATTCATCCGTGTGATCCGAATTGCGCGATTGCAGCCGAATAAAGAAAACCAGTTGCGCTCGATAAACTCCATGAAGGCAGGTGAGTGAAATGACAAAGCCGCTTATTATCATCACGGGCGCAAGCTCCGGTATCGGCGCAGCGCTTGCCAAAGCCTTCAGCGCTGCTGGTCATCCTCTTCTGTTGCTTGCTCGCCGTGTCGAGAAGATGGAAGCTTTAGGTCTTCCAAACACACTGTGCCGCGGCGTTGACGTCACCAACCGCCAACAGCTGATTGCCGCTGTGAAAGAAGCGGAAGGAAAAATGGGTCCGGTAGATGCAATCATCAACAACGCCGGCTGCATGATGCTGGGTGATCTGGCTACGCAAGATCCGGCAGAATGGGACCTTATGGTCGATATTAATATTAAGGGCTCATGAATGGCATCCACGCTGTACTGCCGGGCATGAAAGCACGTCGCAGAGTCCATCATCAACATCAGTTCCATTTGTGGCCGTAGGACCGTTGCAGACCACGCAGTTTATTGCGGTACCAAGTTCGCCGTTCACGGCATTAGCGAAACCCTGCGTGCAGAAGTTTCAGTCGACAACGTGCGTGTCATGGTCATCGCGCCGGGGGTTGTAAAGACTGAACTTCTGTCTCACACCACCTCTCAAAAACTCATTGAGGAGCATGAGCGCGCTCGCCAGGGCAAGAACAACATTCTTGAGCCAGAGGACATCGCTAACACTGTGCTCTTCGTTTACCAGCAGCCACAGAACATCAACATTCGCGAGGTCGTGCTTGCACCCACGAGCCAGCAGAAATAGGACAGATCACACCCGCTTACGGCAGAAAGCTGGCTCTCTGTAGAGCCAGCTTTTATTTTATGAATTAGGCACATCACTCAGATGGCGCGCAATTGCCTGAAACAGCGCAATTGACTTCATCTTCACCATCTCCTTGTCCCTCTGATAGGCAGGGTAGGTGGAGGTTTTGGCAATCACCACGTTGCGGGCCGGATTGACATAAATAAACTGGCCGTGGATGCCAATCGCCGTGAAATCCCCCTGATCAGATTCCAGTGGAAGCCACCACTGATACTTATAGCCAAGCGGGGAGGGGCTCTGCGGGTTGTTGTAGCCCGGCATCAAACGCGGATCATCAGGGGTTATGGAAGTCTTGATCCACTCCTCAGAGACAATACGCTCCCCTTTGTGTTCAGTCCTCCACGTTCGAGAACCATACCAACGCGCAACATATCGCGAAGGCGGATATTCACGCCGCCAAAAACAACCGGCTCACCTTCCTGATCAACCATAAGCTCTGCGGTGGACTCCGCACCGAGCTTGGACCAGAGCTTCTCGTTGAACCATTCTTTGTAGGGTTTTCCGGTCGCGCCGCGCAGAACCCAACCGACCACATGGGTATCAATTGAGGAATAGCGGTTATAGGTGCCCGGCTCCAGTTCACGAGGCACGTCCTTTGTAAATTCATCTTGTGACCCCAGCAGGATCGCCACCACAGACTGAACAATATCGGAGTTCAGATCAGCATAGTCTTCATTCCAACGCACACCCGACGACATTTCAAGCACGTCCTTCAGGCGAACGCATCATAGGCTGTCCCCTTCAGCTCAGGCACATACTTGACCACCTGATCATCAACGCTGTCGATGTACCCTTCGTCAAGCGCAACACCAACAAGGATGGAGGCCATGGACTTGGAGACAGACATCTGAATGGCGTGCGTCTCTTCCGTGTTACCCCTGTCATAATATTCATGAATCAACTTGCCATTGTGCATGATGCAAGGCCGGTAGTATGGGAATCGAGAATGTAATCCGCAGTCGAGGCTGTCTCACCCTTATAGACAAAGCTCTCTGGCATCGGCGCAGCGCGGTGCTCGCGCGGCAGCTCGTAGGTTTCCTTGGGTGCTTCTACCGTGGTGCTTGCATACTCTTTGTAGAGTGACCGGAACTTCTGATCGATATTCTCCGGTTTAAATGCATCAGCATATGCCATCACGCACGGATCTCGCGATGTCCTGCCGGAAATAAAAAGCGCCAGCAGCAAGCACGAGTACAACAGCCAGAACACCCCAGCCAATCTTCTTTAACATGACGTCCCCCCAATCGCGGTGAAAGGTCCAAGCCTTCAAAGCGAGCCAGAAGTTTACGCATAGGTAAAACACTTGTAAAGCGAGCAAAAACCAACCGAAGAGCGCACTCTTACACATTTCAACGCAATTTAAACCAAAGCGCTCACGTAGTTTTTGCTGGTTTGGTGTTTAATGCCCTGACTTTCCATTTTCCCCAGGCGGTGAGACCAGTCGCTATGCAGTCAAAAACAACAACAATACTTATCGCACTCAGTTTCCTTGTAGTTTCATCGGGTTACACCCTCGCACAGACCGACGAGTCTGCGCAGGGTCCGGTTGGAGAGGAAAACACTGAGCCATTACAGTCGGATTACCCGAATATTATCAGTCCGGTTTCCGATTGCCCGAATATTGCAGAGAAATACCGCAGTGGAGGCCCCGGAGCCGACCCGTTGGGCTATCCTCCAGACTTCGGATACCCCAGCATGTCTGCAGCCGATCAGGCAGCATGTATTGCGGAGATCAATAAGGACGGGAACATCAACGAGGCTCTGGAAACACAGGAAGAAAACAACATCCTGCAAAACTGAGCAAATTCGATAGTATCGAAACACATACTATCGCAGTGTCAGGCATATCTCTACGAGAAGATCCTCGGTCGGAGTGTTCGTCAGGCTGTTCAGGAAAATCTCGTAGCACGGTTGGTCTGCCGCCTCTTCTCCGGAGGAGGGCAGCCATACGCCGTAAAGATAGTTAAACGCAGCCTGCAATCCGGCATACGCGCCTGATGGCGCAACACAGCGCACCTGCCGCCTGAGATCACGAGCGGCTCCAGACCCGCTGTATTTTCAAAGGAATTTGGCACAACCGCTCCGGCATAGGAGCGCAGTTCATCCTCCGGCACGATGTCAGGGTCATCACAATAGATACCTATGAACGGGCCGCAGTTACGGATTACCCCCCGCGACGACAGCATGGCGGCCAGCTTGCTGAAGTTAGCACCCATATTGCTATAGGATCCACGGTGCGACAGCGCTTGTATGGACCTTTTCGGCATTTCTCTGATTTCCACCGGATGCATTGAAAACACACTAGTTTTCCCCGAGGCCTGTACAGGTACCGCGCTTTTGTTCTCACGAAACCGGCCGGGTGCCACGCCATATTCCCCCTTGAACGCGCGCGAAAAACTCTGGGTGCTCGGGTAGCCGTTTCGCTCGGCAATCTCTGTCACGGCCACATCGGATTGGAGAAGATCCAGTGCGGCGCGGTTCAACCGGATGCGGCGGATTGTCGTGGCAAGCGTTTCTCCCCGCATGCTTTGAAACACCCGGTGCCAGTGAAAGCGGGACATGCAGGCCACATCAGCCAACGCATCCAGACTCAAATCCCCATCCAGATTATCATAGATGTAGTCAAGAACACGCAGCATTCGGTTTTCATAGGCTGCTTTGCTCTGCACTGCTTTCACGTCTTGGCTCCTTTGCCTTCGCCAGTTATTCTTTTACACCATATTGCAGGTGAACATATCTTGCTTTCTTGACGTCAAAACACATGGAAGAAGCCCAGTCGTAACAAACTAGAGGAATCCATATCCTCAATAGGATTTGCGTAATTACACCTATCTCGGCACCTTATTTGTGGCTCAATTTGCGCGCTTTCTTGCAAAAACCGGCGTGTCATCAGCTTTGAGCAGAGCATTCTTGGCTTTCAGAAACAAATTTCTGAAATTTTACTTATAAACGGTTGCTTTTCTGCCCTCCGCTCGGATAAAGCGGAGGCAATAACTGGCCAAGTATCGGCTCTGGCCTAATCAAAACAATCTAAGGATTGCACATGACCGACGCAGCGTTGGCCCCAGCTCCTGTGCTTGATCAGGAAGCCAAGACCGATTTTCCTATTCCGGCAAACGTTTTTGCTGAGAAAGTAGTGTCCGTTCAGCACTACACCGACCGCCTGTTCAAGTTCCGCATTACACGTCCAAGCTCTTTCCGTTTCCGCTCTGGCGAGTTCGTCATGATCGGCCTGCCAAATGCTGAGAAGCCAGTGTTCCGCGCTTACTCCATTGCCAGCCCGTCCTGGGATGAAGAGTTGGAGTTCTTCTCCATCAAGGTGCCAAACGGTCCACTGACCGAGCACCTGCAGAAGATCCAGCCGGGCGGCACCGTTCTTATGCGCAAGAAACCAACCGGCACGCTCGTGAATGACGCCCTGATTCCGGGTAAGCGTCTTTACATGTTCTCGACTGGCACCGGCGTAGCGCCGTTCGCCTCTCTCATCCGCGATCCGGAAACCTATGAGAAGTTCGAGGAAGTCATCCTGACCCAGACCTGCCGTGAAGTGGATGAACTCACCTACGCGAAGGAACTGGTTGAGGAAGTCAAAAACGATCCGCTCGTTGGTGAGTTTGCGGCCGGTAAACTGCGTCTGCACACAGCAGCGACCCGTGAGCCGTACCCATGTCAGGAACGCATCACCACATTGATCGAAAGCGGCAAGCTCTTTGAAGATCTGGGTGTGCCACCACTGAACTCAGCAATCGACCGTGCCATGATCTGTGGCTCCATGGAAATGATCAACGACACCAAGGCAATCCTTGAAAAGCACGGCCTTGAAGAAGGTTCCAACGCAGCCCCATCCACATTCGTGGTTGAGCGCGCCTTCGTCGGCTAAGCTCCTCGGACATCCGTGCCATTTAAAAAGCCCGCTGTGCTCGCAGCGGGCTTTTCTATTGCCTGAAAGCCATTAGCTCACACTCGAAGGCATGTATGAAGCCGGTGTTTTCAAGGTTGCGCAAGAGGCACACCACGCTCGACCGTGCACCTCCCTCTCAGTTTTTGGAACAAACTCCTGACTAACCAATCAGCTCAAGCTGCTCCTGTATCAGCGCAATCTCAGCTTTCCATTTCTGCTGAAGATGCGAGGACTGCCTGTTAGGACGGCGGGCCAGATCAGCAGCCATCAACTCTTCCAGCTCAATCAAACGCTCAAGCATGTCCTCTTCAGAGGAGTTTTCCGCCGCCGGAGCACTCACTTCACTGCTCGTTTCGTCCACGCTCCCACGAGCTTCCATCGTAGCCATGGCTGGTTTTACCTGAACCTTAGCGATCAGCTCATAGGCTGCGTCCACGTCGTTGACTTCCTGCAGCCGTTCATTTTGCACGACCCAGAACCGATTACACGTGGCTTCCACCAGGTGTCTGTCATGTGAAACCAATAGGAAAGAGCCGTTGAAAGACTGCAGTTGATTGGAAAGTTCATTCCGTCCGTAAAGATCCAGGTGGTTCGTCGGCTCGTCCAGCATCATCAGGTTGGCCTGCACCTGAGACAGCGATACAAGCAGCAGCGCGCCCGTTCGCCGCCGCTCAACTGGGAGATCTTTTGATGCAGCTGATTGTATTTGAAACCAGCGGCAATTATGGTCTTTTCGCAATCGGCAACGCGTAAATCCACATTAAGCGCTTCGCCAACGGATACCATACCCTCAACCAGATTGGCGTCTCCCGGCAACTGCTGGAGCGTCTGGTCATAAAACGCAATCTGGCAACGCGGATGAACCCGAACATCGCCGTCCTCACTCTTCCGCTTCTCCCAACAGCACCGCAGCAGGCTGGATTTACCGGTCCCATTTGCGCCCATTACCGCAATCCGGTCTCCGGGGCGCACAGCAATATCATCAACCTTGTACAGGAACACATCAGCAGCAGGGGGCGTCACATCCAGTTCTTTCAGTTGCACCAGCCTGTCAGCCTGAATCGGCTCCCCAGCAATCGATAGGTTCCAAGGATAAGTCTCCACCGCATCCGTCTGGTCGTCCTTCATGCGATCGACCATCTTTTCCATGGACTTGGCTTTGCGCGACAGGTCTTCATTGTCGAAGGTACGACCCCACTCGGCAATCCGCTTGGCGCTCGCTTCGACGCGCTTGATCTCTTTTTCTTCCGCCTCCCGCCGTGCAATGCGAGCTTGCGTCAGGATCTCGTGCTCTTCCAAGGCTTTGGTGCAGGGCAGGTCAAACGCATGTAGCTTCCTGTCCTGCATAATCCACGTTCGATTGGTGACAGCATCCAACAACGTCGCATCGTGCGAGATCATAAGGAAGCTACCCTTCCACGACTTTAGAAAGCTCTCCAGCCAAAGGATTGTGGGAAGGTCAAGGTGGTTGCTGGGTTCATCTAGCAGGAGCAGGTTGGGCTCGTTCATCACGCCCGCGCCAGCATCAGACGTGTCATCTGCCCGCCACTGAGATCTTTGCAAAGCACGCCAGACTGGTGAGGTTCAAAACCCATTTCCGGCAGAATGACGTCCACCTTCCATTCCATCCAGTCGCGTTTATCTGCGGGCAGAGAGTCGCGAACCGCTTCTGCCAGCGTCAAATCCAGCAGACCCTTGGGCAGGTGCTGCTCTACAAAGACACAACTGCGCTCTGGAAACCGAGACGCTGCCCTCGCTTGGCTCACATCGGCCTGCAAGGATATTCAGGAAAGTGGACTTACCACATCCATTGTGTCCCACGAGCCCGATCCGGTCGCCAGCATTCAAGCCAAAGGAAAGATTTTCAAACAACACACGTTCAGGCGAACGCTGCCAAAGGCCGCTGCCGGTTATCAATGGATTGCCGCTGGACTTCGCCAATGGACCGTGCCTCCCAACACTTTTACATCACAAAGAGCAGCTTCCCTCCAAGCAAGATCGCTCGATCCGCTTCAGGCTTCTGTTTCATCTCGGATTCTTCTTTGAGAATACGCTGTGTGAAGCCACTCCAGAAAAACACTAGGTTTTTCAATAGGGAGAAAAGATAAGGTTTTGTATTGAAACGTCAACTCAGGAGTGAACTAAAAGCTTCATATGACACACCATTCCAAAAGACAGCGGGAGGTCTGCTTTCAAGGACAAAGATTACGTATCGCGCTGAAACCGTGTTCACAACCAACCTGTTCCACTTACAGAACTACCTTGCCTCACGATGCAAAGGACGAAAGTCGAGCGGACTTACTGTAGGTTTTGGGCTCGCATTTCGTTGTAAGCTTTTGTGAAGCCCGTGGCGGAGAAAGCAATACCAAGCTTTTTGCCCGATCTGGACATGAGCACAAATCGTCCCTGTTCGGTTGCATTCTTCATCGCTTCGATGAAGTCATCTTCTGTTTTGCCTTCAATCACACAGCCTTGTGCCATACAACGGCTGACCCGTGCGACTGCCTGAAAATCACCCACATTCACGCCAACACCCGGAACCAACAGGAAATCGAGCGGCAATATGTATTGCACCATGTTGCTTTTTTTCCGCCGGATTGTACGTCAAGGTCATCAGCAGTATGCTCTGACCGCTTTCATTATGGACAATTTGTTGTTTGATCTGACAGCTCATGCCGTTAATTGCAGGCTCGACACACTCCAGCATCCAATCTCCGTAGCGTTGGGAAGAAACCTTAGGGCTATTGGCATCCTCCTGCGGGGCCGACTGGGAGAAAACGGGCGTGGCACCAGACAAAGCCGCAACTCCCATCGCAAAAGCTGCAATGAACGAGAGGGGGAAACCAAATTTATTCATTTGAACATCTCACTTACAACTATAACGACAGGGTTCAACGATCTATTCCACCATTTCAAATCTGTCGCAATATTGTAGATTTGCTGGAAAGGCTTTGTAGAACCCAATTTTCAGTAAGGAATTGAAAGTGACTAAATCTGGTAGGATCAATTATATCGAGCTGCCCGCAGCTGATCTGGAGGCAGCCAAGGCGTTCTATGGCAAAGCGCTGGGTTGGACGTTCGAGGACTACGGCCCTGATTATACGGCCTTCAACGATGGCAGTTTCGACGGCGGCTTTTTTTTAGAGCCGAGCAGTCTTCATCCACCACTAACGGGGCCGCACTGGTTGTCTTGTATGCTGAGGAGCTGGAGGCCCTGCAGGAAACCCTGCAAAAGCATGGGGCCAGGATTTGCCGTGAGATCTTTTCGTTTCCGGGTGGACGCCGGTTTCATTTTCTGGACCCAAACAACAATGAACTGGCCGTTTGGTCAGACAAGTAAGCGGAGAGGGGAGAATTCCCCTCCCTGTTCATTTTCTGGCAGTGTCACAAACGCAGCCCTTTAAGCGCTGGCTTCCCCGGCGAGACCATCTGAGAACGCGACTTTTTCCGCCCTCTGTGCTCTTGCCCCCATCATCACCAGCACAAGAGCCATGCCTCCAAACACGCAGAACGCAAACGACAAAGGCAACAAGGTCTGGTCGTAGGCACGTCCCATTATCACAGAAAGGATAAGCGCGATGAAGGTCGTGGATGCGCCAATCAACGTGGCGGCCAAGCCTGCCAAGTGTCCAAGTGGTTCCATAGACATAGCGTTCAGGTTGCCATTCAGCATCGGCTGACAGAAGAAGGCAAATGAAAGGTACGTCATGAACAACCACAAAGGCGGCGTGGTCGCGACAAAGAACAGATAGAGCGCAAATGCCAGACTGGATACAATCTGGATACACAGAGCAGCCCGGCACATGTTCTGCATACCGATACGTCTGACAATACGGCCATTTACGATGGAGCCATCCCGAACACGACGGCAATCCCGGAGAAGTAGAGCGGGAATGTCTCATGGATGTCAAAGATGTCCGCAAAAATCGGTTGAGCCGTGCTGAGGTAAGTCAGCATGGTGCCAAACACGAAACCAGCAGCAGCTGTATAATACATCGTCGCTTTGTGGCTCGTCACCTCAAGAAACCCGGCCCACAACACGCGTGGTGTAATGGTGCGGCGGTTCTCCGGTTTGAGTGTCTCAGGCTGTCGCAGCGCAAGCCATGTACAGGCAACACACGCCATAATAAGCATGATGATGAAGATCGCACGCCAGCCGGCAGTAAACAAAATGCCCTGACCGATCAGCGGTGCCAGTGTGGGTACTACAATAAAGACTGCGGTTACAAACGATAGAATGCGCGCCATTTCCGCACCGGAATACTTGTCGCGCACGATTGCCATCACGACTGTCCGGTGTGCACTTGCGCCAATACCCTGCAGCAATCGTCCAAAAATCATCATAGGCAAAGACGTTGCAGTCGCAGCGAGCACAGCGCCCACCGCAAACACCACAGACCCGGCATAGACGGCTGGCTTTCTCCCAAAGCGATCCGAAACCGGGCCAAAGATGAACTGCCCTACGCTCAACCCCAGAAACAGCGCAAAAATAATGAACTGAACGTTGTTGGGGTTTTGGACGTTCAAGTCTTTTCCGATGATAGTAAAGGCAGGCAGCACAGCGTCAGTAGATAGTGCCATCAAGCTTGTCAGCGTTGCCATAAGGGCAACAAATTCAACCGTTCCCAGCTTGCGCCTGCGGTTTTGGGAGAGTCCGACATGAGGATATTCCTGTTTCAATCCCAGCCGTTTTGCGGATGTGGTTTCCGCCCTAGGGCATGGGATCAACCGTTTTCACGGCATAATTTCTGGGAGCAATATCCATCACCTATCAGGCAAATAAAATTAAATCAAGATTTGAGATAGATTGAAATTAATAACGAGCTTTGACGATTATTCCCGCAGTTGGCGGCAATCAAGCGTGTAAGCAGTACACCAGACGGTTCCGGGCAATTTGTCAGGTCTTAAGAAGACACTAGGATTCGCGGTGTTATTACTCTCCCATATTTTGGGGGCAATATGATTCTAATTGAACGATTTAGAGGGGCACTCCTCCCACTTATTCTGGGCGGATTGGTCTTCATTCTTTTGGCAGCAATCGCGTTTCGCATGGTCGGCGAGCAGCCGGAAAGCAATTCCTACGCTTTGCTGGCAGACGCCTTTTTGAACGGCAGATTTTATGCGGAAAGCTGTTTCGATTTCGACTGTGCGCTTTACGACGGACAGGTCTATGTGATCTTTCCTCCTGTACCAGCGTTAATCGCGCTTCCGTTTGTTGCGGTCTTTGGCATCGGGTTTCAACAGTTCATTTTGCTGGGAACCGTTTGCTTCGCCATCACCGGGGTCGTCTGGTGGCAACTCACGCGGCATTATCAGGCAGATTTCCGTCTTGCACTGTTGCTGGTTGTGGCATTTTTGTTTGCTCCCCGCTGCAATACGCGGTCCTGCGTGCAGATGGCGTCTGGTTCTTTGCCCAAGCCGTCGCTGTGATGCTCACCTCGTTGGCGCTCTGGTCCGCGCTAATAAAGCGGAATGCGTGGCTTGTGGGACTGTTTATTGGGCTTGCATTCCTCACGCGCCAGATGAGCATCCTGTATATGCCGTTCTTCTTTGTTCTGATGACACCGGCTGACAGATCTATCTTCGCCATCAATTCCGAGAGTATTCAGCGACTACTGAAACTCGCCATTTTTCCCGGCGCTCGCATCGCAGTCTACTTCGCCTACAACTACGCCCGCTTCGGCGATCCAATGCAGACCGGTTATGCTTATATCTTCCCACCCGAATGGGATGTGCCGGGCGAGACATCTGCAGAGTGGATTGCAAATCGGGTTCGGGAACTGGGCCTCTTCCACAAGGACTATCTGCTCTTCAACCTGATGCATTTCTTCGTGCAAGGGCCGGATGTAGAGTTCTCTGGCAGGTACCTGACGCAGATGAGCGGTTTCGGCGACAAAGGCATAGCGCTCTTTATCGGCGCGCCGTTCCTGTTGTATTTCTTCCTCGCCAAGTGGAACCGGGACTACCTGTTTGCTGCTCTGACGATTGCACTTATTGCTGGCATAACGCTCTTCTATCACTCCAACGGCTTCTCTCAGTATTCGGTGCAGCGTTACGTACTGGATTGGCTACCGCTCATGATGCTCTTCGTTGTGCGAACAATCAGCAAAGACAACATTGGGATCTTCGCTCTTCTCGTTGCGCAGGCCTTGTTCCTGAATGTCGCCATGCAAGCCCTTGCCTTTGCCGCAAACAGTTAAGGCAAGCGGATCAGGACTGGCGAAAGGTGATGACCTTGTGGCCAAGGTAATTTGTGACCGCACCAACCGCGATGGCGACACCGTGCGCCATCGCTTCTGCGATAACGAGTGGGAGCAGCCGTGCTAGTAGCCCACTGAGCCCAACTGACAGTCCCAGCACAACAAAGGCGGAGAAAAAGTTCACGCCCAGAAACACGAGGATCTGTCGTTTGGCACTTTCTGGCTTTTCCGCGCTCACAAAGACAAAATGCTTGTAGAGCGTGTACCCGATGCTCATGCCGATGAAATAGGCCAGCAACACAGCAAGCCAGAACGGCAGGAACACTGATAGGCCGATCCGCAAAACCCAGTTCACAAACGCAGCAAAGCCGCCCGCAAATAGGAAGCGAACGACCTGCCGAAATTCCGGGCTGGTATCATAAGAGGACTTGAGTGCGGCAAGGCGTGCAGTAACCATCAAAGTACATAGCCTCCGAAGCTCGCGCAGAGGAACAAGACCCCAACTAGTCCCCCAAGAACCAAACTCTGCCTGTCCTTAAGCGCGAAGACGACGGGATCATCATTCAGCTCCAGTCGCTGGCATTTGAGCCATATGCGTCCCAACCAAAGGAAGAGGATCGGCGGAATGCCCCATAACAGAGCTGGCACCGAATAAAAATCTGCGTTGAACGCTTCGTTGGTCAGATAAAGCACCATCACCAGCGTAGCCGCCAAACCGCTAGCTGCTCCCAACCCAAGAAGGACCGGCAAATCCATGTTTCTGTACCCACGGCCTGACATACCCCCATTGGTACCAGCCACTACGTGACGGCCAAGTTCCGTGTGTCGTTTGGCGAGTGAGAGCGACAGGAACAGATACATTGAAAAGACAAAGAGCCAAGGTGAGGGGGAACATCAACAAGCGTCACACCAATCCCGAGGCGCATGGTAAAGAGCGCCGCCAGAACGGCGGTATCGAGCAATGGGATTCTTTTCAGATAAAAGGAATAGGCAACCGTGGTTGCAAGGTAAAAGAAAAAGCCGAGCACTACCAAGGCCCCAGCGCGCTTGCAATTGCAAAGCTGAGCGCAAGCCCAAGCGGAATCGCCAGCATCGCATGAACGATCTTGAGCTTACCCGAGGCGAGCGGCCGTGCCTTTTTGCTCCAGTGTTGACGGTCCGCGTCGAGGTCCCAGAGATCATTCAGCAAATAGGTGGAGCTTGCAAGAATGCCCAGTGCGAGGAACCCCAGCGCAGCACTTGCCCACGCGGTTGGGTTCAAGGCCTGACCACCCAGAATAAGTGGCACAAAGACCAGTGTATTCTTGGCCCACTGGTGCAGGCGTAAGCTTTTCAGGAAAGGCCGCAAGAAACCGCCAGTCCTCACGAAAGTCTTTTCAACGTCCCCGCATTGTGTTGCCTTTTGCGAGAAGCTTGCACTTGGATGTACAATCAAGGATTGCGACGCACGCTTAAAGACTGGAAGATCTGAAAGACTATCACCAGCATAAGCAAACCCATCTGGGTGCATCTGCGCCAGATAGTCAGCTTTGTTTGCAGCCTTTAGGTTGGTCTGTCCGTCACTTGCGTAAACGTCTTGGATAAAGCCGAGTCGTCTTGCAATTGCCCTGGCAAAGACTTCGTCAGTAGCCGTCGCCATGTGCACCACACGGCCTTCTTCGGCCTGCGCTCGCGCATAGCGACTACATCCTCATTCAAAGGCAGATTATCAAAGGATAAATCAACGCGATCCGCCAATCGCTGTTTGACATAGGCTCGGCCATACAAAAGCCAATAGGAAACGATGAATAAATTCAAAGGGTTTGCTTTGAGAAACAGAATAAGCGCCTCAAAGAAACAGTCCGTCCGAATTAAAGTGTGATCAAGATCTAAAATGAGTGGAGGTTGTAGTTCATCCCCCCTTGATCGCTCAAGACTTTGAATATCTTCCATATGCCCACCTGAAGACTCTACCCAGCGAATAGTATGGGGCATGAATACCTAACCAATTACTCGCAATCTTGGTTAATCTCAATTTGAAGCGATTCAGATATTTTTTTCTTGGAAATTTTATAGGGCTGAAAACTACGGGAAATGCTGCAAAAACCTAGGATTGGGCAAGGTTCCTACGCAATCCCATCAGGGATATTACCCCCAAGATATCATTGTGTGGCCATTTCTGGGCAAGAATACAATTGAATAAGACAAAAACTAGGTTAGAGTACGTACCGGGATGTGCGTATCTACCGGCAGCGAGGGCAACTGAGCATAAAGCCACTCGTGGGGAGCTGCTAAAGGGAGAAATAATTTCTATTTCGCGTTGCTCTCAGGAAAATATGCAATTTTTCGGGGTCACTCTTTTATTGAGGTGAGCTCCAAATCCTATTGAAAAATGTATTCAAGTCGGCGCTGTTGGGGAACAGGCGACCGATGTAGTGAGGAGATTCCTAGATGAAATTCAGCAAAAGTTTTCTATTGGCGAGCGTAGTAAGCACTGCACTGCTATCTACCTCTGCATTTGCTGCGGGCGTTCATCCAGAGACCGGCGAGAAACTCGCTGACGACCAGACTTTCACTTACCGTATTCTTGACGAGCACTCTTCTGTTGATCCAGCTATCGTTGAAGATGTGTCTGGCTCTGAGGTTGTTCGTAACCTCTTTGAAGGTCTCTACAATCAGGACAACCTCGGTAATTTGGTGCCAGGTGTTGCATTGAGCCACACTGTTTCTGACGATAAACTGACCTACACATTTAAATTGCGCACAGACGCAAAATGGTCCGATGGCAAGCCAGTAACAGCAGGTGATTTTGTATACGGCTGGCAGAGAGCTGCAGACCCTGCAAATGCTTCACCATATGCATGGTATATGGAACTGATGTCTCTCGAAAATGCGAAAGCAATTGTCGGTGGAGAGATGGAAGTTTCCAAACTTGGCGTAAAGGCGCTTGATGACCACACACTGGAAGTCAAGATTACAAAGCCTTTGCCTTATTTCGCTCTCATGACCACACATGCGACAACCTTCCCATCCCCTAAGTGGGCTGTTGAAGCACATGGCGCTGAGTGGACCAAGCCAGAGAACATCGTTTCCAACGGTGCATACAAGCTGGTAAAGCACGTACCGCAGGAAACTGCTGTAATGGAGCGGAACACCAATTACTGGGACAACGAAAACACCATCATCGACAAAGTTGAAACCCTTGTCATCAATGATGAGAATATCGCTCTGACCCGATATCTCTCAGGTGAGATGGATCGAACAGAAACACCAGCTGGCCAGTTCCCACGCTTGCAGAAAGAGTACCCGGATCAGGCTGTGGTTTTCCCACGTCTTTGCTCCTACTACTATGTCATCAACGTGTCCGACTCCGGTCCGGAAGAGTTGAAGGATGTTCGCGTCCGCAAAGCGCTGGCCTACGCAGTTGACCGCCGTGTTGTAACGGAAGGTATCATGCAGGAAGGCCAATTCCCTGCTTATACCTTTACACCTGCAGTGACTGCTGGCTTCGAAGTTCCAGAAGTGGACTATGCGACCTGGTCTCAGGCTGAACGTGATGCAAAAGCAAAAGAACTGCTTGAAGCTGCTGGTTTCAACAAAGACAATCCACTTGAGTTTGACCTGATCTACAACACTTCTGAGGGCCACAAGAAAGTTGCGATTGCAATTAGTCAGATGTGGAAGCAAAAGCTTGGCGTCAAAGCCAACTTGAGCAACATGGAATGGAAGACATTCCTCAACGAGCGTGACAACCAGAACTTCGAAGTTGCTCGTGCGGGATGGTGTGGTGACTACAACGAAGCTTCTACTTTCCTTGACCTGATGCAATCTGAATCCGGCTACAACGACGGTAAGTTCGTAAATGCGGAAGTTGACCAGCTTTTGGATGAAGCAAAGTCAATGACCAATCCGCAGGCTAACTACACGCGTATTGAAGAGATCATGGCAGCTGAAATGCCAATCATTCCGATCTATCACTACACACGCGCTTACATGATGAACTCTCAGTTGAAAAACTGGCCGATCAAAAATGCTGAGCAGAACTGGTACGCAAAGAACCTCTACAAGGTTGCGAAGTAATCCAGCAACCAAGAGCACCGGTGTCTCAGACACCGGTGTTTTTGCATCTTTTTGTTGCTGAAACACCAGTTCTTCATACGAGACATTAATAACAATGCTCAGCTACATCCTACGAAGAGTGGCTATCGCAATTCCAACATTGCTGCTGCTCACAATAATATCATTCCTGCTCATGCATGCGGCTCCTGGCGGCCCATTCACTTCCGAGCGCCCACTCCCTCCTGCAGTTCTTGCCAATATTGAAGCCAAGTATGGCCTGAACAACCCGATATACGTGCAAATCATCAACTATATCGGCGGAATTGTTACAGATTTCGACTTCGGTCCGTCCTTCAAATACAAGGATCGAAGCGTAAACGACATCATTGCAAATGGTTTTCCAGTCACCCTGACCTACGGCTTCTTGTCATTTGCCGTGGCTGTTATTGTTGGAGGCGCGCTAGGTATCGCAGCTGCGCTCAAACAGAACAGCTGGCTTGATTACTTTGCCGTTGGCGTGTCCATCGGCGCACAGGTTCTGCCAAACTTCGTGATGGCACCTATTTTGGTGCTCGTCTTCACCCTGTGGCTCGGTTGGCTACCAGGCGGAGGCTGGAATGGTGGACAATGGAACCACTTGATCCTGCCGGTCATCGCACTTTCCACCAGCTACATGGCGTCTGTCGCACGTTTGACCCGTTCATCCATGCTGGAAGTGTTGCATACCAACTTTATCCGCACAGCAATGGCCAAGGGCCTGCCTTACAGGGTGATCATCTTCAAACATGCGCTTAAACCTGCGCTGCTACCTGTCATGTCTTATCTTGGCCCTGCGTTCGTTTCCATGATCACAGGTTCCGTTATTATCGACATGTACTTCTCCACGGGTGGCATCGGGCAGTTCTACGTCAACTCTGCACTCAACCGGGATTACGCTGTGATGATGGGCATTACGATCCTCATCGGTGGTCTCACCATTCTTTTCAATCTGATAGTCGACATCCTGTACGCATGGGTCGACCCGAAGATTAGATACTGAGGGCCGAGCACATGATGGTAGATGTTCAAAAAAAATGGAGCAGTTTGCAGAAAATCTGGCTGCTCAGGAAGAAGTGCAAGGGCGTTCCCTGTTTGCGGATGCCCGTCGCCGTTTTTTTCAAGAACAAGGCTGCAGTAGTCAGTTTGATTATACTAAGCGGTGTCTTCGCATTCTCAACCTTCGGTCAAATGTTCACTGTGTGGTCGAACGATGAGATTGATTGGGGTATTCTTGGTCAGATTGCTGAGCTCGGCGCACCAAGCATCGAATCAGGCCACTATTTTGGTGCAGATCAAGTTGGACGCGATCTATTCGCTCGCGTGGTTCAGGGAACCCAGATCTCATTGATGGTCGGCATTGTTGGGGCCCTGATCGCAGTGATCGTTGGCACCCTGTACGGCGCAATTGCCGGTTACACTGGCGGCAAAGTCGACAATATCATGATGCGAATTGTCGATATTCTGCAATCCATTCCTTACATGTTCGTTCTGATCTTGCTGCTGGTTGTGTTCGGGCGTTCAATCTTCATGCTCTTCGTTGGGATTGGCCTGATTTCCTGGCTTGATATGTCCCGTATCGCACGCGGACAGACGCTCACGCTGAAGAACAAAGAGTTTGTAGAAGCTGCTATGGCGACCGGCGTGAAGCCACTCACGATCATTCTCCGGCACATCGTGCCGAATCTGCTGGGTGTTGTGGTTGTGTATTCAACCTTCTGGTCCCGCAGATGATCTTGACGGAAAGCTTCATTTCATTCCTTGGTCTGGGTGTGCAAGAGCCGAATACGAGCTGGGGCGCGTTGATCGCTGAAGGCGCAGGAAACATGCAGTACGGCACACTGTGGCAGCTGGCGTTCCCGATGTTCTTCTTTATCATCTCTCTGTTCAGCTTTTTCTTTATCGGCGACGGTTTGCGCGATGCGCTTGACCCTAAAGACCAGTAGGAGGTGAAATCGTGGCACTCTTGGATATCCAAAATCTACGGATCACCTACGACACCCCTGAGGGAGTGGTAGAAGCCGTAAGAAACGTAAACCTGAAGATCGATAAAAGCGAAACCCTTGCGATCGTAGGCGAATCCGGCTCTGGCAAAAGTCAAACAGCCTTCGCGACCATGGGGCTTTTGCCGAACAATGCGCAGGTTTCCGGTTCAATCAAGTATCAGGGACAGGAAATCATCGGGCTTTCTCATGATGAGATGAACAGGCTTCGCTCCAACGAGATCGCTATGATCTTTCAGGATCCGATGACCTCCCTGAACCCGTATCTGCGCATTTCGGACCAGATGGCCGAAACGCTCATTTACAACGCGCCAGACGGCAAACGCATGAAGAAGAAAGATGCGATTGCCGAATGTGTGCGTATGCTGGAAGCGGTGAAGATCCCGAATGCAAAAAAACCGTATTCATCTTTACCCGCATGAGTTCTCTGGCGGTATGCGTCAGCGTGTGATGATCGCAATGTCCTTGTTGTGTCGTCCAAAGCTGCTGATTGCAGATGAGCCGACAACAGCGCTGGATGTAACCGTTCAGGCGCGCATCATGGACCTGCTGGTGGAACTTCAGGAAGAGTTCCACATGGCCATCATTCTCATCACTCACAACCTGGGCATCGTGGCGGGCTCTTGCGAGCGCACCATGGTTATGTACAAGGGTGAAGTGATGGAGCAGGGCTCGACGGTCGATATCTTCGGCAAACCGAGCCATCCATACACACAAGGTCTGCTGAGCGCTGTTCCGCGTCTGGATCAGGACGAAGAGCGCCTGATTACACTGGATCGCAGCTTTGAAACCCAGCTGGCGGAGGGCTGAACTTGAGCACGAAAGAGCCAATTTTGTCCGTTCGCGACATGCGGGTGGAATTCAAAATCAAAAAGCAGAACGCATTACCTTGGCATAAACCGGACATTCTGCGTGCGGTGAAAGGTGTTTCCTTTGATCTGGCAGAAGGCGAGACGCTTGGTATCGTTGGCGAATCCGGTTGCGGTAAGTCTACTTTGGCCCGCGCGATTATTCGCATGATCCCGTCTCAGGGCGGTGAAGTGTTCTGGCAGGGCCGGGACCTGATGACGATGAACGAGAAGGAACTTTTGGGTATCCGCAAGGAAATCCAGATGATCTTTCAGGACCTCTAGCCTCCCTCAATCCACGCCTGACTGCTGGTCAGATCATTGCAGAGCCGCTGAAAACGCACTATCCGAACACATCCAAGGATGAAGTGAAGACCCGCGTTCGCGAACTTATGGAAAAGGTGGGCTTGTCCGGCAGGATGATCAACCGTTATCCGCATGAGTTCTCAGGCGGTCAGTGTCAGCGTATTGGCATTGCACGCGCGTTGATCACCAATCCAAAGATGATCATTTGCGATGAGCCGGTTTCTGCACTGGACGTGTCCGTTCAGGCGCAGGTTGTGAACCTGCTGATGGATCTGCAAAAAGAGCTGGGTCTTTCCCTGCTGTTCATTGCGCACGATCTGAGCGTGGTCAAACATATCAGTAACCGCATCATGGTTCTGGAGTTCGGCGAGATCGCTGAACTTGGCGAGGCCCATGAGGTGATCAACAACCCGCAGAGCCTTATACCAGAGAGCTCATCAACGCGGTGCCGATCCCCGATCCGATTGCTGAACGCAAACGCATTGCAGAGCGCCGAGCTTTAGAAGCAAGCGCATAACGTACTTTTGTATCACGGATGCAACAGACGGCGGGGCAAATGCTCCGCCGTTTCTTTATGTTTTGCATCGCAAGGCCGAGGCTGCCACAGTGCGGCTCCAGCCTTCTTCTCTCCCTTTCAGGCCATCATTATTATGAGTGAAACACATCAAGGCTCCTGCCTATGCGGGACCGTTCAATTCAAGATTCAGGGCGCATTCAGGAAGTTCTATTTTTGCCATTGCAGCCATTGTAGAAAAGGAACCGGGTCTGCACATGCCTCAAATCTGTTCTCCTTTGATGCAGACTTTACCTGCACCAGCGGGGAGGACGCCATCAAGTCCTACAATGTGCCATCCACCCGCCATCACAAAAGCTTTTGCGAAAGCTGTGGTTCTCCGGTTCCCACTTACGATCGTGAGAACAGCTTCCTCGTAGTTCCGGCAGGCTCACTG
>BAXV01000070.1 GCA_001310715.1 Pseudovibrio sp. JCM 19062
CGCATGCTAGCGGCCATCAGTCATGATTTACGCACGCCGATTACATCCTTACGCATCCGCGCCGAATTCATTGATGATGATGAAGACCGTGAGCGTATGATTGCCACTTTGGATGAGATGCAGGCCATGGTAGAGGAAACTCTTGCCTTTACCCGCGAGGATTCCAGACAGGAAGAGCAGCTTCTGTAGATCTTGGCAGCTTGCTGGAAAGCATTGCCAATGATCAGGAGGACATGGGCAACCATGTGAAGGTTGAGGCTCATCACCGGGTCGTCCTGAAGTGTCGTCCGGGCTCCCTCAAGCGTGCATTCCAAAACCTCATTGGCAATGCGATCCGCTATGGTGAGGAAGCGGAGGTCACTTTCCGGATTGATGAGGGTTATGCTGAGGTTCGCGTCTCCGACCACGGTCCTGGGATTCCGAAAAACCGTCTTGAAGACGTATTCGAGCCGTTTGTTCGTCTTGAAGAGTCTCGTAACGAGCAGACGGGCGGTATCGGTTTGGGCCTTGCGATCACGCGCAGCATTATTCACGCACAGGGTGGCACCATTCGCCTGGAAAACGGTGCTGAGAAAGGCCTTGTTGCGATTGTGAGATTGCCGATTTAGCCGCGCGACATCCCCCTGATACCAGAAAGTTTAAGAGTTCCGTTACCCTAACGGCACGCCTTTTCTCACGGGTGCGCGCTCAGGTTCGTCATCACTCTGCATAACAACAAGAAGCAGAGCAACAATGACAGAAGAACCAGGCATTAAGACCGAACCTGCTGTTGACACAGCCTCGACTGTAGAGGTGCTGGCCAGTGCCATTGCCAAAAAAAGGATATAGAGCCATTGGGCGCTACTATTCGTTTTCCAAGTGGAAGCAGTTGCAGCCAACTGAGGCCCAGCAGCTAATTGCTGCGGGCCTCTCTATCATCACCGTTTATGAAGACAGCAACGACCGAGCCTCGTCCTTTACGAACGCAACAGGCAATCAACAGGCGACACAGGCCTTGCATCTGGCGCAGAATGTTATCAGGCAACCAAAGCTCAGGCATTTATTTTGCGGTTGATTACGACGCTACTTATTATGACTACGTCAATTACATCGCCCCGTATTTCGAGGCAGTACAGGCTGTCTTTAAAGACGCCGGTGATCCCTACAAGATTGGCGTCTATGGGAACGGTTTGGTCTGCGAAAAAGCGCTGGAGGATGATCTGGTGAAGCTCACGTGCTTAGCCAATCCAAGGGGTTCCAAGACTATCAAGCCTTTCGCGACAGCCGAAAGTGGAACATCTTGCAAGGGGACGCCGTTCAGATCTCCGGTACCGGCTTTGACAGTGACACGATCAACCTGACCAATGGCGATTTTGGCGGGTTTACGCACCTTGTTCCGGTGGCAGACAGTTAACCTCACCCGTTCGAAGCAACGGGAAGCGAGGCCTTGCGCAGTCACCACGGACTGCGCAAGGATTTGTCAGATCAGGCAGTGGCAGTAAGCTTTGCCTTTGCTTCCAGACGGCGCTTGTGCAGCACGGGTTCGGTGTACCCGCTTGGCTGAATGCGGCCTTTGAACACCAGATCACAGGCGGCCTGGAAGGCAACGGAGTTGTCGAAGTCAGGTGCCATGTTGCGATAGGCCGGATCGCCCGCGTTCTGCTCATCCACCACAGCGGCCATACGTTTCATGATCTCCATCACCTGTTCCTCAGAACAGACCTTGTGATGCAGCCAGTTTGCGATGTGCTGGGAGGAGATGCGGCAGGTGGCGCGGTCTTCCATCAGCGCCACATTATGGATATCCGGCACCTTGGAACAGCCAACGCCCTGCTCTACCCAGCGCACAACATAGCCTAGGATGCCCTGCGCGTTGTTCTCAACTTCCGCCTGAATGTCTTCCGGTGTCCAGTTTGGATTGGTTGCAACCGGAATGGAAAGAATATCTTCCAGTTTGGCTGGCGTGCGGTCTGTCAATTCATCCTGAACCGCAGGCACGCAGACCTGATGGTAATGCATGGCATGCAAGGTTGCTGCGGTTGGAGACGGGACATGCGGTGTTTGCACCGGCTTTGGGATGGCCGATCTTCTGCTCCAGCATGGCGTGCATGAGGTCCGGCATGGCCCACATGCCCTTGCCGATTTGCGCATGTTCGCGCAAACCACAGGCAAGGCCGGTGTCCACGTTATGGTCCTCATAGGCGCTGATCCAGTTGGCTTGCTTCATGTCCGCCTTGCGGATCATGGGGCCAGCTTCCATGGAGGTGTGGATTTCATCGCCGGTGCGGTCAAGGAAGCCGGTGTTAATGAAGCACACACGGGATTTCGCAGCGCGGATGCACTCCTTGAGGTTAACCGTAGTGCGGCGTTCCTCGTCCATGATGCCCATTTTTAGCGTGTTGCGCGGCAGGTCCAGCACATCTTCCACACGGCCAAACAGCTCGTCGGCAAAGGCCACTTCGTCCGGGCCATGCATTTTGGGCTTCACGATGTAGACGGAGCCAGACACGGAGTTCATGTTGCGCGCGGTTGCGCCTCGCGCATGCCAATATCGTGAATGGCGCAGAGGGAGGTGATCATGCATCCATGATGCCTTCAAAGACCTCGTTGCCATCCTGATCAAGAATAGCCGGATTGGTCATGAGATGGCCGACGTTGCGCACCAGCATGAGGGAGCGGCCCTTCAGCGCCAGCGGGTCGCCCTGCGCGTCTGTATAGGTGCGGTCAGCATTCAACGCGCGGGTGAAGGTTTTATCGCCTTTGGTGAGTTCTTCCTTCAAATCACCCTTCATCAAGCCCAGCCAGTTGCGGTAGGCCAGTGTCTTGTCTTCGCCGTCCACGGCTGCAACGGAATCTTCGCAGTCCATGATGGTGGAGATGGCAGATTCCAAAATGATGTCGCTGATGCCCGCTTTGTCCGCAGCGCCGATTGGGCTGGTACGGTCAAACAGAAGGTCAAAGTGCAGGCCATTCTTTTGAAGCAGAATCGAGGTTGGCTCGTCTTTATCGCCAGAGTAGCCAAGAACCCAAGCGGGTCCTGAAGGCCAGCCATATCCTCGTTTTCAAGGGTCAGCGCCAGAGACCCGCCCATAATGGCGAACTCTGTAACATCAGCCCAGCTGCCTTCGTCCAGCGGCAGGGCTTCATCCAGCTTCTTGCGCGCATAGGCGATCACTTCCGCACCGCGCTTTGGATCGTAGCCGCCCGCCTGTGGGGTGGTGCCCATGGCATCGGTGCCGTACAGCGCATCATACAAGGAGCCCCAGCGCGCATTGGCGGCGTTGAGGGCGTAACGGGCGTTCATGACAGGGACAACAAGCTGCGGGCCTGCAATCTCGGCGATTTCCGGATCAACGTTGCCGGTATCGACCTCAAAGCTGTCGCGCTCCGGCAAAAGGTAGCCCAGCTCCTCGAGGAAGGCCCGATAGGCTTCCAGATTGATGGCGCCGGGGTTGGCTTTGTGCCATGCATCAATCTTTGTCTGGATATCTTCACGAATTTGGAGCAGTTCGCGGTTTTTGGGTGTCAGATCCCGGATCACCTGAGCAAAGCTTCCCAGAACTGATCGGATGCAACTCCGGTTCCCGGAAGCGCTTCTTTTTCGATGAAGGCATGGAGTTCCGGTGAAACCTGAAGCGATGCAACATTCACTCTTTGCGACATGGGTCCCCTCGTCTTATCATTTTGCAGGAGACTTGCCGTCAGGTCCTGCTGCTTCGTTTTTCCAAAGCAAACCCTTGCAAATTCAATCCCAAGTTTCAATGCATCAATTCGTTATCAGTTGTTTCAAAACACAGGTGATTGACTGGACAGATTGTGCAGGTCCAGCCGAAGCCTGATTTTTGCCCGTATTTCCTGTAAGTTATCGCAGAGTACCGCAGGGTATGCGGCATACTTGATGAAACCTCTAGAGCAATTGTGTAAATTACCCTTGCATTTGACGGGCGGAGCATGAAGGGTGATCTGGCCTTACCTGCGGTGTCTCCCACTCGCCTATTTACGGACAGATTACATGCCTCTTCTTCGATCTTTGTACAGCAGACCGATGCTGCTTCTGGTGCTGACCACGCTCATGTGGAGTGGCAACGCCGTGGCCAGTAAGCTTGCTGTGGGGCATGTCTCGCCAATGGTGATTGTGTTTTTGCGCTGGATGATTGTGGCGGGGCTTATGAGCCTGATTGCGTGGCGCGAGCTTATTGCATCCTGGGATGCGATCCGCCCTCACCTTGTCAGCATTGCGCTGATGGCGGCCTTCGGCTTTTCGGGCTTTAACGGCCTGTTCTATCTGGCAGCGCATAACACCACAGCAGTGAATATCGGTATTTTGCAGGGTTCGATCCCGATGATCGTTGTCGTCGGGGCTTATTTCCTGTTTGGGGCGCGGGTGACGTTGGTTCAGTTCATCGGCATCCTGCTGACTTTGCTCGGGGTTTTTCTCGTTGCGAGCCAAGGCAGTTTGCAGGTGCTTTTAAACCTTCAGATCAATCCGGGTGATGCTTTGATGCTGGTTGCGGCGCTGTTTTATGCCGGTTACACGCTGGCTTTGCGGAACCGCCCCAAGGTCCCGGCACTTGCCTTCTTTGCGGTGATGGCATTTGTTGCCGCTCTTGTCTCCCTGCCCATGCTGGCCGTTGAGTACACTCAGGAGACGCTGGTGTGGCCCACTATGCAGGGTGGCTGGTTATCTTCTACATTGCTCTCTGCCCTTCCTTCCTTGCGCAGATCTTCTTTATTCGCGGGGTCGAGTTGATCGGGCCGAACCGGGCTGGCGTGTTTGTTAATCTGGTACCGGTGTTTTCCGCTGCCATGGCGATCATTTTGCTGGGTGAGGAGTTCGCGCTTTACCATGGAGCTGCCCTTGCCCTTGTGCTTGGCGGGATCTGGATTGCAGAAAAGTTTGCCTGGGAGAAGCGGTTCAAGAAGGTAGAGGCTTGATCTTAACACAACAGAGAGCTGCATTACTCACAGGCTCTAAGGTCTAGCATTCCGATAGATTTTGTTTTTGTGTTATGTAACGCGCAAGTATTGTTGTGTCATGTTCAGCCAAACCTCAGCCAGACATGGACGCCTCGTGACCATAAGTTTGAGCATACCCTTTTGGGAGCTGATCTCTCCGTTCAGGTATGCGCAGTTGTAAATCCAGAGGTTTTTCAGGCAGTGTCCATCGGTCTATCGCTTCCAGATATTCCCGCTTCTGATAGGGCGGGCATTCCCGCACGGTTTTCCAGCCTTGTTGCAGCGGCCCATCCTGATGGCGGGGCTCTTGTTTCCGCACGGATGATTGGTTTTCCGCGGCAGCATGTGGTGGCTGCGGAGCTGCGGGAATTTTCCGGCTTTGAGGCAAACTTTGCCATTGTTGCCAAGCATATGATTGAACACGCCAAAGAGATTCGGGAAGCGCCAACAACCAAGATTGGCGCAAGCCTTGCGCTGAAGACGATTTGTCAGGCGGTGCTGAACCGGATCTCGGTGACCTACCTTCTTTCTGGCCGGGCACCGCGTCTGGACGAACTGCGGTTTGTGCTGCACGACAAGGCCCCTTGGGTGGAGCTTTACTATGATCCCCGGCTTAGTCTTGAGGATTTTGAGCTTAATCCCGATCAGGGGCCTGCCGAGCTGTTTGCGCTTTCCATCTGCTTTGATGACATCATTCAGGTCTTCCACCGTGAGCTGGGGCGGCGGAAAGTGGCTCCTTCGGTGTTTTATTCCACGATTGCCGTCTCAATCACGTCGCCGTTCTTGGTGCTGCGTCGTCACGGAGCCAAGCCACCGGAGGTTGCCAGTGTGATGCGGGCTTATCTGGCGAGCTTGGCAAGAAAATTAATGACGGGATTGTGTGGCGACAGCGCGAACTTGCGGGGCAGATTGAGTACGCGCCGAGACGCAAAGCCTGCTGCCTGAAATATGCCCTGCCCTCCAAGCCGCATTTGTGCTCCACCTGTTCGCGGAGCACACAGACCACGTTCTTTGATGAGGTCAACGGACCTGTCGGCGGCCATTCGTTGCCCGATGGCCGCTAGTTCAGGCTTACTTGGTAGCGGTCTGCTTGCCGATATCCGGCAGGGTCACGATCCGGTTGCCGCGCAAATCACTGGCACATATGATGAAGCCCTGCTCCTCCATATGGGTGAGCAGCCAGCGCGCTCTGCCGGGTGAGCGGGTGCCGTAAGCTTTCGCAATATCCAGATCTTCGGGACACGGTTCGCCCGCAAACGCTGCTTTTGCCAGCAAGAGATAGACGCCGCGCATCTCTTCTGGAAGCTGACCTGCGATCACTTCTGCCTGTTGCCAGTCCCCTGCTTCCACTTCTTTCTTATCGACGCCAGCACGGGCGACAGACAGGAGCTTGCGGAACTTGGCAAGATCCTGAGACTTGAGGCGCTCAATGCGGCAGCGGACCTGAAAATCCTGATAGAGCTGGGAGACCGGCGCAAAAGAGGCCTCAGGGTCTTCGAGGATCTTGGCGATGATCTCCTGATACTGCTGGTTCTTTTCTTCCAGATTGAAGAGGTCTTCCGGCTCGGCTTCAACAACTTCCTTGTGCTGCGCCTGCATGTTGCTGGCCGCTGTTTGCGACAGTTGCATCATCACGTCTTTTGCGGAAGGCGCTGCCACGCGGTTGTTGTTCAGGACCGGATCATTCTCGGTGGCGGTAAAGATCAGTTCCGCTGCCGTCTCAACAGGTTGATCGGGCAGCGGCATCAGTTTTGGCGAGCCGCCACGGCTGCCGGTGACAACGTCGCCGATGACCACTTTTTGCGGGCGGCGGGTCATTGCAGGGCCGAGGGAGATGAACTGGCCACGCTCCAGATTACGGAACTGTTCTGCCTGACGGCGGTCCATACCCAGCAGATCGGAGGCACGGGCCATGTCGATGTCAAGGAAGGTACGGCCCATCAGGAAGTTGGAGGCTTCAGCAGCCACGTTCTTGGCAAGCTTTGCCAGACGCTGGGTTGCGATGATGCCAGCCAGACCACGCTTACGACCACGACACATGAGGTTGGTCATGGCCATCAAGGAAAGGCGGCGGGCTTCTTCGCCGTAGTCGCCTGATGCGGCCGGGGCAAACAGCTGCGCTTCATCGACGACGACGAGCACGGGATACCAGTACTGGCGATCTGAATCGAACAGGCCGTTCATGAAAGCGGCTGCTGCTTTAAGCTGTTTGTCCGGTTCCAGATGCTCCAGATTGAGAATGACAGAAATACGGTGCTGGCGCACGCGGGCGGCGATCATGGTGAGTTCGCGATCGTTCATGGTCGCCTCAATCACCACATGGCCAAACTCATCAGCCAGCGAGACAAAGTCGCCTTCCGGGTCAATCACGACCTGCTGAACCCATGGGGCGCTCTGCTCCATGAGGCGTCGCAGCAAATGCGATTTGCCCGAGCCGAATTGCCCTGAACCAGCAAACGAGTTGCAAGCAATTCCTCAAGATCGACAACAGAGGGAGTACCATGGGGGGTGACACCCATTTCGATGCTGACCGTCATTCAAAGTCTCTTGTTGTGCCCTATCAAGGCAGTGAAAACCGGGGTTCCGGCAATATCTGATAGCTGGGAGGTTCACGCAAACTTTCTGATTCTTGCGGAAATAGCAAAGTCGGCAGTTGCGTTCCTCTACTTTCCCACAAGCATGCGGTGTGACCATCAAACCAGTACGCTTCAGGAGGCCAAAGCCATGAGAGCAAATGCCATAAATGAGCGAAACAGGCAATTGGATATGCCCGATTTCCAAGGGGCAACATCGCTTGCTCTAACAATTACCCTTATATTGACTAGTTTCCGTAGTAGCCTTGGTTGAAATGAGATGCTAAGGACGGCATTATGTAAAAGAACGTAGTCGGGTAAGCTTGGGGGAAAGCCTGCGCATGAGAATGGAAACATATGCTGAGAGAGTAGCGGATGGTGTAATCCACGTTTTGGGGATTGCCTTTGGCGCTGCTGCCACAACTGCCATCGTGATGGTCTTATGGGCCGCCGATGATTACGCACGGCAAATCAGCATTTACATCTATGCAGCTACTCTGATGGCCATGCTGACCTGCTCGGCCACCTACAATATTCTGCAAAAAGACAACAAGTTCGGAATTCTACGCCGTCTGGACCATTCTGCGATCTATTTCCTGATTGCGGGAACGTATACTCCGCTCTGTCTTATGGTTCTGCGCGGCTGGCTTGGCTACTCTATGCTGGCTGGAATTTGGATTTGTGCAATTGCCGGGGCAGCGATCAAGATCTTCCGCATGAAGCAGTTGGACAAGTTGGCTGTGCCGATCTATCTGGCCATGGGCTGGGTCAGTTTCTTTGCCGTCATACCGATCTTTAACCAGCTTTCCGTTGCCGGTTTCACACTTCTGCTCACCGGTGGTGCCCTTTATACGATTGGCACATTGTTTTACATCTGGAAGAACCTGCCGTTCCAGAACGCAATCTGGCATGGTTTTGTACTGTCAGCTGCCGCCTGTCACTTTGCCATGATCATGGTGGATGTGGCCCTACCGGGTCTTACAACCTGATTGCTTCGACAAAACTTGGGTGGGGATGACCTCCCCTTCCCAGTCTGGTGACCTTAAACACTTCCCTCCGTCTCAACCACAAGAACACGCGCTTCTCCACGGGGATGGGCGACGTGTTCAGTCCCGATTGCAGCGTAGAAGATATCGCCTGATTTGAGCAGGGCAGAGTTCTCTTCTCCGTTGCTGCGGTACTTCATTTCAACCACACCATCCAGAACAACAAAGACCTCCTCGCCCTCATTGACGTGCCATTTATAAGGCTGGTTCGCCCAATGCAGACGGGTGGTGATGCCGTTCATATTGGCAATTTGCTGCGCTCCCCAGGCTTTATCGGTGGTAAACCTTGAACTTCTGATAATGCTCGCCATTGTGTCTCCCCTTCATAAGACCAGCCGGAAACCCGACTGATCCTATTGATTTTAGGGGAATAATAAGGAAGAGTGTAGTTTCAGATCCCGCCAATGTGGCCTCGCTTCATGCCAGCGGTCTAGGGCTTCATGTCAATTCCCATTGCTTTTCTGCATTCACCATTTTTATAGTCTCATTGCTTTTGTTCGGAGTTCTTTATGACAGACACAGCCCCCCATCTGGTTCCGGTCTTTGATGGCCATAACGACACGTTGCTTTCACTGGAGCGACGGTCGCAGACCCCTAAGGAACGCAGTTTCTTTGAAGAAGCTGATTATGATCACATTGACCTTCCGCGAGCTCGCAAAGGCGGCTTTGCGGGCGGTTTGTTTGCCATGTTCACGCCAACCGTTCGGAAGAAGCCGAAGGAAGGCAAGGAAGTTGATTTCAAGAGCCCTGAGCATTTCAAAGAGGTGTCGCATCAGGAAGCTCTGGACTACACGCTGAAGCTTCTGGAGATCGCAGAGAGCGTGGAAGCCAAGAGTGACGGCGGGGTGAAAATCTGCCGTTCGGCCGCTGCTATCAAGGAAACGATGGCCGCTGACAAGCTGGCCATGGTGCTTCATGTGGAAGGTGCCGAATGCATCGACAGAGACTTTGAGGCGCTGGAGATGCTTTATGACCGCGGGCTTAGGTCCATTGGGCCAGTCTGGAGCCGTGAGACCATCTTTGGCTATGGCGTTCCAATGAAGTTCGAGCATGGCCCAGACATTGGGCCCGGTCTGACAGACGTCGGCAAAGAGCTGGTGCGCCAGTGTAACCACCGTGGCATTCAACTGGACGTGTCACACCTGAATGAGAAAGGCTTCTGGGATCTGGCGAAGATCACCGATAAGCCGATTGTGGCAAGTCACTCCAACGTGTTCAAAATCTGCCAATGAGCCGGAACCTGACGGACAAGCAGCTTGAAGCCATTGCCGAGTCAAAAGGGCTGGTGGGTATCAACTTTGCAGTCTTCTTCCTGCGTCCGGATGGTCAGTTGAACTCCGATATGCCGCTGGATGTGATCCTGCGCCATGCGGACTATCTGATCAACAAGCTGGGTGAGGACGGAGTTGCCCTTGGGTCGGACTTTGACGGCTGTCTGGTACCCAAAGACATCAAGGATGTGGCAGGCCTGCCGAAGCTGATCGAAGCGTTTCGAAAGGCCGACTTTGGTGAAGATCTGATCGCCAAAATCGCGCATAAGAACTGGATCAGTGTTCTGGAACGGGCTGGTATCTAAGAGGCACACTGACAATAAAAACCCCGGAGGATGCTCCGGGGTTTTTTGTAGGATTAAGCCGTGATTGCCGGGGCTGGCTTCAAGGCCGCCGCTTCGAGCAGCTCTTTGGTGTAGGCCTCTCTCGGGTTGGAGAAGATCTCTTCTGCCAAGCCCTTTTCAACCACTTCGCCTTTCTGCATCACCATCACAGTATCGGACATGGCGCGAACCACTGCCAGATCGTGAGAGATGAACAGATAGGTCAGGCCATGCTCTTTCTGCAGGTTGCGCAGAAGCTCAACCACCTGCTTTTGCACGGTACGATCCAACGCAGAGGTCGGTTCGTCCAGTACAACAAGCTTTGGATTGAGGATCATGGTGCGTGCAATAGCGATACGCTGGCGCTGACCACCTGAGAACTCATGGGGGTAGCGGTTGCGCATGGCCGGATCCATGGACACTTCTTCAAGCGCCTGAATTGCCCGCAGATCGCGTTCCTTGGCAGAGAGCTGAGGCTCGTGCACCAACAGACCTTCGGTGATGATCTGGCCCACGGTCATACGCGGGGACAGGGATCCGAACGGGTCCTGGAAGATGAGCTGCATTTCTTTGCGCAGTGGCTGCATCTTCTTTTTGCTGGCGCCGGTAATGTCGTTACCGAGGTAAACAACACGGCCACCGGCGGTTGGCAGGAGCTGAAGCACGGCGCGGCCCAGTGTGGACTTACCGGAACCGGATTCACCCACGATGCCGAGGGTCTGGCCTTCACGCACTTCCATGGAAATGTCGTTTACGGCGCGCAGAACGTGGTTGGGCTTGAAGAAACCGGTTTCGGTTTCAAACTCAACGCGAACGTCCTTGGCATCCAGCACGACCGGGTTGCTGTCAGGCACAACAGCCTTGGACCCGGTTGGCTCAGCGTCCAGCAGCATCTTGGTGTAGTCGTGCTGAGGGTTACCAAAGATTTCCTTGGTGTTGCCCTTCTCAACAACTTCACCAGACTTCATCACATACACACGGTCGGAGATGCGCTCAACGATGCCCAGATCGTGGGTGATGAACACAACGGCCATGCCGAGGCGCTTTTGCAGGTCCGCCATCAGCTCAAGAATCTGGGCCTGAGTGGTCACGTCCAGCGCAGTGGTTGGCTCATCCGCGATCAGGATATCCGGATCGTTTGCGAGCGCCATTGCGATCATGACACGCTGACGCTGACCGCCAGACATCTCATAGGGGAACGCCTTCACTTTACGTGCTGGCTCAGGGATACCCACGAGCTCAAGAAGCTCTACAGCGCGCTTCTTTGCAGTTGCCCAGCTGTATTCGCCATGCTCAACCATTGGCTCGCAAAGCTGCCGCTCGATGGTGTAGAGCGGGTCCAGTGAGGTCATGGGCTCCTGGAAGATCATAGTAACTTTTTTTACCACGGATCTTGTTGAGATCACGGATGGAAGAGCCGAGAATGTTCTGACCGCGGTACCGGACCTCACCGTTGGTGATGCCGTTGCCCGCCAGAAGACCCATGGCTGCCATCATGGTCTGGGATTTACCAGAGCCAGACTCGCCCACAATCGCGACTGTCTCGCCGGAGTCCACATGGATGTTCACGCCTTTTACTGCGTGAACCATGCCGGTGTTCGTTTGGAAATCAACTTGAAGGTTGTCGATCTCAAGAACAGTGTTTTCGTTAATCTTGCTCATTCTGCCCTCTTATCGATCCTTAGGGTCAAGCGCATCGCGCAGACCGTCGCCGATGAAGTTCAGCGCGAACAATGTGGAGGTGAGGAAGATTGCCGGGAACACCAGCATCCATGCCGCACCTTGCAGGTTACGCGCACCTTCGGAGATCAACACACCCCAAGAGGTCATTGGTTCCTGAACGCCAAGGCCAAGGAAGGACAGGAAGCTTTCCAGCAGGATCACTTTTGGCACCAACAGGGTCATGTAGATCACAACCGGACCCAGCGTGTTTGGAATGATGTGGCGTTTCAGAATGCCGCCGCCTTCAACACCCATAGCTTCAGCAGCCTGTACGTATTCCTGGCGTTTGATGGACAGGGTCTGGCCACGCACAATACGCGCCATATCAAGCCATTCAACGGCGCCCACTGCGATAAACATCAGGACGAAGTTTCGGCCAAAGAACACAACAAGCATGATCACGAAGAAGATGAAGGGCAGTGAGTAGAGAATATCTACAACACGCATCATCACCAGATCGACCCTGCCGCCGAAGTAACCGGAAGCAGCGCCCCAGAACACACCGATGCTGATTGCAACGAAGGTTGCCAGCAGGCCGATGGTCAGGGACACGCGGCCCGCAATCAGCGTACGGGTGAGCATGTCACGGCCGTTTGCATCTGTGCCGAAGTAGAAGTGCATGTACTGCACGTCAGCCGTTACAGTCGCATTCTTCTGGTCGGCGGAGATGTTGGCGATTGCCGCATTTTCAAACAGATCAGAGCGATCGAAGTAGCGTGCATAACGCTCATCCAGCTTGCGGCTGGAGGTTACGGTTGCAGTCACCTTGCCATCGTTCAGCTCGTAGCTGTCAACGGTCATGCGAGCGCGCTTGGCAATCTTTGCAAAGGTTGGTTGGATCTCATCCTGCTTTGGATAAGCTTCCAAGCTTGCTGGTTGCTTTACGTAATCGCGATACACCTGATCATAAGGGTGCGGGGTCAGCATTGGCCCGACGACGGACAGCAGTGTGATCACTGCCAGCACGATCAAAGAGGTCACTGCTGCTTTGTTTGCGAGAAGACGATCACGGGCATCATCCCACAGCGAGCGACCCATTTGCGGGGCGTCTTTCAGCTGGTCGGAGGTAACACTCATAAACTCGAGTCCTCAGTCAAAACGCACACGAGGATCAAGCATTGCGTAAAGCAGATCCACGATGAGGTTGAAGATAATGACGAAACAGGCGACGACCACAACGGTACCCATGACGAGTGTATAGTCACGGTTCAGAGCGCCCTGTACGAAGTAGCGTCCAATACCCGGAATACCGAAGATGGTTTCGATAACCACGGAACCAGTCAGCAGTGCAGCAGCTGCAGGGCCGAGGTAGGAGACAACCGGCAGGATCGCACCACGCAGCGCGTGAACGACGACAACGGTGTATCCAGAAAGGCCATATGCGCGGGCAGTACGGACGTGGTTGGAACGCAGAGCTTCAATCATGGAGCCACGGGTTAGGCGGGCAACAACGGCAACCTGCGGAAGCGCCAGTGTTATCACAGGCAAGACCATGTTGACGAAGGCACCTCCGCCCCAGCCGCCGACAGGAAGCCAGCCATAATGGACGCCCATTATGAGCGTCAGGATTGGTGCGACCACAAAGTTCGGGATAGTGACGCCGAGCGTTGCAACAGCCATCACAGAGTAGTCGACGCCTTTGTTCTGGCGCAGAGCTGCGACAACCCCCAACAATCCACCAACAGCCAAGGCCAGCGCCAGTGCGGAAAGACCGAGCTGCATGGAGATAGGAAGACTTTGGGCGAAAAGTTCATTGATCGAGAAATCTCGGAAGAAGAAACTCGGACCAAAATCACCGGACAACACGCTTTTGAGGTAAATGAGGTACTGTTCCCAAAGCGATTTGTCCAAATTGTAGATCTTGTTCAGATTCTCCATGACCTTTGCTTCCAGCGGGCGTTCCAGATCGAACGGACCACCCGGCGCAACGCGCATGAGGAAGAAGGAGATGGTAATGATCAAGAACAAGGTCGGTATCGCGCTGAGCAATCTGCTCAGGACATAGCGTAACATGGGCCTTGCTTCTCCAGTTTATTATGGTTTCATTGGCCGATAGTTCAAAAAAAATACCAGTCATGGGTTACCCTGCATGACTGGCATTTTCTGTCACATCAAAGATTACTTGCTAATCTTGACGAAGCGGCTTGGGTGCACGTCCAGCAGGTTGTTTCGAAACCAGAAACCTTATCGGAAACAAGGTTTTTGGAGCCGTAGTACATCAAAGGCATGAATGGCAGATCGCGCATGAAGATGGTTTCAGCCTTCTTCAGGATCTCTGCACGCTTCTCCAGATCAATGGTTTCTGCTGCTTCATCATGAGTGCATCGTACTCAGGGTTGTTGTAGCGCGCGTAGTTGAAGCCATCGTTGTCACTTTCTGTCATGAACAGGAAGTTCTGTGGGTCGGAGTAGTCACCGATCCAGCCAGCACGAGCAACGTCGAAGTCACCACGGTCACGCAGGTGTGCGTAGTGGGTCTTGGTGTCAGTGTTCAGCATGGACACTTCAACGCCAAGAGGCTTCCACATGTCAGCGATTGCAACAGCTGTGTTCTTGTGGTTTTCAGAGGTGTTGTAACGGATCTCAACCTTCAGAGGGTTGCCCTCGTTGTAACCTTTGGATTCAAGGATCTCTTTCGCTTTTTCTTCACGATCGAGCAGATCCATGTCTTTCCACTCAGCGTAAGCAGGCTCACCGTAGTTGTCGATTCCCGGAGGAACGAGGGAGTATGCAGCAACCATGGTGCTGCCCCAGATGTCTTCTGCCAGGAATTCACGGTCGATAGCCATGGACAGAGCCTGACGAACTTCAGGGTCTTTCATTGCTTCGGATTCGTGGTTCAGCGCGTAGTAGTAGTTGCCCAGGTAAGGAGCTACCTTGAACTGGTCACCCATTTCACTACGGATGAAGTCGATCTGCTCCAATGGAGCGTCGTTGTTGGTGTCCAGTTCGCCAGCCTGGAAGCGGCGAAGAGCAGCACCACGGTCTTCAGTCGGGTAGAACTTAACTTTGTCCAGAGCAACGTTGTCTGCGTCATGGAAGTATGGGTTCTTGACTGCTGTCACAGCATCGTTAGGAACGAAGCTGGCCAGAACAAATGCACCGTTGGTGACGATGTTTTCCGGCTTAACGAAGTCAGAACCATACTTTTCAACGGAGGCAGGGTGTACCGGAAGACCGGACTGGTGCGCCAGAAGCTGGATGAAGTAAGGAGTTGGAGCGTTCAGCTTGATTTCAAGGGTCTTGTCATCAAGTGCCTTAACGCCGAGGTCCTCAAGCTCCATCTCGCCTTTGTTGACGGCTTCGGAATTCAGGATCGGGTAGAGAACGTTTGCGTACTTACCACCGGTCATCGGGTTCATGATGCGGCGCAGGGAGTAAACGAAGTCACCAGCCAGAACCGGATCGCCGTTAGACCATTTTGCGTCGTCACGCATCTTGAACGTGTATGTCAGACCATCGTCAGAAACAGTCCAGCTTGCAGCTGCACCTGGGATGATTTCACCCTTTGCGCTGTAAGCAACAAGACCTTCGTAAAGATCACGCAGGATGTGAGCTTCGTAGGTTGTAGATGTTTTGTGCTGGTCAAGAGTTTCCGGGTCAGCGGAGTTACCACGGTTGTAAACGGTTTCGGCCGCCGCAGATAGCGACGTGGCAGCAATAAGTGCTGCGGCCAACGCTGACATACGAATTGACTTGATCATACAGATCTCCCCTCTCCTCAAGTTACATTCCGCCAGATTTGGAAACTGGCAGTTCCCCGCAACATTTCACTGTTGGGTAATTATATCAAGTGTCGAGAGATCAAATTTTCCTCATATTTGGAGTCTAATTTAAACTCCCGCTTAAATTCTGAGGAATTATCGAGGTATTATTTCTAAATTGAACAAAGTTAAGTTCATTTATTTCAATTGACGTTACCGTCCCTTTTGCAATCGCGTCACTATGACGCTTGGTGCAGGTGCCGCCGTTTTTTTCACAGGGGCGGCAAAAAAACTTTAACCTTGGCTCATTTGTGGTAGAGCACTACCAAGACATCTACCCTAGCGTTGAAATGCGCTGTTTTGGGAATCTGGAAAGACAAGCTTAATGGCACCACCGCTTCTTCATGTGCGAGACATACATCTTAACTTTGGAACGACCCCTCTTCTGTCAGGTGCAGAACTGCAAGTGGGCGAAGGCGAGCGGATCTGCCTGGTTGGTCGAAACGGGTCTGGCAAGTCGACACTGCTGAAAATCGCTGCGGGATTAACAGAGCCTGATAAGGGCGAGTATTTCCTACAGCCGGGGCGGACAATCCGATACCTGCCGCAGGAGCCTGATCTTTCAGGATATCCAACAGTGCTTGCCTATGCTGAAGGTGGTTTGGCACCCGGCGATGATCAATACCGGGCAAAATACTTATTGGAAATCCTAGCTTAACCGGTGACGAAGATCCGGCAACACTTTCGGGCGGAGAAGCAAAGCGCGCGGCTATTGCCCGGGCGCTGGCGCCGGAGCCGGACATTTTGCTGCTTGACGAGCCGACCAACCATCTGGACCTTCCGGTGATTGAATGGCTGGAATCTGAGCTGAAGCAGATGAAGTCCGCGATTGTTCTGATCTCGCACGACAGGCGTTTTCTGGAGAACCTTTCCCGCGTAACATACTGGATTGACAGGGGCATTTCCCGCCGGATGGATCAGGGGTTTGCCAAGTTTGAAGAGTGGCGCGATAAGGTTTTTGAAGAGGAAGAAAAAGAGCAAGCAAGGCTGAATGAGAAGATCCGGCAGGAAGAGCATTGGATGGTTTATGGCGTGACTGCGCGTCGTAAGCGGAACATGCGCCGTGTGCGGGAATTGGCTGATCTGCGCCAGCAGCGCAAGGAGCATAAGGGGCCGCAGGGCACGGTTAAGATGGCTGCCACCGAGGGGGATATCTCCGGCAAGCTTGTCTCTGAAGCCAAGCACATCGGCAAGAGCTATGATGAGCGCCCGATCGTCAAGGATTTCTCCACTCGCATTTTGCGTGGTGACCGGATTGGTTTTGTGGGGCCGAACGGCGCTGGCAAAACACCTTGCTCAAAATGCTCACTGGCGAGCTTGCACCAGACACGGGTAGTATTCGCCTTGGTGCCAACCTGCAGATGATCACTCTGGACCAGAAGCGCGAGAAGCTGGACCCTAATGACACGCTGGTCAATGCCATGACCGGAGGCAGCGGAGACATTGTTATTCTGGGGGACACCTCCAAGCATGTCATGAGTTATCTCAAGGACTTCCTGTTTAAGCCAGAGCAAGCCCGCACCCCTGTGCGTGTGCTTTCCGGTGGTGAACGGGGACGTCTGCTGCTGGCCCGTGCTCTGGCCGCCCCCTCCAACCTGATGGTGCTAGATGAGCCGACCAACGATCTGGACCTTGAAACACTGGATCTGTTGCAGGAGCTAATCTCTGACTATCCCGGCACTGTCCTGCTTGTAAGCCATGATCGTGATTTTCTCGACCGCATTTGCACCAGCATCATTACGATGGAAGATGAGAGCGGCACATGGGGTGAATATGCTGGTGGCTACACCGACATGGTGCGTCAGCGCGGTGAAGGTGTGCAGGCGCGTAAAGTTGCCAAGGCGAACAAAGCTTCTGGTCGGCCGAAGGAGGATAAGTCTCCTGCTCCTGCAAAACGACAAGAGAATAAGAAATCCGGGCTGAACTTTACGCAAAAGCACCGTTTGCAGGCAATTCCGGGTGAGATTGAAAAGCTTGAAGCTAAAATCGCCAAGGGCCAGAAAGAGTTAGAGGATCCGAACCTGTTCAGCTCCAATCCGGATCGATTTAACAAAGTGATGACTGCAGTTGGGAAGCTACATGAAGAGCTTGCTGCGCTGGAAGAGGAGTGGTTGGAGCTGGAAATGCTGGCAGACGAGAGCTAACCACCTCTTATTACTCATCTTTTATAGTAGGCTTCGGAGCATCTCCGGAGCCTTTTTCTTTTGCGCTGAAAGGTACGTTGATTTGCGTTTTTTTTAGGGGTTTTGCTGCGTTCTAATGTTTTTCGCCCATATGCCCCGCAAGGCGCATCTTCCGGACTTATTCCCCCTGCCCGCTCTGCTCATCGTCCTCATCAATCAGGTGGGTGCCGTGGGTGATGGCGCTGCTGGCACGGATGGCGGCGGTGATGAAGACCACCTCGGCCAGCTCTTCATCTGTTGCTCCGCATGCTTGGCATTTTCGCGGTGGATCTCGATGGAATACGGACACTGGGTGGTGAGTGCGACGGCCAGTGAGATGAGCTGCTTGTTCTTTTGGGAGATCGCGCCCTCTGCCATAGCCTCCGAATTGAAGGCGACAAACATCTTCCAGGTTTTACCATGCGCCAAAGAATTGAACCTCTTCAGCTTGCGCATATTGTCCATGGTGAACATTGGCATGATTGCCCCTCCGGTTGCTCGGGGTGTGGCGATCATTTAAGCAGCCAGCACTTAATAAGAGGCGACAAAATAAGTTTGCCTTTAAGCAGGATCATTCGATCTGCTTTAGAAAAATTTGAGCTGACTTGCTGCTCAGTCTTCTTTTTGGTTCATCTTCACATGCAGGAATTTGCCCACAATAATGGCTGTGAGCACGACCATATAAAACTGGCCTGCGAGCCCAACAATGATAGCCGCTTTTCGGGCAATGGGCGTAAGGGGCACGATGTCTCCGTAACCGATGGTCATCAGCGTGATGAAAGCGGCATACATGAGGGTTTCTTCCCGAGAGTGGCTCTCCATGTTTTCAATAGGCAGACCTTTGAAAGAGCCAGGATGCATGTGCTCGATAAAAATGAAGAGGAAAAACGAGACCATACCGATGGAGATGTAACCGCTGAGCACGCCGAGGACGACGCGGTAATTTTCCTCTTTTGCAAACAGCATCTGCTCAATCAGCACGATGGCAACCAGCACATGAAATATGAAGTAGATCACGATTTGCGGAACAAGACGCCCCACATTGGGGAAGAGTGGGGTATCCAACAAAAGCAGGGCAACCGAACAGCCAAGCAGCACAGCGATCATTCTGAAGTGCATCTTCTTCTTCAACGTGACCAACATGCCGGTGGCGATGTTGAAGCTGTAAAACAGGCTGAAGATATAGGCGTCAAGCATTTGTCCCGGCAGGATCAGGGAGTCGAACAGCAGGAGCAACTGGCTGCACAGAAACACTTCCACCCGATAGGAATACAAAACTTCCACTTGTTTTGAATGCACACCGCACTCCAGCCTAACCATTCACTTCGCACCAATCTTCGCAAAGGAAGGCTAAGGAATGGGAAATCTGACGGGCTGGTTGGCCCATGGTTTTTGGGAGGGTATGGGGTGCAGAATGGGGGCACTCTTGTGCGGGCCGACGGCGTGGGGTGAGTGCCAACACGGGGGCCAGAGCCGCATATGCTGTGGTTGCTTGGGACCAAGCAATGGGCACAGTCCGCTGGAAGCGTGTTCTGAATCCACGAAACCGAAAGGCTCACCCATGCCGCTCTGGATCCCGCATCGCGCTGCGCTTGCGCGGGATGACGACGGGGGTGGGCTTCAACACCGCACCTCCCAACTGCCGTTTTCCCGGCCCCCGAGCCGGATCCAGAGCCACATATGCTGTGGTTGTTTGGGA
>BAXV01000071.1 GCA_001310715.1 Pseudovibrio sp. JCM 19062
AACGATCAGCGCCGCAGCGCCATCATTCACACCAGATGCATTGCCTGCGGTCACACTACCATCTCGCGAAATGGTGTTGGTAGCTTTGCCAGCTTTTCAGCGGTGGTTCCGGCACGCGGATGCTCATCCGCAGAAACGATGATCGAATCGCCTTTGCGCTGAGGGATCGTCACGTCAACAATCTCTCTGGCTAGGCGGCCATTTTCCTGCGCAGCGGCGGCTTTGGCCTGCGAGCGTGCTGCAAAGGCGTCCTGATCGGCGCGGGAGATACCAAAGTCCTCGGCAACGTTCTCGCCAGTCTCCGGCATACTGTCGATGCCGAATTGCTTCTTCATCCTCGGGTTTACAAAACGCCAGCCAATGGTGGTGTCAAACACTTCGTTGGCACGGGAAAACGCTGTGGTCGCCTTTGGCATCACGAAGGTGCGCGCGACATGGATTCAACACCACCAGCAATCACCAGATCACATTCGCCGGTTTTGATTGCACGCGACGCTGCAATGACCGCATCCATGCCAGAACCGCACAAACGGTTCAGCGTGGTGCCGGGAACAGCGATTGGCAGACCTGCCAGCAGTGCAACCATGCGGGCCACGTTTCGGTTATCTTCACCGGCCTGATTGGCACAGCCGTAGTAAACTTCATCAACCGCTTCCCAATCAACCGTCGGGTTACGTTCCATCAGTGCCTTGATTGGCAATGCGCCCAAATCATCTGTGCGAACAGAAGACAGCGCGCCCCCATAACGCCCGATTGGCGTTCTTATGTAATCGCAAATATATGCCTCTGGCATCAGGCCGTCTCCACTCTGTTACCCGCATGCGCCGCCGCTGTTCGCGCTTTTAGTTCACGCAGAACAGACAGTTCCTCCTCAGTCGGCGCAGGGGTCTCCTGCAAATCATCACTGAAACGTACAGCCCAAGACACGGTTTGTTGCACCCGTTCTTTCGTCGTACGTGGATGAAGAGAGACCACAGTCATTTCTTTGGTAACAGGATCAGGCTTCCAGATCGCAAGGTCGGTGATCAGCAGTGTTGGGCCTTGTGTGCGGATGCCCATGCGCTCTCTATGGTCACCGCCCTCCCCGTGCCCAAACGAGGTGAAGAAGTCCAGCTTCTCAACAAACCCGCGCGTGCTCTGCTTCATGGTGATGTAGACTTGCTGAGAGGATGAGGCGATCTCAGGAGCGCCACCACCGCCGGGGAGCCTGACTTTTGGATTGTTATAGTCGCCAACAACTGTGGTGTTGATGTTGGCAAAGCGGTCAATCTGCGCTGCCCCCAGAAAACCCACCGATATCTTGCCACCTTGTAGCCAGTAGCGGAACATCTCGGGGACCGGAACAGTGGTCAGTGCCGTATCACAAAGCTCGCCATCGCCAATGGAAAGCGGCAGCACATCAGGCGCAGTGCCAATGGTTCCGCTTTCATAGATCAGCGTGATGTCGGGCGCGTGGGTCAAACGGGCGATGTTGCAGGCGGCGGAGGGTGCACCGATGCCAACAAAACACACATCCGTGTTGCTCAACGCACGGGACGCCGCAATGGCCATCATCTCGTCCGGAGTAAAATCTTGCACGCTCATGGTGTCACCTCCAGTCCTTTGATGCGGCCAGCAAAGACCTCAGGTCCCTGCTTCAGCACGTTTTCGTCCATCCATGCCTGAAATGTATCGCGGTCCGCTGCAATCGCATCCCAATCGATATAGTTTTTGTTGTCCCTGCGGTAATAGCCCTGCGCATAAGACGGATGGGCCCGCCTTGCACTTCGCAAATGGCAGAGATAGTCCAGTGCGGCAGAATGCACGCGTTCATGTGCGTGTCCAGCTCGTCAACCACTTCCTCAACTGTCACGATGGAGTGCTTTGCCGCCAGCACAACTTCCTTCTGCACACCCAAAATGCCCTCGATGAGCACGTTGCCTTTCCGATCTGCCTTGAGCGCGTGGATGAAGGCCACATCAGGCTGAATTGAAGGAACAGCAGCCAACTCCTCACCGGTGAAGGGGCAGCTGACTCTCTTGATGTTGGGGTTTACGAGTTGAAGATCTGTACCCAGATAGCCGCGAAAGATCGCGCAAGGCAGACCAGCCGCCCCTGCTTCATAGGCATTGGCGAGTGCGGCGTGGGAGTGTTCTTCAATCTCGATGGAGCGGGGCCATCCATGTTCTATTGAATCGCGTACGCGGCGCAACAATCCGACACCCGGATTACCCGCATAGGAGAAGATCATCTTCTTCACCAACCCCATGCCGACAAGCTGGTCATAAATCAGATCAGGCGTCATGCGTACGATCGTGAGTTCGTCAATGCCCTGCCGGATAACTTCGTGGGCGGCAGCATGGGGGATGAGGTGCGTAAAACCTTCAAAAGCGGCCATATCGCCGCTTTTAAGGTATGTCTTTACCGCATCTTTTAGAGGAAGAAATTCAGCCATACGGATCCATCAGATATCAAAGAAGACAGTTTCGTTTTCACCCTGAATATAAATATCAAAGGTGTATGTATCACCGGACTGCTTGGCGATCAGCGTCGGCACACGCATGCGATGCTCAATACGGGCAAGCACCGGGTCAGCCGCGTTGGCCGCCTCCTCTTCAGGAAAGTACATGCGCGTGTTCAGACCAATGTTGATCCCACGGGCAACTATCCAAAAGCTGATATGCGGTGCCTGTGGTCTGCCATCGGGAAACGGCACAGCAGCCGGCTTCACGGTTTCAAAGCAGAACTCAGCGGTGTCCTGATTGACTGGCTGACGCCCCCATCCGGCAAAGTTGGGATCAGCTTTGCCCCGTGTTTCCGAGGGGCTGTTGAACAGACCTTCGCCGTCTGCCTGCCAGATCTCCAGCATGGCATCTTTTATCGGGTTTCCGGTACCATCAAACACACGGCCTTTTACGGTGATGCGTTGGCCTTTTGTTTTTGCGTTCACCATGCTGACCCCAAGATCTTCAGTGAAGATCCCGGTGTTGCCGATGAAGTTTGGCGTGCAGCAATATGCACGTAAGGGCCAGCGGTCTGGCTTGGGCTTTCTTTCAGATACTCCAGCTTAGTCATATCAGTTGCCCTCCATACGGTTCTCAAACATAGTCGAGCGACGGCCCCGCAGCACAATATCAAAGCGATAGGCGCGGGCATCCATGGGCACGGTGTGGTTCATATCCAGCTTGGCAACCAGCATTTCAACGGCTGCCGGATCGTTGATCGTCTTCACAATCGGGCAAAGCGGAATGTGCGGATCACCCTCGAAATACATCTGCGTGATCAGGCGCTGTGCAAAGCCGGAGCCGAATAGAGAGAAATGAATGTGGGACGGGCGCCAGTCATTCACACCGTTTGGCCATGGATAGGGTCCGGGCCGGATGGTGCGGAAGGCATAGTAGCCGTTCTCATCGGTGATCACGCGCCCGCACCCGCCAAAGTTGGGGTCAAGCGGTGCGACATATCCATCTTTTTTGTGGCGGTAGCGACCACCTGCATTGGCCTGCCAGACTTCCACCAGCGCATTCGGCACCGGTCTGGCTTCTTCATCCAGCACATGGCCATGCACGATAATGCGCTCTCCCTGCGCACTTTCACCGGGCTTGGCGTAGTTCTGTATCAGGTCATGATCCAGCTCACCAATAATGTTGTGCCCGAAGACAGGACCGGTGGTTTCGCTGATTGTGTTTCCAAAGGACAGAAGTGCTTTTTGCGGAGACCGCAACACACTTGTCTTGTAGTTGGGCGACATTGCTTTGGGATGCCAGTTCCGGTCTCTCGGAAAGAACGGACCAGCATTGGTCGTTGGCTTGCTCATCTCACTCCCCTGACGCATCAAGCTGCGCGAAAACATTTTTTACGGTTTTGATGGCGCTGTTTGCGGCTGGCACACCAGCATAAATCGCAGTGTGCAGCAGCGCTTCGCTTATGTCTTCCCGTGTTGCTCCGGTGTTTCTTGCAGCCCGCACGTGCATGGCTACCTCATCTAGGTGCCCTAACGCTGCGAGAAGCGCAATAGTTACAACGGACCTCTCTCGCAATGTCCAGTTGGGTCTGGACCACACATGGCCCCAGGCAGCCTCGGTGATAAGCTCCTGAAAGGACTCGTCAAAACTGCTCTTTTGAAACTCTGCAGCATTGACATGGGTGTCTCCCAACACCCTGCGGCGCGTCTGCATGCCTTGCTTGTAGATCTCGCTGTGCCGTTGTTCATCCTGATCATTCTTTGAGCGACAACGGGAAATCATTTGCCGAACCAGATGGGCCAGATATTCAGGCTGCTCAATGCTAGGGATATGGCCGCAGCTGGAGATCCGCTCAAACGTCGCATTTGGAATGAGGTTGACCATACCCTCAACCAGATCCGGCGGCGTGGATTGGTCATCCTCCCCGCCAATACAAAGAACCGGCACATCAATTTGCGCTGCCTGAGAGGTCAGATCAGCATCACGGATAGCTGCACAGGTGCCACGGTATCCCTTCAAAGGAGTGCGGCAGACCAGATTACGGTATCCGGCAACCGCTGCTGGTTGCTTTTCCAGAAATTCCGGTGAGAACCAACGGGACATCACTCCATCGGCGATACTCTCGATTCCGTTCGCATCAATCAGGTCGATGCGGTCTTGCCAGGTCTTTACGTCACCAATCCGCGGTGCGGTGTCACACAGGATCAGCGCCTTCACCAGATCAGGTCGGGCCGCTTGCAGCGCCATGGCGATCATTCCGCCGACGGAGACACCGCAGATCACCGCATTGCTGATCCCCTGACTGTCCATCAGCGCAGCGAGGTCGCGCATATGCAAATCAATGGAATAGGGCGCGTCCCCAACATCAGAAAGGCCATGTCCGCGTTTATCATAGGCAGAATTTCGCCTTGATGCCCGAGATGAGCCAAAAACTCATCCCAAATGCGAAAGTCCGTTCCCAGTGAATTGACCAGAACAAGTGCTGGTGCTGCTGAAGCACCATTGGTCTTTTTGAAGTGAAGCGTTGTCGCGTTTAATTTGATGAAGTGCATGCGCATCCCCCTATGAAGGAATAGTTTGCATACCTGTTTCAAAATGAATAATGATATTATTTGGACCAATCATAATGAGATCGCTATGAATAATCTACGCAGGTTAAAGCTCAGACATCTGGAAGCTTTCGTTGAGGTCTCACGCCAGAACAGTGTGAGCCGGGCTGCCGAGGTTCTTCATCTGACGCAACCCGCCGTTACCCGTACCATACGCGAGCTTGAGGAGATTTGCGGCCAACCGCTGATTGAAAAAGACGGTCGCGGAATTCGTATCACCCATTACGGGAGGTGTTCCTTCGCCATGCAGGCACCAGTCTGGCAGCCGCCCGCAATGGTATTAATGCACTAACTCAGCTCAACCATAGTGACGGTCCCATGGTGCGTATCGGTGCCCTGCCCACAGTTGCTGCCTCTCTGATCCCGCAGGCGGTCAAGGCGTTTCTTGATACGGGCATGCGCAACCGTCTTCACATCGTTACTGGTGAAAACCATGTTTTACTTGAGCAACTCAGGAACGGTGAGCTGGATCTGGTTATGGGCCGACTGCCTGCACCTGAAAACATGCAGGGGCTGGTCTTCGTGCCTCATTTTCGCGAAAGCGTTGTTTTTGCGGTCCATAAAGACCACCCGCTCGCTGGCAAACCACAGATCAGCGTTGTCGAAATGAACCGTTTCCCCGTACTCATACCGTCTGGCACCTCAATCATTCGCCCGTTTGTAGATCGCCTCTTCATTGAGCACGGTATTCCGGAGCCAGATCAAGTAATCGAAACTGTTTCGGACTCATTCGGCCGAGCCTTTACGCAGGAATACAATGCAATCTGGATTATTTCCCGTGGCGTTATCGCCCGTGAGATCGAGAGCGGTCAGTTTGTGGAACTCCCCATTGATACGCGCGCAACACTTGGATCGGTCGGGCTCAACATGCGTGCGAATGAAACGCTGGACAGCGCTGCACAATGCTTTGCGGACATCCTGATGAGGTTGAGTGAGCAGGACAAAAAGCCCGTACGAGATAACTAGCTATAAGGTATTCAGATACTCGGAGAACATATTGATACCAAACTCGGCATGATTCACACGGCATTTTTCATTTTTCATTTTGAAAAGCTTATGCAATTCTCATAAATCACAGTGGTGACTTCCAAGAATTTCCTTGGCGGATCACTCAGGTCACGGTTATGAGTTTCACAGCCTTAGGGAGCTGAAACTGCCACAAGTAGCAGTATCAGAAAGGCTTGTTTGGTTTAGACCATTCTTTTGGGAGATCACATACGTATGCTTGGCAATTTTAAAGGCCTTTGCGCCTCTACAGCATTTCTGCTTGCCAGTGTTTCCATGGCAGGTGCCGCAGAATACACTTTCAAGCTCCACCATTTTCTAGGCCCTTTGGCGCCAGCGCACACCAAGATGCTGGAACCATGGGCCAAAGCCGTTGAAGAGAATTCCGGCGGCAAGGTCGATATCGAGATCTATCCATCCATGTCACTGGGTGGTCGCCCGCCAGAGCTGGTGAGTCAGGCTCGCGATGGGGTGGTCGATCTGGTCTGGACCCTGAATGGATACACTCCGGGCCTGTTCCCACGCAGTGAAGTGATGGAGCTACCGTTTGTGTTCCTGAATGATCCACGCGCTGCGAACCTTGCTCTATACGACATGTTCGAGAGCGACCTTCAGGCGGATTACAGAGGCCTTGAGGTGATGTTCCTGCACGTACATGCGGGTAATGGCCTGCACACACGCAACGTGGAAGTTCGCAGCCCTTCCGATATGGAAGGCATGCGCATCCGCACTCCATCACGTACAGGTGCATGGGTGATTGAAGCGCTTGGTGCCTCCCCTGCTGCGATGCCGTGCCAGAACTGCCGACAGCCCTGCAGAAGGGCGTGATTGATGCTGCCTTTATTCCTTGGGAAATCATCCCGCCACTGAAGGTACATGAACAGACCGAATACCAGATCGAAGGAGCTGGCAGCGCACGCTTTGGGACATCGGTCTTCCAGGTTTCCATGAATAAAGGCCGTTGGGAAAGCCTGCCTGCTGACGTTCAAAAAGCCTTCCGTGATGCATCTGGTCCTGAGTGGTTGGCACAGGTGGGTGAAGTCTGGCGTGCCGCAGATGACTTTGGCATCGGGCTTGCTGTAGAGACAGGCAACCAGCACATCACGCTTACTGACGAAGAAACAGCCGCCTTTAAAGAAGCTTTGATTCCGGTCACTGAGAAGTGGACTTCCGAAGTTTCCAAAAAAGGTGTTGATGGAAACAAACTTGTTGCCAAAGCACAGGCATTGATCTCCAAGCACAGCGAGTAGCTATGGGCGCCTTTCAAAAACTCGGACGCACCGGCCTTGCCGGTGCTTTCGAAAAAATAATCGTAGCGTGGGCACTGGCTGGCGGCGTTGTTCTGCTGGCAGTGGTTGCAATCAACATCTACTCCACAATTGGCAATATGGTGACCTCACCATTCCCGGGAGATTTTGAGCTCACCGAGCTTGGCGTCGCAATCGCTATTTTTGCCTTCCTACCGTTTTGCCAGATCACCGACACCAATGTCAGGGCAGATATCTTCACCAGCAAAGCGGGCCCGCGGCTGGTTGCCTTTCTAACTCTGCTCTCATCCATAGTTGCGTTTTGCTTTGGCCTCCTGCTGCTGTGGCGCATGTATGACGGCATGTCCGATCAACGAGAATACGAATATTCTACCGCAATTTTGCAGATCCCTGTTTGGTACGCCTACGTTCCCGCACTGATATCGCTCTTGCTCCTGAGTATTGCTGCGGCCATCACGTTGAGCGAAAACCTCAGAGATTTAACGAGGAGAAACTGATGGCGGCAAGTCTTTCTATGGGCATTGGTGCCCTCGTCATTTTGGTCTTCTTCATCGTTATCCGCATGCCAATCGCCTACTCCATGATCCTGGTTGGCGGCATCGGCATTGCACTGATTGACGGCCCGACACTGGTACTTAACCAGTTGAAGACGTTGGCCTTTGGTCAGTTTTCTTTATACGATCTCTCCGTCATTCCACTGTTCGTTTTGATGGGTGCGCTCGCCTCCAAAACAGGGTTGAGCCACTCACTCTTCAGAGCCGCCAATGCATGGCTTGGCTGGATGAAGGGCGGCACGGCTATGGCGGCCATTGCCTCTTGCGCAGGGTTTGGCGCTGTCTGTGGTTCGTCTTTGGCGACGGCATCCACCATGGGCAAGGTCGCTCTGCCGGAGTTGAAACGCTACAACTATTCCGGCGCACTCGCGACTGGAACGCTGGCTGCAGGAGGCGTTCTTGGCATCCTTATTCCACCAAGCGTGGTGCTGATCATCTATGCGGTGATTGTGGAAGCGAACATCGTTACTATGTTCATGGCCGCGTTTATTCCGGGTATGTTGGCCGTTCTTTTGTTCCTTTTGGTGATCGCGCTTTACGTGTTCATCAGCCCCTCCTCCGGCCCTGCTGGTGGAGCCGGATCAAGAGAAGAATTCCTCTCGGCCTCAATTGGCGTGCTACCTGTACTGGCAGTTTTCGGACTAGTCATCGGCGGCATCTACTTCGGATTATACAATCCAACACCCGCCGCAGCGGTCGGTGTGTTTCTGGTCATGGTCTTTGGTTTGGTGCAGCGCAAACTTGCCCTGAATGACATGATTGAAGCGCTGAAGGAAACAGCCTCAACCTCAGGCATGATCTACATGATCCTGCTGGGTGCGGAGTTGCTCAAGATTTTCATGTCGCGCATTCGTCTGCCGCAGGAAACCGCAACCTGGATTGCCGGGTCTGGCATGGAACCCATGACAGTTCTACTCCTGATCCTGCTGGCTCTGATTGTACTTGGATGCTTGATGGACAGCATGTCCATGATGTTGCTCGCGATCCCGTTCTTCTGGCCCGTCCTAATGGAACTGAACGGCGGCGTGTTTCAAATGGCTGATGGTTCAGGCTTTGGCATGAGCACCGACGAACTGAAGATCTGGTTCGGTATTCTTGCGCTGATTGTGGTGGAGCTTGGGTTGATTACACCGCCAGTGGGCATGAATGTTTTCGTCATCTCGGCGCTCGCCAAAGACACGCCCATGAGTCAGACCTTCAAGGGTGTTGCACCCTTCTTTGGCGCGGAACTGGTGCGCGTTGCCATTCTGGTCAGCTTTCCAGCACTCACGCTCTGGCTGCCAAAGTTCCTGCTTTACGCGTAAAAAACAGGATGTTCTGGCCGGACCGCGCGCCAGAACAGCCAAACAACCGCAGTTCAATAACAATTCTGCTATGATTAGTGCCGATAAATCAATTTTACATAGCAATAATAACCCGCAACACTGCACTGAATTCAGCCGTGTGTTCAGTCCCATTTTCACCTGTCCGAGCGCACATCCTGATTGCCACTACTCGTCAGATGCTTTGAACCGAAGGAATGTTTTATGACCCACCAAAAAGATCGTACCCAGGTTGCGATTATCGGCGGAGGTCCGGCTGGTTTATTGCTCTCCCACATCCTGAGTGAAAGCGGCGTGGACAGCGTTGTTCTGGAACAGCGCAGCAAAGCTATGTTCTGTCCCGCATCCGCGCTGGCCTGCTGGAAACCGGCACAGTTCAGCTGCTACGGGATTATGGCCTTGCCGAGCGTATGGACAAGCACGGCAAGAGCAAAAAGGGTTCCTGGATCACGCGGCAGGGCCTCCCAAGCCATTTTATTGATACGCAAAAATGGACTGGCAAGGAGATGATGGTGTATGGCCAGACCGAAATCACCGAAGACCTGTATAACGCCCGTGAACGTGCTGGCGGCAATGTCATCAACGAAGCAACAGACGTGGCTTTGCATGACGTCACCTCAGACGCGCCTATGTGACTTATGAGAAGGATGGACAGACCTACCATCTGGACTGCGATTACATTGCTGGCTGCGATGGGTTCCACGGTGTCAGCCGCAAAACAATTCCCGATGATATTTTAAAGACCTATGAGCGCGCTTACCCGTTTGGCTGGCTCGGCATCATGCGGAAGTGCCACCCCTGCCGGATCTTGTCTATGCCTATCACGAGCGCGGCTTTGCACTCGCCTCGCAGCGCAATCGTCTGCTGAGCCGCTATTACATACAGTGTCCACTCACAGACAATATCAACGACTGGTCGGATGATCGCTTCTGGAAGGAACTGCTTGCCCGCTTCCCGGAGGATGTCGCTTCAAAGATCGTCACCGGCCCCTCTATCGAAAAATCCATAGCCCCTCTGCGCAGCTTCGTGGCTGAACCCATGCAGTACGGACGCATGTTCCTTGCTGGCGATGCAGCACATATCGTGCCGCCAACGGGAGCCAAGGGACTTAATCTGGCTGCATCAGACGTGTTCTACCTGTCGCGTGGATTAGTCGAGCAGATCAAGAACAAACGCTCTGCCCACCTTGAGCGTTATTCAGAGTTGGCGCTACGTCGTGTGTGGAGTTCAGAAAACTTCTCCTGGCGTATGACCCAGCTGATGCATGTGTTCCCCGACATGAATGAGTTTGACGCCAAAATCCAACAAAACAGCTACGAACTGCTGCTGCAAAACGAGACCCACCAGCGCGCACTGGCAGAAGAATATGTTGGCTTACCCTTTGAAGAGCTGGACGCACTGGCACTGTCCGAGGCTTGATCTAGCTTTGGGAGAGAGGGCGGTCCCTCTCTCCCTATCTTACTAAAGATTACGCTGAGCTTGCTCTGCGATCTCAATAACAGCAGCTGCAAAGACCTCGGGTTTTTCCTGAGGCAAATTGTGACCTGTCCCATCAACAAAACGAGCCTCAAAAGGGCCGTTGAAATGCACCTCATGTCCTTTGCTGTGGTGTGGTGGGCATACGCCATCATCAGCGCCCAACAAGGCAATGGTAGGAACCTTAATCTTTGGTTGCTCTACAAGCTGAGATTCAATCTCCTCGAAGGCAGGGTCTCCCTCAACACCGCCGAAACGATGTCGGTATGAGTGGATAACTGTCTCCACGAAATCAGGATTATCAAAGCTCGTAGCGGTCTCGCCGAATGTCTTTTCGGAGAAGTCCCAGGTAGGTGACCATTGTTCCCAGAGCAGTTTCGTTAGCTCTTCACGGTTTTCCGCCAGACCATTCCGGCCGCGCTCCGTTTGGAAGTAATACTGATACCACCACAACTGCTCGTCTTGCGGTGTGGCTGGACGGTCTGCTGCCGGAATATTTTGGATGTTGTAGGCCACTCCTCCGCTGACCAACCCCATCACCATCTCCGGCCATAGCGCTGCAGCAATACAGGCCGCCCGTCCTCCCCAATCGTATCCAGCAAGGATCGCACGGGGAATGTCCAGTACCTTCATCAGCGCGCGCAGATCAAAAGCCAGAGCCCCTTGCTGGCCTGAGCGCATTGTCTGGGGAGACAGGTATCTCGTAGAACCATAGCCACGCAGGTAAGGGATGATACAGCGATGGCCGTGATCCGCCAGAATGCTGGAGACATCATCGTAGCTATGCACATCATATGGAAAGCCGTGAAGGAGAAGAGTGGGAGTACCCGTTTTTACGCCAACATCTTTGTACGCAACGTTTAACTGGCCTGCTTCAATGAATTTCATGCATCCCCTCCCGCATAGGCTTTTGTTTTAAGCATTGAAAGCCAGATTGCCAAGGTGCCAGCCAATGCTCAAATTCTGGCCTCACACGAGCGACTTCGTGACCGGTCAGGGAAAGGCAATCAAAGCTCCTGCAAAGGGAGCCCGTATTCGCAATGGTTTTAAAGGTCTAATCACCTAATAAAATATTTTTATATTTCAATAGCTTAAACAATTATCTCAGATCTTGACAACGTTTACCACTTCGCATTGGCTCGGCTTAGCAATCCCAGATCAACTCATTTCATTTTAAGTAATAAATCGTTATTTCGGACTCTTGCCCCTGTGATGTATTAGCGCAAGACTGGGAGATTTAAATTTCTTAGAAGTTGATTACCTATTGAATTAAGTAAATACGCGAAACAAAACTAAAAAAGACTGGGAAGAGATGAATAATCTACAAATCAAAGAAATTCCGGCTGTTTATTTCATCTTATTCACTGCGATTATTCTATTGGCAAGCTTCCTAGGAAAACTACCGGGAGGTATGGTTGGTGGTTTCGCGCTGACAATGGCACTTGGTTATGCGTTTGAGTATATTGGTGACCGGGTACCAATTGTGAATACGTATCTGGGTGGTGGGCCAATTGTCTGCATCTTTGCAGGGGCTGCTTTAGTCTATTGGGGCGTACTACCTGAAGCCGCGATAAAAACCGTCGATGACTTTATGACGGATGGTGGTTTTCTCACGTTCTACATTGTCTCCCTAATCGTCGGCTCGATTTTCGGTATTGAGGCCCGCCTCTTGTTGAAGGCTGGTGCCCGTTTCGCCGTACCAGTTCTCATGGCTCTTGTATTTGCAATGATATTTTGTGCGATTGTAGCTTCGTGCTCGGCTTGAATTCGCAAGAAAGCATCGCCAACGTCGTTTACCCGATACTCGGAGGCGGATTAGGCGCAGGTGTTTTGCCTATCGCAGAAATTTATCAATTAGCAGCCAATTTGGATACAGAAGACATTCTCGGCATCCTCATCCCTCCTATGGCTCTGGGCAACGTGTTTGCGATCATCGCAGGCGGTCTCCTTTACCGCTTGAGCCTCGCCAAACCTAGCCTCAGCGGCAACGGCAATCTTCTAAAAGGTGAAAATACCATAGATGCTGGAAATTCCACTGAGGATGACCAGTCCTCATATGGAGATTTGGCGACGGGTATATTGGCGTCAGCTACTATGGCTATGGTTGGAGGCCTACTGACCTTCGTTATTTCAGGAGTGCATGAATACGCACTCATGATCATTGCAGTGGTCCTGTTAAAACTTGCAGGTGTTGTTCCTGATTCAATCCAAAAAGGGTGCTCTTCCTGGTTCAAGTTTATGGCCAAGTACATGACGCCTGCGCTGTTAGTTGGCATCGGCATGTCCTATACAGATCTGGGCTTGGTAATTGATGCGCTTAATGTGCATACGGTGTTGTTGGTGTTGGCTGTTGTGGTGGGTGCCGTTGTAGGTGCTGGCCTTGGCGGATTGCTTGTGGGCTTTCACTTCATTGAATCATCGCTCGCGGCTGGGTTATGTATGGCGAATATGAGGAACGGGCGATGTGGCGGTTCTTTCCGCAGCCCGTCGTATGAACTGATCCCATTCGCACAGATCGCTTCGCGCCTTGGCGGAGCCTTGATATTGATCGTGGTTGGGATAACTATCCCGTTCCTTGTTGGCTAGGACCAAGAGTAGGTTGTGTCGCAAAAGTTCACTTAGCTCCCTACTCTTGCCCGTTGGCTGTGGGTTCTTCCCACTGTTTACCTCACAAGCTTGGCGACCTGTCTGGTTAAGCGACAGACATGCGCCAAGCCCGTCAGCATTGAACCGGCAGATGGGAGCGGCGTCGTTTGCGGAAGTCGGTTGGTGTGTAGCCGGTGAAATCTCGGAAGGCTTTGTTGAAGGCGGAGAGTGAGGCGTAACCCACAGCGCCTGCGATCTGAATGACCTGCTCATCTTCATGGCTTAAGAGTTCAACAGCACGGATCATTCGTAACCGCCGTAGCGATTGCGACCATGTCATACCAGCTTCTTCTGCATATCGGCGCAGCAATGTGCGTTCCGAAACATTGGCTTCGACCGCAACATCTGCAAATTGAAGTGGCTTGGCTAAGTTCGCCTCTGTGTAGTCAAAAGCTCTTGCAAGAGCTGTATCATGCACGGCAGGCCGCCACACATCGGCGGGTGTGCTGGCAAGCCCGGCACAGACTTGAACAAGCGCCTTGAAAAAGGTGTCTGCTTCGACGCCCCACTCCACATCCTCCGCTCCCCAGCGTGTCGTGTAAGCAATCATTTCCCGTGCCAGCCGGTTCATCGTGAAGACGACAGTCTCCTCTGGAGACGTCACACCCGCAGATTTTGCAAAGCCCTGCCGCAACAAAAGCGAGCAGGACGTAACCTTATGGATGACCTCAATCTCCAACTGGGTTCGGCCGGAATCCACGCCGCAAATGAAGGGGGCAGCGTCCAACACCGCCCCTCCACGCCAAGACGCACCGCACCACTCATGGCGTAGAGGAGATAATCACGGTCAAATGACACTTTCTTCCGCCCGCTCACCGGAAACTCACGGTAAACGCAATAGGCTGTGGGCACCGTATCTGCAATTCTATCCGCCATTGATCTCTGCAACCGTGGTGATGGGAGGTTCTGTCATAAGCGGCTTCAATTCGTTTCCAAGCACTGCAAAGGTGTCACTGCTGCGGTAGGCATCAAACGCATCCTGCGTTTGCCATTTCTGGATAATCCCAACTTCACCCGCCATCCCCGTGTAAAGCTCATAAGTCAGGCAACCGGCCATCTGACGAACAAAGAGCGATTGCTTCTCGAATATTTCTCTCGCTTTAAGCGCGTCGGTCTGTGAGAATTTTGCTTCGATTGTAACCAGTTTCATGCCTAAACCCTTTTGAAAAATCAAACAAAAACACGCAAGGGAGTTTCAATCTTCCTCTACGCACTGATCTGGGTCTATCATTGGGAAGAAGCAGGATCTCACGTCGCTTCGCCAAAGAGCGGCTCCAATCCGCCAGAATGGCTGTTAACGAGCTTTGAGCTACACGACCACCGTTTTCTTCACGCTGTTGCGCCAGACGAATTTGGCGGGCAGTTGTACCGTTTCGGTAGAAGGCTGGTCGGTCGTGCACCATTCGAGGCACTTGTCGATAATCCGGTCCATGGGCTGCGCGAAGGTTGTCAGGTCGTAGCCTTCCCATGCGCCTGCGGGATATCATCAAAACCAATGACGGAAAGATCATCGGGCGTACGCAGGCCAAATCTCTGGCGTGCTGCATCAATCACGCCGCAGGCAATCAGGTCGGTGGTGCAGAATACACCATCGGGACGGTCCTCCCGATCCATCAGCGCAGTGCCAATTTCAAGACCAGCCTCATAGGAGGTGACACCGGTCGCTTCGCTGATAACCTCAACACCCGCCTCCTCAGCAGCAGCCAAAAACCCCTTCTGCCGTTCCACAATGCTCCATGTGGCATTGCCTGAGTTTGCAAGAGCGATTCGCCGGCATCCGGCGCGCAACAGTGCCTTCAACGCGGTCTTGCCAGCTGCCCTGTTGTCCGGCCCGATCTGCAAGGACCCCGGGAAATCCTCTTCACGGTTGATCAAAACCAGCTTCATGCCGTTGCTGAAACATGTGTCAGCTAAAGACGGGTCAGGCGCGCCGGACAAAATGATAGCTGCTTCTGTGCGAAAACTGATTGCTTGCAGCAAAGCATCCTTCACACGCTCCTCAAATCCACTGGTGTTGATAAGCATTGTTACCTTGCCAGCGGCCTGCAGCTTGTCGGTGAGTTCGGCAATCATTGCTGCCCGATACGGCGTATCAATCTCGGCGGCGATCAGTGCCACGATACCGCTTTCGGAGCGGTTGAGACTGCTCGCCAGACGGTTAACGCGGTACCCTAATATATCTGCGGATTTCAATACTTTAGCGCGTGTAGCAGCGGAGACACTTGCGCCGGGAGTGAAGGTTCTGGACACAGAAACACGAGACACCCCAGCATGGCGTGCAACGTCCGTAGCTCTGACCTGCTGCTTTCTTGAAGACACTTTTTCCGACATCAAATCTCGCCGACTTTTGTACACGGTTGCAATTGCATATCAGGTAATACCCCTAAAATGAATAAGTTTTTCTTGGAATAAAGTTGACATTGCTCAAAATGTACCGACTATATTATGTACACGTGTACACAACGTGTCTGGGAGGAGAAACTATGAAATCCATTAGGACAGCTTTGCTGGGCGCGACCCTTATTGCGGGTGCCGGTGCAAGCGCAGCTTCTGCAGATGAACTGAACCTCATCTGCTCCGCTGACAACGCTCTTTGTGAAAAGCTCGCAGCAACATTTGAAGCAAAAACAGATATCGACGTTAGCATGATCCGCCTTTCTTCCGGCGAGGCATATGCAAAGATTCGCGCAGAAGCGCGCAACCCGCAGACGGACGTATGGTGGGGTGGCACCGGAGATCCGCATCTGCAGGCAGCAAACGATGAGCTCTCGGCTCCATACGAGTCCCCAATGCTGAAAGAACTTCTGCCGTGGGCAGTTTCTCAGGCTGAAACCTCTGGCTACCGCACAGTCGGCGTATATTCCGGCGCACTTGGCTGGGGTTACAACAAAGAAATCCTCGCGAAAAAGGGCATTGAAGGTCCAAAGTGCTGGGCAGACCTGCTCAACCCTGCGCTTAAGGGCGAAATCTCCATTGCAGATCCAAACTCGTCCGGCACCGCGTACACCGCGCTGGCGACACTGGTACAGCTGATGGGTGAAGACGAAGCCTTCGAATACCTTTTGGCGATGGGCAAAAACGTTTCACAGTACACCAAGTCCGGTTCAGCTCCCGTAAAGGCAGCGGCCCGCGGTGAAGCTGGCCTTGGCATCGTGTTTATGCATGATGCAGTTAAGCAAGCTGTTGCAGGCTTCCCGATCGAGGTTGTGGCCCCATGTGAAGGCACCGGTTACGAAATCGGCTCCATGTCTCTCGTTGACGGGGGCCCAAACCCGGACGCAGCAAAAGCGTTTTACGATTGGGTCCTCACCCCGGAAGCTCAGGATCTGGCGCTTGAAGTCGGGTCATTCCGCATTCCATCCAACAAAGGCTCAACCCAGCCGGAAGAAGCTCCAAAGCTCGAGAACGTACGTCTGATCGACTACGATTTTGCTGAGTATGGAGACAGCGAACGCCGCAGAAACCTGCTGGCACGCTGGGATATGGAAGTTGGCGCAGCCGCAAACTGATTGAGACCGGGGCGGGCTGACGCTCGCCTCGTTTCCCCCTACAATCTGGTTCTTTCCAAATGACAAATGAAAATCGTCGGCTGGACCTCGCACTCCTATGCGGCGTCCTTGGGTTGTTTATATTGCCTTGGTTTCACATTCGCAGCGGCTTTTTTTGACGTCGAATGGGTTCTGGATCTGCTGAGCAAAGAGCGCTATTGGCCCGGCTTCTTCCAGCTTTTCCTTGGCAAACTGCAACTGCTCCCCGTATTCGCTCTTGTTGGTGCTGCAGCCTACCTGCGCCTGAAGTCCGAGCCCGCCCGCCGTGGCAAACTGCTTGCCATTATCGGAGCACTTGGCTTGTTCTGGATGGTGCTGGAAGGCCTTTCCATTGGCCTGCGTGGCTGGAACTGGAGCCTGCTGGAAGCAACATTTGGCCGTGTGGATGGTCAACCCGCGTTTGGCGCAGGGGCGGTGTTGCTCGCACTCACGTTCACCTGTTTCATTTCATTTGGTCTTGCAGAAAAGGGCGCTCTTAAAGGCGACGCCATTGTCCTGACCGCAATCTCGCTTTTGATCCTGCTGGTCACGACTTTTGTGTTTTATCCAATCCTGTCCATGTTTGTTGGGGCGTTTCAGGATTTTCGCGGCAACTTCTCTTCAGAAGGTGTGCTGCGCAACATCACTGACCCGCAAATTTGGAAGCTCTCCTGTCTGACGGGTGGCAGATGCGGTATCGCATGGCGCACCATGTTCCTGGCCATTGCAACTGGCGTAGGGTCTACCCTGCTCGGTCTGGCGTTTGCCCTGATGGTGACACGGACCCAGATGCCATTTCGCAAAAGTCTGCGCCTCCTCAGCATTCTGCCGATCATTACACCACCTTTCGTCATTGGTCTTTCCCTCACCCTGATGCTAGGCCGTACCGGTTTCGTCACCGAAGCCATAGAAGCTGCTACCGGTCTTGAGCTAGGCCGTTGGATTTACGGTCTGACGGGGATCTGGATTGCGCAGATGCTCAGCTTCACGCCGATCTCCTTCCTTGTGCTGGTCGGTGTTGTTGAAGGCATCAGCCCGTCGCTGGAAGAAGCCAGCCAGACCATGCGTTCTGGCCGCTGGAGAACCTTCCGCAAAGTGACACTGCCTCTGATGGCGCCGGGTCTGGCAAATGCCTTCCTGATCGGCTTCATCGAATCCATGGCGGACTTCGGCAACCCGATGGTTCTAGGTGGCAATGGCGGTGTTCTGTCGACTGAGATCTTCTTCGCCGTTGTTGGTGCGCAGAGTGATCCATCCCGCGCAGCCGTTCTGGCGATCATCCTTCTCGGCTTCACGCTCTCCGCCTTCTTTGCGCAGCGCATGTGGCTGGGCAAGCGCAACTTCGCGACTGTGACCGGCAAGGGCGACGGGGGCCGCCATGCGAAATTACCACGGCGGATTGCAATCCCGGTTGGCACTGTTGTTGCTCTGTGGAGCCTGTTCACCATATCTGTTTACGGCTTGATCCTGTTCGGCGGCTTCGTGAAAGTCTGGGGTCTGGATCACAGCGTAACTCTGCAGCACTACATCACCGCGTTCTCCATCTCGTTCGAGAACGGCTTTGCCTTCACCGGCGTTGCTTGGAACAGCTTCTGGACACCATGTGGATCGCACTTGCCGCAGCTCCTTTGACAGCAGCGGTTGGCATTCTGTCTGCATGGCTCATTGTGCGTCAGGACTTCCCCGGCAAATCCGCCTTTGAATTCGGCCTGATGATGAGCTTTGCAATTCCGGGAACTGTGATTGGTATCAGCTACATCCTCGCGTTCAACCTGCCACCACTGCAGATGACCGGAACGGCTCTAATCCTCATCTTCTGCTTCGTATTCCGCAACATGCCCGTGGGTGTGCGCGGCGGCGTGGCGGCCATGTCCCAGCTGGACAAGAATCTGGATGAAGCCTCCCTGACACTGGCGCAAACAGCGCCAGGACACTGCGAAAAGTGATCCTGCCCCTGCTGCGTCCGGCCATTCAGGCGGCATTGGTCTACAGTTTCGTGCGTGCCATCACCTCCATTTCTGCGGTCATTTTCCTTGTGAGCGCAAAGTACAATATGGCGACGGCCTATGTGGTCGGTCTGGTTGAAAACGGCGAATACGGTGTGGCGATTGCCTACAGTTCCGTCCTGATCTTTGTGATGATCACCGTTATTGTCGGGTTCCAATTGCTTGTTGGCGAAAGAAAGCTCCGCCGCTCAGAAACCACTCAAAAATCTCCTGCTAAGGGCAAACTGAAAGAAGTCGCAGCATGACACATTCAAACTTTGGTCAGGTCCAATTCGAAAATGTTGGCAAAAACTACGGCGACTTTACTGCAATACCGGATCTCAATCTGGAGATTGAACCGGGTCAGCTGGTGACGCTTTTAGGTCCATCAGGATGCGGTAAGACAACAACCCTGCGCATGATTGCCGGGTTGGAGACCCCAACCTCTGGCCGCATCCTGATTGGTGGGGAGGACGTTACCCGTCTTCCCCCAAACCAGCGCGACGTCTCCATGGTGTTCCAGTCCTACGCATTGTTCCCCCATATGAGCGTACTGGAAAAACGTAAAATACGGCCTCGAATCAAGCGGTTATAAAGACGCGGAA
>BAXV01000072.1 GCA_001310715.1 Pseudovibrio sp. JCM 19062
TTTCAAATTCCTCCGCCCACTCCTCTGCATTCAGCGGCGGAATAGCACCATGAATGGGCTCCATTCCGTGATGGAAAGACCAGAGTCTGTCAGCCGGGTAGCCCCGCCAACAACAACCATGGCCAAAATCAGGAGGCAGATAAATAGCAACCACACACGAATTTGCCTGCGATTGGAAAGGTCTTGAGCAGAAAGATCTGGACTGTGAAACGGAGTAGACATGACACCTATCTGATGAGCTTGTTTGCCCCTATATAGGTCAGATCCGCAGCTAAATCAGGAAAAATACGCAGATCCTCACAACAGTCTGGACAAATTACCTAGACTTATCAGAGGAACCTGCGCGCCCTAATTGCACTTCTCTGTCATAGGCTTAGAGCGTTCGCAGTGGAGCCAGCCCCACATAAACCCAAGTTTATCAGCAAGATCCTCTTGAAAAATATATGCATTTTGAACTATGGCTTGTGCACAAACCAAGCTCCACATCAAGGGGCTTTCAAGGAGAACTATATGGTTTCGCCATTGCGCCGCTTCATCGGCATGATTTTTTTTGGTCACGTTTGTTGTGGTCTATGTTTTCGTCGCAATGGTGATCGGCGACATGACAATGGCAGACCAGCACTGGTCCATTAAACTGATCTTCTTCGCGGTCGCTGGTCTGATCTGGGTTGTTCCGGCAGGTCTTATTATCAGCTGGACCTATAAGAAGCGCTAGGCTTAGGCCCTCACGCCCTTTTAAAGAATGACCGGATACGCCGAACACCGTGGTACGCCGCAAAAGCGGCGCCGGTCAGATACATATCAACCATCCTCTGGTTCTGATGCAGTCCATTTAACGAGACCCGCGGCAGATGATAGCGTCGCTTTAGGTTGGCCACTGACAGGGTGCCCGGTTGCGTTGTTACCGCCGCAACAAAGCCCAGTTCTTCAGCGACCGCCTCGCACCGCTCATCAACAGCATCGGCAAATCCGTAAGGATACGCAGCATGCTCGGCGTTTGCCCCAGCCGCTCGCTCATCTCCTCTACACCTGCCTGTATATGCTGGCGAATATCTTCGGGGCTTGAAAGTCGCGCAAGCATGGGATGCGTATCTGTGTGTGCGCCAAAGCTGACCAGCGGATCCTGTGAAAGCTCTTGCAACTCTTCAAAGGACAGTATGAGCTCAGGGCACAACCTATGCCAATCCAGCCCGTAACGATCCGCAGCCTCACATACAACTGCACGCTGCGCATTTTCAGGAACTTCGCTCACCAGCATACAGCGCGCGCTATGAAACACCGCATGTTTTTGCGCCAATGAGGCGCACTCATAATCAAAGCGCACATCCCCATACCGCAAAGACAAACTATCATTTTGAGCAATGAGCATCTCAAGCATGATCCACCACAGCTCGGACTTGTGATTGCTGTAGTCGCTGGTGATGAAGATCGTGAACGGAACTCCCAGCTCTTTTAGAACCGGATAGGCAACATCCCGATTATCCTTGTAGCCATCATCAAAAGTCAGCACCGCAAACTTAGGGCCCGATTTATCCGCGTTTTGCAGCTGCTCCAATGCAGCATCCAGAGATACAAACTCGTATCCTGCTCTGCGAACCTGAACCACCGTTTCGCGCAAAAACTCCGGTGTAACCTCTAAAATCTTGTTTGGCTGAAAGGCACGCTCTGATTCTGGCAAGACACGGTGGAGTGTAAAAATAATGCCGTCACCAGCCGTCATTCCCCTAAAAAGCCGAGCAGGACTGCGGCTACTTAGAAGATAGCTGGCGTACTTGATAAATGAATGCTTGAAAGAGTTCCGCAAGGAGTTCCCCTAACTCCAGACCGCAATTACCTCACACCGTAACCGACAAATATTTACGATTAATTTCTAAATGGATTATTCTACGTAGTTAGATTTGAGATTCATTAAGAGCTTAGAGCTAATAATTCTCCAACATCTTCTTAGGGCAACTTCAATGGCATCTTCTCATTCCATCGCAACAAGCGATTGCACGTCCGATGCGACACGTCAGGACACGCTGGATTTGGAGAGCCTTTCCTTTCAGATTTACGCCAGCAACGATCTGCAACATCTGCGCAGCGACTGGTTCACTCTGGAAGACCAAGCGATGGCAGTGCCTACCACGCCTATGAATGGTGCAAGAGCTGGGCAGACCATATCGCAGAGGGTGAGCAAGCAACCGCACTGGTCATCACCGGATGGATAGGCGACAAGCTACATGTTCTCCTGCCCTTCGCGCTCCACAGATACCATTTAACGAACACTGTAAGATGGCTTGGAGAAGAGCTCTTCAACCAGAACACCGGTTACTGGTCAGAGGAACTCCTAGCCTCCTCAACGGCCCATACGTTCCGCCCACGCCTGATACAAGCCCTCAAGGCTTGGGGCGTAGACCTCATCCACCTTGCAACATGGCCTGCCAAATCGGCCCTATGGCAATCCTCTTGTCCGTCTCAGTGATACAACAAGCACCAACGCGATCTATCCGTTTTCGCTGGTCGGCTCTGCAGAAGAGTTCATCAAAGCAAAACGGTCCAAAGCTGCCCGTAAAAAGCACCGCAGCAAAATCAGTAAGTTGCAATCCTTAGGCAAACTCAGTTTCACCGCAGAACGTACGATTGACGATGCCACTGCGGCACTGGACGCGATGATCCAACAACGAGAGTGCAGGCAGGCTGAAACAGGCATACCAACCGCCTTTGCCGAGCCAAACTATCAGCGCTTTGTGCGCGAGGCGTTTGCCAACCTTACCAAGAACGACAGTCCTACAAAATCAGAAATCTACAGCCTGAAGCTCGATGGCAGGATCATCAGCACTTGCCTCAGCTTAAGATCAGGAAGGCGCATCTACTGCTACTGCACCTCCATAATCAGCGGGGAGTTGATGCGCTACAGTCCAGGCGAGTTGCTCATGCAACATGTTATTGAAGACATGTGCGAGCAAGGCATGGAGATCTTCGACTTTGGGCTGGGAGAAGAACGTTTCAAATTGGCATGGTCTGAACCGGAATACCTGAAAGACTGGATCGAGCCACTCACCTTGAAGGGCAAACTCATCGCCACGTTAGAAGGTGCCAAGCTCAGCACAAAGCGTAAACTGAGAAACAACCAAAACTTCTGGCAGTTCTACCGGCGCACCAGAGGCTTTTTCGCCCGCATGCAGCGCTGATTCTCTATAGATGGATGTGAAATCAACAGCACCTATGCTGCCATATCGACCTGAAGCCATGCCGCAGCTTCATTGCTGACCACACGCTCCACCTCAACAGGCGCCTTGGTGTGTTTTTCCAAAATAGCCAGAGCCTTTTCCAGCTCAGGGCCAGCAGGCGAGCCATCTGTCGCAATAATCACACGATCAGCCTCCGATAGCATCTGCGCACAGATCAGGCTCGGCTCAATCAAACCAAGATCTGCAACAATCACGTCGTAGGTCAGGTCCAAGGCTTCCATGATCAGGTTATAGCGACCACCATAAACCACTTCATCCCGAATAGGCATGACACCCGATTGTATCACTGCGCACGAGAAACCGGATCACGATGGATCACATTGGTAAAGGCTGCCTCACCCTCCAGCAATTCGGAAAAGCCTGGTTTGATCAGATCATCACCGTCTTCAGCCTGTGGCACATCACCAACCTCCTCAAGCGGCGTTTCAGTGAGCACTGACACAGCCCCCTCACCGCCTTCCGAACGCACCTCAACAACCACCGGCATAATTCCGCGCGCGGCAATCTTGCGGGTACAGCTCAGGGCCACACGCGACGAAAGGCCTTCATCCTCAACGCTAAGCACAACAACGCGGCGAACCTTCTCCAACTGGTTGGTGTTCCCGGCTTTGATTTCCTTGAAGGTGATCGGAGAAACCTCAACGACCTCGTGCTCGTCTTCAAATTCCTCGTCTTGCGCCTCTTCCTCAAACGCATCATCCTCTGAATGATCGGAGAGGCTATCGACCTGATCATCTTCCTCAGGAGCCTCCTGATCTTCCGCAAACACCTCTTCCTCTTCTTCAAGAGAAGGTTTCAGCTCAATTGGAGGTGCAGAAGCTGTATGGCTCCGGGCCGCAGCATCCACAACACTCTTAAGAGCATTGGAGGTCGCCGTACCGGTCGCTTCTTTCGGATTGGCGGCAGGCGCAGCAGGCGTTGAAAAGCTTTCGCGGCGCAGAACTTCACCAGCAATGAGAGCACGCACAATCACCCACAGACACCCGAGGAAAAACGCTGCAAAGCCAGCAATTGCTGCGAGTGCAGACGGTTTGCGACCGGACGGTTCACTTGGAACAGAAGCACGGGAGATCACACGAGAATCAGCGTTTAAGACCCCCACGCCCTGCAGCACCTCCGCTTCTCGCAGGCTGACGAGCAATTGACTCAGCTGCTCTTCCTTAGAACGAGCTTCCCGCTCCAACTCCTGTAGGCGAACTTGATCTGCACCGGAGCGAGCCGCTTCTTTCTTGAGCTCATTGACCTGTGCATTCAACGTCACGTAGCGGTCATGGGCAATCTTGGCGTCATTCTCAAGACCAATAACGATCTTCTCCGCTTCTGCACGGATCTGACGATCAAAAACAGTTCGCTGCGAACGTAGGGATTTAATCTGCGGATGATTTGGCAGCAACGTGGACGACAATTCCGCAATGCGGTTTTCCAAAGCCAGCTGTCGCTCACGCAAGCGCTGGATCAAAGAGGAATTCAGAACCTGCGTCGCTGTATCCAGCGCACCGCCATCTTCCAGCAGAGACCGGATTTGTCTTGCCTGTGCTTCATCCTGTGACTTTACAACAATGGCAGAGGAGACTTGTGAGCTCAGTTCAGCCAGTTGCTGTTGATTGAGCGTTCGGTTGTCAGACCCGAGCAACAGGTCAGCACCTGCACGAAACTCAGCAACCCTTCTTTGAGCAGCTTCCACTTCGTTCTCAAGGCGCGCCACCTGCGGAGCAAGTGCATCTGCAGTGTTGTTAGTAACCGCACGCTTCGCATTATCCTGCAACATGCGGTACTCATTAACCACGGTGTTGGCAATGCGCGCTGCAAGTTCGGGGTCTTTGCTCTTAAAGCGCACCGTAATAACGCGGGCCCCATCAACCTGATAAACATCCAGATTACTCGTGAACTTATTCAGCAAGCGCTCTTCTTCGCTCAGCTGATTGAATGTTGGTTCAAAACCAGCACTGGTCATCAGCCGATCAACAAGGCCCGGTTTGCTTTTAGCCGCAAAAACACGGTTGTTTTCAAGGTCCAGCTTCTGCACCACATGGCGAGCCAGATCGCGCGACTGTAGCAATTGAACCTGGCTGGCAATGCCTTCCTTGTCCAGCAACGAGCGTTCCTGCTCGCTGTTACGGATCTGGCCGGGCAGCACAATCTTGGCGGTATCAATAAGAATCTTGGATTCGCTGGTGTATCGGGCCGTTTGTTTGCTAGCCAGATAGAAAGTGCCAAAGGCAACCAGCGCAGCAAATGGGATCACCCACAAGAGGCCTTTCAGCACCTTTTTGAACAGCACGCCCATATCAAGAAAGACATCTTCTTGCGGCACAGCCCACTTCCCCACTCAATACAAAAGCCCCAAACATTTCTACTCGCAAGAATGCATGGACAGGGTAACCAAGTTGTTAAGCACCACAATCAAATGCTGGGAAGAAATGACAAAGAAGCAAAGATAGCTACAAAAATTAATTAGACAATAATTATAATATTTAGACTCTATTAACCTGCTGATCCGAAATATACACCCAGTGGATTTAAAGGATTTTGTAATGCGCCCGCGCCTACTTGCCGTTATTGCTGGCTTAACTCTATTAGCGAGTTGTTCCTCCTATAAAAAGCCGGGCCCTGCCTTTCATGAGGAATTAATCCAGCCTTATACACTGGCAGCCAGCGACGAAGTTCGCATCATTGTGTTTGGCCAGGCCAATCTGTCCAACACCTACAGAATCGATCAGGGCGGCATCCTCGCCTTCCCATTGATTGGCCAGATCAACGCGGCTGGCAAAACACCAAAGCAACTGGCAAGCCTGATCCGCGCCCGCCTGAAGAGCGATTTTGTCCGTGACCCCGATGTATCGGTCGAAGTGGCGACCTATCGACCAATCTTCGTTATGGGTGAAGTCAATAATGCCGGCCAGTACGCCTACCTGCCGGGCATGACCGTGCAAAACGCCATCGCAACTGCCGGTGGTTTTTCATCCAGAGCCCATCATCAGAACATTGATCTGACCCGTCAGCTTGGCAGCGAAGTCGCCAGTGGCCGCGCAACGATCACAGCACCAGTTCGCCCCGGTGACACACTCTACGTGCACGAAAGACTCTTTTAAATTAAGAGTATGCAGCCTGCACACCTTCGCGTTCAACTAGGTCAAGGCCCAAAATTAAGGGTAAATTAACCCTATTAATTAACAGCTCAAACAGTATTTTAAGCTTACAACTAGAAGGCGCATTCGCTTTTTGCTCGGGAGCAAAAAGCAAGGTATGCGCGGTGGGGAGTGAGCTTCAGATGTCTATGGGCAAGCTGAAAATTGTGCATTGTATACGCGCACCCTTGGGCGGTGCGTTTCGTCATCTTATGGATCTTGCTGAAGAGCAGATCAAGATGGGGCACGAGCTCGGCATCATCTGCGCCTCCAACCATATTCCGCAGGCATCAAGGGAACAGCTGGATTGCCTAAGACCAAAGCTCGCTCTGGGTTTAATGACAGTCCCAATGGCCCGCTCTCTCTCCCCCAAAGACCTGCCCGGCTTCTATAAGCTCTTAAAGCACCTCGCCTTACAAAAACCGGATGTCCTGCACGGGCACGGTGCAAAAGGCGGCGTCGTTGCCGCACCATCGGATCAGCTAAAACTACGTAACGTCAATGCCCAGCGCATTTACAGCCCCCATGGTGGCAGTCTGCACTACGATTCCTCAACCAGTGCGGGCAAGATATACATCAGACTTGAAAAGCTCTTGCGGCCACTCACAGATGCACTCGTGTTTACCAGCGCCTTTGAAAAGGCGGCTTACCAGCAGAAAGTTGGCCTACCCTCACTTCACTGCGCTACAGGGTCGTCCATAACGGACTAAATCAGTCAGAGTTCAGACACATCACACCGCGAGAAGATGCCGCCGACCTGTTATTCATCGGCGAACTCCGCGAGCTTAAAGGCGTCGATCTGCTCATCAACGCAGTGCAGGACCTGCACAAGACCACAAAACCAACGCTCGCCATCGTAGGAGACGGACCCGACCGGTCGCAGTTCGAGCAGATGGTTCACGAGAAAAACCTGCAGGCTTCCATCTCTTTCCATGGTTTTTTGCCACTCAGCAAGGCCCTACATCTTGGCAGGACCGCGGTCATCCCCTCACGTGCGGAAGCCTTACCCTACGTAGTTCTGGAGTTGCTTGCCGCTCAAAAGCCATTGATCACAACGCATGTGGGCGGTATTCCGGAGATTTATGCAGATTACCGGAAAACACTTGTCCCGCCAGATAATCAACAAGCACTGACAGAGGCAATTCTGCAGGCTCTTACACACCCTGAAGAGCAGGCCCAATTAAGCCAGAACTTGCAGGATCATCTCAAAACAAATTTCGCTCTGCCACAAATGGCGCAGAGCATCACCCAATTTTATCACCCTGTACAAAGCGCGAAAGATAAGCCGGTTGACGCCTCCCAGCAGTCCCCGAAATCAACGTTGCGCTCTGAAAACAGCCCCATTTAGGCGCCCGGCAAATGGTCAAAACTCGCTTCGAATTAATTGAAAATAGCCTGTCACCCGATGGCAAGCCCGTACCGGACAGCAGCCAGCCGCATCCGCAGCAACACAAAACCGGAACCAATAGCAACCTCTCCAAAGATGCATTGGAGATTGCAGCAACCCTACGCACCAACACCATCTCAAAAACAGTCCTTGATGGCTTCCTGCGCAGTGCAGATGCTGGCCTTATCATCCTGACCGGGGTCATTGCCTCTCTATATGGTGCCTCAATCAACGTTCCTTCACTCTGGCAAGTCGTTGCTTTGCTCGAAGCCGCCATGATTGGCGTCATGCTGTTTCAGATGGCCGATCTCTATCAGACGAGCACCCTGCAAAAAGCGTTCTCCCATCTTACGCGACTCGTCAGTGCATGGGCACTTGTCTTTGCCGCACTGATTACATCCCTGTTACTCTTCCTCCCATCCGCAGAAATCCCGCAAACCATCCTACTGAGTTGGTTCATCGGCGGGGCAGTTGCACTCTCGCTCTTCAGAATGACAATGCGCAGCCTCATTGTACGCTGGACCCGCACAGGCCGCTTAAACCGGCGCGCCGTTCTTGTGGGCGGTGGTCAGGCAGCGGCGGACCTGATAGCTGAATTGGAGCGCCAACCGAACAATCCAATTGAAATCTGCGGCATCTTTGATGACCGCGACAACGACCGCTCCCCAGCAAGCGTTGCAGGCTACCAGAAGCTCGGAAACATCTCGGACCTGATCGAATTCGCCCGCATCGCACAAATTGACATGCTGCTGGTGACGATTCCGATCCGTGCAGAAAAACGCATCCTTCAACTGCTTGAAAGACTCTGGGTTTTGCCGGTAGATATTCGCCTGTCTGCCCATACGGACAAGCTGCGTTTTCGCCAAAGAGCTTCTTCTTTCGTCGGCTCAGTGCCCTTCGTTGATGTGCTGGAAAAACCGATCACAGACTGGGACACCATCACAAAGCGCGCGTTTGACCTGTTCTTTGCAAGTCTGTCGCTGATCATCCTGTCACCGGTCATGCTGATCACGGCCATACTGATCAAGCTGGATAGCCCCGGACCGGTCCTCTTCCGTCAAAAACGATACGGCTTTAACAACGAGTTGATCGACGTCTTCAAGTTCCGCTCCATGTACCACAACATGGCAGACGCCAACGCCTCCAAGCTGGTCACCAAAGGTGATCCCCGTGTCACCAAGGTTGGTCGCATCATCCGCAAAACCTCGCTGGATGAACTCCCGCAACTCTTGAACGTGCTCATGGGACAGCTCTCCCTCGTCGGCCCCCGGCCTCACGCCCTTTCGGCTAAGGCGGAAGATCGCCTCTATGAGAACGTGGTGGACGGCTACTTTGCACGCCACAAGGTCAAACCGGGCATCACGGGCTGGGCCCAGATCAAGGGCTGGCGCGGAGAAACAGACACGGAAGACAAGATCCAAAAGCGCGTCGAATGCGACATCTACTATATTGAAAACTGGTCCGTTTTCTTTGATCTCTATATCTTGATTAAAACACCGTTCTGTCTTCTGGAAACGGAAAACGCATATTGACCGACCTATCGCGCCCACCTGCATTCAAGAACACGCGCCCCTTCTGGCACGTCCCGCTGACAATCGGCACAGAGACAATTGCAAGAGCACTCCTGTTCCTGACTGCATCCGTGAGCGCACTCGTCATCATTGAACCGGCTCCTTATGACCTTCTGATCGCTCTGCTCCTAGTCGGCTGGTCCTTCTTTGGGCTCGAACTGCGCAAGGATGTCTTACCGCTCCTCATCCTGCTGTGCTTTTACGTCACTGGCGGTATTCTGGCCCTCCCCGCAGCGGCTGATACCAAAGAGGCTGTCATCTTTTATGCCGTAACCGTTTTTCTGGCATTTTCAGCCTTCTTCTATGCAGTAACGTTGTCCGCAAAGATCGAGCGGATAAGTGTTATTGAGAAGGGATACCTACTGGCCGCGTTATTCGCCACACTGCTGGCCATTGCAGGATACTTCGATGCTTTCCCCGGTGCATACGATCAGTTCACCCGCTTCGGACGGGCAAAAGCTACCTTCAAGGACCCAAACGTTTACGGTCCCTTCCTGCTCTTGCCGGTGCTGCTGATCATCTACGATATTCTCACAAAACCTTTGCGGCAGAATATCTTTAAGGCAGGCATTCTGCTCATCTTGCTACTTGGTGCGTTCCTGTCCTTTTCCCGTGCAGCCTGGGGTATGACTCTGGGTGGTGCGCTCATGGTATTCCTGCTGGTATTCATCAACGAGCGTCGATCAGTCCCACGTTTGAAGCTACTCGGTATTCTTAGTCTGGCAGCTCTAGGCCTCGTCCTTGCATTCATCGCAATTCTTTCAATTGAATCGATCTCAGAGATGTTCACGCAGCGCGCCAAACTCGTGCAGGATTATGATGGAGCACGGCTGGGCCGGTTTGGCCGCTGGAGCGAAGGTTTCACACTTGTCACCGAACGGCCCTTTGGCCTCGGTTTCGGCGGCTTTAATGCCATCTTCCCGGAGGATGAACACAACGCATACCTCAAGGCCTTTACCACCTACGGCTGGCTCGGCGGTCTCTCCTACATCACGCTTGTATTCTGGACACTAATCAAGGCGTTCCCACTCCTCTTCAAGCAACGTCCATGGCAAAAATACATCATCTGCGTTTACGTGGCCTTCCTGTTACACGCCTGTGTCAGCTTCATTATCGACAGCGACCATTGGCGGCACTATTTTCTGCTGCTTGGCATCCTCTGGGCGATCATCGCAGTGGAATCCGGCATCACCCGCCACAGGCGTTTTCCACCAGCACAATAACAGTAGCGTCATTTGCTCCTTGATCAAACAACCTGAATTGGGTAGGAAAGCTGTAAGGGTAAGCCACTAAGCTTATTCTGGAAATAGGAAACCTTGCATATGCGTAGACGCATCCAGGCGCGAGGTTCCTCACGGTTCGGGTAGTAGCGCAGCCTGGTAGCGCACTTCACTGGGGGTGAAGGGGTCGTCGGTTCAAATCCGGCCTACCCGACCAATCTTTCCCAAAACACCTGCGCCGGCCTCAGCTTCTCGCGTCTTCTGCACCATCAGATAGCCTCCCACACCCACGCCAATCAGCAGGGAGATTGCAAAGGCCCATTGCAAAGGGCCTGATCCAGCAAACATGCCTGCAAGACCGGAAACCACTGTTGCCGCCTTACTCAAACCCTCTGCATTCAACCAGGCACTGACCGCGCTAGTCTCCTGCCCGAGCGCTTTGGCTCCTTGCCCACGATCAAACCCATCAAATACAGGCGGCACCCATGCTCCTGCACCCTGATCACCAATCAAGCCCAGAGACTTTTCCTGAACTTCACGCACCCGGCGAGACCAGCCGTTTTTGTTGTAGGGCCAGTTGCGAAGTCGCTTCATGAAAGCCAGTCGCCGCACAGAAAGCTCATTGACCAGATAGCTGGCTGGCCGCTGCTTTATCGCAGCCAGCGTTTTGATCCCAAGCACCCCATCAACGCCCACTCCAAGGATGACCTGTAACGTCTTCACTGCCCGCGCCGGCCCCGAGTTCACAGCAAAGTCGAACAGCGCAAAGTCCAGTCCGAGGGGAAGCCGGTCGCCCTGCACCGTATTCCAGTACTGCGCACGATAAATCTCAATGGCCTCAAACTGGCTCAGTGCCTGAACTTCCTCCACGCCAACATCCTGTTCGCGCCACGCACTTAACGTAGCCTGCGTGATCCCGTAGTGGGTAGGCCCTCCCGGATCTGCCTTACGGCTACGGTGAGCAAACCCACCCTCAATATGGAGCAGATCAGCAATAATCAGATCAAACGTGGACTTCATTCAGCCTCTCCCAACAAAAAAAAGGAGGCCCAAGGCCTCCATTAAAAACAAAAATGACCGCGAGTGCGGCCTCAGAAAATGTAGAAAACGTTGATCAGCCTTGCGGCACAACAGGCAGGAAGTAATGCAGCGACAGCCGGACCTTGCCACCAGTAAAATTGCCGCCATTTGCGGTAAGGCGCACCGGTGTATCAGAATAAAATGCAGTCGGCCCAATCACACCCGCATTGTTGGACCCCATTGCAACTCCCAACGAACCACCAAACTTGCTGGTCTCACCCGAAATCCCGCAGCCATAAGAACTGGCACCCGTCACAGCCTCAACCACACGGGTGGCAGCGCAAAAGACAATCGCTCTGGAAGGGATAATAAGCGTGCTTTCAGTAAAGCTGCCGGAAACCGAGATCAGCTCATCAACAGTCACAAACTGGCTCTGCGCCTTGTGCGCACTTTCACAAAGCACCGAGGCTTCCTGCTGAAACGCGGCACCGCCAGTGCTGCTATCAACGCCGAGCCCTGCAACGGAAGACAACCCGCGCCAACCACCACCAGAAAAAACCTGCATCGCACCAAGGCTCTGCACCCAGGCAGCCCAGCCTCAACCGGCTTCAAATAACGCCACGCACCGCCATCGAAGGCAGCAATTTCACCGTCATGTCCGGTAAAATCACCCACGGCACCAACGGGCACGATATAACGCGCACCCTCTTCCGGCGCATCCGGAGGCGCGCTAATACTGTTTGAAACAACACAAAGCTGCACAACCAGATCAATCAGAGCCAGCGCCTCGTTGTGCGTTACATGCTTTTGTGCCTGTGCAGCTGCCAAAATCGGCAGTTGAAGATGCGTCGTCGTCTCGTTCATCTAAATCCCCATAGATCGCCTAGTCTACGCACCAGCGTATCATTCAGCGCAGCAAGGGGGATAAGTCACGAAAAGACAGCAGATAGATCAACCTGCGCAAACAAATGCGAACTCAGGCCACGCGGCGACCGGTGCCATCACCAGCCAGAGACCAGATACGAGTGCGGTTACGAGCCATTTTCTCGTCAATTGCAAAAGAAAGTTCAGCCCCATGCAAACCAACAAGGCGGTGCATTAGAATCGCAATCTCGGCTGCATCAGCCACAACATTGCGTACACTCTCACCGTTCTCAATGGCCTGTTGCAATACTTCCAGCTCTTCTTTAGCCCGTTCAATCAACGTATTCAGGTCAGACACCTTACCAAATGTCTGTTCGCCCCAAGCGGTAATGCTCTCGCTGCTCTCAATGCTTACCATATTTGCCCACCGTCAAACTCTGGGGTCTGTCCGGTTCGGGTGGAACTCCAACCCGTTTAAAAACAACCCCGATACAACAAGCCGAAACATCCCTGACATCATCGTCGAGAGCGACACCTCCGGCATTTAGCATAAACAGAATTCACGCTTCGCCTCATCCAAACGGCCCTCAGGACAAGAAAAAAGCGGAGACAACCTTCTGTCACCCGCTTATTCTTCAGTTAAAAAAAGGCCAGACTTTGGCCCTTTCTTGACAGTCTACATGGTTTCCAAAGCTGAAACGGTTTCATTTATGGCTTGATCCAGCACGTCCAGCAGATAATCGGCATTTTCCTTAGAAAAAAATCATCGGTGGCCGCATCTTCAAGATATTATCAAAGGGGCCTCAGTGCCCATCAATATGCCAAGGTCCTTCGCATGGTTCGCCACCCGTCTGGCCGCCTCTGTGGCAGGCTCTTTTGTCCGGCGATCTTTTACCAGTTCAACACCAAGGAACAGCCCCATACCACGCACATCACCGATGACCTCGTATTTCTCCATCAACTTGCGCAAGCCCGAAAGGATATAGGCGCCAACCACACGGGCATTTTCGCGCAGCCCATCCCGCTCAATCACATTAAGAACAGAAAGCCCAACCGCACAGGAAACCGGATTGCCACCAAAGGTGTTGAAGTATTCCATGCCATTATTGAAGCTGGCAGCCACCTCCCGCGTGGTCACAAGCGCAGCCATGGGGTGACCGTTGCCAATCGGCTTGCCCATGGTCACCACATCCGGCGTCACACCTTGCGTTTCAAAGGCCCACCAGTGTGACCCCACGCGGCCAAATCCAACCTGCACTTCATCAGCCACACACAAACCACCCTCGGCACGGATCAGCTTGTACACCTCCTCCAGATAACCATCCGGCAGAAACACCTGACCGGCCACACTTGGAATGGATTCAGCAATGAAGAACGCAGGCGCACGCCCTTGGCGCTTCATCAGCGCCAACTGCTCGCCCACACTGTCCACGTAGCGCTGCGTGATCTCCTCAGGTGTCCAGTCAGCAGGTGCGCGGTAGGTATCAGGGATCGCAGCTTCAAACACATGATCAGGACGCCCTTTACCACCCTTGCGCTTGTATTTGTAAGGCTCAGCGCAATCACCTCCGGCGTGGTGCATGATAAGCCCAATCCAGAACAACCGCATCACGGCGCCCCATATGCGCCTCTGCCATGCGGAGCATGAGACTGTTCGCCTCACTGCCCGTACACACAAAAGAAGCAACTGCCAGATCATCCGGAAGTGTCGCGGTAAGCCGCTCGGAATACTCAACAATATTGTCGTGTAGATAGCGGGTATTGGTGTTCAAGAGACTTGCTTGATGAGACAGGGCCTCAACCACTTCAGGGTGTGCATGGCCCAGATGGCAAACATTGTTGAAGCAATCCAGATACGCCCGCCCGCGATGGTCAATCAGGTAAGCCCCCTCACCACGCACAAACTTGATCGGCTCGCTGTAGGAGATAGAAAGGTTCGGCAACAGGGTCTGACGGCGGGAAGAAACAATCTCATCCACGCTACGTCCCGCACTCCCAAGAACTTCATGCGGAAGACCCGCAAAATCGATGGCCGACGGGAACATCTCCGCCCACACATCAAGATACTTCTCTTCGCCAACACCAAGGATTTCTTCGGCACTCAAGGAAACATCCGCTGACAACTGTAAGTGCAAATGGGGTACCCAACCGCCATTTTCGTCATCATCCCCAAGATAACCGAGCAGCTCACCGGCCTTAATCACATCGCCAGCATTCAGACGCATCGCTGCCTCATGCGCCATATGGCCCCAAAGGCTCACAAACGGCTGCCCGCAGTCGGTCTTATGCTCCAGCGCAATCATACAGCCATACCCAAGCGGATCAGTCTCAATCACAACAGAACGAACCGTTCCATCCATTGGCGCGAAAACAGGGTCCCGGCCGACAAAAACAAATCGAAACCCAAGTGTTGGTGCGGCGTTCCCCCTCAATAAAGCGGCTTTCAAAAAAGTCGGAGGAGTAAACACTGCGGCTTTCCCCCCATGGACCAATGCCAAGCTCGACACCGTGGGCTTCACAAAAATCTTCCCACCACTCCTGCGCCGCTTCCGGTTGACGCTGACGGGAGGTCACCGTCATCTCATGGTCAGCATCCCCGTAAGGCACCAGCGCCTTTGACATGAGTTTGGGGTGACGCGCAAACAAAGACGCAAACGAATTGCGATTCTTAGCGCAGAATTCAGCCACCCTGTGAGCCCCTTGCACAGCCTCAAACCCGCAGGCCTTGCGCAGGATCGCGGTCGCAAACGCAGGCTTCATCCCATAAAGCTTGTAAAGCAAGGTCCACGCAGGCACCTCGCTAACAGCCAGATAAGGGTTATCCTGCCGCTCATCCTTGCGAAGCGCGGAAAGCGTTACGCTGGTCACAAGCCGCATGGCAATCAGATCAAAGAGAAGGTCAACCTCTTCTTCTTCCAGCCCGTTCTCTCCGTGATAAGCCGCCGCCAGCTCCGCCGCTGCCCCAATCGGATCACTGCTTTCCATAATCGCATAGGCTGCGGCAATCGCCACCTCGGCAATCACCGGCGTATGCGCACTATCACCAAAGTCAATCAGACCACAAACCCGGGAGTGATCCTTAGGATCAACCAGAACATTCCAGTCATTCGCATCATTATGGATAACCGCCGCCCTCAGCCCGGCAAGCTTCGGCGCAACCAACCGGTCAAATCGGTCGAGAAAGTACTCCAGAACTCGCAGCTGATCAGGGTCAGCAATTGCACCAAGACGCGCCCGCGCCTCCCCTGCAGCGCGAATATCCCATTCAAAACTCCGCAATGCCCCTGGATGTATAAAGCCGCGCAGTGCCCGGTCCATCTTGCCAAGCAAGGTACCCAGACTACCAACAACACCCTCTTCCCGCGCAGTCTCAGCAAGCGGAACACCATCCACCCACGAGACAACCCGCATAGCATGACGCGCACCATCCAGCCCAACAACACTCTGAATCGCGTCACCATCCTTGGTCAGCCGCAAACGCGGCATTGGAAGCTCAGGCGAAGAAACGGCAAGATGCTGCAGGAGCGCTGTCTGAAAACCTGTTTCAAGCTCAGGCTCACTGGCGTTGACCACCTTGACCGTCCAGCGCGTTCCATCCTCTGCGTCAAGGCGATGGTTCTGGTCGCGCTCACTTTCCAGGGGAGACAAAGCCCCTGTCAGCCCCCAATGCTCCAGCAAAAGAGCGGCTATGCGCTCACGGTCAAAATTCGGGGCGGGAAAATTAATATCAGTCATGGGCCTCTCCGGTTGACCCGAACATATCCTACTCTGATATTTCAAAAAACCGACCTTATGTCAGTTGCGCCGTCATTATGTCGTGATTAAGAGGTTTGACAGCACTCTTCCTGTCTGTTCGATAAAAGGACCTTCAATGCACGACGCTATCGACCGCCAGATCATCGCAATCCTCTCTAAAGAAGCACGCATCCCGATCAAAACGCTGGCAGCTCGCATCAACCTGTCACGCAGCGCCACAAGCGAACGGATCACACGGCTGGAAAACAACGGACCATTCGAGGTTATCGGGCAGATATCGGAGGTCTTGATCCCGCTAACATCTCGGCCTTCCTGTTCATCCGCCTGTCACGCACACCCATGCTCAACATCCTCGACACTCTGGCAGCATTTCCAGAGGTCAAACGGGTAAGCTCGGTTAGTGGAGAACTGGATCTGGTGGTGGAAGTTGTCGCCGCCTCGATGGAACACCTCAACAATGTCCGTAACACCATCGCCACCATTGAAGGCGTACATGACCTGACAACCACGGTCATCTTACGCGATGAATTTCAGCGCACCTGAAACAGCAAAGGGCGCCGACTGCTAAAAGCTGCCGAACGCCCAAGAACGAAATGCACTGATCAGCCAATGGCCGACGCTGATTATCGAGCCTGATCCAACATACGCTTACATTCCAGAAGCTCAAAGAGCGTGGATTGCAGCCGGTCTACATCATCCTTGGAAAGACCGGAGGAACGCGTTGCCTGTTCCTTCTCGGAGCCCATAAAGCGGTCCATAAAACCAAACGCGCCGTGACCACCTTTACCATGCTGGTCAGGCATATCATCCGGCAATAAGCCAGACGGTAGAGGCATCTGCGGCTCAGGCTCGCTTTCAACAGCAAGATCGCCCTCAGACTCACTCTCCTCAACACCGCAGTCTCAGTTTGCGGAGCGCTTTGCGCGGACTGGGCAGAAGCTTGAGAGGGATCAGGCGCAACACCAACAGGCGTCACAGTGCCGGAGGAGTTCGGAATGACAACGCCACTCCCCTCTTTCCAGACATCCATAACAACGTGCACGCCTTGCTCTCGCAAGATACGTTGCACGCCCTTGATCGTGTAGCCTTCCCCATAGAGCAAATGGCGGATACCGCGCAAAAGCTCAAGATCGTCAGGTCTGTAGTAGCGGCGACCACCGCCTCGTTTCAGAGGCCTGATCTGGGCAAATCTTGTTTCCCAGAACCGCAGAACGTGCTGCGGCAGATCCAGTTCAACAGCTACTTCACTAATTGTTCGGAACGCGTCGGCGCTCTTCTCCACGATGCAGACCCTCTAAAACCTTATTATTCTCGGGGCAGCAAATTAGCTGGCGCCCTCAACCAGAGCATCGTTGATGCGCTGTTTAAGAACATTGCTTGGCTTGAAGACCATAACCCGGCGTGGAGAAATCGGAACTTCCTCACCCGTTTTTGGGTTACGACCAATGCGTTCACCTTTGGAGCGAACCACAAAAGAGCCAAAGCTAGACAATTTGACAGACTCGCCGTTCTCCAGGCTTGCAGAAATTTCCGCAAGGACCTGTTCAACGAGTTCGGCAGATTCAGTTCGAGACAGGCCGACCTTCTGGTAAACCGCTTCACACAAATCTGCGCGGGTTACAGTGTGACTACCCATTCCACCCTCCTCCGGTAAAGCATGATCCGTAAGAATAAAGCTTGCTTTCAACAAGTTACGGTATGGCCAACCGGCCTCAGCGTCAACAGCTCATTTGCCAAGAAATGCAACCCTTTGGTTTTATGCCCCTTTTTACCACTTAAGGAGCACGGAACCCCAGGTAAAGCCCCCGCCCATCGCCTCAAGCATGATCAAATCACCCTTTTTGACATCACCGGATCTAACGATGCTATCAAGTGCCAGGGGAATCGATGCAGCCGACGTGTTGCCGTGCTCGGAAACTGTTTTCACTACCTTTTCAGGCGCGATGCCAAGTTTCTTCGCAGACGCGTCAATAATGCGCTGGTTGGCTTGATGCGGCACGAACCAGTCCAGATCTTCCGCAGTTGTGCCAGTCGCTTCAAAGGAAGCTTCGATCACATCAGTGACCATGCCAACTGCATGCTTGAACACTTCACGGCCCTGCATACGCAGATGACCTGCTGTCTGGGTGGTAGACGGACCACCATCCACATAAAGCTTGTCTTTGTGGCGACCATCAGAGCGCAGCTGACAGGTCAGCACACCGCTCTCATCAAGAGAAGGCGCACCCTCCTGCGCTTCCATGACGACAGCGCCCGCACCATCACCAAACAGAACGCAGGTTGTACGGTCTTCCCAGTCCAGAATGCGGGAGAACGTTTCCGCGCCAATCACAAGCGCACGTTTTGCCAGACCGCCGCGCAAGTATGCATCAGCCGTGGTGACAGCATAAACGAAGCCAGAGCACACTGCCTGAATATCAAAAGCAAAGCCGTGGTTGATCCCAAGCGCAGCCTGAACATCAACAGCCGTTGCCGGGAACGTATTATCAGGTGTAGAGGTTGCCAGAACGATCAAATCGATGTCCTGCGCATCAATACCTGCATTTTCCAGTGCAGCCTTTGCCGCTTTAATCGCAAGATGTGAGGTAAACTCACCTTCTGCGGCTATATGACGGTTCTTGATCCCGGTACGCTGAACGATCCACTCATCAGAAGTGTCAACAAACTCGGTGAGCTGCTGGTTAGTTAGTGCTTTTTTGGGCAGGTAACTACCGCAGCCCAAAAACACAGAGCGAAGTGCCTTCACTTTAAACCCTTCAGTTTTCTTCAGCTTCTGAGAAACGACCGCGATGGTAGTTCACCAGATCTTCAGAGATCTTTTTTTATCAGTTCATTCTTGGCCATATCGTAGGCCAGTTCTACTGCAGAGGCGAAGCCCTCGGCATCA
>BAXV01000073.1 GCA_001310715.1 Pseudovibrio sp. JCM 19062
GTATCCGAACCCCAAATTTGTTCCGCTAAAGTTTGTGGGATCTCGCATTCGAATGCTTCAAGTTGTATTGGGACTACATAATTAAATATGTGCCTGCGCATGTAGCAGCTTTGCTCCCACAGTGATGTTTGGCGGAACTTTGAATTGAGTGTGAGATGTTATTGCGGCAAATGACTTAGTGCTTGGCCATTCAAAAAGCGCAAATAGCCCGAATGGTGAGTAGTTAAGAAGAGGGGTGGCCTCTAAACTCGATCTGATTTTGCAACGCAACAGGAAGTGTCATGTCTAGCTCAGAGCAAGTTCATAGTATCAGACCGCGCCGCAGTGCGCTTTATATGCCGGGTTCAAATGCGCGTGCGCTGGAGAAGGCCAAGGGGCTGGATGTGGACGTGTTGCTGCTGGATCTGGAAGACGCTGTGGCGCCAGATGCCAAAGAGATGGCGCGGGCTCAGGTGTGTGAGGCAGTTGCTGGCGGTGGCTACGGACATCGCGAGCTTGTTATTCGTATCAACGGCATGAAGACCCCTTGGGGCAGTGAGGATCTGAAGGCAGCAGTTGCTGCCAAGCCGGATGCTGTGCTTTTGCCGAAGGTGGAAAGCCTTGCGGACATCAAACCTGTTGCAGACTATTTAGCGGAACAGGGAGCTGACGGTGTGCGCATCTGGGCGATGCTGGAAACGCCGGGTGCCATTCTCAACGCCTCGGAGATTGCCGCAGCGGCAAAGGATCCGCACAATCGTTTGGATGTGTTCATTATTGGCACTAATGATTTGAGTAAAGAGAGCGGCGCCAAGATCCTGCCGGGGCGTGCGGCTTTGATGCCATGGCTGATGACCTTCCTTGCGACCGCACGTGTGGGCGGTGCGGATATTCTGGATGGGGTTTACAACAACTTCTCCGATCTGGAGGGCTTTGCTGATGAATGTAAGCAGGGTGCTGACATGGGGCTCGATGGCAAAACTCTGATCCATCCAAAGCAGCTTGACGCTTGCAACACTGCCTTTGCGCCGAGTCAAGCGGATGTTGAGTGGGCGAAGAAGATGATTGCCGCGTTTGAACTGCCGGAAAATCAGGACAAAGGTGCTTTGCAGGTGATGGTAAGATGGTTGAGCGCTGCATGCAGATATGGGCCGCAAAACCGTTGCCATTGCCGAAGCGATCGCACGGCACGTGGATGCCTAGATTTGAACGAAGCGCATGTTTAAACCTCTGGCTTCGCTCGTATTTGGCTGATAGGTTCCGCCAACACTTGAAGAACTAAAGGAAAGAACATGCGCCTTTACCGCCTCATCACTGAACCGGATTCCTCAAAGTTTTGTCACCGTGTGACAGAAGCGCTCAACAAGGGCTGGGAACTGCAAGGCTCTCCAACCATGACTTATGACGCAACAAAAGGCGTTACCATGTGTGGTCAGGCTGTGGTCAAGCATGTTGATGGCGAAACGTACACGCCAGAGACCAAACTTGGTGCTTGGTAAGCTCGCTATTTTAGCGCTGTTGGAAGTGGCGGGATTTTCCCGCCATTTTGCATTTCAGGCGCTTTCCAGCATGGCCTCCAGAACGCGGCGGTATATGGAACGGACACGCTGATGATGGTGTGGGGCGGCTTGCCAGAAGTTGGTAAGGCCTGGTCCTGCGTTTAGTTCCAGAACGTTTGCAGGACATCCCTTTTTGCTAAGGTCATCGCACAGGATGTCTACGCCCGCATAGCGCAAGCCGCATACCCGGGCTGCTTCGACGGCTAGTGCCTTGAAACCGGGAGAGGCCAGATCGGTTACGTCCACTGCTTCGCCACCTGTTGACAGGTTGGCGTTAGAGAGCAGGTTCAGGCGTTGCTCGCTGCTCAGGATGGTGGTCACGTCGTAGCCTGCTTCGTGTATGGCCTTTAGGATGCGTGGGTCATCGGCCTCGATTTTGTAGCCACCGCTGCGGGTGGTGAGTGTTTTGATTTTCTCCGCGAAGAGGTCTGCGATTGTATTTGCGCCATTGCCCATGATGGAGAGAGGTCGCCGTTCAATGATTGCCAGAATTTCGCCATCCAACACGATCACGCGGTAGTCTGCGCCTGTGACCGCTTTTTGAACCAGCATGCGGTCATTGTTTTGCAAGGCGTTTGTTAGCCGGGTTTTTAGCTCGGCTTCATCAGAGACCTTCTGCACACCGACGCCTGTGTCCCTTCATTGGGTTTGATGAACAGCGGATAGCCGAGTGAGCGTGCGATTGCGGGGGCTTTTGTGATCGCGTTCAGGCTTTGCGCAACATGCGGGTTCGCGGTGCTGAGCTGCCGGATGGCCCTGTCTGAATGGATGAGTTTGAAGTCCGGGGTCGGCAGGCCAGCGTCTTGCAGAAGGCGGCCACAGAAGTCTTTGTCGCGTGCTGCTTCTCCGGCGGCGTAACTGTTGAGCGCGAAGGCTCCGCCTTGATGGGAAAGCGTTTGCCGTTGTCTGTTTCGATATATCCGAAATAGAAGAACTCGCGGTCGAGGGCGAGCTTTATGCCTTTCTCCTGACACAGCTCAGCGAGCAGGCGCGGGGCAAGGGGAAGGGATGGTAGGTCGGGTGAAACAGGGATAAACTGCATTCAGGTTCTCTGGCTAATAAAAAAAAGGAGCGCCGAAGCACTCCTCTTTCATATAGCAAACTCAGGACTGGCGCTTTAGTTTCCGCCGCGTCTCTGACGGGAATTTGCGATATAATCAATCTTGAACAGATCAGGATTAGTCGCGCCGTTTTCAACCACATCATAGATGGAGACAGAGGTATCATATCCCTGTGCGTCGCGTACGGTCCATTGCTTGAGCTTGTAGGTTCGTGCATCGAAGATCAGCGTCAGGCGACCGGATGTGAAGCGGGTTTTATCGTCAATAGTGATTGTGATGAGGTCTGGCTCAACCACCACGTTGGTGACGTTTGCATCGCTTTTCAGGTTGATATTACTGGAGAGCAGGAAGCGCAACGGCGTCTGGGAAAGTGGCCAGATGTCCTGCGTCTGTAGTCTGCGGTCTTTTACGGAAACCATTTTGCCATCAGCGATGATGTCAAGCGTGGACGGCTTGTTGTAATAGAAGCGGACTTTGCCCGGACGGCTGATGAAGAACTGGCCTTCGACACGGCCACCGGTTGGGCCAAACTGAACGAACTTGCCATGCATGCTGCGCACGGTGTTGAAGTACTTGCTTACCGCATCGACGGCCTGTGCGTTGTCAAGTGCAACCTGTTGGGGCTGCAAGGCAGTTTGAGCGGCGGAGTGCTGCGCAGTCAGTGGTACAGAACCAATGAAGAGTGCTGCAGCAACTGCGAGGCTTTTACCAATCCTGCCAAAAGAGATCGCGTGAGATGCAACCATATATAAAACTCCGCTGTCAAAACTCGTAGAACAACCCTAAGTCGAGTTCATTAACTCTTCTCTAAATTGGCGTTCAGTTGTCGATGAAACCTTATTTAGTAAAGCTATCGTTAGCATAAGGCGAAGATAGGGCATATCTCTCAAATTCTAAAAAAAATTACTTAGAGATATGCGCAAAGGATCCTTCAAATCCTTGTGAATGTCGTGGGCAGCCCGCCAATACTCACGTGCGATCAGGCCACCCAGAGACTTCTATCAGAACTGCTCACCATCTTCTGGCAGCAGGATCTCGCGTTTGCCGCATGGTTTGGCGGGCTGATCATGCCTTCCTGTTCCATGCGTTCAATCAGTGAAGCTGCGCGGTTGTAGCCGATTGAGAGGCGGCGCTGAATGTAGGAGGTGGAGCCTTGCGGTCTCTGGCGACAATTGCGACGGCCTGATCGAACAGATCGTTGGTCGCGTTGCCGGAGCCTGAGTCAGGGCATTGTAACCACCCGTCTCTTCTGTTTCTTCCGTCACGTCGGAGAGGTAGGTTGGCGTGCCCTGTTCTTTCAGGTGCTTTACGATATCTTCCACTTCACCATCAGAGACGAATGGGCCGTGAACACGCTGGTTCTTCCGCCAGCTGCCATATACAGCATGTCACCCATGCCGAGCAGCTGTTCTGCGCCCATTTCGCCAAGAATCGTGCGGCTGTCGATTTTCGAGGTAACCTGGAACGAGATACGTGTCGGGAAGTTTGCTTTGATGGTACCGGTAATAACGTCCACGGATGGACGCTGCGTTGCCATGATCAGGTGGATACCGGCAGCACGGGCCATCTGGGCCAGACGCTGAATGGCGCCCTCGATGTCCTTACCAGCAACCATCATGAGGTCTGCCATCTCATCGACGATCACGACGATGTACGGCATTTTCTCCATTGGGAGTTCTTCTTCCTCGAAGATTGGCTCGCCTGTGTTCTTGTCAAAACCGGTCTGGACGGTTCGCGTAAAGCTCTCGCCCTTCTTCATGGCCTGCCCGATACGGGTGTTGTACCCGTCGATATTACGGACACCCACCTTGGACATCTTCTTGTAGCGATCCTCCATCTCACGGACGGTCCATTTCAAAGCGACAACAGCTTTGTTTGGATCGGTCACAACAGGGGTGAGAAGGTGCGGGATGCCGTCGTAGATGGACAGTTCCAGCATCTTGGGATCGATCATGATCAGCTTACACTGCTCAGGGCTGAGCCTGTAGAGCAGCGAGAGGATCATGGTGTTTACAGAAACCGACTTACCTGAACCGGTGGTACCAGCCACGAGTAGGTGAGGCATGCGGGCAAGATCGGCGATGACAGCTTCGCCATTAATGGTTTTGCCCAGTGCCATGGCGAGTTTTGCTTTGGACTCATCAAAGTCTGCAGAATCCAGCAGTTCGCGTAGGAATACGGTTTCACGTTTCGCGTTAGGTAGCTCGATGCCGATGGCGTTCTTGCCCGGAATAACTGCAACACGGGCGGAGATGCGCTCATGGAGCGGGCGATATCGTCGGCAAGGCCAATGACGCGGGAGGACTTGATACCCGGCGCTGGTTCCAGCTCGTAAAGGGTAACAACAGGGCCGGGGCGCACAGCGATGATTTCGCCGCGTATGCCGAAGTCGCTCAGAACACCTTCCAGAATGCGGGCATTTTGCTCCAGAGCGTCTTTGCTCAGGCGTTGCTTGCCGCTGGACTGAGGCTCAGAAAGCAGGTCGATGCTTGGCAGCTCAAACGGTGCCTGCTTTACGATTGCGGTGGTTTTCTTTTCTTGCGCAAATGAGCGAGGAACACTGCGACCCGGCCGTGCAGCCTGCGGGGCTGGTGGCGCTTCAGGGTCAGATTCATCCGGGCTGGCAATGCCGATTGGCCCTGTTGGTTCTACCGGCAGCGGTGCGCGCAGGAGGTCATCGTCCTCGTAATGTTCGTCGGCGGGATCTTGCTCATAGCCTTGTTCGTCAAAGACGCGCTCATTTTTCGGGGAGTGCTCCCATTGCTCATCTTCTGCCCGCGCGTCGTGTGGATCAAACTGCACATCTGTGCGCGTTGGCTGGGCTTCTTGGTGATAGTAGTCCCCAAGGCCATCATCGTCGCCCGGCATTAGTTTTACCGCGACTTTGCGTCTCAAACGGGCAAGGAGACCGCCGGCCGGAGCAGGTTCTTCCTGATAGGGTTCCTGCTCGTCCCACTGTTGCTCAGCCTGTGGATCGTACTGTTCGTCTTCATAGTACTCTGGCTGCTGAGCCTGATTGGGATTGTGCGGGGCAGCGGCGTAGTCTTCTTCCTGCCAGTTCTGCTTTGTGGCCCGCTTGCGTCTGAAAATAGTGCGCTGGATTGCGCTGGTTGCCATGAGCTTCCAGTGGCTTAGCGCACCAACAAAGGCGTAATAACGGTTGTTTTCGCCTTCGTAATCTTCTTCAGCATCCGCTGAGAACGGCATTGCTTCATGCGGGGTGTACTCATCCTCAACGCCTTCTTCTTCTGCGCCATCTTGTGGCACAGGGTCTTTGCCTATGAGGCCAGCGGCGTAGGCGAGCAGTGCAACGGCTGGTAGGCCGAGGCCAATCGTGCCGGTCAGTGTTCTCATGCCGGTTGAGAGCTCAGGCAAGATCGTGGTGGGAATGGAGAAAATCCAATCGCCAAGGAAGCCACCGAGCCCGGTCGGAATTGGCCAACTTGCCGGAACCGGAATAGCGGCCAGACCACCTGCAAACAACAGGTTCCAAGAAACCACGTCAGAAAGCGTTTTCGGGTGACGCCGGAGGTGTATTTGAGCGACAGGCGCCAGCCCCAAATGAAGATGGGCACCAGAAAAACGGCTGTTGCCAGTCCGATTGTCTGCATCAACACGTCTGCCACAATGGCACCGGTTTGACCCAGAGCGTTGTTGATCTCCGCATTGGTTGCGTGATTCAAGCTCGGGTCGTTGGTTGACCATGTTGCGAGAGCGGCCGCCACACAGACGCCGACGACGAGGATCACCGCGCCGCCAATGACGATCATGTTGCTTTTGATAAAGCGTTTTACCGGGCTCTCGGTATCAGCCAGCGAAACAGAGTTTGCTTTTGGTCGTTGCATTGCAGCAGCCTGACGCATTCAATTACTCCAGAGAGTCCAAGATTCTTCGGAAAGCTTCTTTGCTTACTTCCAAAGATTCGACGAGGGCGAGGCGAATGTATTTGTCGCCGGGGTTTGAGCCGTCCGGCATGTCTGAGGCGATGTAAGCACCGGGAAGGGTTTTGACACCTGCCTCACGCCAGAGCTTTTCAGCAACCTGCGCGCCGGAACCCCAGCGGGACACATCCAGCCAAAGAAAGAAACCGCCATCTTTGCGCACGGGGCCGAACAGAGGAGACAGTATTTCCTCGGCGGCATCATACTTTTCATTGTAGAGGCGGCGGTTCTCGACCACGTGCTCTTCATCACCAAACGCGCGCACGGCCAGCGCCTGAATAGGCATTGGGACCTGAGGAGCAGCTATGTTGCGGAAATCAGCGAAGAATTGGATGAACTCCGGATCACCGGCAGCAAAGCCACAGCGTGCGCCCGGCAGGTTGGAGCGCTTGGATAGCGAGTTGAAGGTCACAACGTTTTTCAGTGTGCCGTCAATTGCTTCAGCTGCTTCCAGAATGCCGGTCGGCGGTGTGTCGCGATAGATCTCGGAATAGCATTCATCGGAGAAGAGCATAAAGTTGTGTTTTCGCGCCAGCTTGATGAGCTTTTGCAAATACGCCATTGGTGCCACTGTACCCTGCGGATTGGCTGGGGTCGCGAAGTAGAACGCGACGGTCCGGTCGAGCAGGTCCGGGGCGATTGCATCCAAATCCGGCAGTACGCCGTCTGCTGGTTCTGGAAGAAGAATTTCGTCGGCCCCCGCGATATGAGCTCCGGCTCCGTAGGATTGGTAGAACGGGTTCGGCAAAATAACCGCCGGTTTGCCGTCTTTTTTCAGATAGTCGCGTGCGGAGACACAGCCGAAGACGAGGCCTTCACGAGATCCGTTGAGCGGAATGATGCTTTTGTTTGGATCAAAGGCGTCGGACAGATTAAAACGGGTCTTCAGCCAGTTGCCAATAGCGGCGCGGAATTGGTCTGTGCCACGAATAGCAGGGTATCTGCGGAAGTCTGCTTTGTGTTCATCAAGGACTTCAATGACATAGCTTGGGGGTTCATGACGCGGTTCGCCTATCGTCATGACAATTGGATCAAGCCCCGGTTCGATGCCAGCGAGTTGCTGGTTCAGACGCTGAAACGGGTTTCCTCCGCTAGATTTTCTTTCAACTTCTTTCGTGGACACAAGAATTCTCGCTGGAATAATTTACAGTAAATGCTCAGAGCACCAAATTTTAGTATTTTTTTGGTAAATTGGCTGTTAACCAATTTGTTATGCGCGAAGCTGAATAGGGGGTTCTTCTGGGGTTTGTCATCTGATTTTTTAGAAGTCTGGGTTTTGATGGTCGCGCTGGGTTAGAATTGAACTTGGGCCGGGATTTGTCAAAATGGTACAAACCACAGAAAACGTTGAGGCGAGTCATATCCATCTGGACTCCTCATTTGTTGTTATTTTCTCCAAATCCAAAGGCATGCGCCAGCTTAGTCTGAAGCAGTTGCGTGACTATGAGTTGCAACCCGGTGAATTTTATTGGGCTTACCTGCAGCGTTCTTCCTCTCAAAACCGGGAATTCCTTGAGCACGTTGGATTGGAGCACTCCGATATTGATGAGCTGCTTGCACGAGATGCGCGCCCGCATTGCCATATGCGCAGTGGAGGAGCGTTTATCGCTATGAACGTGTTCAACGCGTTGCCGAAGCAGGACAGCAGCGACATGGAGTGTGTTCAGCTTTGGGTTGATGCCACCCGGATAATCTGTGTCTGGCATAATCCTCTGGATGTTTTTCAACGGCTCTTGGAAGGATTTCAGACCCACATACCTCCTGCAAATACAGCAGAGTTCTGGGCGAGGCTTGCACTTACAGTTGCGGGGAGAGCCGAAGAGATGGTGGAGAGCTTGCAGGACCGGATTGATCATCTGGAGGATGTGGTTCTTGAGACCGGTGAGCACCCCTGGGAGAGTGAGCTGGCGCAGGTTCGGCGGTTGGCGACGATCATTCGCAGGAGCATGTTGGTACATCTGGACACCCTGCGGAATTTCGAGGTGGAGAATTTCGAATGGGTCAAGCGGGTCAATCGGCGCAGGATCCATGAGGCGGGAGATCGGACGCTTCGGATTGCGGAAGAGATGGATGCTATTCGCGAACGAGCTGAAATCATTCATGACCAGATCATGTTCAAGCGATCGGAGAATATCAATCGCTACATGCTGACGATGGCGGCAATCGCTGTTGTCTTTTTGCCGTTGACCTTCATCACAGGATTGTTAGGGATCAACGTGGCGGGAATTCCGGGCAGCCAAGACCCCGTCGCGTTTACGGTTGTAAGCGCGATCCTGATTGCTCTTGGAGTGGTGCTATTCGTGATTGTGCGGCGGTACAAGATATTTTAGCGCCTAAAAGTCGCTGGTGATGCCTTTGACTTCCCAGTCACTGTAGCGTGCAGGATCGAGGCCACCGCGGCCGTTGAATTCTTTCGGCATTTCGTTTTGGGCTGCATCGATCTCGGCGCGGCGTTCTTCGGCTTCTTTCAAAGCGCGTTGCGCTGCAGGGGGAAGATCTTCAAACCGGCGCTTTTGTGGAGCCTCTTCGATTTGTTCAGTTGTGTCGATGTTCTTCGCTTTGAAATTTTCGACTGCTGATTTTTCGGTTTTTTTCCATCTCAAACCCCGTTGGCCGGTGCTGCTTATCGCTTTTGTAAGCTTGCGTTTGCCATTTGGAGCTACCACTTATGCAGACAGCGGTAGTTTCACAATGATCGCGTTAGCTTAGATATAGGCGCGAGAGCCTGTGTTTTGCAATGGGTCTTGCGGTTGTTGGTGGACAAGCGTCTAAATTGGCGATGTTGAGAGAACAGATTGGAGCATTGAAACCATGAACTATGTACGGACCGGTATGCTGCTTGCGGCGATGACCGCTTTGTTTATGGGCATTGGCTTCATGATTGGCGGCCAAAGCGGCATGTTGATTGCGCTTGTGATCGCTGGCGGCATGAACATTTTCTCCTATTGGAATTCGGACCGCATGGTTTTGTCCATGCACCATGCTCAGGAAGTGGATGAGCAACAGCGCCGGAGCTATATGGCATGGTTCGGACCATGGCAGCGCGCGCGGAACTACCAATGCCCAAGGTTTATGTGATCCATAACCCGCAGCCCAATGCATTTGCAACGGGCAGAAACCCGCAGAATGCGGCTGTTGCCGCGACGACCGGTCTCCTGGACACTCTGACCAGAGAAGAGGTGGCGGGCGTGATGGCGCACGAGCTGGCGCATGTGAAAAACCATGACACCCTGATCATGACCATTACGGCGACGTTTGCGGGTGCAATTTCAATGCTGGCGAGCTTTGCGCTTTTCTTCGGCGGAAACCGGAATAATCCTCTGGGCTTGATTGGTTCGATCCTGATGATGGTTCTGGCACCAATGGCTGCTGCGCTGGTTCAGATGGCAATCTCCAGAACACGCGAATATGCGGCTGACCGTATGGGCGCGCAGATTTGTGGCAACCCGCTATGGCTTGCTTCTGCCTTGCATAAGATTGCAGGCGGTGCGGCGCACATTGTGAACGAGGACGCGGAGCACAATCCTGCAACGGCGCATATGTTCATAATCAACCCGCTTTCGGGTCAGAACATGGATAACCTTTTCTCCACGCATCCAGACACAGATAACCGTATTGCCGCGCTTCACGAGATGGCTGATGAAGCTGGTTTTACCGATAATATGCATGGTTCGGGTGGCGGGCACTTTCATGTTCAAGAGACATCTTATGCCCAGCCTGAGTATGAAACCCATCGTCCAAGTGGTCCATGGGGTTCTGCTGGTCAGACGGGACAGCACTCTGGCCGTGATCAATCCGATCATGATGAACCGCGCAGGCCAAAGGGGCCGTGGGGCTAAAAGGCATGGTTTAATTGCAAATGCGAGGTGCCTCTCGCATTTGCTTTGTTGATTGAGCCGTGTTTACCTGAATAACTATTCAGGCTTCTCAAAATATCTTTGCAATATTAAAGGTTCTGTGGTTAGCCGAGCAGGATTTGACAGTTCTGCTGTGGTTGCAACTGGCAGTAATCCGCTAAAACTCCCAGTGCAACCAGATGGTATAGCCCGGTTTCTGACTGAAACCTTTCACGCAGGAATGCACAGTTACAAGAAGAGATGGCGCCCTAGGACTGGCGACACATTCTGGAATACATGGATCAACGATGAGCGCAGAGCGTAAGAATACATCCTCCCGGGACAGAAACTCCAAGTTCAAGGGAGAGAGCGTTCTGGAGCACCAAGGCATTCACGTGGAGATGACAGACCTTCTGAAACGGAAGGTGTTGAGGGTACCTTTAAAGATCCGGGTTATGCAGCGCGTAAAGCGGCGACGGACCTGATTGGTAAGGTCCTCAGCAAGCGCATGCCGTTGGATGGTGAGCTTGATCTGAACAATGGCCATCCGGGCTACAAGCGTCTTGAACCAAATGACCGGGCGTTGGTTCGTGCGATTATTGGTACTGCTCTGCGTCGTCGTGGTCAGATCCAAGATGTAATTGATCGCTTTCTTGATCGCCCAATCCCTGAGAAAACTGGCCGTGTTCTGGATATTCTCCATGTGGCTATGGCGCAGTTGTTCTTTATGTCCGTTCCTGATCATGCGGCAGTTTCCCTCGCGGTGACGCTTGCGGGACGTGATAGTCGTGCCAAGCCCTACAAAAATCTTGTTAACGCAGTGCTACGCCGCGCAACCCGTGAAGGTGCTGCGATTATCGCTAAGCAGGATGCGGCGAAGCTGAATGCCCCTGAGTGGATGTTCACGCGTTGGTGTGAAGTTTACGGTGAAGAGGCTGCGCGTGCGATGTCTGCTGCGCATATGAAAGAACCGTATCTGGATCTGTCAGTGCCTGCGGATCGTGATGACTGGGCCGAGAAGCTTGGCGGTGAGGTTCAGCTTGGCTACTCGGTGCGTTTGCAGCCGGACGGGCCTATTGAAAAGCTAGAAGGTTTTGACGACGGCAAGTGGTGGGTACAGGATGCAGCAGCAGCTGTTCCGGCTCGTTTGCTGGGTGATATTAAAGGCAAAACGGTTGCTGACCTTTGTGCCGCGCCGGGTGGCAAAACCATGCAGTTGGCTGCTGCTGGTGCGAATGTCACCGCTGTCGATATCTCAGCGCGCCGTTTGCAGCGTCTCACACAGAATTTGAAGCGTGTTGGATTGGAAGCAGATACAGAAGTTTCCGATCTGCGCGAGTTTGTTCCCATTGATCTGTTCGATGCGATTTTATTGGATGCTCCATGTTCTGCGACCGGCACCATCCGCCGGCATCCGGATGTGGCGTGGCTGAAGCGTGAAGATGACGTTCTCAAACTGGCAGATCTACAGTACGAGTTGCTTGAGAAAGCCCTTGGTTGGCTGAAACCCGGTGGAATGCTGGTTTATTGCACCTGTTCGCTTGAGCAGGAAGAGGGCGAACTGCAAATTCAGCGTCTACTTTTGGAGCATCCGGAGGTGCAGCGCGTTCCTGTGACGGCAGAAGAACTGGGCGGTGTTGCTGAGGCGATCAACTTCCAGGGAGACTTCCGCGCGATGCCGGGGCAGAACCCATCTACTGGCAAAACATCCGGTGGACTGGACGGCTTTTTCGCGGCTCGATTGCGCCTCTCAGAAAAATAGGTGGTGGAATATCACCAATCATATGCGCAAAGTGAGCATGGTTAACGAGATTTAAACCGCTTGGGCGCAAACCATTTATTAAGTTTCACTGGAGCGTGTCGTTGCTCACTGCATTCACGCTTACGCTCCAATTCGTTGTTTTTGTGCGTATCCTGATCCGAAAACCGAAGACGCTTTTCGGGGATACGCTCTAGCGGAGAGCTGAAAGCGTATGACAGGCGCAACAGTGTCCGAGAGGCTTCGAATCGTTAGCCTTTTGACACAAAACATGGCTCAAAACAGTCTGAACTGGGCGCGAGGGGGATCGATGTTCCGCTTGTTCTCGTTTGGAAGTGCGCCATCGCGTCTGTTGATTGCCCCTCAGGATTTGCGCACCGCAGATGCGACCAATGCCGCTGACATCTATGCAGGCCGTTTCCTGTTTGCCGGACATTTGGTTGAAGTTGGCGGGCAGTCTCCGTTTGATGTTGAACCACCAAATCTGGAATGGGGGAAGGCTCTCCACGGGTTTTCCTGGCTCCGTCATTTGCGCGCGGCCGAAACCAACATGGCGCAGCAAAATGCGAGGGCGTTGGTTGAGGACTGGATCAAGACCTGTGGGCGCTGGCATGACATTGGCTGGAACAAGAGGTTGTTGCCCGTCGTGTGCTAAGCTGGATGGCTCAATCTCCTTTATTGTTGACCGGGTGTGAAGCGGATTTCTATCGCTCCTTTATGCGCTCGCTGTATCGGCAGGTACGGTTCCTGCGTCGCACCATGGGTAAAACGCCGGAAGGCTTGCCACGTCTGACAGTTGCAATGGCAAATGCCTGTGCGACTGTTTCCATGGACGGGCAGGGTAGGCACGTCAAGCAAGCTTTGAAGCGGCTTGATCAGGAGCTTAAGCGTCAGATCCTACCTGACGGCGGACATATCTCCCGGCATCCCGGTGCTATTATCGAGATCCTTGTTGATCTGCTTCCAATTCGTCAAGCGCTTGTGATGCAGGGGCAAACCGTATCGCCGACCATGATGGAATCCATTGATCGCATGATGCCGATGATCCGTTTCTTCCGCCACGGTGATGGCTCCTTTGCGCATTTCAACGGTATGGGTTCGACGCCGGGCGATGTGGTTGCGACCATTCTCGCCTACGATGATGCGCGTGGTAATCCGCCTGTGAGTGCACCGCATTCCGGCTACCAGCGATTGATGGGCGGGGATAGCCTTGTGATGATGGACGTGGGGGCACCTCCGCCAACACGGTTTTCCAGCAGCACCCATGCGGGTTGTTTGTCGTTCGAGTTCTCCTCCAAGCGCAATCGCATCGTGGTCAACTGCGGTGTTTCTACACGCGAGCAGGTGGCGTGGAAAATGGTGGCGCGTTCTACGGCGGCCCATTCCACAGCCGGTATTGGGGATACTTCCTCGTGCCGTTTCCTGACGTCCTCTCGTTTTGACAAGGTGTTGGGCAATCCGGTGTTGTCGGGACCGAAGGAAGTTGAGGCCGAGCGTCAGGATACTGATCTTTCGGACCGCGTGATTGCAAGCCATGACGGTTATGTTGAGCGCTATGGCATTGTGCATGAACGTGATCTCACGTTGTCACGTGATGGGACGGTTCTGGATGGGATCGACCGGTTTAAGCCGACATCTGATAAGGTTGAGGAAGAGGTTGTGACGGTCCGCTTCCATTTGCATCCGCAGGTGAGCTGCTCCATGTTACCGCTGGCTGAAGCGGCTGTGCTGTCTTGCCTGATGGCGAGTCCTGGGAGTTTACTGCCGAAGGGCTTGAGTTCACAGTTGAAGAATCAATCTATCTGTCTGACGTCTTCGGCCACCAGCAAACCCAGCAGATTGTCATTACGCTTAATGTGAAAGCAGCACAAAGCGTAACATGGATGTTGAGAAAGACAGCATCTGCAAAGGGACGGCGGAAGACCTAACGTCATTTACTCTGGGGCTCTTTAAGTGATGTAACTGCTCCGAAAGGTAATCTCCCAAACCTGCGCCAGCACTCAATAAATGGGTTCCCACGGCTGTGAATAAGTGTTATCTGGCGGGCGTCAAACCCTTCTTTGTCCTCCATTAGAGAATAAGGCTTTTACCCATGGCCGTTGTCTCCAAAGGCGTTCCGATACCTGAACTCGTATCAGTCAAACGCGCGCTTCTTTCTGTCTCCGATAAAACTGGTCTCGTTGAATTTGCAAAAGCTCTCTCTGAACGAGGAGTTGAGCTGATCTCAACAGGTGGAACCCGCAAAGCAATTGCGGATGCAGGCCTGCCTGTTAACGATATCTCCGAGGTGACCGGTTTCCCGGAAATCATGGATGGCCGTGTGAAAACGCTTCATCCGATGGTTCATGGTGGTCTGCTGAGCATCCGCGACGATGCAGAGCATGTTGCTGCGATGAACGAGCATGGCATTACCGGTATCGATCTCCTGTGTGTGAACCTTTACCCGTTTGAAGAGACTGTTGCTTCTGGCGCTGACTATGCAAACGGTATTGAGAACATCGACATTGGTGGCCCTGCGATGACCCGTGCAGCGGCGAAGAACCACGCCTATGTCACAACTGTTGTTGATCCTGCGGACTATGCCGACGTGATTGCGGCTCTGGATGCAAATGGTGGCCAGTCTCCAATCGCACTGCGTAAGAAGCTGGCACAGAAGCTTATGCCCGCACGGCTGCTTATGACGCTGCTGTTTCCAACTGGATGGCAGATCAGCTTGGTGAAGCGGCTCCTGACTATCGCGCGATTGGTGGTAGCTGAACGAAGTGATGCGCTATGGTGAGAACCCGCATCAGGCTGCTGGCTTTTATGTGACTGGTGAGAAACGCCCCGGCGTTGCGACTGCCCGTCAGGTGCAGGGTAAGCAGCTTTCTTATAACAACATCAACGATACGGACGCAGCGTTTGAGCTGATTTCCGAGTTTGATCCTGCGCGCACAGCAGCTGTTGCGATCATCAAACACGCGAACCCGTGCGGTGTTGCTGAAGCTGCGACCCTGAAAGAGGCCTATGAGAAGGCCCTCGCATGTGATCCGGTCTCTGCGTTTGGTGGCATTGTTGCCCTCAATGGTACTCTGGATGCCGATGCTGCTTCTGAAATCACCAAGATCTTTACCGAGGTGATCATTGCCCCTGAGGCTACAGAAGAAGCGATTGCTCTGGTTGCTAAAAAGAAGAACCTGCGTTTGCTTCTGACTGGTGGTCTTTCCGACCCTCGTGCCAAGGGGCTTTTTGTGAAGACCGTTTCCGGCGGTTTGCTGGTTCAGGATCGTGACAACGGTATTGTTGATGATCTCGACCTGAAAGTGGTGACAAAGCGTGCGCCATCCGATCAGGAGCTCGCCGATCTGAAAATGGCGTTCCGTGTTGGCAAACATGTGAAGTCCAATGCCATTGTCTATGTCAAAGACGGTGCTACCGTTGGCATCGGGGCAGGCAGATGAGCCGTGTTGACAGTGCTCGCATTGCAGCGCGCAAAGCTGAGGATGCTGCTGAAGCGGCAGGCCTTGCTGAGCCGTTGACCAAGGGCTGTGTGGTTGCCTCTGATGCCTTCTTCCCGTTTGCGGATGGTCTCCTTTCTGCAGCTGAAGCTGGTGCGACCGCTGTTATTCAGCCGGGTGGTTCTATGCGCGATGACGAAGTGATCAAAGCTGCTGATGAAGCCGGGCTTGCAATGGTTATGACCGGTATGCGTCACTTCCGGCACTAAACAACGCCGTTCCTTTGAAGTTCGGAGCCCTCGCAGGTTTTGCTTGCGAGGGCTTTTTTGTTGAGCGCTTCCAACGGTCCATATGAAAGCAGTAAGCTGCTCTTGTCTTTGGCTGAGCTACCTTTCGATTATAGCTTCATCACTGTTGATGGGAATAATCGGCGCTTTGAGCAGTGAGGCAGACTTTTCTGTTTTCATTTGGGGTCTCATCCGAAAGCCACTTTTCAAGAATACGCTCCGTGCGTTTCAAGATCAGGGAGATTGGCCCATGGTATTCGATGAAATTATAGTGGAACCCGCCAGAGCAGCAGATGCACATCGCTTGGGAGAGCTTGTCTTTGCGATGGAGAGCGAGCACTGGCCCGATGATGAGCTCGATCTCGGGCAATTTACAGAAGCGGCAAAGGATATCCTTTCTGATAATAACTCTCGTTACTGGGCGTTTCTGGCGCAGTCTCAGGGAGAGTTTCTCGGTCTCATTACTCTTACAGAAAAGAAGGCTATCTACGCGGGAGGGCCTTTTGGTGAGATCGTCGAGTTTTATGTTGTACCGTCGGGGCGTTGTGCTGGTGTTGGAAAATCCTTGCTGGCGCAGGCTGTGCTTAAAGGCCAAGAGATGGACTGGCCTTACCTTGAGGTTGCAGCATCGCATCAGCCAAACTGGAAGACGACCCTGAGTTTTTATCTTAATAACGAATTCAGAGAAATTGGTCCTCGGCTGGAAAGAGAAATTTAGGTGCGATTGCGAGTTCTCATCGTTTGAGGCTATTTCGCGCTCTTCGACAACAGATTGTCCAGAATGGGCCTCTAGGCTGGTGGCAACTTTTGTTTGCTTGGCTAGGAGAAGCCTATGTGTTGGATGTGCGTTAAAAAAGCGGAACTGGTCGGATCACCGGAGCGCCGTAAGTTTCTGAGAAACGCTGGCGTGTTTGGTGCTGCTCTGGCGACGGGTGGCGTTGGTGCTGTTGCGTCTGCTCAGGCACAGCAGCCTCCTATTCCAAAGAACGAGATCAGCGGCGATGCAGCTCTTACGCGTTTGATGGATGGTAACAAGCGCTATGTGGAGGGGAATATCACCCCTGCTGATTTTCCAAGCACCCGTGAAGCATTAGCGGCAGCGCAGAATCCGTTTGCGGCCATTGTGGGTTGTTCGGATTCCCGTGTTGCGCCGGAGCTGGCTTTTGACACCGGACGCGGCGATCTGTTCGTGGTGCGTATTGCAGGCAACGTGGTGACGCCAGAAGGGTTTGCCAGCCTTGAGTTTTGTGTTGAGGAACTGGGTACCCAGCTTATCATGGTACTTGGTCACCAGAACTGTGGTGCTGTGCAGGCGGCTATTTCTTCCGTTCAAAGTGGAAACCAGTTGCCGGGTCATATCCCGAGCCTTGTTGAGCTTCTTCGGCCTCCTGTTCAGCAGGCACAGTCGGAGAGTGGAGATGTTTTGACCAATGCCATCAAAGCCAATGTGCAGTGGGGTGTCGCTGCCTTGCAGCAAGCCGCGCCTATTCTGAACAAGCACGTTCAGGAGGGAACGTTGAGGGTTGTTGGTGGTGTTTATGACCTTCATACGGGTGAGGTAACACTGGTAACGTAAGAGGGATGCAGATGGTTGTTCCCATAATCAGAGTGGCTGAAGCGCAGGACATTCCTGCGATTCTTGAGCTTGAGGCTCATTACATGGCGGAGCTGGAGCCGCAGAACTTCGAGCGGTGGAAGGCCTGCGAGGCGGTGCACCGCTCGCGTGTGGAAGAGGTTCTACTGCGCACGTTTGTGGCGGATATGTCTGATGAGGTCATCGGCTCTTGTTATTGGGGGCTTCATAACGATGGCGCCCACATCTTCAACATGTACGTGCATCCGGATTTTCGTCGGTATGGACTGGCGAAGAGCCTGTTGGAGCGCACCGAAGCTGATATTCAGCGTAAAGGCTTCAGCCGCTGGACGTTTAACCCGATCAATACAAGTACCGCGAAGGTGTTCATTGAGCAGCTTGGCTATAAGCTTTTGTGGGAGGACGCCGACCGGTTGCATATGATCAAGGAACGTGTGGAGGCGTGAGGGCTTTACGGCCTGCTCTTGCGTTATTCTGATTCCGAAAACCAGAACCTCGTTTTTTTGGGAATAGGCTCTAGCCAATGAAGTACAAGCACTTGTAGCACCGCTGGAAGTTTCCGGCGGTGTTTTTGCGTGAAACCCCGAAAAACGGGATGAGCAAGGCGGCAGGCAACACCTGCGCTACTTGTTAGATTATAGTTTCTTCGGCATTGGCTGTCGCCTTGCCCGGGCGTTTTTGTAGGAGGCTATGGCCAAGGTCCAAAAGACGCTGTGAACGACATTACTCGCAGAGAAGTGTCGACAGTGCTGACGCCCTCTGGTTTGGCCGCGCATCCTCCCGCCCCAACACTCACGGCGTTTGGGCAACCTCCACGGACCTGCTGCGAAATACGTTACCTCCCACAGTAGCCCCGCCCAACCTACGACCAACTGACGGACGGTCCACCAGCAGCCCGTTACGTAGGCATGGGAGTTAGTATGGGGTGGGTTTTGGAGTGGGGGATAAGTTTTTTGAAGGGGCACTGCTAATTGTCGACGAATATGACCTTCACGGTATAACGCAACCGCTGCATGGATCCCGGCTCGGTGGCCGGGATGACGACGGTGTGTGTCACCAGACGTCTGAAAGCACCCTTGCCGTCCTCCCGCACTTGATGCGGGATCTAGCGAGAAGCTGCCCCGCATAACACCCTAGCTATTTCGCGCTGTTGCTGTCTTTGGGGGACTTCATGTGTTGAACTGGAAAGGTTT
>BAXV01000074.1 GCA_001310715.1 Pseudovibrio sp. JCM 19062
AACCACTCGTGGGCTCAAGAACCGCCAGTTCCTCAATCAGGACAACGGTCTCATTCAGGATTTCTGGTTTGATGCCAGTGGCTTTGGCCAGCAGAGTACCACCGGGCGGGCCTACTCACATGCCCTGGGGGCCTTCACGGTTGGTTATGACAGGGCCTTTGAGGACAACGGGTTGGGTGGAGTTTATGCCGGTTATTCCATCGGCTCCGTCAATCAGGGCAATTCTTATTGGGACAACACATTGCAGACCGCCTATGCGGGGATCTATTACGACCGCGCCTTTGACCGTATCCTGACCGGCATCAACCTGCTCGGCGGTATCAACTGGGATGATGTCTCCCGCACCTATCTCGACAACACGGTTCTCGGCGGCATTGTCAATGCAGGCGATAACGCGTCGGCTTCCTGATCTCGCCAGAAGTGACCGTCGGCTACGAGCTGCCCTACGGAAGTCATCTGTTCGTCCCTTCCGTGGCCCTGCGGTATTCCTTGTTCCATCAGGACAGCTACAGCGAAGGCGGGATCAACGGACTACGGCTAACCAACCGCAACCATCAGCAGGTCAACGTGCGGCTGCAAGTGGCAGGTCTGGGCTTTAGCGCGCTCAATCAGGATGCCACCCGCTGGAGCACCACACTGCGTGGTGGTCTGGACATCTACGCCAATTGGGGTGACGACCTTGATGCCACCGTTATGGGCTTTGCTGTTCCCTATGACGAGAACCTGAACGATGCCGGTGTGCGCCCGTTCCTTGGTGCCGATGTTGAATATCTGGTCACCGACCGCGCCTCATTAGACTTCGGCGTAGAAGCTGCCTACGACTCCATCGACGCCGTCTTCGGCAGCATCAATGCCGGGTTCTCTGTGTTGTTCTGAGGCGGCTGACCTCTCAGCAATAGGCGCATCTGGCCTCGCCCAATTAAAAAGTATGCGTGCATTTGGGAATGCACGCATACAAGTTATCCGGAACCAACGTCAGGTGTATTGAGCGGCACACCTTCTTATTTGGGATGGGAACGGTTCCGGCTACGCTTTAACAGTGCGTCTGCCTCCCCAATTCCGATACCAAACCCTGTAGCCTTCGAGAGCAGCAAGAATACCGAAGTGGATGGTGAGGCTGACATATCCGTGTTCAATCAGGATCCAGTGGGCCAAGGTAAACAGGGCGGCCACATAAACCCACCTATGAAGGCTTTTCCAAGCCCGTCCGAGAGTCCGGACAGCCCACTGGTTGCTGGTTATCGCAAGTGGGATGAGAATAAAGAAGGCCACCCATCCTGCGATAATGCTTAATCTTGTTGTATCTTCCCAGAAAGCCGCAAAGCTGTGAAATTGCAGAAAGTCAAACGCAACATGCAAGGCAGTGTAACTGAAGGCGGCCACTCCAATATAGCGACGACGTTTACGGAGCCAGCGGATAAAACCATTGCCATTGGTCAGGCACATCAAGGGAGTAATAACCAGTGCCAAGACAAGAAAATGGGCGGCATAGTCACCAGCGTCATGCATGTAGTCATGCATGTGGTGGGGATCAATCACAGACCAGAATATCATCGGCACGGATGGCAGCGCGAGCAGCACCCAGAAAGAGTACCGTGAGTTAATTATCCCTTTTACTTGTGTCATTCGCGAACTCCGGCAGGTCACATTATTATATTTGAAAGCTTATCTTATTCGACCTAAAGGAAGACGAATAAGCCATTGGGGAAATCACTGGGGACGTCAATGGCTTATCCTTGTATGCCTTAGCCTTCTGTTTTCAGAATATCAGGTTGCGGCTCACCGATCACTTCGATCTGGGCTGCGTTACCTTTACTTGTCACACGGCTCAATGAGTGGTCAACCAGCGTCACAAGCTGCGGAACCGGTAAGTGCATGTCACCCACAAACGCTGAACCAGGCTGGAAGGCCAGGTCTGGATGAAGTTCAGCGGTGGATTTGCCAGTCCACCCTGCGGCCATGCTTTAGACCAAACGTTACCGACCGGGTGGAAGCTGGAAGTCTTGTTAGGACCACCGGTTACCAGGAAGACACGAACAGTTTCGCCAACGTTTGCTTTAATAGTTCCGAAGCGTCCATTAACAAACGGAGCAACCGCACCGTTGAACATTACGTAAGTCGGGTCTTCCTTGACCATGTTGCGGCCACTAAAGCTTGCTTCGCCTTTCTGACCAAATCCTTCTTTAGTATACAGCTCATGTTGACCAAGGTAAATCTCGCGATCTACTTTAGGCAGACCCTCTTCCGGCTCAATCACAATCATACCGAACATACCACGGCTGATGTGCTCGTCCATGTTGGCGACGCCACAATGGTAAATAAATGCACCGGCATATAGAGCTTGAAGGTAAACGACTTGGATTCACCAGCTGCAACTTCGGTGAACGCACCACCACCTCCGGTACCATATACAGCGTGTAGGTCAATAGAGTGGGACTCTACGTTTTCCGCCGGGTTGGTGACGGTAATCCGCAGAGTGTCACCCTGACGTGCACGGATCATTGGTCCTGGGATCTGACCGTTAAAGGTCATGAATGTGTGTGAAACACCCGGCAGAATTTCGGATTTCACACGCTTTACAACAAGCTCTACATCGTGACTGCGCGGTGTTTTGTAAGTGATCGGGCTGGCAGTTTGGTTGGGTCGGCAACGACCAGACCTTCCTTGACTGTACCACCAACAAGGCTTCCTTCTGCTGGTGCAGGGTTGGCACAGCGCCATGCTTTTCTTTACCATGTGCGGTACTTGCTTTAGCGCTGGCCAAAAATGCCCGCCCCTGCAACAGCACCAATGCCGGCCATTCTTACGAACTGACGGCGATCAGCTGAAAAATCGTTTGTGTCAGACATAGATACACTCCTCTTGTGTCCGCTGACGCTAAAGGTCAGCGGAGCTAATTTTTCTTATTTGGTTTCAGTGTGTTATTTAGATTTCAGGCTAGCCAGAATGGGGCCAAGACGCTCTTTACCGGCCGGGGAAAGATCCGGGTTGTCCTGATAGCTGGCCAGAATGTCATCCAGATTTGCAGAGGCGTCGCCAACAACCACTACGCCAACCATGCCGGCTGCTCTGTGGGCTGCGCACTCGTAGACGTATACGCCTTCCTTATCGAACGACACCGAAGTGTCAGCGTTCTTGTAACCCGAGAATTCTTCTGCACCTTCCGGATGAAGGCCTTTTACGGAGACAAGATCATGGCCGAAATCCCAGGCAACGAAATCCACTGTCCCACCCGGCTCGATCGGCAGGAGTGCCGGCTCGAACGCTTTGGCAACGCCGTGTGAATCCTTGTTCAGCATCCGCACTTCATTCGGCGCCTGCTCCTGGCTGATGCTGCACTCATCGCGCCCAATGAAAACTGTAATCCCAGTGCTGTCAGAGCAACTATTTTGCTATAGCTTTTCATCTTCTTATCTTTCTTGAAGGATTAGATTTCGTCGATTTTCTGGCCTTTGAAGCCAGATTGAGTGATGAGCCGTACCCCTTTTTCATACTTTCAACGAAGTAGAAGTCCGGATCATATTCTTTGCGACGCCACAGGTACCAAGGGTCATCGCGGCCAACCTCGTCGTATTCAATGATGGTGAACAGGCCGCCCGGCGCGTTACCATCGTTGCTCAGGTGGTGATCGTTATGGTCGTGAGCTGGCCAGCGGCCCGGGTTGTCACAACGAACGATCACATCCACGCGCTGCCCCATCGCCACGTAAACCGTATCGGCATAGTAAGGTGCCGGAACCGGAAGCCCGTCGCGGTGTGTCACCAGCATGTCATGGCCGTGCAGGTGGAACGCAACATCTATGGATGCACCGTAGAGACGCAGACGCAGAACATCGCCCTTTTGCACTCTGATAGGCTGGTTGTATGGGAACGACTTACCGTTGACGGAGAAGTAGTTCAGATTATCAGTGGGGTCCTGCTTTGCGAAGTAATCATCGGCGACTTCACTGTTCCACGCAGAGAACATCAGGATCGCATCTTTGGTTACTTCTTTTTCAATCGGGAGCGGCTCAAGCGGATCAACAATCAGTGGTCCCCACATGCCGCGCACGCCCACGTGGTTTGGCACTTCCACATGGCAGTGATACCAAAGGCTGCCCTTACGATCGGCAACAAATTTGTAGGTACCGGTGCCGCCGCCTGAGTTAATCTCAGTAGTGTTGATGCCGGGAGCACCATCCATACGCCAGGTGTTCTTCTGGTGGATGCCGTGCCAGTGAATTGTGTGCGCACCGCGTGTGTTGTTGGTGACGTGCGCCTCAATGGAGTCGCCCTCTCTCACTCTGATCAACGGGCCGGGGACCTGACCGTTATAGGCCCACACATTAGTTTCAAAACCACGAGCCACAGTCAGACGGGCTTCTTCAATGGTCATGTCGAATTTATGCGTCTGAGGGGCAGGCACAGCGGCTTTCGGAGCTGCCTTCGGTGTAGCCTTAGCGAGGGCCTCGTTTGCGCCCGTCGCTGCAACTGTAGCAACAGCGCCCAGACCTGCAATCTTAACGAGATTTCGACGCGAGATATCAGTCTGACTCATAGAACCCATCCTTCTCTTTTTTTTGTCGTGAATTTGACTTTTTTTTGCCGGGTGTCTTTAACTGGTATTTACAATACCTCTTTAAATGCGCATTACAAGTACCAATTAAAGAAAGAATGTCGCAGTTGAGAATTACAAAGGGAGCCAGAGCCGGATCAAAGGAGAACGCTGTTTTCGTCAGCGCTGAAAAGCCTGAGAAAACCGCGATTTAGGCAGATATGGCTTTGGTCCAGTACGACCGGACTTTCGCCGCATTCTTTTGTGGAAATCTGTGCGCAGCGGTTTTCGCACACAGTGCAGGCTCTGCGCTCAGTTTCGAGGCGCAAGTACAGAGGCAACCAGCACCCCACTGCTGCTGACAATGTTTAAAGGAGTTGGCTGGGGGCGACAAAACACCCCAATAAAACTGAAAAAAATGTTGCGTTGCGCCTATATGTTTTTGTGAGAAACCACTATTAATTCAAAGATATCTTTGTGATTGAGCTAACCGGACGGAGTAAACTGCCAGTATGCAACTTTCAAAATTCACCGATTATGCTTTGCGGGTCTTGATGCATCTGGCCGCTGCTGATGGTCAGCAAATGACCACACGGCAGATCGCAGAAATGCACGATGCGCCATACAACCACCTCGCTAAAGTAACCCAATGGCTGGTGAAAGACGGTTGCGTGACCTCCAATCGTGGTCGCTCCGGCGGCATCCAGCTGGCCAAAGCTCCGGAAGAAATCAACATTGGCGTTTTAGTGAGGAAACTTGAAAGCCAGTACGCTCTGGTTGAGTGCCTGAGACCCGATGGCGGTACTTGCAAACTGACACCGGAATGTGGTTTGTCAAACGCACTCATCATCGCACAAAATGCATTTTTCACTGCGCTTGAAGAAGTAACACTTGCGGACCTCACCACCAAGAATCCGGGTATGCCGCAATTACTGGGCCAGCTTCTGCATGACTCCGAGCTGAACTGAACCAAGCCCTTACCCAAAATTCTGATTGAAAAGAACCTTTTCAAATCCAGCGCCATCAGGCGCCTTTATTTTGCTAAGCTGAACCTGTTTATTGGGTTCAAAAGCACTTCCAGAATCCTCTTCCGGTTCTTCGCAACTGGCACTGGACAGAAATCCGATGAGCGGTGTTGTCACAGCCATCAGGTCACTCCAGACTCAGATCCATTGAAATGGTGTTGCCTTTGCGAAAAGTCTTGCGCATATAAACGCGAAGTGCTCTGGCGAAGAAGCTGGAAAGACCAAAGCATTTGAAGCAGTTAATCAGATAGGTCTTGTCAAACCCGGTTTTCATAACCCGATGTTGCCAAGGCTTGAAGTAGACATAATGAATGATCGCCGGACTGTGCTGGCACCCTAGGATATCGTTATAATAGGCGGCGTTGGCTTTCATCCAGATCTGGACATCTCTGATCTTGAAGGAATGGAACAGACTTGTCTGAAAGTTCCAATTCGGTGAGAGCAATTTTATTCTGCCGTAAAAGTAGGCGTTCAGAAGATCCTGATCAGGTGCATAGACAAACTCGCCGGTCGCGATCATCTTCGTAAAGTCTATGTGCACCTCATGAGCACGCCAGTAGTCCGCATCGATCAGAAGCACACCAGAGTTGATGTAGCTGTTCTCAACGCCAGTTTCGGCTCCCATGCGCACCAGATAGTCCGTAAAAAGCTCTTCCCTGCCAGTAATCGGGTGTTTGACCATGCGTCCGGGAAAGGCACCGGGGGAACAGACGGCGGCAATCGGCTTGCCATCCAGACTTTGTGTGGCAAATCCGGTGATATCTGTTGTGATGATGGTGTCGCCGTCGAGGTAGAGGATACGCTTGCGGTCTGTCAGCTGGTGAAGGAACAGCCGATGGTACATGGCTCTGGAGAGCAGTTCTGTTGTATGGGCGTTCTGTGAGAACGATTTTGGGGCCTTGAAGCTACCTCAACTCCGGCCTCATGCGCCATCTCCCGCAAAAAGCTTATCTGCTCTTTGCTCAGGCCTTCTTGTACGAAGAGGAAAGAGATTTCCGAATGCTTTGGTAAATGCGAAAGCAGGCTGTGAAACGATATGGCCGTGGGTTCCCAGAAGTTCTGGTCAAGGCAATAACATACACACACATCCTTGCTCTGTATCTGCATTGCCTGTGCGCTCCCCTTACTACCAGACCCACTAGAGTTCTAACACGAAGAGAAACGCCCCCTGATCATGTGATAATGACCATTGATATTCCATAGTATAGCTTGCCGTTGCCTATGGTTTTGTCGTGCATGAGGGGGAGGGGATATTTGGGTGAGCTGCTTGCCCACCAAATTCTGGGGTAATTTCCCAGAGCGTGCAAAGGGCACGCAGGGGCTTAGTCCGTTGCGTCTTGTGGTGTCATATCCTGGATTTGGACAGGATCACCCGGTTGATCGGTGGTTCCTTCCACAATCACAATGAAGCGCGGGTTCTGGCCCTGATCGCCATCGAGACGTTCCTGAATGTTGCCAACTGCATTGACAATAGCAGCGCCAGCAGGGTTGGTCATGAACTGCGCCAGCGGTTCAAAATTACCAGTTCCATCACTGTTGTCTGCCAAGCCAAGAACATAACTCTGGCCGGCCTGAAGCCCGGTAACCGATGCTTCCAGAATTTGCGAAGGCCCCTGATTGAACAAGGTTACGTTCGTTGGAACAGGCTCGTCCGCAGCTGCAGATACGCCAGCCAGCAGATAATGGTTGGTCTCATCGGCAACGCCAGAGGCAACAGGTTGGCGGTCCCATCACCCTCCGTTACAGCTTGCGGCACATAGACAACCGCTTGCGGGGCTTGCCCGATTGGCACAGTGCCGACAACCTCATTGGTCATGGTATCAATCGCAATGAGTTCATCGGCGTTTTCCAGACCCACATAGACCATAGTGCCATCGCCGGATGGCCACACACCATGGGGCAGGTCACCCGTTGGAATGGTCGCCACTTCCTCAAAGTTTTCGGTATTGATGACCTTGACCTGATTGAGGCCTCCGATGGTCACATATGCAAAGGTGCCATTGGCGTTATTGGCGATATTCACGTGGTTGGAGATGGGGCCAGTGTCCATCGTTGACAACATCGCGAAGGGAGGACGCCCGTCAAACACCTGCGTTTTGCCGGTGTCCTTCAAGGTGAACCACACCTGCGAGCCATCAGGGGTCACCGCAATGTTGGGGCAAAACGGGCTGACCTGCGGCACAGTACCAACGATTTCACGAGTGGATACGTCAATCACCGAGGTTTCAGGTGTAAACGACGAGCAAACATAGGCGTACTGACCGTCAGGAGCGAAGATGGTCATTCCCGGTCCGTTGGGAACGGTTATGCGCTCTTTTTCTTCATAGGTGTTAGCATCAATCACTGATACATAATCTTCACCACGCACAGTGACCCAGACCTCACTGCCGTCGGGCGTGAAAAAGGCTTCGTGAGGCGCGCGGCCACATAAGTGGTGTGCTTGACCTCATTTGTTTGTGTATCAATGAATGTCACGGAGTTACTTCCGATGGACACGACTGCCAGGGTCTTGTTGTCCGGAGAAAAACCCAATCCGTGAACCAGTGATTGCCCCGTATACAGGGGGCTGAGCTGCGACGGGCTCAGCTGGCCAAGGCTAATCACACCAAGCAAGGTATTTGTGCTTGGATCGGTGACCGAAACCGTATTGGAAAATTGTTCTGCAGCATAAACCCGGTCCTGACTGCTCACCGGAATGTCCGGTGCATCTGTACCGTAGGGCGGTTGCCCGGCTAACGCAGAGCCAGACATCAATGCACTCACAATAAGAGCAGCTACGCTAGGCGTCCTCATGTTTTTGCTTCCTTTTAGTTTTGCGTAGGGGCCGTAGGCGACGTCGTCGTTTCGTCGTTCGTCGCGCCATCGTTCATTGTGCCGTCGGGTGCATTGGCATCATTCCGCCATTCGTGGAGTTATCAGGCGAACTGGGCATCATCATCCCACCTTCGTTGGAGCCACCGGGCGACATCGGCATCATTCCGTTGTTCATCATCCCGCCATCGTCGGAGCCACCGGGTGCCATTGGCATCATTCCATTATTCATCATCCCACCGCCCGCATTGTCTTCGGATGGTTTCGGAGAGGGCATGGCACTGGTGCCTGACCCGCTTGGCTCAGGTGGTGGGGAAGTTGGGCCAGCTGTGTCAGGGAGCGGCTCGCCGATGGCAAGCAGCATGGCGCCGATCTCCTGTTGCTGGGTAATCACGATTTCCTGAGCGATGTACTTAAGCTTTTGATTATTTCCATAGCGCAGCAGCAGCTCGGCCATTTCAATGGCGCCCTGATGATGCGGGATCATCATCAACACAAAATCCCTATCAATGTCGCCTGTAGGGGGAACGTGCATGTCCGCCATCATCTTGTCCATGGCAGCATTAGTGCCCTGAAGGTACTGACGTTCCTGCTCGGACATATCAGGCGAGGCAGCTGTATCGTGGGAGGCTCCATCGTCATCCTGAGCAATCACAGGGCTTAGCCCAAGTAAAACGCAGACTGCAGACAAGGCGGTGGCCTTCACCAGTGTATTTCTGAAATTTTTATAGAACACTTTACCCTCCTCCTAACAATTGCTTTGCTTACAACGTTGACCAGAGACTTCTTTTTGCTTGGCTATAATATTCAGGAAGTCGTAATTCCCAACAATGTTTAACTATTTCAGTTAGGTGATCGTACAACTTGAAACTTACTCCGAAGAGAAAGTTGTTGGTCCTTATTATTTAAATACCAACTGATTGGATTTACGCGGCAAAGCAGGGCCTGCTGGCTGCTGACAAACTCAGCGTAATCCGGGGCAGGGTCATACTCAGTGTATCTTGTTTTTGGCAGAAAAACCCATCAGGCGGCTCATTATGAACCGCCTGCCTGAAGGGTCAGAGAGGGGAGAAGAAAATCCAGCTCTGTGTGGCACGGCCATAAGAGCAGGGTTGGAGGTGCTTCAGTTTTTCAAGCACCTCTTTTTGTGTTTCAGCTTAGGCGGAAGTCCGTGTGATGGCAGATTATCCCGCCAACCCAGAACAGGCTCTAACCTGCTTCAGTTAGAGCCCATCTGAATGCGGCCATCGAGGTATGGCTCGTAGGGGCCCTGCTGGTTTTGCAGGTAATCCGAAACGACCACTTCCAGTCCTGTTCCAAAGCCGTAGCTATTCATGGCTTCACGTTTGAAAACATCGTATCCGTCACCGCCCTCTACCATGTAGTTTCTGGAGACGATCTTATACGTATCATCGTTGTTCAACGGCGTACCATCCGCCAAAGAAACGGAGGTCACGCGCTCGCCAACCGGATTGCGCGGATCAAACGTATATTGAAGACCTGAAACTTGCGGAAAACGACCAGCACCGGTTTCCAACTGGGACACCCCATTTTCGAGCGCCTCAACAACATACTCTCCCTTCAGCTCGAAGGTAGTGTAGGTATCCTGAAACGGCAGTACATTGTAAACCTCGCCCAGAGTGACCTCACCCTGATCAAGCGAGGCCCGCATACCGCCACCATTCATAATGGCAAAGTCCACACCCTGATCCTGAACACGGTCAAGCATTGCATCGGCCACCAGATTTCCCATCTCGCATTCAAGATGGCGGCAGAGACCCGACTGTACATCAAGAGGGTCTGAAAGTGACCCGACAACGGTTTCGCGAATTTCCTGTAGCGGTTCCGCCAGTTCCGCGATGCGTGCCTTGATCTGCTCATTCTCAGGATAGGCGGCATCAACAATCAGCGGCTCGCCATTTGCCTCAATCACATCACCATTCTCGTCGAACTTCACATTCAGTTCGCCAAGGAACTTGCCATATGCATAGGCCTGCACGATCGCCGTCCTATGGCCATCGGGGCCCTCAACCCAGGTTGGGTAAGGCCCTTGGGCATCTTCAGAGACGTTCGACAGGTAGGTGTTGGAATGCCCACCCACAATCACATCAACGCCTGCAACATTGGCGGCAACTTCTTTATCGACGTTAAATCCGGAGTGGCTCAGGACAATGATTTTATTGACGCCCTGCGCCTTCATTGCCTCAACAGCGGTGGTCATGGAGGCCACCGGATCAGCGAAACTGATGTTCTCTCCGGGGCTGGACAGCTCATCGGTATCTTCGCGGGTCAAGCCGATAATGCCAACGCGCTCGCCGCCAACCTCTTTAATGACAGAGCCTGTTAAAACATCTGCCAGATGCTCATCCTGCGAGGCCTCGGTGTTCTCGGAAAGGACGGGAAAATCAACAGCATCCATAAACCCACGCAGCACTTCCGGGCCGTCATCGAATTCATGGTTGCCGACAACCATCGCATCGTAACCCAGCGTGTTCATGAACTCGGCAGCGGCCTTGCCCTTGTAGTAGGTGTAAAACAGCGATCCCTGAAACTGATCCCCGCCATCAAGCAGCAGGGTATTGGGAGAGGCGGCGCGGCGCTCCTGAATAACGGTCTCTAACCGAGCAGACCCACCAAAGCAGCTGCCCGCATCATTGTCCTCTGGATCACACGTTGCATCATATTGATTGATGGGTTCAATGCGGGAGTGGAAGTCGTTCGTATGCAGAATCGTTAGCTCAAAAACATCCGCCGCAAACGCCGGTGCTGACATCGCACTTACCAACACAAGTGCAGAGGCGCCCATAAGAATAGGTTCAACCGTTTCGCCATTGATGTACCTCCGAAGAAGAAAGCGCATTCTATGACCACCCGAAATGGCGAGGCATGTTGCGCCAATCAATTTATGAGATGCGATCACACAGTCACATCTCCGCTGTAAGCTAAAAGAGCAAACAGTCATGTGCACTACAAATATGTTCACATCATTGTTGTTGATGAGTAGATTTACATAAGAAATTTTTGAGTATCAACTCCCGCCGCCGCACCAACGCTAATCGTGTTCGTCAGTGGAATGTCGATTTGGTCGGGCTACACATAAAAAACAGCACTCGCCGGGCAGGGGAGTGCTGTTTTTCTATGAGATGCCCCTGAAGGTTCGGGAGGAGTTTAAACCCTCAAAGGCATCTGCTGTCTCTACCGATTACATCTGAGCAGAGAGATCCTTGGCGAGCGTGGTGTACTTATCGCCAACGATGAGATGGAGCGCATTGTCTCCGGCTTTCATGACCTGAACGCCTGCGTTAGACAGGTCGGACATGGACACACCAGCAAGATCGCGCAGTTCAATGCGGACGCGGGTGTTTGCAACAGCTTCAACGGCCACAACGTTACCCTTACCACCGAGCTTACCGAAGATGCTTGCAGCATCGAGACCCTGTGCAGCAGCAGGTTGTGCAGATGCGCCACCGCCTTGCAGGTAGATCTCCATGTCGGTCTTCAGGTTTTCAGAGGCTGTGCCAAAGATTGCCTGAGCGCCGTTGCCTACACGGATAACACCGCGTGCGCCGAGAGCTTTCAGAGCCGCATCATCCACTTTGGAAACATCCGCAGTGGTCACACGCAGACGAGTGATACATGCATCCAGGTTGGTGATGTTGTTTGCGCCGCCAAATGCTTTCACGAGAGCTGCTGACATTGCATCTTCGTCACTGCTGCTGAGTGCTGCAGAAGCCGCAGAAGCTTCAACTGCGTCTTCACGACCTGGAGTTTTCAGGTTCAATGTCACGATGAGCAGACGGAACACAGCGTAGTACAGAGCTGCATATCCCAGACCGAACACGATCAGCATCCAACCGTTGGTGGAAAGAGGATACAGCAGGTGTAGTCGATGAAGCCGTGTGAGAAGGTCATACCGTGCTTGATGCCCAGCATGATCATCAGAGAGTAGCCAACACCAGCCAGAATTGCGTGTGCGATGTAAAGAACAGGCGCAACGAAGAGGAACGCAAATTCGATTGGCTCGGTAATACCGGTCAGGAAGGAGGTCAAAGCAGCGGAGATCATGATACCGCCAACCATGGTGCGGTTTTCAGGCTTCGCGCAGTGCCAGATTGCCAGAGCAGCAGCAGGCAGACCCCACATTTTGAAGAGGTAACCACCAGCCATGTTACCGGCAGTCGGATCGCCAGCAAGGTAGCGCTGGATTTCACCAGTAACTACTGTACCAGTTGCCGGATCAACGTAGGAACCAGCTTCAAAGAAGAATGGTACGTTCCAGATGTGGTGCAGACCGAATGGGATCAACGCACGCTCAACAACACCGTAGATGAAGAATGCCAGCTCTGGGTTTTCTTCTGCTGCCCAATGGGAGAAGCCGTTGATTGCATTGCCAATTGGAGGCATACAAACGCAAGGATCACACCAAGGAATATACATGCGAACGCAGTAATGATCGGCACAAAACGCTTACCTGCAAAGAAGCCAGATAGTCTGGCAACTTGATGCGGTAGAAACGATTGAACAGTAACGCAGCCAGCACACCTACAAGGATACCGCCGAACACGCCGGTATCGATGGAAGTGATACCGAGGATCTGTTTGGTTTCGATTCCGGCGGATTCAGCAACAACACCCATTGTCGCCAGAAGAACACCATAACCAACCACAGCAGCAAGGCCGGACACACCATCGTTTTTGGCAAAGCCGAGAGCAACAGCAACGGCGAAGATGATTGGCAGGTTACCGAAGATCGAGCCACCAGCCTGTGCCATCAGGTGGTTGATGAAGTCCGGAATAAACGGCAGGTCGCAGCGCCGACGCCAAGAAGGATACCAGCAGCCGGAAGAACCGATACTGGTAGCATCAAGGACTTACCAACCTTCTGTAAGGACCCAAATGCGTTAGAGAATGTACTCATTGTTTTTCCCCCAGAGTTGCATGGTGTGCGAGCACTCCATGCCCCCTGATTTTGTTAGGCGCTCCCGACTGGAACACCAACTCCCACATTTACTCCCGCATCACTGCTGTGATTTAAGGAGATCTTTCACATCACTTGTATCCGCGCAGTCCAAAGCTGCTTGCGCAAGCTTGCGGGACTCCTCCATGGATAAAGTGCGAACTTTGTGTTTCACTTCCGGCAGAGCTGGAACGCTGACGGAAAGCTCTTTGACGCCAAGGCCAATAAGAACAGAAACCGCTTCAACCTGACTGGCCAGACCGCCACAAACGCCGACCCATTTGCCCGCATCTTCTGCGGCTTTCACAGTCAGGTCGATCATGCGCAATACCGCCGGGTGCAGAGCATCCGCGCGGGATGCAAGGCCAGGGTGACCGCGGTCAATCGCCAGAACGTACTGGGTCAGGTCATTGGTGCCGATGGAGAAGAAGTCCACTTCCTTGGCCAGCTTGTCGGCCATGAGAGCGGCAGACGGCACTTCAATCATGATGCCGACTTCAACGTGCTCAACACCCAGATTCTTCTGCTCTTCCCGCACCAGCGCGTTGACGGCACGCAGCTCGTCGAGAGCGCTGATCATTGGGTACATGATCCGTACATGGCCTTTATGGGCCTGCGAAAGAATGGCGCGGATCTGACGACGCAGAATGCTTGGACGCTCGATACCGATACGGATACCGCGTACGCCAAGGAACGGGTTTTCTTCATGCGGCATTGGCAGGTATGGTAAAGGCTTGTCGCCGCCCACATCCAGTGTACGGATGATGACAGGACGGTCCTTGCCCATAACTTCCAAAATAGAACCAACTTTTTCAGCCTGCTCAGCTTCGGTTGGCTCGTCCATGCGCTCCATATAAAGGAACTCGGAGCGCAGTAGGCCAACAGCTTCAGCTCCCGCCGCAACAGCCTTTTCCGCATCATCAACACTACCAATGTTGGCAGCAATCTCGATCTGGAAACATCTTTCGTGATGGCTGGCTTGTGGGCTTCGCGCTGGTATTCTTCAGCGAGCTTGGCTGCCTGTTCGATCTTTTTGGTGAACGCGGCCTGCTCTGCCTCTGTTGGCGCGATTTTGATCTTACCACGTTTCGCATCCAGAAGCAGCACAGTGCCGTCATCCAGATCCATCATCCGTTCTTCAACGTTGACCAAGTAAGGCAGGTCATTGGAGCGGGCGATAATTGCAGCGTGCGAGGAAGAACCGCCGTGCGCGGTGCACAGACCGACGATCTTGGTGAGGTCCAGTGCGACGATCTCAGAGGGGGTAATGTCCTCTTGAAACAAGATGTTCCTTCTTCAAGGATCTCACCTCCGTCATCCACGCCGAGCAGTTTCTTCAGAACACGCAGACCGATGTCGCGCACGTCAGCGGCACGACCGGCCAGAAGCGGGTCATCCATCTTGGCAAGGGTTTCAGCCTGCGCCTCATAGGCCAGCTTCCAGCTCCATGCTGCACCTTGGCCCTTAGCAATATCTGCCAATGGTTTTTCGGAGAGTTCTGGATCGGAAAGCAGCTCGATGTGCGCGTTGAAGACTTCCGCCAGCTCTTGCTGACCGTTCTTTGTCAGACGGTCGATGATGCTTTGCAGGTCGACGATGCTGGACTTAACGGAGGCTTTGAACGCAGCACGTTCTTCAGCAGGACCAATGCTTTCACGGGTCACTTCTGGCAGGGACTTGCTGTGTTTCACCAGCTTGCCGATGGAACGGCCCGGAGATGCGGTAAAACCAACCAGAACGCCTTCTTCGCCGGATTTAACCTGAAGCAGAGGTGCTTCTTCAATCACCTCTTCCTGTGGAATTTCGGAGAAGCTGGAGATCTCTTCGCCAAGACCGGCTTTAACAGCAGCGATAACGTCCGCCACCACCTGCTGGGCGTCTGGTCCAACAGCCTCAATGTCCAGTGTGTCACCGAGCTTTGTCTTCAAAGACATGATGCCGGTTACAGAGGCACCACTGCAGGTTTTACCATTAACAATAAAGGTAACTTTGGCATCTGCCTTGCGCACTTCAACTGCCAGACGAGCGGCAGGACGCGCATGCAGGCCAGTCGGATTGGGGATCCGTACGGAGCCGGTAATCACCGGACCGGTTGGCTCGGCGGTTGGCGCTTCGTCCTGCACCGGAGCAGGTGTGCCTTGAGGGTCATTGCTGCTTGGTACGGTGAAGATTGCCTGCGACAGATCACTCTGCAAGCCACCAAGGGAGACAACAGGGGTGACTTCCTGACCACTGGTGATGACGATCGCAGACTGAACGGAAACACATTCGCGAGCGATAAGGTCGGCATCAAACGTGATGAGGGCCTGACCTGTTTCAACCTGGTCACCTTCTGCAACATGCAGCTCAAAGCCGCGGCCTTTCAGAGCAACGGTATCAAGACCGATATGCATCAGCAATTCGACATCACCTTGCTGCAATGTGACTGCATGGTGAGAGTTATGAATCTGGGTAATCTGGCCGGCAAATGGTGCGTATAGAACGTTGTCGGTGGGGTCGATGGCAACACCATCACCCATCATCTTTTCGGCGAACACCGGATCGGGCAAGTCGGTGACAGCCTGAACAACGCCTTTCAAAGGCAATCTGATAGCAAATTCGTTTTTTTTGATCCTTCACCATTTTATCTCCCGATTACATTAGGTGAATGCGCGCCTTCTTATTCTTCGGCTTAGTCACGAAAGGACATGAGGCGATTTTGATGCGATGATCATTGAGCAACGCTGTACAGCAATACGTAAAAAGACTGGTGTTACGACGTGTTACGAATTGTTACAAATAGAAATAATTACAATGTTATATAAAACAACTTACAAATTATAGTAATAGTTGCTTTAGTTTACCTGTAGCGAAGTTTAGATAAAATTATATACTAATATATTTCTTGAATAGAGCGTTTGTGATAATCGCTGCTCTCCACATTTGCAACAGACCTGTAACAACAGGATGATACATTACAGCGCGACAATTGCGCCCACCCCGACACGCTATAGGTGCAAGCAAAGAATTTACAATGCGAAACCGAGCGAAGATCGCCCGTATACGCTGCGTCGTTTTGTTATTTTTTTGAGCTCAAAGCGGTCTGATTTGAGCGCTTTTGTAGAGAATGAGGGACGTCGGGAAGGGAAGGAGCGGCGGTCATATGCAAACCGCCGCAGTCATCTTTTTCGTTTCTACAAGAAGACCACTCTGGCTTCTTTATCACTCAGGTAGGCAGCCTCGATAATGCGGATGGTCTGCATGGCGTCTTGAGGGGAGACGGGAACCGGTGCGCTGTCACGAATGGCATCGCGCATACCTTCGTAGAAGCGCTCGTAGCCGCCGCGCTGGCTTGGGGTTGGTGTGCCTTCACCCGCCTCATTATAAAGCGTGCCCCAATCCTCTTCGGCTTCAATACCCCATGTGGGACTAGCAGGTCCGCCGCCGTCTTTCAGCATATCCTCTTGTGGGTCCATGCCGTAGGTAATGTAGGTGGCTTTATCACCGGTCACCTGAAAACGCGGGCCCTGTTCTGTGCTCAGGCAGTTTGCATGTAAGATGACGTCACAGTCGGCATAACCCAGAACGAGATGGAAGTGATCGACTGCTTCCGCACCTTTGCGCTGAACACGCAACTTGGCCTGAACAGACTTGGGCGTGCCGAATAGGCAAAGGGCCTGATCGATGCCATGCGCTCCCAGATCATAGAGTATACCGGAGCCCGGAGCATCTTGCTCGCGCCATCGGCCTTAATATCCGGGCGGTAGCGATTGTAGTTGCACAGGTAGGAGTGAACATGGCCAAGGCGGCCTGTGTCCATCAGGTCTTTAACCGTCAGGAAGTCACAGTCGAACCGGCGGTTATGGTAGACCGAAAGCTTCAGGCCCTTCTGCTCCGAAAGCGCAATCAGCTCTTCAGCTTCTGCACTGGTGATCGTAAACGGCTTTTCGACGACCACATGCTTGCCAGCCAGCAGAGCCTTCTTGGCGTGATCGTAATGCAGCGTATTGGGCAAGCTGAGAACAACCAGCTCGATCTCCGGTTGTTCCAACACGTCTTCAAAAGAGGTGTAAGGCGTGCAATCCGGAAGTTTGCTTTTGACGAGTTCCGGCTTGCTGGACACCACGGCGGAGAGCTCGATGCCCTCTACAAAGGTAAGCAGCGGTGCGTGAAAGCTTTGGCCGGAAACGCCAAACCCGACAAGGGCCGTTTTGATCGGCTTCACAGGCGTATTGCCTCTCATATTATTCATCA
>BAXV01000075.1 GCA_001310715.1 Pseudovibrio sp. JCM 19062
GGTTTCACCCTGCACGAAGAAGCAGGCGGCGCCTTCACGCCTCAAGCCACCACCGTAATGCGCGACGGCATCGGGCTGGGCCTGACAAACCGCTAGGGCAACCGACCAGCCCACCACCAACAATCTGCTTTCATTATACGTTTTTCTGCCTATTATGATCATAAGGCGCACCTAAAGCGCACAAGACCCTAAAAAAAACGCGGGAGCGGAATACGTATGAGCAGTAAGGTTGATCTACCAAACTCGATCGAAGAAACCCTCGCGCTCTTAAGTTCTGGCGGGTATCTGGCAGATCGTTCGCTCGCAACCGTGCTTCATCTCTCCCTGCGCATGCAACGCCCGCTCTTTCTGGAAGGCGAAGCTGGCGTCGGCAAAACCGAGATCGCCAAGGTCCTCGCTGCCACCCTCAACCGCCCGCTGGTGCGCTTGCAGTGTTATGAGGGACTGGACGTCACCTCCGCCGTTTACGAGTGGAACTACGCCGCCCAGATGGTGGAAATCCGTATGGCCGAGGCCTCTGGCAGCGTTGATCGCCAGAACCTCAACACCACCCTTTACAGCCCACGTTTCCTGATCAAACGCCTGTGCTGCAAGCTTTGGAGACCACCAAACTCGGGTCCCCGATCTTCCTGATCGACGAGCTGGACCGCACGGATGAGCCTTCGAGGCCTTCCTGCTGGAAGTGCTGGCCGACAGTCAGGTAACTATCCCCGAGCTTGGCACCATCAAAGCTGAAGAACCGCCGATCACCGTCATCACCACCAACCGCACCCGCGAGATCCACGACGCCCTCAAGCGCCGCTGTCTGTATCACTGGGTCGACTACCCCACTGCCGAGCGTGAGCTACAAATCGTCCAGACAAAACTGCCCAATGCCGCTGCCGCTCTCTCCGCACAGGTCGTCGCCTTTGTGCAGAAATTGCGCGAGGACGAAGCCTCTTCAAAAAGCCGGGGGTCGCAGAAACGCTGGATTGGGCAACAGCCCTGACAGAATTGCAGGAGGTCGCCCTCGATCCTGAAATGGTCTCGGATACGCTTGGCGTCCTGCTCAAGTATCAGGAAGACATCGACCGCATCAAAGGCTCAAGAACCCGCACAATCCTTGATGAAATCCGCATGGAAGCCAACGCACAGGCCTCCGTGGCTGGCAACATCCCTGCCCAGACCTTGTAGCTGTGCCCATGCCGGACACCCAAGACACCACGTCATCCCCGCGCCCGCCTCATGGGCGCATCACGGAAAACATCGTGCACTTTGCCAGAACCCTGCGCAAAGCAGGTCTGCCTGCAGGCCCGTCCTCTGTGGTGGATGCAGTCAGCGCAGTGACCATCAACGGCATTGAAAGCAAGCAGGACCTGTACTGGACCCTGCACGCAGTCTTCGTCCATAAACGCGACCAGCAACCGGTCTTTGATGAAGCCTTTCGCCTTTATTGGCAAAGCAAGGGCCTTGTCGAAAAGATGCTGGCGCTTCTCTCTCCCGTTGCCCCGGCAGGACAGCGCCAACCGGAAAAGCCCCGCGCCGCCCAATCCCGCGTTGCCAATGCGTTTGAAGCCAATAAACAGCGTGAGGCCAAAGAAACCAAACCGCTGATCGAGGTGGACGCCCGCTTCACGGTTTCAGAAAAAGAAGTCCTGCAAAAAAAAGGACTTCGCCCAGATGACCGCCGAGGAGATTGCGCAGGCTCGCAGATCCCTCGCCCACCTCACCATGCCAGCAGATCAGATCCGCTCGCGCCGCTTCAAACCGGTACACTCGCATACGCCCGGCAAACAGGTCGACGCCAGAAGAACCATGCGCGCCACGCTGAAAGCAGGTGGATCGATTATCGACCTCAAGCACAAAGCCCCTGCTCGCGTGCACCCGCCCATTGTTGCGCTCTGCGATATCTCCGGCAGCATGAGCCAGTATTCGCACATCATGCTGCACTTCCTCCACGCGCTTTCGGAAAAACGCAAAACACAGACATTCCTGTTCGGCACCCGGCTGACCAACATCACCCGCGCCCTACGCATGAAGGACCCGGACGAGGCCCTAGCCGCCTGCTCCGATGAAGTTGAGGACTGGTCCGGCGGCACACGCATCGCCAGCTCCCTGCAAACCTTCAACCGCACATGGCTCAGACGCGTCAGCATGGCGGACCTATTGTCTTGCTCATCACCGATGGTCTGGAGCGGGAAGCGTTTGACGAGCTGTCCGTTGAGATGGACCGCCTGCACAGATCGTGCAGACGACTGATCTGGCTCAACCCGCTGCTGCGCTACGATGAGTTTGAGGCCAAGCGCGTGGCATTCAGGCGATCCTGCCCCACACCGACGAGTTTCGCGCAATCCATTCACTGGATGCGGTCAGTGATCTTTGCCGCGCCCTGAATGACAAGCGTATAGACAGTGCATATGATGCCACCCCGAAGTTTCTCCAGAGCGTCCCGCCGAAAAGGCCTGCGGGTTCTACGTAGCAACTCGCTCACCCAAATCACCAGCCTAACCATGGAAACGACCATGGTAGGCACAACCACTTAGTCCATTCCAATGACACTCAAAGTACTTTTGCATCTTGTAAGAACTATTTCCGATATCTACGCCAAGCGATTTAACATCAACCGCGACGAGATCTGGTATCTGGCCAAACTTCAGGAAGAGCTGGGTGAGCTAACGGCTGCCCACATGAAAGCCAGCCGCCGTGGCCGTGCAGGCGCTGCAACACCAACAGAGCTGCACACGCAAAAAGAAGACGAAGCTGCCGACCTGCTCGCCCATCTTCTACTTTATGCAGACCGTAACAATCTGGATCTGGAAAAGGGCATCCGCCGCAAATGGATGGCCCACCTGCCAACCCAGAGCAAGCCAGATCAGACCATGGAAAAACAAAGCTGACCGGCCTCAAAGCCAGCTGTACTGAATCGCCAGGTCTTACTCAGCGGTTTACCGTGTGATGGTGATGGGCCTGCTGTGACTTGCCAGTTGCCCTTCCCAGCGGTTTTGCCCGGTCATTTGCATACTGCTTTTGATGCGAGACAGGTCATCAAACAACAAAAGTTTCTCGTCTCGCACCCCCCAGTTGGAAACGAAGAACAAATCACCATCCATACAGTCTCTTGTCTTTGCCTTGAAGCCAGCACGCTTTGGCTTGCTGCCCAGTTCCAACTGGCACACACGCCCTTCAGAACTCAGGTAGATACGCCAGCTTCCCGCCAGGTTCGCTGCATACGCGACAGGTTTCGGCACCGGCTCTTCATCCTCGCCAAAAGCTGTTGTAGCCGTAGAACCAGAGCTGAACGCCAGTTCGGAATCCGGTTCAAAAACCACTTGCTCTGATCCATCCGCTGCCTGCGGAACAACCGCACCATCTCCGTTATAGTAGGGTATGGTCTGCGTGGTCTGATCGTGAGCCGCCGCGCTCTCACTGCTGCTTGGATTAAGGGACGGGTCTGAAACAGCCGCCCTGTCTAGTCCGGTGCGTCCCCCTGCACTCTGGCAGCCGACAAGCACCAGCGCGCTTGCCGCAACGACAAACCTCTTCATTCCATTCCCCCCAGCACGGCATTCTTATGTTTCATAGGCCGTGGCGGCTCTAGAGCCTGCTGCGTTCATATACATTCACGCACCAAGCTCCAACTCTTTATTGTCATGCATATTCCTGTCCGAAAACCGGACCAACTTTTCGGGAATACGCTCTAAGACCCCAGCCGGACCAGACGAAGCGCAGCCCCCACCCTCATTCACTTCAGTCCAACTGCCCGCCTCACTCCTGCGAAAAGATCCGATCACCTCATTTTTGTGATCAAACAGGACCAATGCGTCCTCTTTCATAGTCCATGCCCACACATTCGGCCTGCCGAAACAGACTGAACTAGCGGCATAGTTCGCGCCAAATTGTGCTGTCTTCAATTGCAATGCACACGGGCTTTGCCCCTGCGCGCGCACCACCGACCACTTGCCTGCAAGTGCAGCAGCCGCCGCACGCTCAGCCTCGGTTTTTGCAGGAGCAGGAACAGTGGGTTTGGCCCTCGCTATTTGCACAGCAGGTTCCGCCAGATCAGCCACATCACCGCTGTAGTGTGGCATGCACCCAGCTGCGGCAAAACATAATGAAATCAAAAGGGTTCTATATCGCATGACTACCCCAGACCATGCGCAGGTAAATCATTCAAACGCCCACGTCTGCTACCTGCACGCACCTCCCACAGTCTCCCATTACAAATAATTTGAATCAAATTGATATATCAGACTAGTAAATCCAGATAGGGTTTGAACAGGGAAATCTCTGAGCTATGCACGAGTAAGTTGAATTACCTAGAGCATCTCGGGCATTAGCCACTCTGGCAGATAGGGTCAGATACCGTAAAGTTATCAAACATACCGCCCGAGTGGGTGCGACTGCCGCCTCATCCTTCTTGAATAGGACGGCAAAACTCATCAGCTTGCTGAAGGGCGTCCATGGGCACCGGAGTCAGCGTGTACTCCTCTGCCTCTGCATCCGCGTCTACATCCCCTTGTGCAGAAAATTGGTAGACACCATCAAGCCAACAGCCACCCATTGAAAACTCGGGCAATTCCTGAAAATCCAACGAACGAATATCATCCTGTGCGCCGCCATCATCAAACAGCCACTGAATCACAATGGGCGCACCCTGATCAGAGCTTTCCCGCACCTGCACAAGGTCATCGCGTAGGGCAGAACAGGAGGCTTCATCCAGATCCCCCAATTGGATGCGCAAATGCGCCATCAAACCTTGATAGGCCGGAGGAGGATAAGGAACAGAATAGGCGAACGGTTTGGCTTCTCCGACCTCAGTAGCCTCCAGCGGAGCTCCGACGACCTCCCACCTTGGAACTGGCGTTTTACCATCACCAACCACACAAAGCGGCAGATCAACCTGCTGCGCAGAAAACGCAGAACCGGACCAGAACGCAGACAACACTATGACCAATGTGAAGTTTCTCATAAAGCTCTAGTTCCCCGCTGGACGCACAAATTCTGTAAGCTGAAGCGCCCAAAGCGCTGTTGACCGATTAAAGCACTCCGCACCTCTAACCGCGGCAGGCTCCCGTTGCTGGTTCAAAACATAAGGAATGTTACAGGCGCTGTTTCGAAACGACTCCCAGTTCCGGTTAGCCTCACCCAGCTCGGTTCTGGTTGAATTGTCCTGCCGGCGCTCCAGATTCGTATCCACATCAGCAATCAGTCGCTCCCAAAGCGCTGTTTCCCTTGAATAGCATTCCCGTATGTTGGTGGTGCTATCGTCCTCTTGTTTATCAAGGCACGCTCTAAACACCCCTCCAATGCACTGGACTCTGGCGTTAAACGCAAGCCCCGCTTCCTCAAGGCACTGATCAAACACCATCACATCTTCAGACTGCGAAATACGGGAGCCCTGGGCCACCGCAGCACCTGAAAAAAAACAGAATTGATAGCAACACTAAACAACGAACAATCATCAGGCACCTACAATTAAGATGCCCCAGCTTAAGCAGTGAAGCTTAAGCCAAGTATAGTCCGCGATGCCCTTTGGCTGACTGAGCATCATTACGCTTAACAAGGTTCTGCCAGCCTCGGTCAATTTCAACAAAAAAGGGTCCCGGAGCACTGCCCCGGAACCCTCTCAAAACCTGAATAGTCTCAGGCTTTAAATCTTAGCGATAACCGTAGGAACCGTCTTTCCACTCGTACCAAACGTAACCTGGCAGAGACACGTCGCCTTTTTCGTCGAAGGACAGTTCACCCAGAACGGTGTCGAACTTGCCGCCGTTCAGCGCTTCAACAACTTCGTCGTAATCGGTGGAACCTGCAGCAGCAGCAGCTTTCGCCCATGTCTGGATCGCAGCATAGGTGTAAAGTGCGTAACCTTCAGTGGTCTTGCCAGCAGCTTCAAGAGCAGCCACAACAGCAGCAGCTTCTTTATTGTTACGTGGGTCCGGCGGGAAGGTCATCAGGTGCTGCGCCAGCAGGACCAGTGATAGACCAGTACTCGTCAGTCACCAGAGCGTCACCGGAAACCAGAATGGTGTCCATGCCCTGATCAACCATCTGACGCTTCATCAGACCTGCTTCAGTGTGGTAACCACCAACGTAAAGAACGTCGACTTTTTCAGACTTCAGCTTGGAAACCAGCGCTGTGTAGTCTTTTTCACCAGCAGTGTAAGCTTCATAAAGAGCTTCCTGCTTACCAGCAGCATTCATCACTGCCTTGGTCGCATCAGCAAGACCTTTACCATAAGCGGTCTTGTCGTGGATCACAGCAATGTTCTTGCCGCCGAATTCGGTCGCAAGTGTAGTACCTGCAACACGACCCTGCTGGTCATCACGACCACAAACACGGTAGGTGCCCGGACCAGGACGTTCGTCGGTGTACTTCGGGTTGGTGGATGCTGGAGTGATCTGAATGATACCCTCTTCAGCATAAACCTGAGAAGCTGGAATGGAAGAACCGGAGCAGAAGTGACCAGCCATGAACGCTACGTTCTTACCAACCATCTGATTTGCAACAGCAACAGCCTGCTTAGGGTCACATGCATCATCGCCAACTTCCAAAACAAGCATCTCGCCGTTCACGCCGCCAGCTGCGTTGATGTCAGCAACAGCCTGTTCAGCGCCAGCTTTCATCTGTGCGCCAAACGATGCGTACTGACCTGTCATTGGGCCTGCAGTAGCAATAACGATTTCAGCCATAGCCGCGCCAGACATTGCCATAGCAGCAACACCGGCAACGCTTGCCAAAAGATACTTTTTCATAAAAAAAACTCCCCGAATCAGGTGCATTTCTCAATTAATTTGAATGGGAAACATCAATTGCCCCCCACTGGAGCAGGCAAACCCCTCGCCTGCTCAATGCTTCCGTCAATGAGACCTCTCCGTGCTCATCAACCGGATGCATAGCCAGTCACTAGTGTGAACCAGAACTGACCAGATGCGCAACAATTATCTAAGTAATTTTGCGAATTAGTAATTATCTTTCTGACCAGGTTTCAGCGTCCAGCCCAATGGACCCGCCTTCTGATAGAGCCAGCTGTACTGAGTCACCATCTGCATGGTCCGTGTCCTGCGATAACCCACCAGCGCAATGCCAATGAGAATGGCGTAATCCACCACAAGGTACTGAATGGAAAGCAGAGGCTCTTCAAACAGTGCAAATGACAGGAACCGGATCGCAAGGGTCAGCAGGAAGATGAACCAGAACAGGATCGGCAACGGCCGCCATGTGGTCGCAACAGAGCGACCAGTCGCAGCAGCAGCCAGCCCGCCAAGGGCAACAACCAGAACAATAAAGGCAGACAACGAGCTGCCGTAAAGAATACCCATCTCTTCGCCTCCTTAGTGCGCGCCGCCTTCAAGATAAGCTGCCTTCACCTCTTCACGAGACAAAAGCTCCTTACCTGTGCCGGTCATGGTGATTGTACCGTTGACCATCACGTAGCCCCGATGAGCCAGCTTGAGTGCGTGATACGCATTCTGCTCAACAAGGAACACAGTCAGACCATCCGTACGGTTCAGCTCCCGGATCGCATCAAAAATCTGCGACACGATAATCGGAGCCAGCCCCAGAGACGGCTCATCCAACAACAACAAGCGAGGACGGCTCATCAGAGCGCGGGCAATCGCCAGCATCTGCTGCTCACCGCCTGACAAAGTCCCGCCGCGCTGCTGCTGACGTTCTTTCAAACGTGGAAACAGCTCAAACGCACGGCGCAGGTCTTCCTCAAAATGCTCGTTACCGGCAACCATACCGCCCATCATCAGGTTCTCTAGAACCGTCATGCGTGGGAAGATACGGCGTCCTTCCGGCGACTGGGCAATACCGGTCCGCATAATCTCGAAGGTCGGCTTGTAGGTGATGTCCTCACCACAATACGTCACCGAGCCATTCCGAGCCTGCGGGGTACCGCAAACGGTCATCATCAGGGTGGATTTCCCCGCCCCGTTCGCCCCGATCAGCGTCACGATCTCACCGTCATACACGTCAAGATCAACGCCATGCAGGGCCTGAATCTTGCCGTAGAAGGTTTCAACTCCGCGAATGCTCAGGAGTGGTTGTTGCGCGTTCATAGACCACCTCCTCTTCAACCAGCTCCACTTCATCATCCTCAACACCCAGATAAGCCGCAATCACATGCGGGTCGTTCTTGACGAACTCAGGGGTGCCATCGGAAATCTTCACGCCGTAATCCAGCACCACCACGTGGTCGGAGATTTCCATCACAACAGACATGTCATGCTCAATCAGCAAAACAGAGGTGTCGTGTTCCTTGCGGATGTATTGAAGCAGATTGTTCAGCTCCAAGCTCTCTTTCGGGTTCAAACCAGCAGCTGGTTCGTCCAGACAAAGAAGCTCGGGGCCAGTACACATAGCGCGGGCAATCTCCAGACGGCGCTGATCGCCGTAGGAAAGATCAGCCGCAGGGGCATCTGCACGATCAATCAGATCAATGCGCTCCAGCCAGTACTTGGCAGTTTCAATCGCATCCAAATTGGACTTCTTGTAACCACCCAGACCAAGCAGACCACCAATGGTCCAGTTGGAGGCAACCATCAGCGGATTGTGCTGCGCCACCATCAGGTTTTCCAGAATAGTCATCCCGCCAAACAGCCGGATATTCTGGAACGTACGGGCAACCTTCGCGTCCGCCGTAATCTTGAAGTCAGCCATCCGCTCCAAAAGGTGCTTTTCACCACTGGAACGGTTCATGACCAGACGACCCTCAGTCGGCTTATAAAACCGGTGATGCAGTTAAACACTGTGGTTTTACCCGCACCATTCGGCCCGATCAGCGCAGTAATATCACCGCGCCCGACGTTGAAGCTCAGGTCGTTGATCGCCGTCAATCCGCCAAAGCGCATGGTCAGGTGCTCAACCTTCAGAACAGGGTTTGTGTCCCAGGTGCTCATCCGTGGCCCTCCTGAACAAGATCGGCAGAGATGCCTTTTGCGTTTTTGGAAAGTGCCACACTTGGCGTTCTGCTTGAGATCAATCCACGTGGTTTCCAAACCATGATCACCACCATAATCATACCGAAGACAAGCATGCGGTACTCTTCAAACTCGCGGAAGAACTCAAAGCCACCGATCATCACAATCGCAGCGATCACCACACCCATCTGTGAGCCAAGACCACCCAAAACCACAATCGCAAGAATGATCGCGGATTCAAGGAAGGTGAAACTCTCAGGAGAGATGAAGCCCTGACGCGTTGCAAAGAAAGATCCTGCAAAGCCAGCGAACATCGCACCAAGAGCAAAGGCTGTCAGTTTGGTTGTCGTTGTATTGATACCAAGAGCACGGCAGGCAATTTCATCCTCGCGCAAGGCTTCCCATGCACGACCAATCGGCATCCGGCGCAAGCGCATGGTCACAAAGTTTGTAAACAAGGCCATCGCGAAGATGAGGTAGTACAGGAAGATAATGCGATGGATACTGCTGAACTTCAAACCGAAGAAGTCCGCAAACCCGCCTTCACCACGGGTGAATTCCAACCCGAAGAAGCTAGGACGTGGAATGCCGGAAAGACCATCAGGACCACCTGTAAACTCATACCAGTTCAGCAGCACAACGCGGATAATCTCACCAAACGCAAGCGTTACAATGGCCAGATAGTCGCCTCGAAGCCTCAGCACCGGGAAGCCCAGAATGATACCCCAGAACGCAGCCAGAATACCGGCCAGCGGCAGGCAGAGCCAGAACGAGAATCCGAAGTAATGCGCCAGCAACGCGTAGGAGTAAGCCCCTACCGCATAAAACGCCACATAACCAAGGTCGAGCAGGCCGGCAAGGCCAACCACGATGTTCAGCCCCCATCCCAGCATCACATAGGTGAGCACCAAAATGGCAAGGTCAATATACTGACGGGACCCACGGGCACCCAGCCAGAACATCAACGCAAATGGAAGCACAACCGCCAAAATGAGCATGCCATACTTAAGCATGCTCGTGGTGCCATTCCCCAAACCGCCTTTAGGCAGAAAACCGGAAAGCCCGATGCTTGGCGCATCGTCACGCTTCCAGAAGAACATGTTCATCAGGAAGCGGCCAGTGAACACGACGAGCACAGCAACAGCAACCGCAAACCAACGATGCTCAAGGAAGAGCTCCGCGCCACGGCCGGAAGCCACGTCAACCTTCAGCCCCACCATCACACAGGCAAGCGCAAACGTAATAACCGCGCCGCCAGACTGTCTTTCAAACTTGCAACAAGCAAGCTGTCTCTTTGTCTTGCTTGCATTATACCTTCTCCACCTCAGGTTGGCCGAGAAGACCTTCCGGCATAAAGATGAGCACGATCGCGAGGATCGAGAACGCAGCCACGTCTTTGTACTCAACAGAGAAATACCCGGACCAGAATGTCTCGATCAGGCCGATCAAAAGACCACCCAGCATCGCACCCGGCAAGGAACCAATTCCACCCAATACAGCTGCGGTAAACGCTTTAACACCGGCTAGGAAGCCAATGTAGAAGTCAACCACGCCGTAGTAGAGCAGGAACATCAGACCCGCGACGGCAGCCAGAGACGCACCCATCACAAAGGTCAGGGAAATGGTGCGGTCAACATTCACACCAAGCAGAGAAGCCATCTTGCGGTCCTGCTCACAGGCACGCTGCGAACGACCAAGACTTGTATTGTTGATGAGGTAGGTGAAACCGAGCATGAGAATCACGGTCGTCACCACAATCAGGATCTGCACATAAGACAGGTTCACCACAAAGCCGGACCCGTCTGCACCACCATCTGTCAGCTGAAATCCTCCGGAGATCAGCGGCTGAAGTGGTTTGTTTTTCGCACCCTGAGAAACCTGTACGAAGTTCTGAAGAGCAATTGATGCACCAATTGCCGTAATCAGCGGCGCAAGGCGGAAAGACCCGCGCAAAGGCCGATAGGCAATTCGCTCTACTGTCCATCCCCAAACAGCAGTCAAAGCCATGGCCACAACCAGAACGAGGGCCAGAGCTAAAATCAAAAGCAAAATCGGTGTAGCTGCGGTAATTCCAAGTGCCACAACAAGCACAAGAGCTATGAAAGAACCGACCATGAAGATATCACCATGGGCGAAGTTAATCATGCCGATGATACCGTAAACCATCGTATATCCGATGGCGATGAGCCCATAAATAGACCCCAACGTCACACCATTGATAAGTTGTTGGAGAAAGTAATCCATGTTTTATTTTGTTCCCCGAATGAGATCAGCTATTAGTTGCTGCCCGGTCTGAATGCCTCCGAATTCAAACCCCCTATATTTTAAGGTAAGCCCCTGTGTAAGTATATTACCCATATTAATAAGCCCGCATATTGGAATTTTTATATTATTTCCATGCCCATAGCGCACTATTATTTCACAGGTGCCAAAATGCTGGCTTCTCCCCCCTTTGAGAATCCAATAAGGACAGCAGTCGAAAGTGTTTTTTTCGCAACCTGAACGTGAACGCCCCTCACCCATCTGGGATCTTTTCACGCACTTCAGTAATATATCATGATTGATTTATACCGGGTCTCGCGACAGCGCAACCGCAAGATGATACCTGAGGTTTTCTGACGGGACGCAATCCAGCAGCCATCAAGGACTCGGGGAGCCCTTGGTATTTTCCGTAGTCAGGTGTGTTCTATTTCGAAACGACAACAATGCCACGGCTAAGATTTGAGTCTGTATCTATTCCTGACATTGCGTCATGCAGCTCGGACGTGGTTATCCAGACAGGCGGGTATTTGTATTTCGCCACATCCAGTATCAGCACTTTATCGTTGTCTTCATCATAGGCAGCCACGGGTGAAATATGCCCGCCACCCTCTTGATCAATAGCCTGCCGCGTATAATTAATTACCAGCCGTTTATCAGTATCTTGCAGAGTATCTTTGACAATATCACGCAGTTCATCTGTCGTCAGATCACTGGCGTATTGGAAATCCGCCTGCACGCCAAGATTAACAAAAAAAACTAGCGAGCTGCTCCAGATTCATACCACTTGTAAAAACACCCAGATAACCCTTCACCTCCTGATTTTCAGGTGTGAAGACATTGTCTTGAGTAAAGTATCCGTAGGGACTGAGAAGCTTCACTGGTGGGCGCGGCACATCCAGACTGTTTAAAACATTGGCAATTGTCGCTGGCCCGCAAAAAGTGACGACTTTCTGCGTCTCTAAATAGCTTGCCAACGGATAGTAGTCCGACTTGATTTCGGAGTCCTCAAATAGACTTTGTCCCGCAGGTTCCGTGAGATAAATGAGGTCTTCGTCCGCTGAAAACGCATTGCCTGCGTAGGCCCCAGTCAGGAGGAGAGCAGCGCCGAATACGGCAAATCGGTTGATTTTCATCATCACTTCTCTTTTTTTATCTGGCTGCTAGCGACTCGAAAAATGCCAATTGACCGAAGTTACATTCAGCATCTAGCAAGGCACTGGTTTTCTCCTATTACTTATATCGGTGTTTTTACTATGTCCTTTTGCAACAATACTTCTCAAAATGGATGTAACATCCGCAGCACATAGAAGCGACGTGTAGGCATTAGTTTCTAGGGTGAGTTCTAATCCAAACCGGCCACTGGTAAATTGGTCGGACCTTCATTGTTGAACTAGCTTTTCTCTACAAATATCTATAATTACTCTAATTCGATTACCGTCATTTTAGACGACTAAAACCTACTAATGAACACTGCATAGTGCGAACCACAGAGTATGCCTGTGGGAATATTTTGGAACGAACTGGATGACGACAGCTTTAACCATGGCGCCACCTGAAAACACGAAAAAAAGCCTGGCCTCTCACGAATTCAGAGAGGCGATGAGTCGTTTAGGCGCTTCAGTTCACCTGCTCGCCAGCGCCGGTCCGGCAGGCCGAGTTGGCGCAACGGTTTCATCCGTGTGTTCCGTCTCTGACGAACCGGCAACCCTGCTTGTCTGCCTCAACCGAAACGCACGCGTAAATCAGGTCGTCAAGGACAACGGCGTTTTCTCCATCAACACGCTGGTTCACGACCACACGGACTTGTCGAACATCTTTGCTGGCGAGGGCGACCTGCCAATGGACGACCGTTTTGCCAAAAAGAGCTGGGGCACGCTGCTAACTGGAAGCCCTATTCTGGAGAGCGCTCGGGTTAGCTTCGATTGCCACATTAAAGAAGTAACAGAGGTTGGCACCCACTCTGTTATTTTCGGTGAGGTCGTTGCAGCACGGCTGGGCGAGTTTGCCCCTGCCTGATCTACCTCGACCGAAACTATCATTCTGTCTAGAGCGCGTTCCGTGAATGCAAATGAACGCAACATGCTCTAAAATACCGTCTCCTGTTCTATTTTTGGAAGAGGAGACCTTTATCTACAATTTGTTTGCGCGTATCACTGAAAAGGGCACACTCTTTTCGGGTTTTTGATTATTTTGGAATATTGGCTTTAAGCTTGGCCAGCTCCCTGCCATGTATGCCACATTCTCTGGAGCGCTATTTGTGATGATGCTGTCACGCAGGCGCTGCTAGTATTTTTCAAAAATGACTTAGGGAAATAGCATGACTTCTGCCCAACGTAATCTGATCACCGATGTTCCGGGATTGAAGGTTGGCAACGCCCATTGCGAAAAGACCAAGTCAGGTGTCACCGTTCTCATTCCAGATGAACAAGCCGTTGCCTCCGCCGCCATTCTGGGCGGCGCTCCCGGCACCCGTGACCTCGCCTTGCTGGAACCGGAGCAGACCATTAATGGCGTTGACGCCCTTGTCCTGTCAGGTGGCTCCGCATACGGACTTGACGCAGGTAGCGGCGTACAGGTCCGACTAGCAGAACTAGGCAAAGGTTTTCGTATTGGCAGTTCAATCATTCCAATAACCCCCACAGCCATTCTATTCGATCTCCGCAACGGCGGGGATAAATCATGGGGCAGAAATCCAATCTACCGCGACATGGGGATCGAGGCCGTCGACAATGCAGCCGAGGACTTTGAACTCGCACCGCAGGCGCGGGCTTCGGCGCAACCACCGCTGACCTGAAAGGCGGACTAGGCTCGGCCTCCCTCACCCTGCCAAACGGCGGAACCGTCGGTGCCTGATCGCGGTCAACGCTCTGGGCCGCCCCACCATTGGCGAGACGCCTTATTTCTGGGCCGCACCACACGAGAAGGACGCCGAATTCGGCGGACTGGGCTGGCCTGCGGAAATGCCGGAGACCGCCCACACTGTCCAGACCAAATTCAGCCTCGGCACAATTGACTTATCCCCCAGCGCAAACACCACCATCGGCATCGTTGCCACTGATCTGATCCTGACCAAGTCCGAAGCCAAGCGCATCGCCATCGCCGCCCACGACGCTACGCCCGCGCCTCTGGCCAGCCCACACACCCATGGACGGCGACCTGCTCTTTGTGATCTCAACTGGCAAACGGAAAATGCAAAATCCCATGCTCGACCTTCTGGAGCTTGGTGCCTACGCCGCCCAGACAGTCTCCCGCGCCATCGCTCGCGGTGTGTACTGCGCAAAAGAGTACCCCGGCGATACGATGCCAACTTGGAAAAGCCGACACGGATCACGAGAAAGTTAACTCCCAGATTCAACTAGTTCGGGTAAGCTACAAAACAACGCACGCAAAACCTAAAAAACGCAGGATAACGCAAAACGGCGCAAATCATCGCAAACCGTAAGCTACACTGACACTTTCACTGCATTTTCGGGGAAGAAGAGCTGGTTTTCTTGAGGGGAAACAGGCCATATTCAAGTTTTGCCACACTGGCAAAAAGTTGCGCCGCCTCTGGTGTTGGGATCAGAGGCGACGCGGGGGAACAAAGGACGATGTGCTACGGTAAATATACGCCGTCCTTTGTTTTTGGAAGGTCTTCCCGGTTTTAGGTAACCGGGAGGACCTTTTTCTTATGCCGGTTCCGGCTCGGCCTTAGGTTCACTGGAAGGATTTTCTTCCAGCTCTTTCAAAGACTTCTCAGCCTTACCCTGCCCAGCACCTTCACCCGGACGGATGCGGTAGAAGATGATGAACAGCAGCGGAACCGCAATCAGTGTCAACACTGTCGCAAACGCCAGACCACCCATAATGGTGACAGACATACTCGCAAACATCGGATCAACAATCAGCGGAGCCATCCCAAGGATCGTCGTAACCGCCGCCATAGACACCGGACGCAAACGAGAAACACTCGCACGCACAACAGCATCAAAACGGTCTCCACCTTCTTCCAGCTGAAGGTCGATCTCCTCCAGAAGAACGATCGCATTCTTGATCAGCATCCCCGACAAGGACAGCACACCAAGGATTGCCATGAAGTCCAGCGGAAGACCCGTTCCAAGCAGACCGATCACAACACCGTTGATAGACATCGGTACGATCAGCCAGATGATGAGTGGTTCCCGTACCTTAGAGAACAGCAGGATGGAGATAACAATCATCACAAGGAAGGTGACGGGAACTTCGTACCCAGCGACTCATTCGCATTCTTGGAATTCTCGTACTCACCACCCCACTCGATGGAATACCCATCAGGAAGCGGAACAGCCTCAATAACCCCACGAATTCGCGCATGCGCAACCGACGCTAACTCATCCGGTGCACTCGCACCAAGAACACTAATTGTCTTCACACGGTCCCGGCGACGGATCAACGTATCTCAGCACAGTAGCAACACCGGAAGTGACCTGATCAATTGGCACATACATGCGCTGCTGAGAGCTCCAAACCAGTGTGTTAACAAGGGCTTCGGACGCACTCTCACCTTCACCGCGCTTACGTTTCACGATGATCGGAATGTCTTCATCCAGATCACGATAGCTGCCGGTACGAATACCATCAGAGGTAAACTGAACCGCAGTCGCCAGATCCTGACGCGTGATTCCGGCAATACGAGCACGCTGTTCGTCGAACTTCGGCTGCATCACCAACTCACGCTCACGCCAATCCGTACGCACATCACTCAAACGGTACTGCGGCTCTTTGAAGATGTGCATCATCTCCTCAGAAATCTCGCGCAGCACATTGGCATCCGGACCGGAGACACGCACCTGAACATCAGCACCCGACGGAGGACCGAACACCAGACGCTCGGTATACACCTGTCCCTGAGGCAACTCGGAAAAACCGAATTCGCGGATCTTCACCGCCAGATCATCAATGACATCAGTGTTTTCCGTCCGAACGATCACCTGACCATAGTTGGCACTTCCATCCTGCGACGCATAGGTCAGCATGAAACGGGTCGCACCTTGACCAATAAAGGTATTGGTTGAAACAACACCCGGCAAAGACAGGATCTCGTTTTCCAGCTTCTCCATGTCACGCGCAGTCGCATGAATATTGGTTCCATGCGGCAACCAGTAGTTCACGTAAAACAATGGTGTTGCAGAGTTCGGGAAGAAGGAGTTTCCAACAAACTGGAACGACCAGAAGCAAACCACGGTCACGCCGATCAGCACCACCAGCGACAGCCAGCGCAGCTTCAAGGTCAGTACCAGAGACTTGCGGAACAGGGTGTACATGAAGCCGCGGTAAGGATCATGCTCGTCACCGGAGATGGAAGCCATCTTGAAGAAGTACTTACCAAACAGCGGTGTAACCAGGATCGCGAACAACCAGGACATCAGCAGGGAAATACCAACAACCGCAAACAGCGAGAACATGAACTCACCGGTACTGTCACTGGATAGACCGATACCAGAGAACGCCATGATACCAATCACGGTTGCGCCCAGCAGCGGCCACTTGGTCTGCTCAACAACGGTCGACGCAGCTTTGATTGGCCGCATACCACGTTGCATGTTGATCATCATGCCTTCAGCAACAACGATCGCGTTGTCCACCAACATACCCATGGCGATAACCAGCGCACCAAGCGAAATACGCTCAAGCTCGATACCACCCAGTTTCATCAGAAGGATCGTGGAAAGCACGGTCAGCAACAGAACAGAACCCACCACAACAGCAGCACGCCAGCCATGAAGATGCCTAGCAC
>BAXV01000076.1 GCA_001310715.1 Pseudovibrio sp. JCM 19062
GGCGCTCTTTCAGAAGAGCGCCTTTTTGTTTGCGTACTCAATGCGGTCTGGCTGAAACGCCTCTTCCGCGAGATGTTCGCGGTGCAGTATGCTTATTAGCGGTTTTTGCTCTGCTATTCGCAGTGGAGTTGCTGGCGCTGGCTGCCTTGCGCGGTGCTTTGCGGCGTGGTTTGGCTGGTGCTTTTGAACTAGCCTTTGTGGGTGGTACAGCCAAGGCCATCGCCTTCAAATCATCAATGCATGTCAGCGCTTCCGAGGTTGCTTTTTGCGTTTTAGAGAACGTGCCCTTCATGTTTGAGGAGATCTCGCTCATCTGGCGCGCACCTTCCTCACGGCAATCTTCAAAAGCTTGCTGCATGAAGTCGCTGGTGAGCTTTGAGAGTTGGATGCCTGTGGGACACTCCATAGCGTCCTGAATGAACTCTGTGTTGGCTTTCATCCGTTTATTGAAGAAGGCCATGTTTGCGTCCATCAGTGCCTGACAGCTTTCAAGCATGGTCTTGTTGTTGGAGATGGCTTGCTCCAGAGCAGTGTTGGATAATTGGTCTCCACCCTGCGCCCAAAACCAGCCTTGCCAAGGCAATCCTTCTGATGCAGCGGACCAGCGGTCCATTGCCTCTTTCATTTCTTTTTCTACGTTCAACATTGTGTCTCCTCCGGACTCTGATCAAGATCTCGGGCGGCGATTTAGGTTTTGAGACAATATCCTTCGAGCGATCAGGGAAGTTGGAAGAAGCTCGTTTGCCGGTAACTTACGCCGCGTACACCCGCCTGTTTATAGGCGCTAATATTGGCAAAAGGATATTCTGGATTCTAAGGGAATTCAGCGGCTTTTTCCTGAAGACACTCGTTAAATTTAAACGTTTTACTCTGCGCTGAGCCAGTCCTGAATCAGTTCGCTTATATGCGCAGGATGTTCCAAGGTGGACATGTGGCCGCAATCCGGATGATATGAAGTTCGCTCTGCGGAATGGCTTCATGTATTTCGCGACACCTGTCCAGCGGGAGCAAGTTATCTTCTTCGCCTGCCACGATCATGGTTGGGCACTGGATTGCGGAAAGATGGGGTCGCTGGTCCCTGCGGTGGATGATGGCGTTCTGCTGTGTCAGGAAACTTTGCGGGCCGACTTCATCGGCCATGTCGAAAATGACTTGCCGAAGTGCAGTGTCGTCATGGCGGGCAGGGTGGACGAGTTGGGGGTACTGCATGGCGGCGATCTTGTGGAAGCCGCCCTTCTTTACAATTGCCATCTGCGTCTGACGAAGCTGTGTCTGGGCAAGTGTGTCGTCTCTGGCGTTTGTGTTCAAAAGCGCGAGACGACTGACACGTTCCGGTGCTTGCCGAATCACCTCAAGGGCAATGTAGCCGCCCATGGATATTCCCAGAAGAGCGAATTTTGCGGGCGCATGATCCAGCAATCGTTGCGCCATTGCCTCGATGGTGTCCAGATCGCAAGTTTCGGCAAGGATGATCGGGCGCTCTTTGAGAGAGTTGATCTGCGGCCCAAATACAGCGCCCGTGCAGGTGAGACCGGGAATGAAAACGACGGTTTCGGCACTTGCAGCAGCTGGCATTCTCATTCTCCGTATCAGTTGGATCTGAGTTGCTATTCTGCTTTTCGAGCAATTACCATGTAGTTTACGTCCAGATCTGTAGTTCTGGACCAGCTGTCGGTGAGCGGGTTGAAGCTTACGCCGCAGCGCTCATAAATGCTCATACCTGCTTCGTTGAGCGGGGCTTCCAGCTCTTCCGGGCGAACCAGCTTTTCGTACTGGTGGGTGCCTTTTGGCAGCCAGCGGAGCACGCGCTCAGCTGCGACAATTGCGAGCGCGTAGGCTTTCAGAGTTCTGTTGATAGTTGCGGTGAACATTATTCCACCGGGACGCACAAGATCTGCACAGGACTTCATGAACAGTGGAACGTCTGCGACATGTTCGACCACTTCCATGTTGAGCACGATGTCGAACTGTTCACCTGCCGCAACGAGAGACTCAGCGGTTTGTGCGCGATAGTCGATGTTCAGGCCGGACTGCTCTGCATGGAGTGTGGCGACCTTGATGTTGGTCTCCGAGGCATCTGCGCCGACTACGGTTGCACCCATGCGGGCCATTGGTTCAGCAAGCAGGCCGCCGCCGCAGCCGATATCTAAAATACGTAGTCCTTCCAGTGCCTTAGGGGATGTTTCATCCCGCCCAAAGTGGTCGCAGGCATATTCTTTGATGTAGGAGATACGTACCGGGCTGAACTTGTGGAGAGGCCGGAATTTCCCCGTAGGGTCCCACCATTCTGATGCGATTGATGAGAAATGCGCAACTTCCGCCGGGTCGATTGTGGTTTTTGTTGGATTTTCGGCGGGGTTGCTTGGTTTTTGCGCGGTGCTCATTGCTCGACTCTCCACTTTCATCCCGGTACTCGTGGTCTAATCTCGGTTTTTGTCAAGCTGCTGGTTGCGATAGAAGGGCGCTAGTTGTATGGAATAGCGCCGTTTGTAGTGATGATCGGTTCATCACAAAGGCCCTCGGAGGAATATGGGAAGCGATGGCCCGTTTGGTTATGAAGTTTGGCGGCACCTCCGTTGCGACCTGGAACGCATTAGAAATGTCGCGCGGCATGTGAAGCGCGAGGTGGATGCAGGCAATCAGGTTGCCGTTGTTGTTTCTGCTATGGCCGGTGTGACGAACACGCTGGTTGGCTACACCAGAGAAGCCGCAGCGCTGCATGATGCGCGTGAATATGATGCGGTGGTTGCTTCTGGTGAGCAGGTGACTTCCGGTTTGTTGGCAATTGTGCTGCAAGATATGGGTGTGGAAGCGCGGTCCTGGCAGGGCTGGCAGATTCCTATCCGCACGAATGAAGCCCATGGGGCAGCGCGTATTGAGAGTATTGAAGGTCAAACTCTCATTGAACGTCTGGAACGTGGACAGGTGGCTGTTTGTGCCGGCTTCCAGGGCGTTGCGCCTGATAACAGGCTGGCAACGCTTGGACGTGGTGGCTCTGACACCAGTGCGGTGGCGATTGCTGCTGCAATTCAGGCCGACCGCTGCGATATCTACACAGATGTGGACGGTGTTTATACCACTGACCCGCGTGTGGTCGCCAAGGCAACCCGTCTGGACCGTGTTGCTTTTGAAGAGATGCTGGAAATGGCTTCTCTTGGGGCAAAGGTTTTGCAGGTTCGTTCTGTTGAGATGGCGATGGTTCATGGTGTTCGTACGTTTGTACGTTCCAGCTTTGATGATCCAGAGGCTCCGCAGATTAGCGCTGACGGAACACCTGTAGGTACACTTATTTGCGACGAGGACGAGATTTTGGAACAACAAGTCGTCACTGGCATCGCTTACTCAAAAGACGAAGCACAGATTTCTATCCGCAACGTTGCTGACAAACCTGGCATTGCGTCCAGAGTGTTTGGCCCGCTGGCCGAAGGCAACATCAACGTCGATATGATCGTTCAGAACATCTCACCAGATGGGAAGACGACCGACATTACCTTTACCGTTCCGGAGAGCGATTACGAGCGTGCACGCAAGGTAATTGAGGAGAACGTCGAGGAAATCGGTTTCGAGAATATCGAAGGCGCTACCGATGTTGTAAAAGTTTCCGTGATAGGCATGGGTATGCGTTCGCATGCTGGTGTTGCGGCCCAGTGTTTTGAGGGCCTTGCTGCGAAGGGGATTAACATCCGCGCGATTACGACATCCGAGATTAAAATCTCTGTTCTAATCGATTCCGCGTATACGGAACTTGCGGTGCGTACTCTCCATTCGCTATACGGACTTGACGGCTAGGTTTCCTGTTGTCGAATATATTGTTGTGTCTTGGGTAACCTCTAAGACACAACGCGGCCTCTTGTAAGGCCGGCAGAATTATAGGTAGGGCGAAGAATGCGCAGCAGCTTGGCCGGACCGCGTGTGCTCCTCCGTAAGCTTCGTGAAGTTATGGCGGAGCCGATTGACGCGCAGGAACGGCTCGACAAGATTGTACGTCTGATCGCGGCAAATGTGGTAGCGGAAGTGTGTTCCGTTTACATTTTGCGCGCTGATGGGGTTCTTGAGCTGTATGCGACAGAGGGCCTGAACAAGGACGCTGTGCATCAGACTTTGCTGAAGGTTGGTGAGGGTCTTGTTGGTCTTGTTTCCTCTGATGCCCGACCACTGAACCTACCGAATGCGCAGGCGCACCCGGCGTTTGCCTATCGTCCGGAAACGGGCGAAGAGAATTACAATTCCTTCCTTGGTGTTCCGATTCTGCGTGCTGGACGTACGCTTGGCGTGCTCGTTGTGCAGAATAAAGAGCACCGCACCTACTTTGAAGATGAAGTGGAAGCCCTGCAGACCACTGCGATGGTGATCGCGGAAATGGTCGCGGCTGGTGAGCTGGAAGCGATTGCACAGCAAGGTACGACGATTGATGTGATCCGTCCGATGCATATCAAGGGTGTTGCCCTTTCTGATGGCATTGGTTTGGGGCACGTTGTTCTTCATGAGCCGCGTGTGGTCATTACCAATCTGATTGCCGAGGATGCGGATTTTGAGAAGGATCGTCTTGAAAATGCTGTGACGCGCTTGCGTCAGTCGCTTGATCATATGCTGGCGAGCGGGGAGTTTTCCCAGCATGGCGAACACCGTGAGGTTCTCGAAGCTTACCGGATGTTTGCCTATGACCGTGGCTGGATCCGGAAGATTGATGAAGCGATCCGCAATGGTCTGACCGCTGAAGCTGCCGTTGAGAAGGTGCAGAGTGATACACGCTCGCAGATGCTCCGGCAGACTGACCCTTATTTGCGTGAGCGCCTGCATGATCTGGATGATCTGGCGCACCGCCTCATTCGTGATTGATGGGTCAGAACCACAGCAAGGAAGATGATCTGCCGAAAGATGCGATCATCATTGCCCGCAATATGGGCGCTGCCGAGCTGCTGGATTATGACCGGGAACGCATTCGCGGCCTCGTTCTGGAAGAAAGCGGCCCGACAAGTCACGTGACCATTGTTGCGCGCGCGCTTGGTATTCCGACTGTTGGTCAGGTGGAAGATATTGTTTCGCTTGTGGAAGCGCATGATGCCATCATCGTGGATGGTGAGATTGGCAGATCTTCCTGCGTCCTGCCAATGATGTTGAGCAGGCCTACGCGGACAAGGTTCGCCTGCGCTCCAAGCGCCAAGAAGTTTACCGTCAGCTGCGCGATAAGCCAACCATCACCAAGGATGGAACGGAAGTTAAGCTGCAGTTGAATGCCGGTCTACTGGTTGATCTGCCGAGTATGGAAGATGCCGGTGCCGATGGTGTCGGGCTGTTCCGTACCGAATTGCAGTTTATGGTCGCCGCTGCGTTCCCAAGAATGCAGGAACAGCATTTGCTGTATTCCAAGGTGCTGGATGCGGCCGGTGGCAAGCCGGTGACGTTCCGTTCTCTGGATATTGGTGGTGACAAGGTGTTGCCTTACCTGCGACTGGCGCAGGAAGAGAACCCGGCCATGGTTGGCGCGCTATTCGCTTCGGGCTGGATCGCCCGGGCTTGCTGCGCACCCAGATCAGGGCAATGTTGCATGCTGGGGCAGGGCGCTCATTACGCATCATGTTCCCGATGGTGGCGGACGTTTCTGAGTTCCGGCAGACACGAGATTATGTGGAACGCGAGCTGAAGCATTTGCGTCAGCACGGCCATGACACGCCAGAAGAGTTGAAACTTGGTATAATGCTGGAAGTTCCGGCACTGCTTTATCAACTTGAAGAGATCTACGCGGAAGTGGATTTTGTCTCTGTTGGTTCCAACGACCTGTTCCAGTTCTTCTATGCGGTTGATCGTGGAAACACATTGGTTGCGGAGCGCTTTGAGGCTCTGTCACCAAGCTTCCTGCGGGCCTTGCGGAAGATTGTTGTTGTTGGCGACAAGATGAATACGCCTGTTACCCTATGCGGTGAGCTCGGCGGGCAACCGCTTGGTGCGATGGCCTTATTGGCGATTGGGTATAGAAGTCTTTCTATGTCACCGGCTTCTATTGGTCCTGTTAAGGCGATGTTGCGCTGTTTGGATCTTTCAGCGCTTTCAGAAGAGCTGCTGAAACAATTGGACTCGGGTAAAGGATCGGGCGACATTCGCGAGTTCCTGGCGAACTATGCATCTAAAAATAATATTCCGGTATAAACAGTCTGCATTACGATTGCCGCAGACCCTGGAGGCTGTCGCGCTTTTGGATCAGCTGTCTAACGCTTGAGGAGTCGCCGCGAAATGCTGGCACCAGAAAAACTAGATACACTGCTAGCACGCTTTGAAGGCATTGAGGCGAGATGGCCTCTGGTCCTGCGCCGGACGTTTATGTCAAGCTGTCGCGGGATTATGCGGAACTGGAACCGATTGTGCACTCCATCCGCGAACTGCGCAAAGCAGAAGCTGATCTGGAAGGTGCGGAAGCGCTGCTGGCTGACCCTGAGAGCGACGCGGAGATGAAAGAGCTTGCTCAGCTTGAGCGGGATGAGCTGACGGGTGTTGTTGACGAGCTGACCCAGAAAGTTCGTGTTGGCCTTCTGCCAAAGGACAAAGCTGACTCTCACGACGTTATTCTTGAAGTGCGCGCCGGTACCGGTGGTGATGAGGCTGCGCTATTTGCTGGCGATCTGTTCCGCATGTATCAGCGTTTTGCTGATAACAAGGGCTGGAAAGTTGAAGTGATGTCCTCCTCTGAAGGGGATATGGGCGGTTTCAAGGAAATCGTTGCTGCGGTCACGGGGCAAGAAGTTTTCGGTAAACTGAAGTTTGAATCCGGTGTTCACCGCGTACAGCGTGTGCCTGAGACTGATCTGGTGGCCGTATTCACACCTCTGCTGCGACTGTTGCAGTTCTTCCACAAGCGGAAGAAGTGGATGTGGACATCAACCAGCAGATTTGCGCATCGATACTTACCGTGCATCTGGTGCGGGTGGTCAGCACGTCAACACCACTGACTCTGCTGTTCGTATTACCCACAACCCAACCGGTATTGTGGTTGCCGTGCAGGATGAACGCTCACAGCACAAGAACAAAGACCGCGCGATGAAATTGCTGCGGGCGAAGATCTATGATGTTGAGCGTGAACGTGCTGCAAATGAGCGGACGGAAGCACGCCGTGTGCAGGTTGGTTCCGGTGATCGCTCCGAGCGCATTCGCACCTACAACTTCCCACAGGGTCGCGTGACCGATCACCGTATCGGCCTGACGCTGTACAAGCTGGATCAAATGCTGGCTGGTGAAGCAACAGGTGAAGTTATTGACGCTCTGATTATGGATCATCAGGCGAACCTGCTTGCAGCTGAAGGGCTTTGATGTCCGGCATCCTTAAAAAAAATTTGAGGTCAAGAATGTACAGGCTTTGTACCGTGCGGTGCGAAGCCTGTTTCGTGACGCAGACCTGCCTGAGGCCGATCTGGATGCGCGTGTCCTTGTTGCCGAAGCGCTTGAAATTGAACCGAGAAACCTGATCCTACAGTATGATCAGGAGGTTTCTCCCGAGGTGCTTTCTGTGGTTTCCGGTTGGGTGGAAGAGCGGCTTGCAGGTAAACCGGTGGGGCGTGTTTTGGGTAAGCGGGAATTCTGGGGGTTGGAGTTTTTGTTATCTCCGGCAACACTGGAACCGCGGCCTGATACAGAGACTTTGGTTGAAGCCACGCTTGCGTTTTGTCAGGCGCATGGGGGGCTCGATAAGCCTTGGGTGTTTGCAGATATCGGGACCGGTACAGGAGCCATCGCGATTGCTCTCTTGTCCGAGTTACCCAATGCAATTTGCGTCGCTGTTGATATCAGTGAAGAGGCGTTGGAAACTGCGCGAAAGAACGCGGCAAATAATAGCGTTCTGGAACGCTTTATCCCTGTTCGTGGTCCTATCTGGATGCGCTGAATGGGCCTTTTGATTTTATCGTGAGCAATCCCCCTTACATTCGCAGTGCTGTAATTGAGGGGCTGAGCCATGAAGTGAAGCAGCATGACCCGATGCTGGCGTTGGACGGCGGCTTTGATGGTCTTACTGCCTACAGAGAATTAATAGGTAGAGCTAAACGGGTTCTTAATGGAAATAGTGGACTCCTAATGGAGATCGGGTTTGATCAGGCAGACGAACTCTCAGCGCTTGCAAAGGAACTTGCGGGATTGGACGTATGCTGTAAGCATGATTTGGCCGGTCAGCTCGGGTCATTGTTGTAGTTTTTCCATGATTGGCGAAGAATTCAACAATCTGGAAAAAAGCCCTTGGAAAATACGTCGGAACGAGATAGTTTCATCTCGCCGACAAGCGATACCAGCTAATAGCTGAAAACGATGGGGATGGGCACTCGCAGATTGTGGGACGAGCCTGGCAGAGACGTCGGTTGATAGTTTCAAAGCAGATAGTTGAGCGACCCCTCGTATCGTAGAACTGAGAGAGCAATGCATTTGTATTGCTGCGATCGGACGTCGGATATCGCATTGAAGCAGTTATATGATCGAATGCGATTGCATTTCGATGTTGATGGCTTTTGGCTTGATCAACATGCAAGCTTTTTAACGGCATTTGGAATCCGGGAGATCCTACTCCCATGGAACCTCAAAATCGGTTCGATTGCTATTCCGGAAAGTTAACGGCAGAATGAGACCAGGAAATCAGAATAACAAGCGCATGCGTGGGCGGGGGCGTAAGGCTCCAAATCCATTGACACGTACGTATGAGTCAAATGGACCGGATGTGAAAATCCGAGGTACCGCATTGCATGTTGCTGAAAAATACCAGCAACTTGCGCGTGATGCTCAGGCCTCCGGAGACCGTGTAACCTCCGAAAACTATTTCCAGCATGCAGAGCATTACCAGCGTATCGTCGCTGCTGCTCAACCCCAACACTCACAGACGACACCTGCACCTTATGGGCGTTCAGAAGATGAAACAGCTTCTGAAGCTCCAAAAGCTGCGGAACCGCGCGAAGAAATGGAAGCTGCAGGCACAACAGCAACTTCTTCTCAGCCAATTGTCGGTCTGGATACGCCTCAACCGTTTATTGAGCCGCTTCTACAGCCGATGAAAATACAGAAGCCGCGGTTGGCACATTTGAATCTTCTGAGGAAGATGATGATAAACCACGCCGCCGCGTTCGTGGGACTCGTGGTCGCGGTGTACGCCGCACGCCAAGCTCTGCAAATCCTGATGAACCGACTGAACCATCAGAAGGTGGTGAAGAGGATTCAGCTACACCAAAACCACGTCGTACGCCTCGTGCTCGCACACCTCGTGCGGCTCGTACACAACGTACACGTGCGGCTCGTGTGCCTTCTGAGGACGCACCAGCACCAACGGCTTTAGAAACGACCGGAGACGGTGAGAGCTAAACACGTCTGACGATGTGTTTGCTGGTTCACTGGCGGTTGTCGGTGTACTCACGAAAATCCCCGCTCAAAAGGCGGGGTTTTCTTTTTGTTGCTTGAACAGCAAACCAGCGTGTTTGTGGCTTATTCAACAGTCAGCGTGTCGCCGATGGAAAGTGTGCCGTTGTTGAGCACTTCCAGATAAATCCCCACATCCATGTGGCCCAAAGAGGTGTGAAGCACCTTGTTGATATTGGTGTCGCGCTCGGCTGTGTTTGGGTTTACGTCCACTGCGGCACAACGGCGGGTGCGTCTGCCGAATTTGAATTCAACGCCTGAGCTGGAGCGGATTTTTTTTGTCGGCCCAGTTGAATTCCTCATAGGCAGGCAAGCCTTCAAGGTAAATGTTTGCACGGAACCGCTTTGGGTCGATCTCTATCCCCATGGTTTCGGAAAGTGCCTTTACGCTGGCCAGATTCACTACGTGGACAAATTTTTCGGCTGTATCGGTGAAGGCATGGTTGTCTGCGGAGCGTACTTTGAGCGGGCCTGTTGCTTTGTCTCCCATATGTGCCGTGAAGTAGGCGGCGAGAGCTTGCTGACCCTCTGTGGTTTCCAGTGAGAGTGTGACGTCCTCGGTCTGTGGCTTGGACAGAGTGATGCGTTTGTTTTTCAGATCGTACGTGCATTTGACCTGCGCCACGTCTTCGTAGCGCACCAGCACCAGAAACTTGCTCTTTTTGATGTGTTTGGGGTCTGCCGGATCAAATCCGCATGGGCCATTTTCGATTGCGTAGGCACGGTCGAGCGGGAAGACGGCGCCTGCTTGCACAGGTGCGGACTGGAGTGGATGCGGCGTGAGCCTTTGACCGGATGGGTTGCGAGTGCGGAGATCTGGGCGGGCGAAAAAGTCATATTAAATTCCGTCGCTTAAACTGCTAGAAACTATGAGAGACAAAGGAATGTGGCAAGATCTTGCGAGTGCCCTCTTTTGTCGGCAAGCTGAGCTACTATATGAAGAGTGCAGGGGAAAGTCTCCTGCTTCGGGTGCTCTTCAAGAGGCTCGGATCCTCCCAAAATGCTTCGTCATGCTTCGGGTGACACGGCACATAGGAGTTATATATGGACTTTGAGAAATACACCGACCGTGCGCGTGGGTTCATTCAGTCTGCGCAAACTTATGCTCTGGGACAAGGGCATCAACAGTTTACTCCCGCACATATTTTAAAGGTCTTGCTGGATGACAGCGAAGGCATGTCTGCTGGCCTTATTGAACGGCTGGAGGACGTGTTCAGGATGTGCGTCTGCAGATCGAGGCTGATCTGGCCGCGCTGCCAAAGGTAAGCGGCGGCAACGGACAGTTGTATCTGGCGCCTGAAACGGCACGTCTCTTTGAGCAAGCCCAGAAAATTGCCGAGAAAGCGGGTGACAGTTTTGTTACTGTGGAACGACTGCTGTTGGCGCTGGCAATGGATAAAGACAGCGGCGCTGGCAAGGCGCTTGTGCAGAGTGGGGTTACTCCAAATGCACTGAATGAAGTGATCAATGAGCTTCGTAAGGGGCGCACGGCTGACTCGGCTTCCGCAGAAAACCAGTATGATGCTCTGAAGAAATTTGCTCAGGACCTGACTGAGGCAGCTCGCGAGGGTAAGCTTGATCCTGTGATTGGCCGGGATGAGGAAATTCGCCGTGCTATTCAGGTTCTATCTCGTCGGACCAAGAACAATCCGGTTCTGATTGGTGAGCCGGGTGTTGGTAAAACTGCAATAGCGGAAGGCTTGGCTCTGCGTATCGTCAATGGCGACGTGCCCGAGAGCCTTAAAGACAAGAAGTTGCTTGCGCTTGATATGGCTCGCTGATTGCCGGTGCGAAATATCGCGGTGAATTTGAAGAGCGCCTGAAGGGTGTTCTGAATGAAGTGCAGTCTGCTGATGGCGGGATTATCCTGTTCATTGACGAAATGCACACGCTTGTTGGTGCAGGGAAGACAGATGGAGCAATGGATGCTTCCAACCTGCTCAAACCTGCGCTTGCCCGTGGTGAGCTGCACTGCGTCGGCGCGACTACGCTTGATGAATACCGCAAGCACGTTGAGAAAGACGCGGCGCTGGCCCGTCGTTTCCAGCCGGTGTTTGTGAGTGAGCCAACAGTTGAAGACACGATCTCTATCCTGCGCGGTATCAAGGAGAAGTATGAGCTTCACCATGGTGTACGCATTTCAGATAGTGCAATTGTTTCTGCTGCGACGCTTTCCAACCGCTACATCACTGACCGTTTTCTGCCGGATAAGGCGATTGATCTTGTTGACGAAGCCGCCAGCCGCTTGCGCATGCAGGTGGATTCCAAGCCGGAAGAGCTGGACGAGCTGGATCGCCGGATCATTCAGCTGAAGATTGAGCGCGAAGCGCTGAAAAAGGAAGATGATGACGCCACGAAGGATCGGTTGCAGCGTCTTGAGAAAGAGCTGGTTGATCTGGAGGAGGAGTCCAGTGCTCTGACGCAACGCTGGCAGTCTGAAAAAGACAAGCTGAATAGTGAGCAGAAGATCAAAGAGCAGCTGGATGAAGCTCGGACGGAGCTGGAACAGGCGCAGCGTACAGGCAATCTGGCGCGTGCTGGTGAGCTGAGTTACGGCGTTATTCCGGATCTGGAAAAAAAGCCTGGCGAACGCCCAGACGGCTGAAGACGTGGATGACACCATGCTCAACGAGACCGTCAGCAGCGAGAGTATTGCTCAGATTGTGTCCCGCTGGACCGGTATTCCGGTCGACAAGATGCTGGAAGGTGAACGCGAGAAGCTGCTTCGTATGGAAGATGAGCTTGCCAAGCGTGTTGTTGGTCAGCAGGAAGCTGTCCATGCGGTTTCCACTGCCGTGCGCCGGTCTCGTGCCGGACTACAGGATCCAAACCGACCTATCGGCTCGTTCATGTTCCTCGGCCCAACCGGTGTTGGTAAAACCGAGCTGACCAAGGCGCTTGCCAGCTATCTGTTTGATGATGAGACAGCAATGGTGCGCGTGGACATGTCCGAGTTCATGGAAAAGCACAGTGTTGCGCGTTTGATCGGTGCTCCTCCTGGCTATGTTGGTTATGAAGAAGGTGGTGCGCTGACAGAAGCGGTTCGCCGCCGGCCTTATCAGGTCGTGCTGTTTGATGAAGTTGAAAAAGCACATGGCGATGTGTTCAACGTTCTTCTTCAGGTGCTGGATGATGGCCGTTTGACCGACGGGCAGGGGCGTACTGTGGACTTCCGCAATACGCTGATCATCATGACGTCGAACCTTGGGTCTGAATTCCTTGCCGCGCAAGGCGAAGGTGAGGATGCGGAGGCCGTTCGCGGACCGGTGATGGATGCGGTTAAAGCGCATTTCCGCCCTGAGTTCCTGAACCGTCTGGATGAGATCATCCTGTTCCACCGCCTCCAGCGGACTCAGATGTCGAAAATCGTTGAAATTCAACTGGCACGTCTGCAGAAGCTGTTGGACGACCGGAAGATGGAACTTGATCTGGAGGATGACGCTATGGGCTGGCTTGCCGACAAAGGCTACGACCCGGCTTATGGTGCACGTCCTCTAAAGCGCGTCATTCAGAAGCAAGTGCAGGATCCATTGGCAGAAATGCTGTTGGCTGGTTCACTTTCTGACGGACAGACGATCAAGGTTTCTGCCGGAACAGATCGATTGCTGTTTGATACAGTGTGATCCGCCAGAACTTTAAGATGAGAAAAGGGTCGGAACTTCCGGCCCTTTTTGCTGTGTAGGCTACCTTAAGGCTCAAAGCGGCTTTGCGAGGCGGCGCTTTTGGTGTTTAGTCATACAGACGAGCGTTTGGGTGTTCGTTATGGGGCAGGGCATCGGGCATGAGACACGTTGATATTGCGATTTCACTTGTGGTCGTCAGTTACATCTGGCTTGCCGCGACTGTTGTCATTGGCGGGCAGTTTTATCCAGATTACAACCATATCTCACAGTTCATGAGTGCTCTCGGCGCAACTGGCGCCCCTTTTGGACCTACGGTGAACTATTGGGGTTTTGCAGTTGTGGAGCTGCTGCTCTTGCCATGCCTCGTGATCTGTTTTGCTAGTCTGATGCGCAGCCGGGCAGAGCGTATTGGTTTGTCGATTTTCGCAGGCTATCCGCTGCTTATCGCTGTTGCAGCGTTCTTTCCATGCGATTTCGAATGCAGCATGGATGATCCAACACGCAGCCAACTCATACATACCGCTGCTGGCTTTCTGGCTTACTTCTGCGCTGTTGTGGGATTGTGTCTGTTGTCCCATGCCCAAGCTGAAAGACCGTACTGGGTCGTGCCTGGACTGATCTTGCTGGCTCTACTAATGAGCATGTCTGTCGAAACCGCAGTTAATGGTCTTCTACAAAGGGCCTTAGAGACGGGCGTTTATCTCTGGTTTGTTGTGATTTTGATAGGCAAGCGTCAGCAGGTGGAACGGGTACCGCTGTTTAGCTGATGCCTCATGCTCTGTCTGATGCTGAAGGATTTGAGCTTGGAAAATGTATTGGTTTATCTGGTTGGTTTTGCAGGTACTGGAAAGCTGACAATTGCCCGCGCTCTTGCTGAGGCTACTGGTGCTAAAGTCGTCGACAATCAGTGGATCAACAACCCAATTTTCGGACTGCTCGATCATGACCGCCTGACACCTTATCCTGCGGCTGTGTGGAGGCAGATCGACAAAGTGCGAGATGCTGTGTTGGAGACTATAGCCACGCTTGGTGCTGCCCGTGCAAGTTATGTCTTCACGCATGAGGGCTTTGAGGGCGATCCGGGTGATCGGCAGATTTATGAGGCAATCCGCCAAACAGCTCATCGTAGAGGAGCTTGTTTTCTTCCAATCAGGCTCATTTGTAATGAGGATGAAATCGTTAAGCGCGTGGTTTCTCCTGACCGAGCACTCCGACTGAAGAACATGGATCCTGAACGGTCACTTAGATCTGTACGCAACTCCATCGTGCTCAAGCCCAATCACGAAAATGAGGTGATGCTCGATATCTCAGAAAAGCAACCGCCTGAAGTGGTGAGCATGATATTGGAGCAAGTAGTTCACTGCAAAGCTTAGTTGCGCAGTGAGGCTACACGCTGGCTTGAGCGGCCTGTTTCCATCAGGGCATTGATGCGGTCGCGTTCGCGCTTGAAGTTCTCCAGATTTTTAGCTTCAAGCACCCGGCCTTGCGGGACCTTGATCTTCAGAGAGTTCACAAAACGACCGTTCACCTTCACTTCGTAGTGGAGGTGGTTACCGGTTGAGAGACCGGTCGTGCCAACATAGCCAACAACAGTGCCCTGTCTGATCTCCTGGCCTTGTTTGATACCAGAAGCAAAGCGGCTCATGTGGTTATAGGTGGTGACGTAACCGTTGGCGTGTTTGATCTCAACGCGCTTGCCGTACCCACCGGACCACGCCGCTTTTTGAATAACCCCGTCACCGGCTGCAAAGATGGCCGTGCCGCGCGGCGCGGCCCAGTCAGTGCCGGTGTGCAGGCGGCGTGTCTTCAAAACAGGGTGGCGGCGCATGCCGAAACCGGATGAGTAGCGGCCGGTTGCAATTGGCTTGCGAAGCAGGAATTGCTTGGCGCTCTGTCCGTTCTCATCATAGTAGTCAACAACACCATCTTCCGGTGTGCGGAAACGATAGAAGCGATGGGAGCGACCGTTCACGGAGATCGATGTATATAGAATCTCGGAGGTGCCAGTGGCTTCATCCGCATCCAGACCATAGAAGACGCTCATCTCATCGCCTGTCTTCACAGGGGCGTTGAAGTCCACGCTGTAAGAGTAGATGCGAACGAGTTCTCTAATAAGGGACTGCGGAACACTGTTGTCGAGGCCAGTCTGGTAAATCGAGTCGTAATATGTAGCGCGTGGGCCACGGGAGCCTTGTTGCTGTACTGCAAAAGCGTCTGCGGCCATCTCGGTGGATGGCTCCTGTGCGACAACAAACTCGCCTTCATCGTTGCGGGCGATGGTTGCCACATGGCGCTGGTCTTCATAGATGCTGACACGAACGAGAATATTGTCTTCTTTTTCAATCTGATCCGTGTTGAGGGACAGGCGGAAAATCTGGCCAGGTTTGATGTTGTCGATGCCGAAGTGTTCGCTAAACGCCTTGATGTAGTTTTCCGCTTCTTCCTCAGAGGCCTCACCATCCAGCAGAACGTCAATAAAGTCGGTCTGGGTCAGAATTGGAACAATGCGTTCCTCGATCTGGCTGGACTGAACGGTTTTGCGGGATTTGGGCTGGAAGGAAACGTTTTCTTCGGTAATGCGGACATTCAGGTTTTCAAATGGCTGTTCTGAAAGGGGAGCAAAACCGGCATTGAGGTCTTCGAGGCTAGCAACTGCGGCAATGTCAGTGGAGTTGTCCAGCATGAACATCGCGGCTTTCTTGACTTGATCCTGAACGGATTCTTCCTTGTAATCAGCAAGAGCGACCATGCTCATGGCTTCAAGTGGAAAATCACGCTGCGAGATAGAGACTTCGCCTTCAATGTCGGCGCCGTAAATCGCGTCACTGGCGACCTGTAGTGGAGCAACCTGTTCGCCCTGATACATGGTAATCGGGTCAAACGGTGGAATATCCGCTGCAGCTTCCTGTTCTTTGAAGGGTTCAAGGCTCGCGGTGACAAGCGCGTATGGCCGTGCTTTCACGTGGTCGCGCCCATCAGTGCGGGTCACTGTATTCACTTCAATGATTTGCTGATTGGCGACTTCATCTTCAGTTGCGGAGAGGCGGTCGCCTTTGCCGCTGATATGCCGTTGTGGGGTCTGGTCTGCCGCATTGCGTATAGGCGCATATGCAGTGGTATAACTGTACTGGCCGTCAAGAGCGGCCATCAGCGCTCCGCCCATCAAGACTATAGATGTCATGCCGGTCAGAATCGTCCCGATTAGCCAACGGCCATTCAGCCGCGTCGGCTGTTCAGACGCGCTCGTAAGGCTGTCCACCATCAGGCCTGGCTCATTGCCAAGATTAACGGAGGGCCTTCCATTAGGATGGAACCTACCAGAATTCATCGAGATTTCTATCTTTCCCCTAGTCAGACAAACGGCCACCTACAGCGAATGGCATGGCACACACATAGATTGATAAACAAAGCTGAAGACGGGAACAACTAATGAAAGAAAAATACGGCTGTATTTTGTCGCTCTTACTCTGAAAAATTATAGCAAAGGCTCGATTGGATTGAAAATAATGGTTTTGGTCTTCAAAACGCGGATTTTCGCACCATATGAATAGAGGACTTGCGGTTTTCGAAAAAGTTTCCCCAGTCCTGTGAAAAATCTGAAGTTTTCTCTTCATCCTCGTTGACAGCATCAGCTCCTATCCCTATAACCCGCTTCACGCCACCGGGGCGGGCCACTGAGGCGCCGGACTGGAGGCAGACAAACAGAAGGATTTACGGGGTTTTAGAGAGCTTTGTAGGTCTGGATATTGAGGCGCAAG
>BAXV01000077.1 GCA_001310715.1 Pseudovibrio sp. JCM 19062
TGAAGCCTAAGGCCGCAAGCTTGAGGCCACTGCGACCACTCGGCGCGCCAACACCGTAAAGGCTCTCATAAGCACTCGGAGACAGAACTTTGATTGTCCCGCGCGCCGTTACAATCTCAACACCGAGACTGGAAAGCCGCGCAGTACGCTCACCAATGAAGGCCTTCAGGAATTCATGGTGGTCTGCCGGATCATCAGCAACAAAGATAACGTCGCTCAGAGCGCTCACAGTGTTTGGGTGGCTCTGATACTCCGCCTTCCAGAAGTTATCCGGAAATTTGTTGTGGCAGGTAAAGAACCCCATTTCCGCACTGAGCGGATCTGTGGTGAACGTCAGATCAAACGCAACCGGACGCTCGCCCCCCTCAGGGGTCACAGCAATCCGCTCAAAGGAAAAAGGAGCGTACTCGGGAAGACCGGCAGCATTGTAAGCCTTCCGGTCTTCCTCAGCGCTCGTGCTGTCCAGCACGAACATGGAGGCACCCTCACCCTTCAACAGGAAATCACGGTTAAACGCCCCAAAGGAGAAAACGCCGTCACTTGGCTCTGTCAATTCAGCACCTTCGCCGATGGTTAGAACCTCAAGAAAACTTCCATCCAGTTGAACAAGGCGGTTTTCAGTGCCCCATGGGTGACGCGCAGTCGGCGTCACCTTAAATCCAAGCTGTTCCCAGTGTCCCGCTCCATCCTGCAAAGATTTCACGGCAAGAACGATGTGGTCAATTCCCTTGGTCAAAGCGTTTCCCCCAAAACAGCAAGTTAAACCAGCCGGCTGTTATCGAGTGCCGCGCCTACAAAGGAGGAGAACAGCGGATGTGGTTCAAACGGACGAGATTTCAACTCTGGATGATACTGAACGCCGATAAACCAAGGATGGTTCTCAATCTCGACCGTTTCTGGCAGAACACCATCAGGGGACGTACCAGCAAAGATCAGACCAGCGTCCTCAAGCTTCTCGCGGTAGCCGATGTTTACCTCATAACGGTGACGGTGGCGCTCGGAGATCTCCGTAGACCCATAAATTGCAGCGATCTTACTGTTCGCTTTCAAAACCGCATCATACGCACCAAGACGCATGGTTCCGCCCAGATCACCTTCAGCATGACGCTGTTCTTTTTCGTTACCACGTGTCCATTCAGTCATCAGGCCAACAACAGGCTCTTTAGCCGAACCGAACTCAGTAGAGCTAGCATCTTTAATGCCTGCCAGATTACGGGCAGCTTCCACCACAGCCATCTGCATACCAAAACAGATGCCGAAGTAAGGAATGTTGTTTACGCGCGCATGATGTGCCGCCGCGATCTTGCCTTCAGAGCCGCGCTCACCAAAGCCGCCAGGAACAAGAATACCGTTCACATTGGACAGGAACTCACTCGGATCTTCCTTTTCAAAGACTTCAGATTCAATCCACTCAAGATTGACCTTGACGCCATTGGCAATGCCGCCATGCACCAGCGCTTCAATCAGGGATTTATAAGCGTCTTTAAGAACAGTGTACTTGCCAACAATCGCGATGGTGACTTCACCCTCTGGGTTGAACAGAGTTTTCACAATGCGTTCCCAGCGGGAAAGATCAGGAGCTGGCGCACCCGTAATGCCAAACGCATCCAGAACCTGCTCATCCAGACCTTCCTTATGGTAGGCCAGAGGCACTTCGTAAATGCTCTTTGCATCATAAGCCGGAATTACAGCTTCTTCGCGCACATTACAGAACTGGGAAAGCTTGCGGCGCTCGTTCTCCGGGATCTGGCGATCACATCGAACCATAAGAATGTCTGGCTGAATACCAATGGAGCGCAGCTCTTTAACAGAGTGCTGGGTCGGCTTGGTTTTCATTTCACCGGCACTGGCAATGTAAGGCAGCAGCGTCAGGTGAATGTAGACAGCCTGTCCGCGCGGCAAATCGTTGCCCAGCTGGCGGATCGCTTCAAAGAATGGCAGGCCTTCAATATCGCCAACCGTACCACCGATCTCGCAAAGCACGAAGTCATAGTCTTCGTTACCGTCCAGAACAAAATTCTTAATCGCATCGGTCACATGAGGAATCACCTGCACGGTCCCGCCCAGGTAATCACCACGGCGTTCCTTAGCAATAATGTCCTGATAAATGCGGCCAGTGGTAATGTTGTCCTGCTTATTTGCCGGACGACCTGTGAAACGCTCGTAGTGTCCCAGATCCAGATCGGTCTCGGCGCCGTCATCGGTCACATAACACTCACCATGCTGGTAAGGGCTCATAGTGCCGGGATCGACGTTCAAATAGGGGTCAAGTTTACGAAGCCGAACCTTGTATCCGCGCGCTTGTAAAGCCGCACCAAGAGCTGCGGAGGCAAGTCCCTTCCCGAGAGAAGAAACAACACCACCGGTGATGAATATATACCGTGCCATGGATCGCTACCACGTTAGAAAGGGCGGAGTTATCAGAAGGGATGCTCACTTGGTGTGGCACATGATAATCCGGCACCTTGGATATTTAAGATATGTCTGAACGCACGAATGACGGACACTGCACAAGAGTGCGGTGCCGTCAGACGTTTATTTGAACTGTTACTGCTTTACAGCAGATTACTGAGCAGGCGGAACCTGCGGGCCAGTCGGCTCACTTTGCTGCTGCAACTGGTCAAGAAGACCATTGCCGCTGCCCTGCTCGGAACCTTGTGTTGCAGAACCGGATGGAACCAGATCAAGCAAGGAACCAGGACGCTCGTCGTAACGTGCCAGCAGAGAAAGAGCGAGTGAAGTTACAAAGAAGCAGATAGCAAGAATTGCAGTACCGCGTGTCAGCATGTTCGCTGTACCACGGCTGCTCATCACACCGCCACCGCCGCCGCCAATACCCAACGCGCCGCCTTCAGAACGCTGAAGCAAGACCATTGCTACCAGTGCAACGACGACCATCAGGTGGATAACAATCAGAACGGTTTCCATAGGTATCCGTAGGTTTAATGAATTCGTTAATCGGCCTTCTAACCGAATTTGCTGCGCCTTTCTACCCTAAAGGCGCAGCAATTGGTGGACTGCGAACAATAATCTTACATTCAGGCGAATATTAGTCACGATAAGCTGCGGCAATTCCAAGGAAATCCGCCGCTTTCAGGCTAGCACCGCCAACCAGTGCGCCATCAACGTTATCAACCGCAAGCAGTTCTTTTGCGTTGGTTGGCTTCACAGAGCCACCATAAAGGATGCGCATCTTGCCGCCGATCTCATCACCAAACTGCTTGATGAGCGTTGCGCGGATAGAAGCGTGAACTTCAGCGACATCAGCTGGCGTTGGTGTCAGGCCAGTACCGATCGCCCACACAGGCTCATAAGCAATCACTGTGTTTTCTGCGGTTGCAGCTTCTGGCACAGAGCCAAGAACTTGTTTGGTAACAACATCAAGTGTTGTACCGGCACGGCGCTCGCTCTCAACTTCACCAACACAAACAATCGCAACCAGACCAGCGCGGTAAGCAGCTTCTGCCTTCTCGCGCACATCAGCATCAGATTCGCCATGATCTTCACGGCGCTCAGAGTGACCGACAATCACGAACTTACCACCGGCATCGCGGATCATCTCAGCTGAGATGTCGCCGGTATGTGCACCGTTTTCTTTTGCATGACAATTTTGCGCACCAATAGCAATTTTGCCCTGGGAAGCCAGCTGAGCAACCAACAATGCCGGAGGGCAAATCAGAAGCTCTACTTTTTCGGCAAGTGCTGCGTCGTATCCAGCGCCCATTGCTTCCAGCTCTGCGGCAGAAGCTTTGGTGCCATTCATTTTCCAGTTACCAGCAACGAGTGGCCGATTAGTCATTTGATAGGTTCCCCAAATATGAATTCTAGATTCCCAAATGGAATGTGTGCTCACTAGCAGAAAAAAACACTTAAGTCACATAGCCGATTACCGCTAGTGCGATGAACTTCGTATCTGCGGCCGTATCACACAGGCTTTATGGTGTGTAAACTTGCCCCACGGCAAAAGGAACACTATTATCCATCGGCCTTGCATGCGCGCGCGGGCAATTTGCTCTGCGCCTTCAACAAGAGAACGGATAAAATTATGCTCGACGCGCTACGTAATAGCGTAGGTTCCTGGTTTGCAAAACTCCTGATCGGCCTTTTGGTGCTCAGCTTTGCAGTTTGGGGGATCGCTGACGTCTTTACTGGAAACAGCTCTTCAACGGTCGCCTACGTGGGTGACGAGGAAATCTCGGCTGAGGAATTCCAACAAGCTTATACTCGCGAACTCGACCAGCTGTCAGCCCGCATCGGCCAGCCTGTCACTCAGGAACAAGCCGCTGCGTTTGGCCTTCCTGCTCAGGTTCTGGGTCGCCTTATCGCCGAAGCTGCGCTTGATAACGAAGCAACAAAGCTGCGCATCGGCGTTTCCGATGAAGCGATCATCAAGACAATTCAGGAAACACCCGCATTTCAGGGTGTGAATGGATATGACCGCAATCTTCTGGGACAGGTCCTTTATAGTCTGGGCATGAACGAAGACGAATTCGTGATGCAGCAGCAGCTTGTAGCTGAACGTCAACAGCTCGCTGAGGCCATCATTGGCGGCATTTCGGTTCCCCAGACCATGCTCGAAGCATTCACAAGTACGCAATGGAAGAGCGCACCGTTGAATATTTGGTTCTCTCACAGGATTCTCTGACAGATGTCCCAGCTCCAACCGAAGAGGAACTTACCGCCTTCTTCGAGCAGAACAAAGACAACTATCAAGCACCTGAGTACCGCAGCGCCACCTTACTCGAGATCACCGCAGGTAACATCGCCAATCCGGAGAATGTGACTGAAGCGGAAATCGCGCGCGAATACGAACGCACCAAAGACCGCTATCAGACTGAGGAACAGCGCCGCATCTACCGGATCCCGTTCGCAACAAGGCAGGAAGCAGAAGCCGCTGTTGTCGAGATGGAATCAGGCAAGACCTTTGAAGATCTGATGAATGAGCGCGATCTGAGCGAACAGGACGTCGATCTAGGCTCATGAACAAGGCCGGTTTCCTTGATGACAAGATTGCTGACGCAGCATTTGCACTTGATGAAGGTCAGGCCAGCGAAGTGGTTGAAGGCCAGTTCTCAACTGTAGTTCTTTTTGTGAAAGAAGTCCGCCCAGCCAGTGAACAGCCACTTGACGCAATCAAAGACGAACTGCGCAACACTGTTGCTCAGGCAAAAGCGACTGATGAAGCTGAAGAGCTGTACAACGAGGTCGAAGATGCCCGCGCAGGCGGCAATACACTTGAGGAAATCTCGCAGCGTCTGGATCTGGACCTGATCAACACTCCATCTTTCGACGCATCCGGCCTCAACGAAGAAGGTGAACCTGTTGACCTTCCAGTCACAGACGCTCTGACCCCTGCCATCTTCGCAACCGACATTGGTGTAGAAAACGACCCGCTTGAAATCGGTCGCACCGGTCACGTCTGGTACGAAGTCAATGAAGTCACACCTGCCCGCGACAGAGAACTCTCTGAAGTAAGAGAGACTGTGGTCGCTGACTGGACCGCAGCACGCACAGCCGAGCTTCTGGAAGAAAGAGCGGAAAGCTTGATTGCTGAGGTGGAAGCTGGAAAGCCTCTGTCCGAAATCGCAACCGAGGAAGGCCTGACAACGGTCGTTTCTGAGCCATTCACCCGTAACGGTGGCGTAGAAGGCCTGTCCGGCTCCGCAGTAACTGCGGCATTCTCCGGACCGACTGGCACTGCGGCACAAGTTCCGGGCAACAATGAAGACCGGATCCTTCTCGTCCTAACAGACACCACCGCCCCGGCCTTTATAAGCGAATCTGAGAACGTGCAGCGCATCAACTCACAGCTGACAGGCGCGCTGGAAAGCTCCTTGCTCAACCAGTTCATCAACAGCTGGAACAGACAGAGGGCGTGCGCGTAAATCAGGCAGTCTTCAATCAGGTGACCGGACAGGATCGCCTGTAGACAAATCCTTGTCGAAAACAAGCCCGGCGCACTTATAAGTGCGCCGGGCTTTTGTTTATCTCCTAGACAGCCTCCTAAAGCTATCTAATAGTTAGCCTTTGTGCACACTAAGGAATACTAAGAGATTGAGGGGGTTTTCTCCGTGAGCAATTTAAGAAGTCTCATTGGAATCGTCGCTGACGGAAACGCGCTGGACCGGTCCCAGGCCCGCGAAGCTTTCGAGATCATCATGACAGGCGCCGCAACTCCTGCTCAGATCGGCGGCTTTCTCATGGCCCTGCGCCTGCGCGGCGAAACAATCGACGAAATCTCCGCTGCAGTTGAGACCATGCGCGCTAAAATGATCCCGGTGAAAGCACCTGATCATGCCATCGACATTGTCGGAACGGGCGGCGACGCATCCGGCTCCTACAACATCTCAACCTGCACAGCCATTGTTGTGGCAGGCTGCGGCGTCACCATTGCCAAACACGGCAACCGGTCCCTCTCCTCCAAGTCCGGCTCAGCAGAATCTCTGGCCAATCTTGGCATCAATCTTGACCTGAACCCGGACGGCATTAGCCATTGCATCTATGAAGCAGGCATTGGTTTCATGTTCGCACCAAACCATCATAAGGCCATGCGCCATGTTGGCCCTGCCCGCATCGAGCTGGGCACCAGAACAATCTTCAACCTGCTTGGCCCGCTCACCAACCCGGCCGGCGCAAAACGCCAGATGACCGGCGTGTTTGCCCAGCAGTGGGTCGAACCGCTCGCCAACACCCTGATGGAACTGGGCACCGAGAAAGCCTGGATCGTCAACGGCTCCGACGGCATGGATGAAATCACCACCACCGGCTCCACTTTTGTGGCCGAGCTGAAAGATGGTGCCATCAACACCTTCACCGTCTCACCGGAAGACGCAGGCCTGCCGATTGCAAAACCGGAAGATCTGAAAGGCGGGGACCCGGAAGAGAATGCACATGCCCTGCGCGAAGTCCTGCAAGGTGCAAAAAAACGCCTATCGGGATATCGTCCTCTTCAATTCCGCTGCCTCCCTGATCGTTGCCGACAAGGTGACCACACTGCCAGACGGCGTTGCAATGGCAGCACAGGCCATTGATACAGGCGCCGCCCTTTCCCGTCTGGACAAGCTCGTTGAAACCTCCAACGCCGCAACAGCTGCCAACATGACACTTTAAGACCACGGATCCCATGACAGATATCCTAAAGAAAATCGAAGCCTACAAACGTGAAGAAATTGCCGCTGCAAAAGCGCAGACTTCATTGGCCGATCTGAGTGAGGCAATCAAGGCAGCAACCCCGACCCGGGTTTCGCCAATGCATTGAAAGCCAAACACGCAAACGGCGAGTACGCACTGATTGCCGAAGTCAAAAAAAAGCCAGTCCGTCCAAAGGCCTGATCCGTGCGGACTTTAACCCGCCAGAACTTGCAAAAGCCTATGAAAACGGCGGCGCAGCGTGTCTGTCCGTCCTGACGGATACCCCGTCATTTCAGGGTAAGCCGGAATACCTCGTAGCAGCGCGGAACGAAGTCTCCCTACCCGTCCTGCGCAAGGACTTCCTCTATGATACCTATCAGGTCCATGAAGCCCGTGCCTGGGGCGCTGACTGCATCCTGATCATCATGGCAGCAATCGACGATGCGCTCGCCAAAGAGTTGGAAGACACCGCCTTTGAGCTTGGTATGGATGCCTGATCGAGGTGCATGATGAAGCTGAACTGGAACGCGCCCTGAAGCTGACCTCCCCGCTCGTCGGCATCAACAACCGCAATCTCAAAACATTCGAGACGTCTCTGGAGACCAGCGAACGCCTTGCTCCGCTTATTCCTCAAGACCGGATTATCGTGGGAGAGAGCGGCTTATTCACACCGCAGGACCTTTCCAGAATGGAGAAGTCCGGCATCTCAACCTTCCTCATCGGTGAGAGCCTGATGCGGCAAGATGATGTAGAAAGCGCAACGAGAGCCTTGCTCAAGCGCTAAAATAGCTGCTGAATACAGGCAGTTACTTCAATAGATTGTGTCGAGAGGCAAGAAAATGGCAGAACTTTCTCCCAAACTCACTCACCTTGATGACAGCGGTGCCGCTCATATGGTCGACATCTCGGAGAAAGAAGTCACCTCACGCATCGCGCGCGCAGGCGGTCAGGTAAAAATGCAGCCTGAGACTCTCGACATGATCCTCTCGGGAAACGCTAAAAAGGGCGACGTGCTTGCAACAGCACGCATCGCAGGCATCATGGCGGCCAAGCGCACCCATGAGCTGATCCCTTTGTGTCACCCCCTGGCACTTTCCAAGGTTCAGGTGGATTTCACGCCAAACCCGGAACTGCCGGGCATTGAAATCGAAGTCTTCGCCAAAGTCTCCGGCCAAACCGGCATCGAAATGGAAGCCTCACTGCCGCCTCTGTTGCCTGCCTGACAATCTACGACATGGCCAAGGCTGTAGACCGCTCCATGGAAATCGGAGAAATCCGCCTTCTGGAAAAAAAAGGGTGGCAAGTCCGGTCACTATCTGGCTGAGGAGGATAACTCCAAATGAGCCTGATCAGCATCGAAGAAGCCTGAGCCGCCTCCTGACGGACGTTAAACCAACTCCAAGCGAGTCCCTACCATGCTCGACGCAGGCGAACGTGTGTTAGCACAGGACATCGCAGCAACCCGTACTCAGCCCCCGTTCACCGCTTCCGCCATGGACGGCTACGCTGTAAAAGCCGCGGAGACCACCAATCCTGAAACACCGCTGAAGGTCATCGGCGAAGTCGCGGCTGGCTACAGCTTCGACGGCACAATGCAGGCTGGCGAGGCCCTGCGCATTTTCACCGGCGCACCAGTGCCCAATGGCGCTGATGCAATTTTGATCCAGGAGAACGCCCGCCGCGACGGCGACAATCTCTATTGCCAGGAAAGCGTTTCTGTCGGCAAATTCATCCGCCCCGCAGCTGGACTTCGAAGAGGGCCAGATACTCCTCAAAGCAGGCAGGGAACTCGGCTTCCGCGAACTTTCCCTTGCAGGCGCAATGAACCACGCTGCCCTGCCAGTACGCAGAAAGCCCGTTGTAGCAATCCTTGCAAACGGTGATGAACTTGTAGAACCAGGCCAGACACCCGGTCCGAATCAAATCATCGCCTCCAATCAGGTTGGCATCGCAGAATTCGTCAAAAACTGCGGCGGCACCCGATGATGCTTGGTATTGCACCAGACCAGCCTCGGGAAATCGCAGCCCGCGTCAAGCAGGCTATCGAAGCTAAGGCCGATGTGTTGGTAACTCTGGGCGGTGCCTCCGTCGGAGACCATGACCTCATTCAGGACGTGCTTGGCGCAGAGGGCATGGAGCTCGGCTTCTGGCGCATCGCCATGCGTCCGGGCAAACCGCTCATGGCAGGCTCTCTGGGCCCATGAAGGTGCTCGGCCTTCCCGGTAACCCGGTATCCAGTCTTGTATGTGCCCTCCTCTTCCTAGGCCCATTACTCGATAAACTGCTTGGCCGCACAGTACCCCAGTCCAATCAAGGCGTTATCAGAGCAACACTGACCTCTGATCTGCCCGCAAACGACCTGCGGCAGGACTACCTGCGCGCCAGCCTGCACACGGACAAACACGGCGATCTGACGACCCAGCCATTCGGCAAGCAGGATTCCTCAATGCTTGGCTTACTGGCAAAAGCAGATGCCTTGATCATCCGTCCTCCACACGCACCGGCTGCAAAGACAGGCGAAAAAGTGGATCTGATCAAGCTACGCTAAACCCGGCAACAAGGAGTGGGCAACCCCTGTCCACTCACCCACTAAATTCCAACTCCCCTAGTCTTGCAGCTTAACATCAACAAACCCATTGCAGAACACAATGAGAACAGGTAGAGTACGTTCGTGTTTTGTCCTTCCAATCGCAGAAGTTGAAGTCTTTCAGCTTCTTGGGAGTGCAACTCATTAATGGGTCATCCGCGACCACTCAATTTCAATCTGCGCTTTAGGAGCGAACGGGGATAAAAGATGCTTACACAGAAGCAACACGAGCTTTTGATGTTCATCCATCAACGCTTGAAGGAAGCTGGCGTTCCGCCCTCCTTTGACGAGATGAAGGACGCGCTGGATCTCCGTTCCAAATCGGGCATTCACCGGCTCATCACAGCTCTGGAAGAGCGCGGCTTCATTCGCCGCCTGCCTAACAGAGCCCGTGCACTGGAAATACTCAAGCTTCCTGACTCAATTTCGCCGGGCCTCAAACCCACAGCGAAAGAGAAAGCTTTGCGCCTGAAATCATTGAAGGCGCCTTGAGCAAGAAGGTAGCAACGCCTCCTCCACCGCGCACGCCCTCGCCAGACGAAGTTCCAACACTGGAAATTCCTGTCATGGGCCGCATTGCTGCTGGTGTTCCTATTGAGGCAATCCAAACTCAGAGCCATTCGATTGCCATGCCTGCCGATTTGATGGGCCGTGGAGAGCATTATGCGTTGGAAGTTAAAGGTGACTCCATGATCAACGCAGGTATCTTTGACGGAGATACCGTGTTGATTAAGCGCGGCGAGACCGCAGATAACGGCGAGATCGTTGTGGCTTTGATTGATGATGAGGAAGCAACCCTGAAGCGCCTGCGCAAGAAAGGGGCCTCAATCGCGCTTGAAGCGGCCAACCCCGCCTACGAAACTCGCATCTTCGGCCCGGGCCGTGTCCGCGTTCAGGGCAAGATGATCGCGCTCTTCCGCCGCTATTAAATCATTGGTTGTCTGAGGCAATTTCGGATTCCATGGTCTGCGCTGAGCATGATACGCCCAGCGCACTTTTTGTATCTTCATACCACTTTCTCCATCCCTTGAAAGCCAGATATAAGCTGAGCCTTGCGCACCGAAGGTTCGCTGGTCGATCACCAGTTCCGCATGACAGGACGCAGGCACCTGAACCTGTGTCACAACAATAGTCGCAAGGCGGCAGTCAGCTTCAAGAGCATCTGCAGTTTTAGTCTGGGCCAATAAGATAGGTAGCCGACTTATCCCCTCCTGCCGGGCCGACTGCTGCGGGAATATCTTCAAGACACAGCCCCCGTCATCACAGACACGATCTGACGCGCGCGCCTTATTTTCCTTGAACGCATGTGCCGAATATCCGCCAGCCCGCAACAGGCTGTCTGCTGCAAATGACATGCGCGAGGACGTCAGCCGAAATGCGCCATCCGCACGGTAAAACGCAATGTGCTTACCTGCATCCGCCACCATCACATCTGGCGGCCTGTCTGCAACAAACGCCAGAACACTTGCAGCAAATGCCGGAGCGGAAAGCCATTTCAGCCGTAAAGGCATCACGCACAGCAGCACAATCGCGAGGATTACCAGCAGATAACCAGTCAGGCTTGCAACCCCAAGACTGGTCAGGCCCTCACTGAGAGAACTCACAGCATAGGCGGCACGCAGCACCAGAGCCAATCCGGCCTCCATGCCGTGTAGGAAAAAGGCATCCGCGCCCAGCGGGATCGTCAATAAGCTCAATAGTCCAAGGGGCATAACCACAAACGTCACAAGTGGCATAGCAAGGATATTCCCCAGCAGACCATAAGGGGCCATCTGCTCAAAATGCATCGCAGCGACAGGGGCCGTGGCAGCACCAGCTATCAGTGAAGTCAATGCACAAGCCAGAATCCATTTCAAAGAAGAGTATACAACTCTTTGAAACCATGAGATTTTTTTTCGGGACGAACATGGCTCCACCTCCAAACAGCCAGTCTTTTCCAAGAGAATAGGCCGAGAGTAAAGCCAGCACCGCAATGAACGACATCTGGAAACCTGGTGCCAGAACCTCCTCCGGCCTCAGGCTCAAAAGCACAAGGCAGGCAAGTGCCAGACCGCGCAGACTGAAGCTCGCCGCCCCAGCAGCCCCGCGCATAAAATCAGCACAGCCATCAGATAGGCCGCTGCGTTGCCACAGAAGCCCCTGATAACCCGAGATAAACCGTCGCCGCCGCCAGCGCTGCCAGACTGGCGTAAACGTGAATATGCCTTTCAGCGCGAGTGTCCGGCTAAGGGATAAGGACAAACGCACAGCCAGAAACACCAGCGAGGTCACCAGGCCCATATGCATACCGGATATTGCAAGCACGTGAGCGAGCCCAGCGCTGCGCAATGCCTCCTTATCAGCGGTAGCAAGATAGTCCCGCTTGCCCACCAGAAGCGCAACGGCGAAGGCGCTTTCCGAGCTGTTATCCAACACCCGCCGGATACGCTGCGCAATGCCACTGCGCAAACCCTCCACCGTCTGCCTGAAACTAGTTCCCTCAGGCCCCGCCGTCACAACCGGCTTGGAAAGCGCATAGCCCACAGCCCCAATGCCGCTGAAAAACGCAGTGCGGGCAAAGTCATATCCACCCGGGCGCACCACACCACCGGGAGGCAGCAGCCGCGCTTTCAGCTCCATCCTATCCCCCATCACGGGAGCAGTTTCCATCCCCTTGATGCTAAGGCGAATACGAAAGGGGAAAGAAGTTGTGCCCCCCTTCGAAACCGAGGCCACATCTGTCAGGATAACTGAATACGAGCGTTCACCAGATTGCTTCACTCCGGCAATCACACCCTCCACTTTGCGCGTCACCGGACGCTCCAGTGGATCACTCCGGGCATACTCCACCCGTAAATCGGCGAGAAAGAAACCAATTACAAAAAAACAAAAGCGCAAGCAGGCCAACGGTTAAACACCCGGCTCTCCATCGACGAAAAACAAATAGTGACAATAGGATACAAGGAATTCCGCTTAAAACGCTGTAAGGTTCGGCTGGCAGTGAAAAATAAACCAGCACGCCCGTTAAATGGCTGAGCGCATACCAGACAAGGCCCTGCCCGCGATTCCAGTCCTGCACGAGAACAGCACGGGCATAAGTCAGAACCGCCGGCCAATCGGGCCTGAGCACAAACCACAGCAGCTCGCGCAGGCTCTGCCACAGCTCCCACAACCTAACCGTCTGTTTTTCTTCACCAACTTCCGCACTTGCGTTGTTATGTGCGTTTTTTGCGTAAATTTGCGTTTTGGCGCGTTGCTGTGTTGGCCGCTCTTGCAGCGCAACATCTCCCTCAAAGGCACCAGCAGAAAACTTATCCCCCTCAAGCAAAGCTCGCCTATTCTGGAAGCACAGCCACCAGATTGTGTCTTGTCTGAGGATGATTGCACCTCCCGCACCTTAAGTCCCTTTCAGCTACTTGGGAACTCTCCAATGCTATGGTACACACCGCGCAGAGAAACGGCTTCCCGCCGTAATTACCCCAAACTATTCGAAGTAACTTGAAACTTTTCCGGACGAGCTATGACTAAACCTGTCGTCACGCGCTTTGCGCCTTCTCCTACCGGCTACCTGCATATTGGTGGCGCCCGCACAGCCCTGTTTAACTGGCTGCTGGCAAAACACAGCGGCGGTAAAATGCTGCTGCGTATTGAAGACACCGATCGGGCACGCTCCACCGAGGAAGCCGTAGACGCGCTGCTCGATGGCCTGTCATGGCTGGGTTTGGACTGGGACGGCGAGCCGATCTCTCAGTATGGCCGCGTTGATCGCCACCGTGAAGTGGCTGAGCAGATGATCAAGGATGGCACTGCTTACTATTGTTACAGCACACCGGAAGAAGTGAACGAAATGCGCGAAAAGGCCCGCGCAGAAGGTCGCCCGCCGCGCTATGACGGTACTTGGCGTGACCGTGACGCCTCCCAAGCACCGGAAGGTGTTTCTCCGGTGATCCGCCTGAAGGCTCCGCTGGAAGGTGACACCATCGTGGAAGATCAGGTTCAGGCACTGTCAAGTTCGCCAATAAGGATCTGGATGATCTGGTTCTGGTGCGCTCTGACGGCAACCCAACTTACATGCTGGCTGTTGTAGTAGATGACCACGATATGGGTATCACCCACATTGTGCGCGGTGACGACCACCTGACCAACGCTGCACGTCAGACCCTGATCTACAAGGCACTGAACTGGGACGTCCCGGTTATGGCGCACATTCCGCTCATCTACGGTCCGGACGGGGCAAAACTCTCCAAGCGCCACGGTGCAATTGGTGCAGAAGCTTACCGCGCCATGGGTTACCTGCCATCCGCCATGCGCAACTATCTCGCCCGCCTTGGCTGGGCCCATGGTGATGATGAAATCTTCTCCACCGAGCAGATGATCGAATGGTTCGGTCTGGATGCTATCGGCAAGTCCCCCTCCCGCTTTGACTTCAAGAAGCTGGAGAACCTGAACGCCCATTACATGCGCTCAGAGGACGATGAAGAACTGCTCGGTCACTTCCTCACCTACCTGACAGATATTGAAGGTGGTGCAGACGTGATGGCGTGGCTGGCTGGCGACGGCAATCAGGACAAATTCATGGTGGCTCTTCCAGGCCTCAAAGAGCGCGCGAAGACACTTGTTGAGCTGCAGGAATCTGCACGCTATCTCTGGGTGCAGCGTCCTTTGGATCTGGATGAAAAAGCCCAGAAGATCCTGAGCGATGATGCGCGCGCCGTTCTTGGCAAAGTACTGTCGGCACTGGAAAACCTCGACCAATGGACAGTGGATAGCACTGAAGCTTCCGTAAAGGCTGTTGCAGAGGCGCAAGAGCTGAAACTCGGCAAAGTTGCCCAGCCATTGCGCGCTGCACTCACAGGCCGCGGGACATCCCCAGGCATCTTTGATGTACTTGCCGTATTGGGAAAAGACGAATCTTGCGCACGTATCCGCGATTTTGCGGCATAATTCACTGAATTATAGCAAAAACTACCGCTGCAAATGCCAGCGCATCGTAGCGGTAGTTACACTTATAACTAAAAGCGGTGGTTGCGGACGCTTGCCCCATCGCGGCAAATGATATAGGCAGTGCTTCGACAACACTCTCTTCCGGGCGGAAACGTCAGATCATGCGATGTATTCAGTTGTACACAAATGAAGCAGGTCGTATGAGGAGATACAAAATGGGGGTTGCCTGATATGAGCGACAAAACAGCGAAACTGACTATTGGAGATGACAGCTGGGATTTTAATATCCGATCTGGCTCCATTGGCCTGATGTCATGGACATCGGATCGCTTTACAAAGAAACCGACCACTTCACTCTGGACCCGGGTTTCACTTCAACCGCCTCATGCGAATCCAAGATTACATACATCGACGGTGATGCAGGTACTCTGCTTTACCGTGGTTACCCGATTGAACAACTTGCCGAACATGGCGACTTTTTGGAAAGTTGCTACCTGCTGCTGTATGGCGAACTGCCAACACGCGCAGAAAAGGACGACTTTGTTCATCGTGTAACCTACCACACCATGATCCACGATCAGATGAGCTCCTTCTTTAAAGGTTTCCGCCGTGACGCCCACCCGATGGCAGTTATGACCGGTACCGTAGGAGCAATGTCTGCATTCTACCATGACAGCACCGACATCGCCGATCCGCACCAACGCATGGTTGCGTCCCTGCGCATGATCGCAAAGATGCCAACCATCGCTGCCATGACTTTCAAATACCACACTGGCCAGCCATTCGTTTACCCAAGAAACGATCTGGACTACGCATCCAACTTCCTGCACATGTGTTTCTCTGTGCCATGTGAGGAATACAAGGTGAACCCGGTTCTGGCCCGCGCCATGGACCGTATCTTCATCCTGCACGCAGACCACGAGCAGAATGCGTCCACCTCTACCGTGCGTCTTGCTGGTTCTTCAGGTGCAAACCCGTTCGCATGTATTGCAGCTGGTATTGCCTGTCTGTGGGGTCCATCCCACGGTGGGGCAAACGAAGCAGCTTTGAACATGCTCTCCGAAATCGGTTCTGTTGACCGTATTCCCGAGTATGTTCACGTGCGAAAGACAAGAATGATCCGTTCCGTCTCATGGGCTTCGGTCACCGCGTCTACAAAAACTATGACCCACGCGCGCGCATCATGCAGAAAACCTGCCATGAAGTGCTTGCTGAGCTGGGCCATCAGGATGATCCGCTTCTCGAAGTGGCAATGGAACTGGAAAAGATCGCTCTTAACGATCCATACTTCGTTGAGAAGAAGCTTTACCCGAACATTGACTTCTACTCCGGTATCACTCTGCGTGCTCTGGGCTTCCCAACAACCATGTTCACCGTGCTCTTCGCGCTGGCTCGTACAGTCGGCTGGATCGCACAGTGGAAGGAAATGATTGAAGACCCAACCCAGCGCATCGGTCGTCCGCGCCAGCTTTACACTGGTCACGCTGGCCGTGAATACCAGCCAATCGACCAGCGTCGCTAAATATTGCGAAGCTACCGAAGCTGATCAAAAGATACACAAGGAAAAAGGAGGCATTTAGCCTCCTTTTTTATTTAAAAACATCGGTCTATGGCAAGCAGTCGCAAACCTTAAGCCTGTTAGCCCTGTTCATGTCCGAGCACATCCCTATCCTTTAAGTCAGACCAAATTTCCAACTGCAGGAAAGGATGTTTTATGCGCGCGCGCGCTCTACCGTTCATTGCAATCTTTGCTGTCTTCTCT
>BAXV01000078.1 GCA_001310715.1 Pseudovibrio sp. JCM 19062
TTCGGTGAGGAAGCCGCGCCATGGAGGCATCGCCGTTCCCGGCAAACCGCCGAGGATCACTTCCTGAATGACATCAGCATCCATATGCTCCAGATTTTCCGGAAGAATTGGCCCGCCAAGACCGCCCTCAAGGGTCAGACCGTGGCAGGACCCGCAGTCCTGCTGCACGAAGTCTGTCAACTTGTCCCGCTCGATCTCCTTAAGAGCTCCTCGTCGGCCAGAGCTGTAAAGGACATTCCGGTCAGCAACGGAAGCGCCAGCAAACCGGCTCTCATGCAGGAACGCAGCGGGTTTTGTGCCCTCCGCTCTGTCCTAGCCATGGATAACCTCCAGATGAGGCCGCTCGCCCCATTTCACATCACCGCCAGCAAAGGATGGCAGCGCCAAAGTGTCTTTCAGACCAACAACATCCCCGATCATGAACAGAGTTGGCGTTGGCAGCTTGGCTTCCCTCGCTAGCTCACTGATTGTGGTGAGCGTGCCAAACACCTTCTGCTCTTCGATTGTCGTGCCCTTGGAGATCGCGACCGCTGGCATATCCGTCGGCATGCCGTGTTCCACCAGCTTTGCAGAGATCTCTTTGATCGCCGCAAGCCCCATGTAGATCACGAGGGTGGTGTTAGGGTCCGCAAGGCTGGCCCAATCCAGATCGAGAGGGATATCTTTCTGGCAATGCCCGGTGACGTAACGCAGCCCCGTTGCAAGACCGCGATGCGTGAGTGGCAGGTTCAGGCTTGAGGCACAGCCTTGCGCAGCTGTGATACCGGGCACCACTTCATAGTCAACGCCGGCACTGACCAGTTCAGCAGCTTCCTCGCTGCCGCGGCCAAAAATAAAGGGATCTCCGCCTTTCAGGCGCACAACGCGTTTGCCTTCTTTGGCGAGGTCAACAAGTAGCTGATTGATTTCTTCCTGAGGAATCGGATGGCTCTTCGGCTTCTTCCCGACAGGGTAAAGGGCTGTCTTGGGCGGTACCAAATCCATAATTTCCTGAGAAACCAGGCGGTCATACACCACAACGTCAGCTGCCTGAATGCGCTTCAGGGCTTTGACTGTGAGTAGATCCGGATCTCCCGGCCCTGCGCCAATCAGACTGACCTTACCAATGCCTCTCATAACTCATCCCTCAAACCGAACTGGCCTCAAACCGAAACTGACGAAATTAGAGGGGTTGCTCACGCCCCTCTGGTGATCAGAACTATTGCCGAACCTTACCGGCAGGATTATGTAAGCTCGCCCTCAGTTCTCTCACATTGACCATCGTCAAGTCGCTGTGAGCGCCCCTTTAAATGAGAGAATATATATATATTTCAATAGGTTGATGTGTGTAGAAATTTCACGGGGATGCAACCGGTCATAGTGATATTCCAGCTAAATTGACATAGGTCACGCAGTGATAAAAAATAGCTCGACTTCCCACAGTAAATAATCGTTCTAAATTAGAAAAAGCGGGTCTGTTTCAAGTGTTCACTCGTCGACACCCCAAAACAGCACATCATTGAACCGCACGCAGTGCGCGTTTTGGTAGGGCAAAAGGTCTCATCGGAAGCAGGATAATCGCCTAACCGGACCTTAACCTCATTCCCAAGCAAAGATTTCAACGCTCTACCATCCTCTGTAGGTTGAAATAAAACCCGACAAGCACCCAGTGGTGTGCATGTGAGGAGTCGCTACATGAGTGAGGCGAAGCCCTTTTCCTTCCTGAGCCCCATTGAAAACCCACCGGCCTACGTCATGGACCCGGACAAAAAGCATCTGGAAGTTACGCTGGACGTTGAGTACGACACCAACAATGTCTTCAGCTTTGAAAAGCCTCACAATGTTCCTACCTACACCCGTGTTTTCACAAGCGATCTCACCAGAAAAGCAGGCAATACGCTGACCGGCCCAACCATCGAAGTCAGGCCGGGCTCAAGGCTGCAAATTCACACGCACAACAGGCTTCCACCACAGGACGGGGCAGCGCCGAAGGACATCAACGGCCCTACGGGTTCAATGACTACAATATCCACACCCACGGCCTGCATGTGACACCGGAATCCCCCGGCGATAACGTCTGCATGACCATTCACCCCGGCGAGGAGTACCATTACGTCTACGATATTCCGGCGGACCATCCACCGGGTGTTTACTGGTACCACCCCCACAAGCAAGGCTCGGTTGCCCTGCAGGTTGGCAGCGGCATGGCAGGCATGATTATCGTGCGTGGCCCGTTTGATGACGAGCTGAAGCAGATGGGCGTCAAGGAATACTGCATGGTATTCCAGAACATCGCCGTCAATGTCGAGGGCAAGGTGGAAGACCAAAATCAGGTCGCCAAGCTTTCCAACAGCGAATACAACATCACCATCAATAGCCAGTACTGCCCTATCATCAAGGTGAAGCCGGGAGAGCTGATCAATCTACGGCTGCTAAACGCAACGACCCGCTCCTCCATCAATTTCGCCTGTCCGTTCTTCGCGCAGATGTTCATATACGGCTATGACGGCAACCCCACAGAGAGTTATCGCCAGCAGGACGGCGTAAGTCTTGCGCCCGCAAACCGCGCCTCTGTGCTTGTAAAGATCAGCGAAGCAGCCACACCTGGCGCGTTCTATTACGTGCAGAACAACTCCGTAGAATACCAGCACACGTCGCACTACAAGTACCATAACAACCCACCCCTTTTCGCCATTGAAGTGGAGCGCTGCGAGGAAACTGACGCGGCCGTCCACCGGCAAAGCGAGCCAGCTGCCAGCACCACGCCGCCGCCATTCCCCGAGGTCTGGGTGGCGACCTTCTGAGGCCGATTGGTCCAGAGGAAGTGACCAACAAGCGCACGCTGACCTTTCAGGCCAACACGCCGGACAATCCCGAAAAGTACTATGCCGAGGCCAACGCCACCATTGACCACAGCGAGTTTGGCGGCGGTGAGGTGGTCAACCACTGGGTTGAGCTGGACGCCGTGGAAGAATGGACGCTGGAGAACGAAAGCGAGTTCCCTCATCCCATCCATATCCACGTGAACCCCATGTACGTCTTCGAGATCAAGGGCGAAGACCCGCTGGATTATACTTTGGACTTGCCGTTCTGGGCCGATACCATACAGGTTCCACCCAATGGACATGTTAAAATCCGTATGCGGTTCAAGGACTTCACTGGCACATATCCTTTGCACTGCCACCTGCTCTACCACGAAGATGGCGGCATGATGCAGCACGTGAAAGTGGTCCGCTATATCGAAGACAAAGACGACTACAACAACCAATAATGGAGCCGGAAAGCGTCAGGTCACCATGAGCGAAGTACATGGCACCCGTCAAAGCAAAGAGCCTAAGCCAAAGCAAAACAGCGGTTTTTCACTCACCCGCTTTCTGCTGACCAACCCCATTGGCTTTGGGGTGATGCTTTTGGTGCAGCTGGTAGCGATTGCCTTGATTACCGAGCCTGACCTGCTGCATGTCTTGGAAGTTGCATTTATTCTCACTCTATTCTTTGTGGGCGCGGTGTTCCTGCTTCACACGGTCATACCCAGCAACGTCTTCACCTATTTCTGGAGCGGCTTCATCTATGGTGGGTTTGGCATGCTCATCGGCCATCAGATCGACCTGTCAATCGATCCCATTCTGGCGACGCAGCAGTTAAACAGCCTTGCCATTGCGGCTGTCTATCTGAACTGGATGACCCTGACCATGGTGCTTGCCTGCATGGTTTCCTGCTTCTTCGCAGATCAGTGCAGAGGCCACACGGCCCCGAGAGGCGCTAAACTGTTCATTCACGCCATTGCCATTTCCGCAATGATGTTTGGCGTTTATGCAGGCCACGCCCTCAACCTGATGCTGCACGAGAACTCATTCGACCGGTTCTACCTGCAACTGCTCTTCATGAGCCTGTTCTTCACCATCGGCTACTTCTGCGCCATCCGCTGCTACGACATCCTGCGCGAAAAAGAAAAGGCCTAAGCGGCCTTTTCTCCTTGCAGACACCGGCCCAAACGCATCCGCGCCTTTATCCAACACATCATCGAGAGCCGAAAGAGCAGAGCTAAGACCAAATGACTTATGGGCGCGGCTTGGACAGTTGGGTAGTATCCCCCGCAGAAATAAGTAAACCGATGTATCAAGCGAGATGAGATGGCGCAGGAAACCCTATTAAAAGAGCAGCTTGGCGGCGTTATGAGAATAACTCTCAACCGGCCTGACAAGCTGAATGCCCTCTCGCCAGACATGCGTGCGGACCTGCTGGCTGCCCTGAAAGATGCTCAGGACAATCCTGAGGTGCGCACAGTCATTCTCACCGGAACTGGCCGCGCCTTTTGTACCGGTCAGGACCTCAACGACATCCTGCCCGACAGTTCTGGCAAAAAGCCCGATCTGGGCGATGTGTTGACCCAGCATTACACGCCAATCATCCATTGCATCCGCCAGATGGAGAAGCCGGTGATCTGCGCGGTGAACGGCATTGCAACGGGGGCTGGGAACGGACTGGTGTTTGCCTGCGACATTGTCATCGCTGCCAAGAGCGCCAAATTCATCCATGCGTTCAGCCGCTTAGGGCTTGTGCCCGGCGCTGGTGCCTCCTTCCACCTGCCCGCATGGTGGGCGAGGTACGCGCCAAGGGGCTGATGCTCACCGGCAAACCGCTGTCTGCAGACCGTGCGGCAGACTGGGGGATGATCTGGGAGGCTGTGGAGGATGACCAACTGCAGGATGTAGCCCTTAATCTTGCGCGTGATCTTGCCAAGGGACCGACATCAGCCTATGCCATGACCAAATCCTTGATACATGCATCAGCTGACAGCACGCTGGAAGACCAGCTTACCCGTGAAGCAGAGATGCAGCGCAGGGCGGGCTATTCGGAGAACCACTGGGAAGGCTTGAATGCGTTCCTCGAAAAGCGGCCCCCTGTTTTCAAATAGTGCCGCCTCCTCACAGGTGGTTGCGGCACTTTCTACTATATTTGAGGAAGTTGCTCTATGGGCATTATTGCGCTCGATCACATCCAGATAACCATCCCTGCCGGTGAAGAAGAGGCTGCACGCGCCTTCTTCATCGGGCTGCTTGGGTTCACCGAGGTTGAAAAACCTGTGTCTTTACAAGGCCGTGGCGGGGCATGGTTCACATCTGGCACGGTCAACCTGCATGTTGGCGTCGAGGACCCGTTTACGCCAAACAAAAAGGCACATCCGGCGTTCCTGTTGGATAATCTGGACGAAACAGTAGCCCGCCTTGAAGCTGCTGGTGCTGTCTTGAAGGACGATAAGCCCCTGCCCGGTTACCTGCGAAAGTTCACTGAGGACCCGTTTGGCAATCGTATAGAACTTATGCAGAAAACCGCCTGAGCACTCGCATAAGGTTTGATCAATAAATGGAGATCTTCCGTTTTCCGCAAACGCGACGATATTCTGTGTATGCTAGAGACTGGGTTATGCAAGCATACGCACCTCGGCACCGGAGCATTCGCAAATGACCATTCTCAGACTGGAGCACGTCAACCTTCCCATCCCTCCGGACGGGGACAAGCTGGCCCGCGAGTTTTACGTGGACCTGTTGGGGTTTGAGGAAATTGAGCGGCCCGGGGTGTTCGAAACGCGAAAAGGCGGTTGGTTTACAGCAGGTTCCGTCAATCTGCACCTGAGCGAGCAAGACCCGTTTGTGGCCAATAAAGTGGGCCATCCAGCCTTCGTGGTGGACAACCTCACCAAGCTCACCGAGCGCCTGCTCGCCGCCGACTATAAAGTCTCAACCGGCACTACCTTCAACGGCTACCTGAGAAATACCACCTTTGACCCCTTCGGAAACCGTATTGAACTGATGCAGCCCGAGGATATGGTGCGGCATAAATTATAGGTTCTTCAGCTCCTGCAGAAGCTTGTTGGTAAGGCCGATAAGCTTCCCTTCCGGCAAAGGATTATCGTCATTCCATGTCAGCGCGATTTGCCAGTGCGTGCCGCCCAAGCCTTTGACATCATAGGTGAAATTCAAAACACCCACCTCACCTCCGGCCTTGAAGGCAATGCGTTGCCAGTCTGTCTTTTCCGCAAGGCCCGGATTGAGCGTCATGGCCTTTTCATCTGCGATCTCACCCATCACATCACACAGCTCTTGCGCGCTTGCGTACCATTCGACGCCTGCCAGACAAAGGTCCGTGACATCCTCAAGGGCGGGTAATGGCTGGCTTTGGATTCTCTCCAGAATTCTCCGCCGCTTCGCCGTGTCTGCCCGACCATATCTTTCGGCAAGCTTCTGATCCGCCTTTAGCTGGTAGAACTGGCGCGAGGTCAGAAACGGTGTGCGTTCCTCGCATGTTTCCAAGGACTTGGTGCCAATGAGGTTGAGCACCACATCCGCTGCGGAGTTGTCGGAAGCTGCCATCATATGCTGGGCAATCACGTCCAACTTCACCTTCCCACCGCCCATTTTGGCGTACAGGCTACTCGCCGGATGAGATTGCAGGTCCTTTTCCAGCTTCACTTTCTGGTGCCACTTCAGCTCACCGCTGTTGACCCTGCGGACCAGTTCTTGCATGACGAACACCTTGAAGGCTGGGCCAATTGCCAGCGGTGTCTCTGCATCTTTGCTGAAGAATTCCGCGCCATCCTTACGAATGAGCAGACTGGACGAGGCCGCAACCTCCTGCATTTGGGAGAGGCACTCGTCGAGGCTTTTCACCAGGTACAGTGCAGATTTTATAAGCAAGCTGTTGATTTTGCCGGATCTTTCCCGCTCCAGTAGCACTGTCATTTCAAATTGCGCTGTTTTGAGCAGATAAGCGTTTTTTTTGCGTTTCTTTGCTGATTTCCTGCGCTGATCCGTAAGCCTCCAGCGCATCCTTCAGGGACTGGCGCAGAGCCTGCTCTCCAATCAGCGCGATATATCCGCGCGTGAACATGGAGAGGTCTTCACCCTTCCCGTTCCACACCTGAAAGAGAAGATCCGTGTCCGATGTAGTGCGCAAAGCTTCCATGTCCGGCGTGATCCGTTTGCCGGAGGAGAAGTTCTCCAGCGTGTCTTTCACGCTCAGGATCGGATCAAGAACCATCTGTTTAAAGATACGCATTTCAAGTTGCCTCAATTCAGCAAGCGGTAAATTTCACCCCTCTCATAATGCCAGCGACCCGAATTGGCAAAGGTTGACTTTCTCTCCAGTCAGAAAGTCATATGCAGGCTGCTGCTGAATAGCCGTCAATGCTCGTCCAGACCAAACAAAACTTTCTCAGAATAAATGATACCTCGCGCAATAACCAAGCAGATCTACCGGAATAAACCGGGATCGGAAGCTGGTAGGTTTGGCGCGCGCATTCCATTGCAGATTCACGAATACTCAAAGAGGTTGGTGTTGTGGAGATCAGTGTCGTTCTTCCGGTTCACAATTGCAGTAAATTTCTTCTACCCGCCTTGCAGAGCATCAAGTACCAAAGCTACCCGCATTTTGAGGTGCTGATGGTGAACGACCAGTCCTCCGATGGCTCCGATCAGGTATGCGCTGGCATCGCAGAGATGGATGAACGCTTCAAGCTGCTGCAATCGCCTCATGCTGGAATCTCATCTGCGCTGAACTACGGCATCTCGCAGGCCAGCGGCGTTTACATCGCCAACATGGACGGCAGCGACCTCAGCATGCAAAATCGGTTTGCCAGACAAGTTGAATTCCTCAAGGAAAATCCGGACATCTCGTTTCTTGGTACGTTTGCCCGCCAAATTAACGAGGCCGGAGAGATCGATAGTTCCATCGAGTTTCCGGAGGATGATCTGGAGATCAAGGCCCATCTCGATCATGGTCAGATTGCCTTCCTGCACCCTTCCATGATGATCCGCCGCCGTGCGCTTGTGGAGCTGGATGGTTATCGGGAGATCTTCAGCATATGCCAAGACTACGATCTTTGGCTGCGAGCGCAGGACAGGTACTCCTTCGCCAATTTGCCAGAACATCTTGTGGCCTGCCGCAATCTTCCTGCAAAGGATAATCTGACCGACAGGTTCTGGAAGCATTTTTACATCACGGAACTGGCGGAAGTCAGCGTGCAGCAATGCCGTTCCGGAAAGCGCGATCCGCTGGAACAGATGCGTGACGAGTTTGATCTGGAAGCTATCGACGATCCGTTCGCTCGCGAGCGCCTGACGCGGACACGGCAGGATTACTACTGCAACAAAAAGGCCTTCGTTGACCGCAAGTCCTTGAACTCCATGGATATCGAGCAGGTCAAGGCATTCCTGCTCAAGCACAGGGAAAAGTTCAATAAAAAGGCATTGGCCCATGCCTTCGGCGTGCTCTTTGATCAAGCCATGCGCATTGACGACACCGAGAGCGCCACAACCCTCTTTGAGCTGCAACGCGACACCTCAAAGAGCCGTCACCTCAAATCGCTCCTCGCCAAGCCCAACCGTCTTGTCCAATACGCCGTTAGAAAGGGCCTGGAAGACGTTTGGGACCGATAGCAGCCGTGCCTTGATGCCTTAGCCCCCAAACTTAAGTGCGTTTACAACCGTCAAAACATCTTCAGAGATTCCAGCGGAGGAATTGGCAGCGAACAGTTGCACGGTAGGCACCCCCGCTGCGCCATTCAGGCCGTCGTACAAAACGACAAACTTTTTGATGAACTTGTCGACCTCTTCCGGATCCTGAAACTTCTCGATATCAAATTTCTCATTAATGACAGCAGCTTGCCTGTCGATATCTGTTCCAACCATAGAGTCAGACATGCCAAGCACCGTGCGAACAACCTGATACAGCGCGGGAGATCCGAGAATATCGAAGGCGCTTGTGATATCTCCGGCTGTTCGCTGGAAGTTGAGCGCCATCCGCACACCTTCGTTTTGCTCGCCTTCGTCCTCTTCAAAATTCACCTGAACATATCGCTCAATAATACCCTTGGTGCTTTCTTCCGCACGCGTCTCCACATTGTCCCGGTATTTGGCGATTGTATCCTTCAGTTCCGATGGCTTTTTTTAACTCATCAAGATCGATGTTCTCTTCAAACCAAGCGATGCGCTCTTCTTTTGGTCCATCAATAATCTCGGAGGGAACGTCGAATGCGGATGCGACAACTTTATAGAGCGCAGGGTCTGCCAGAATTTGTACGTGGAAGATCACATCCTTTTGCATCTTTTGCTGAAAATAATCAGCCAGCCTGTCGACGTCTTCTACCTCTTCTCCCGGAACGTTGGTGTAGCGGACAATTTTCTCATCAAGGGTGTCATCGGTCCAATCCATCTTTCCCTTGATGGTGCCGTCCTTGTTGAAAGGGAAGGTCTCGGCCAGCTCTTTAAAGCGGGAGTCACTCAGCGTGTTTGCGAGTGCTTCAGGATCTTCCGTTCCTTCAATCAGAGCTTTGCGGACCATGGCCTTTGCATAGCTCATGTCCTCCATGCCCATGGTTTTCATCATGAACGTGTAAAGACGATAGTCATTGAGCAGGTCGTCTACAGTCTCAACCTTGCTGAAATTCTCTTGGTAATATTGAACTTCACGGGCAACCATTGGGTCTTTGCCCTTCCGGTCAATCGCGGCCGGAAGATCGCGATTGAGCATTGAGAATCGAAGGTTGGTATCCATTGGTTTGCACCCGATCACACAGAAACAGTTCCGGACAGTCTGACTCAGCTGTCTTGTCTGAAACTGGCATGGTGCATTTACCGGCCCGCATGTGTGATGCAGGATAGGATTGGCCGCGGCGTTAGGTAGGAGAAAAGAAGGGAGTGACGACCCAAATCAGGCAATCCTCCTCACAGCAAGCAAGCCCTACCAGTACACCACCTTAGGACGGTGATGTACCGGTGGAGTTCTTTTCTACGCCGCTTTGATGTTCTCAAAGAAGCTGGAAATTTCCTGTCGTATGCTTTGCGCTTCACGGTGGATTTCGTCAGTTACTTCAATGGTCGCGCTCAAAACTTTGAGGGAGGAGTTGGAGTTGTTGTAGATGCCCGTCACTTCCTCGGTGGTTCCGGACGCGCTCGTCGAGGCAGCCTGAATATTAAACGAAATCTCGTTGGCGGCCTCACCCTGTTGTTCCACGGCTTCGGCGATTGAGCTGGCAATATTGCTTACTGCGTCAATCTTGCTGACGATGGAGGAGATTTCTTCCACGCACAGAGCTGTTTCGTTCTGAATAGCGCCTATTTTGCTGGCGATTTCGTTGGTTGCCTGACTTGTCTGGCTGGCAAGCTCTTTCACTTCACTCGCCACAACGGCAAACCCACGGCCAGCTGTGCCTGCGCGCGCCGCCTCGATCGTGGCGTTGAGAGCCAGCAAGTTGGTCTGCTCCGCGATGGCGCTGATCAGCTCGGTCACCGCACCAATCTCATTCACCGCACCCTGAAGACCGAGCACGGTCTCATTGGTGCGCTCCGCATCGGTTGAAACGGATTGCGCAGTTTCTGCTGAATGGTTCGCCTGCATACCAACGTTGGAAACCGTGGCAGCCATTTCCTCAACGGCAGCGGCACCGTTTTGCATGTTGCTTGCCGTGTCAGAGGCGGATTGGTTTGCCGCTTGTGCGGAAACGCAACTTTGCTCGGAGGTCTCCTTGAGCGATGTCATGTGCGAAACCAGTTGGTCACTCAACTCGCCGGAAAGCTCCAGATGCTGCGTGATGCGGTCTTCAAACTGCTTGATGGCCTGTTCCAGATGTTGTCTGCGTTGCTCGCGCTCTTCCAGAACCGCCTCTTCATAAGCGGAAACGGCAAAGCTCATGTCGAGCAGGATCACCTTTTGCACTGCGGCCAAGTCTCTGGCCAGTTTGGCAGAAGACCAACGGTGCTTCTTCGCAAGCAGCTGGGTGACTTCACTCATGACAAAGTTGTAGCCGCCAATATGCCAATCCGGTGGCAGGCCGATCTTGACGTGAACCTTACCGATGCGATCGATGCTCTCAAAATATTCATTATCCAGATCACCTTTGAAAATCATCTTCCAGTGATTGGTCTGGGTTTGGCGGAGGTTGTCGGTTTTACCTGCAATCAGCGGGGCGAGTCGGGGCGTTTTCTCGATATGCTTGTAAAACCGAGTTAAGATATCGGGGAAGTGCTCTTCCAGCAGTGGCCAGACTGCTTTCACCTGTGCCTTGGTCTTGTCATCCCAACGGGAAAACTCGGCAATATCTTTAATATTCTGGATGTCCATCGCGCTTTTTCGCTCCGCCCTTAACTATTGATCTTATTGGCTTTAAATTGGCTTACGCTTGATATTAGGCATACTGACTATCTCGCACAGTGATCACAGATGTCAGCCCTTTGGCAGACCTCATAAACAGCAGTATTCCTACCAGCAACAGCCTCTTTCTACTCTACAACCCAGTGTCCAATTGAAGCCTCCAGCCCCATATCGCTGACCATCCGCCGCAAATCGTGGAGGAGATATACTTTAGCTATCTGAATGAATCGGACAAGTTAATTATATATCTTACATACATGTTAAGAGATGGTTCAGGATTGACAGCCACTCCACAAATAAGTGTGGAGTAACGTCTACACAGAATTACCAATCTAAGTTTGGAGCAGGTTCAAGCCAAAGCGATTTCAACCGATGCGTGTCCGGCGTAATCACCTGCGAGTCGCACCAGTCCCGCCGCAGGTTTTAGTCCGTGTGGCTTGACTGGTGCATCCCTTTTTGCCTCAGCGGCGAGAGCCCAAGGCCCCGCTAAGCCACGAACATCAGGTATAGGCCGAACAAGGCTGTGACGGCGCCGAGAGCACGCAGGATCATTTTGCCGCTGTTCCATTCCGTCAGCGAGCCCAGACCAATGCCGGCAAGTCCAAGTGTGAAGGTGGAAACGGAGAACCCGAAGGCGTAGATCAGCAGATTGCCTGCATTGGCCTCGTTTGCGTGTGCGGCTCCGTGGAACACGGCAAACACGCCAACGATCAGCGCACCCACCACAGCGGGCAGTTTAAGGGCAAAGGCGACCAACAGGCCGATGACAATGACGGAGGCAAGGATGCCGGTCTCAACATACGGCACAACAACGCCGATGTAGCGTGCCCAGAACGCCATGAACATGACCAGCGTAAACACCAGCGGCCAAACGAGACGTTTGTTATGTAAAACCAGCGCCGCCCAGACGCCAACGCCAACCATGGTGAGAATATGATCCAGCCGCCAAGCGGGTGCCACAGACCGTTAAGGAAATCCGCCTTGGCCTGCGCGATTGAATACGCGGCAGCTTGCGCAGGCAGGGCAATCAACATAAATACCGCCAGAAGACCCGTTAAACCAGCAGTCTTTTCCAATTTCATAAGTACAAATTCCAAGTTCGAGCGCGTGATATGACGCGCGGCCTCAATCATCAGTTTCGGTGCGGGGTGAGCGCACAAGGTGAAGCCAAACTGACCTGTTTCCGCGAGGCAAGCAATCAAACCGCAGTCTTTTGGGAAAAACACACCGGATTGCCTGTAGAAAACACCACCGGAGGTTTCTGGTGAGGCCTTTGTTTTGTCTTAGAGCATGTCGCGTTCATATGAATTCACGCATCAAGCTCTAAGCGTTTATTTTTACGCGTATTCTTCTCCGAAAACCGGACCCACTTTTCGGGAATACGCTCTAATGGGTCATGAGAACCGGAATCTTCATTTCATGCAGCACCCGGCGCGTTGCCCCGCCCAACAGGTACTGTGTAAGTCGGCTATGGCTGTAGCCGCCCATCACCAGCATATCCGCGTTAAGGCGATCAACCGTGTCGAGCAGGGCTTTTGAAACCGAACCCGTCACATTGCTCATCACTTCCAGATTGATGTTGACCCCATGCCGCTCGAAATACTTGCGAATGTCGGTAAGGTCGCTGTGCTTCGGTTCCTCGTGCGCTGCGATCATCACAACCGAAACGATATCAGCGGCTTGCAGCATGGACATGGACGCATGAACGGCGTTGGAGGCCGGACCGGAACCATCCCACGCCACGGCGATGTTCTTTGGCACAAAGGTTTTGTCATAGCTGTGCGGCACAATCAGCGTGGCCACACCGGTATCAAACACCAGTGCCTCAATTATAGCATCGCGCATAGGTTCAGGCTTGGACGGATCATCCTGCCGGATCACGGTTACATCACTCAGCCGCGCCAGCTGCATCAGCTCGTTAAACGTACCGCCAAGGCTAATGTTGGTGAGGCGGGTTTCGCCTTGCAGGCCCGAGGTATCAAAGTGCTTCCCAAAGACTGCCTGCGCATTGTTCAATGCTTCTTCAACTTGCTCCTGCAATCGCAGCTCGTAATCTGGCGGCATTGGCCCAACGGCGCACAGGTACAACGTGGTCTCAAAGTTAGGCACAACACCAATCAGATAGGCATCCGTCAGTTTGGAGAGTTCAACGGCCACACGGGATGCAACCTGATCACCAGCGGAGTCGGTTACGGTAACAACTGTTTTGATAGACATATCTGAACCTCCAATTGACTAGATTCATGAAGCGCAAACTACAGCGAAGCTGCCACTGAGTGCTCGGGCTATTCTGTTTGTTGCTCCAACCTCATACATAGATAGTTGACCCGTAATAGAGCCAAATAAATTAGGTGCTATACTTAACTTATGTCAAAATATTACAGGGATACGTGGGACTACTCCTCTTGATGAACTCCAAGCCAAACCCTGGCGTGCTCATTCTACGATCTTGCGCAAATGCGGGCGTCCCCAAGTGGCAAGTACAAGAAGAAAGGCTGAAATCGCGGCGACGAAGGAGATATAGAAGGCAGGTTGATGTCGATGCTCATCAGGATACCGCCCACCAGCGACATCAGGCCGGAAACAAGCGCGATCAGCGACGTGGTAACGCCCATCACCCAGCCTTGTTCATGTTCATCCACGCTGCTGGAAAAGATGCCCAGTAATGTCGGGTAAACGGTGCCAACGCACATGAAATAGACGAATAGCGGAATAAACGTCAGCACGGCCACCCCTACCAGCGAAAACATGATGGCGCTGACGCCCATAATCGCAAAGCCGATATAGACGATCTTCTTGCGTGCAAAGCTGGCCTGAAAGGGTTTCACCAGAAACGAGCTGGAAATGCCAAGTCCGATACCAACGACCAGCATGGCCACACTTCCACCCACCACGCCATAACCGAAGGCGCTGGTCAGGTAGTTGACCGTAAAGACAAAAAAAGGTCTGCATGGAAATGAGAAAGAAGATGAAGACCGGCAACAGCGCAGCGACAAGCGGGAACTGGCTCACCCGCTGGATACCGCTGATAAGATCACTCATGCGAAAGACAAAGGGGTCGCGCTCCTTCCTCACATCGTGGAAGAAAACCACCGTTAGCAGCAGGGCGATGAGCACAAGCACGACAATAACGTAAAGCGGCAAGGTCAAACTGGCATAGTCTCCGATGAAGGTGCTATCGGAGAAAAACGCACCGATGAGCGGACCGCCCACCAGACCGAAGCTACAGCCGGTAATGATCAGCCCCATATTCCGGTCACGCTCCTGAGCGCTATGACTTGCATCAATCATGGCGGCTTGCGCGACAGCCTGATTGCCAGCGGCGAATCCCGTGATCGTCCTGCCAAGACAAGAAGCCAAAAGCTGTTGATGTATATGGCAAATATCGCGATGGCGTATCCCAGCACCGCGCCAACCAGACAAATCACCAGCGCTTGTTTGCGGCCAATGCTATCCGATATCTTGGCGATATATAAAACGCCAACAAACCAGCCCAAAAAGAACAGGCCAATCACGATGCCATAATAGATATGGCGTGTGGCGACAGAGGTATCCAGACTCAGGAAGTCAGCCTCGGGCTCCATGATAAGCGCGTTGAGGATGGGAAAGACGAGCCCTGATTCATAAGATCAACGAACACAACAAAAAGCAGAGTAAACTTTGCAATCCCGGACATAGTGCGCCTCGTGTTCTTCTTTGTTCTACCAGTAGCCCCTCCGGTGGTTGGATGTTCCTCTGGTATTTTCGGGCGAAATAACTCTCGGCGACAGCGGTGGGTTTTGCCAAGAAATCAAACATGTAGAAAGTCGATGCCTCACGCGCCGACTAAGAAGCCGAGATTAGCAGCGAAAATAAGGCAGTTGTGGCTGGACATGAGCGCGTTGCGAATGTCTTCCTGACCAGCCAATCTGCACGAAAAAGCTGGCAACATACCGTGCCAGCCTTTGGACGCTTCAATCAGTTGTTACGCCTAGGCAGGGATCTTCTTTTGCTCTGCGTTGGCGAGCGTTGATATGCGTCGTTCGCGCAGCCTCAGGGCTTTTTCCGCATTGCCTGCGCGTACGTAGCCAAAGCCCCGCACTTTCTCCGGCCAGGTGAGTAGATCATGCGCCGGCTTCTCACCAGCAGCTGCAAGATGCATTCGGACCATCTCCATGTCGGCCTCATAAGCCGCACGCAGTTTATTCGCCAGCATCCGTTCCTCATTTTTGCGGAACGGATCAAGGAACGATCCGCGCAGCCCTCGGAAGAAGGCCATCACCGTAAACACCTTCATCATCCACGGGCCGAACTCGGTCTTCACCGGCTGACCGGTCACACGGTCTTTTTTTGGCAAAGGGACCACCACCGATGTGAAAGCGCACTTTTAGCTCACCATCAAAGGTTTTGCTCAGGCTCTGCTTAAACTCAGGTTTCGTGAACAGACGCGCCACTTCAAACTCGTCCTTGTGTGCCAACATGCGAAAATATTGCGTGGCGGCGGTGCGCAGGATTTGCTCTCCTGCACCAGCCTTTTTCAGCGCCACCAGTTTTTGCCGGTAGAGCTTGCCAAGGCCAGCGCCCTGATAGTCCTTGAGGCGGTTGACCCGATCCTCAATCAGCTCTTCCAATGGCTGCGGTCTGTCCAGCTTAACCACTTGCGCCACTGGTGCCCGTGCTTTGGCAACCCGTTCAGTCCAGCACCATCAGGCGACCCCAGTTGAACGCCTCGAAGTTTTATCACGGGCCACACCGTTCAGCTCAATGGCCTGACGGATGGAACCGAGCGTGACGGGGATCAGACCGCGCTGC
>BAXV01000079.1 GCA_001310715.1 Pseudovibrio sp. JCM 19062
GCTGGTGGACGGCGCCATTGTGATGGTGGAGTACGCAGACCGTAAGGCGGCTGAAGGTATGCCTGCGCGGGATGCTTACATCCGCGCTGCCAAGCTGATGTTCTGGCCAATCGTCTCGTCTACGGCCACAACTCTGGCAGCTTTTCTCCCAATGTTGCTTTGGCCGGGTGTAATTGGCGAGTTCATGAGTTATCTGCCGATCATGGTGATCATCGTTCTGTCCGGCTCCTTGCTGACAGCCATGGTGTTCCTGCCGGTGACTGGCGGAATTCTGGCCTCTGTATTTGCCTTCATCGGCAAGTATGGTGAGTACATTTTGAGCGGACTAGTTGCTCTGATTACTGCCTTCATTGTGGTAACCTTGCCGCCCGTAAAATCGGTTTGGGGCGGGATGCATTTCCTGCTGATGGCCCCGACCATTCTTGTCATTGGTGTGCCAATCTTCGTTGCAGTATTCCTGTCAGCCCTCAAGCTCTTCAAACCCGTCCTCAACTATTCCCGCGCCCGCGTTGAGCGGCGCAGGACAGCAGAACTGGAAGCGGCAAAGGTCTTTTCCGGGCATGGTCCGTTTGACACATCAAAGCTGCGGGGCATTACACGGGTTTACATCGGTGTACTGGAGGTACTGGTTCGCAAGTGGTGGGCAGGCGTTGCTGCAATGGTTACTCTGTTTGCCATGTGTGCGGTTATCGTCATCACCTTCATGGGCAACAACGCAGGGACAGAGCTTTTCGTTGATGAAGAGCCTGAGCAAGGCCGGTTCTATGTGTCTGCTCGTGGCAATATGTCGGCCAGCGAAGCTCTTGCGCTTGTTAAACAGGTGGACAAGGTCATTCTTGCGGAGCCCGGCGTCAAAAATGTTGTGACGAGAGCCTTCCCGGTGGGTATTCGCGGAGGCGCTGGCAACAATGCGCCTGCTGACCTGATTGGTCTATCGACATTGAGTTTGTTGACTTTTGTTGTCGTAGTTCTGCTAGGGAGATCTTTAACAGTATCCGCGAGAAGACCTCCCAACTTCCGGGCATCAAAGTTGAAGCCCGAAAGGTGGAAGGTGGCCCGCCAACTGGTAAAGACATCCAGCTGCAGATTACCTCAAACGACTATGATGCAGCCGTTGCAGCCGCTGGCCGCATTCGTGCCTACCTTGATACGGTTGACGGGTTGCGTGATCAGGAAGACAGCCGTCCGTTGCCCGGTATTGACTGGGAACTGACCATCAACCGCGATAAGGCCGCCCGCTACAAAGCCGATATTGCAGCTGTTGGTGCCATGGTTCAGTTGGTGACCAATGGTGTGTTGATTGGTGACTACCGTCCGTCCGATTCAGAAGATGAAGTGGACATCCGGGTTCGCCTTCCTGAGGGGGAGCGCACGCTGGATAAGTTCGATGAGCTGCGCCTTCGCACTCCGCTTGGTCAGATCCCGCTGTCAAACTTTGTGGAGCGAACACCAAAGCAAAAAGTGTCCTCCATGACACGCCGGAACGGTCAGTTCTCGATTGATATCAAGGCGGGGGTCAACAAGGACAAGTATCTGGTCACAGAGAAGGAAACTGAGATTCAGGCATGGCTTGACTCTCAGACATGGCCTGAAGGTGTGTTCTACAAGTTCCGCGGGTCCAACGAGGAGCAGCAGAATACGCAATCATTCCTGTTAAAGGCGATGATTGGGGCCCTCTTCCTGATGTTCATCATTCTGCTGACCCAGTTCAACAGCTTCTATCAGACCTTCCTGACGCTCTCGACCGTGGTTATGAGCATGTTTGGCGTCGTGTTGGGGATGCTGGTGACGGGGCAGAAGTTCTCGGTCATTATGACCGGTACGGGCATTGTGGCTCTGGCGGGTATTGTGGTGAACAATGCGATTGTTCTTATTGATACCTATAACCGCTTCCGTGAAGATGGACAGAGCCCGGTAGATGCAGCGCTGCGCACCAGTGCACAGCGTGTACGGCCGGTAATGCTGACCACAATCACCACGATTGCGGGCCTCATTCCAATGGCCACACAGATCAGCTTCGACTTTGCCAATCAGGTCACCACCTTCGGCAGTGTTACCGGCAGCTGGTGGGTCCAGCTTTCAACTGCTGTGATTTCCGGTCTGGCGTTCTCTACCATGCTGACGCTTGTCATGATCCCGATTACACTGGTGTTGCCGATGCATATCAGGAATGGCTGGCGTTCGCTCAGAGATCGCGGTCAGGCCCCAATGCCAGTTGGCCAGTATGCTGTTGCAAACAGTGGACTGGGTCTGCAAGAGCCAAGCTTCGGCGATGATGACAAAGCAGACGAAGGCAAGCGTGTTCCTGAGGCTGCCGAGTAAGGCTGACAACACATCAATCTCAAAAGAGGCTGCTTCGGCAGCCTTTTTATTGTCTGTATCTATGTTGTGCACCCCGAGTTGTATGACCTTCGCGAGAGGACGGACCGCACTAACGCCATGCTCTGGTTCAGAGGCATACAAAAAAGGCTGCGGGTTGAAGCGCAGCCTTTTCTTTCAGATGGGACAGGACCTTTAGTCGCCATCCTTTTCCTTATTCAGCTTTGGATCGGGAACACCCGCCTTTGCAATATCTTCGAGGCTGACTTTCAACAAAGTCTTGTCCTCTGAGACACTTTCCTCGTCAATCTCGGTGGTCACCACGTTACAATCTTCAGGGCGTCCTTTGCCGTTAAGGCAGTGTTTCTTATAGGAGCGCCATGCAAACGGGATGGACCGAGGTAACCGAGGCTGATTACGGTCAGACACTCAAACGGATAGCTGGCACCAAGAGCAATAATGCCAACGGCGACCACAAACAGCGGCAGGACCCATTCGCGGCGGATGTGGGTGCCGATCTGCTTGCCGGAAAAGGTTGGCAACTGGCTGACCATCAAGAGGCCGATGAACATGGTGTAGAGCGCCACAGGTGCCGCCAGCTCTTCCCAGTGCGGCACACCCAGACGCTCCAGATAGATTGGCAACAGGACCGTCAGAGCGCCTGCCGGTGCTGGCACGCCAGTGAAGAATTTGCTCGTCCACTTTGGCTTGTTCGGGTCGTCCAGCGCCACGTTAAACCGGGCCAGCCGCAGCACCATGCAAATGGTATACAGCAGCGAGGCGATCCAGCCTAAAGATCCGGCATCCTGCAGTATCCACGCATAGAGGATAATGCCCGGTGCAACGCCGAAATTGACAAAGTCGGCCAGCGAATCCAGTTCAGCGCCAAATTTGGAGGTGCCCTTCAGCATACGCGCAACGCGACCGTCCAAAGCGTCCAGAATAGCTGCGAGGAAAATGGCAGCTATCGCCATGTCCCATCTGGCTTCCATGGCCATGCGAATGGCCGTCAGGCCGGAACACAGCGCCAGCAAAGTGACGACGTTTGGCAGAACGATACGAAGGGGAATGCGTTTGCGCGCCGCCCCTTTGTCATTGGCGGTTTGACCTCCCGGTTCATAGGGAGGAAATGGATTAGTCACTCTATACTACCTTAAGAAACGCGGGCAACCAGGTCGCCTGCTTCTTGATCTTTTAGATTTGCCAGAACACTTTCGCCAGCAATCATGGTCTGGCCCAACGCCACTTGTGGCTTGGTGCCATGCGGCAGGTAGACATCAAGACGGGATCCGAAGCGGATCAGACCGAAGCGATCACCTGCCGAAATATTTTCGCCTTCTTTGACGAAGCACACAATACGGCGTGCTACGAGGCCGGCGATTTGTACAACGCCGATACGGCATTATCGTTTTCGATGATCAGTCCGTTGCGCTCGTTGTCCTCACTTGCCTTGTTCAGCTCCGCATTGACAAATTTTCCGGCCTTGTAGGCAACGCGTGTGACACTGCCAGCCATTGGCGCACGGTTTACGTGGCAGCTAAAGAGGCTCAGGAAGATACTTACACGCATCATAGGCTGATCGCCCAGATCCAGTTCGCGCGGCGGTACAACTGAGTCCATCTGGCAAATGGTGCCATCTGCCGGAGAGACAATCAGTCCATCTTTAACTGGGGTCACACGTGGCGGATCGCGGAAGAAGTAACAGACCCAACCGGTGAGGAAGAGGCCGATCCAGAAAAGAGCTGACCAGAACCATCCCAAGATGATGGTTGTGACTGCTGCAATGGCAATAAACGGGTAGCCTTCTTTATGAATAGGAACCAGTGCCCTGGAAATACTGTCCGCCAAAGACATAATTACCACCTTTGCTAGAGTGAGGGGTCCAGTCATTGAACCCCTCAGACGTTAAGTTTCTGCTCATAGAGCAACTTGGTTAGCTGCGCGCAAGCGATCCTAGCTTATTTAAACAGAGATTCTCCCTCATTGCGCGCAAAGCAATCACTTCACCCCATTATTTCTTATCGGTTATGTCCTCAATCACGCTTTCTTCAGCACTTTTGCCCCGTGAAATGAAGCCCTCATCATTCTCACGGATTTCGGCAAGACGGGCTTCGGCTTCGCTGACTTCACGCTGGCGGCTCCACATGGAGGCGTAAAGACCGTTTTTGGCCATCAGTTCGGCATGGGTGCCCTGCTCTACCGCTTCGCCAGCCTTCAGAACAAGGATCTGGTCTGCATTGACCACTGTTGAGAGGCGGTGGGCAATGACGAGCGTGGTGCGGTCTTTGGAGACTACGTCCAGCGCCGACTGGATTTCTTGCTCGGTGTGGGTATCCAGAGCAGATGTTGCCTCATCGAGGATGAGGATCGGCGGGCTTTTCAGGATGGTTCGCGCAATCGCCACGCGTTGCTTTTCACCACCTGAGAGTTTCAGTCCGCGTTCGCCTACCTCACTCTCATAACCTTGGGGCAGAGCTTCGATGAAGTGGTCGATCTGCGCCAGCTTTGCAGCGTGTTTGACCTCTTCGTCGGTCGCATCCACGCGGCCATAGCGGATGTTGTAGGCGATGTTGTCGTTAAACAGCACCGTATCTTGCGGCACCATGCCGATGTGATGGCGCAAGGATTGCTGAGTCACGTCCCGCACGTCCTTGCCATCAATAGTGATGCGTCCCGAGGTGACATCATAGAAGCGGAACAGCAGGCGGGAGATTGTGGATTTACCCGCGCCGGAAGGACCAACGATTGCAATGGTGCTGCCTGCGGGCACTTCGAAGTTCACGCCTTTCAGGATCGGGCGCTCTTCATCATAATGGAAGTGCACGTCCTCAAACTTGATCGTCGCTTCCTTGACTTCCAGATTCTCGGCAAGCGGATCATCCTGAATCTCCGGTTCAACGGACAAAACGGAGAACATAGCTTCCAGATCAGCGATCCCCTGACGGATCTCGCGGTAGATAAAGCCAATGAAGTTGAGCGGAACAGACAACTGCATGAGCAATGCGTTGATCATGACAAAGTCACCGATGCTTTGTTCGCCGCGCTGGATTGCCATTGCAGACATGACCATACAGGTGGTCATGCCAAACCCAAGGATGACGGCCTGACCGAAGTTGAGCCATGACAACGAGGTCCAGGTTTTGATCGCCGCGCGCTCATAACCACGCATGGCCTTATCAAACCGGCCACGCTCCACTTCCTCGTTGCCAAAGTACTTGACGGTTTCGAAGTTCAAAAGGCTGTCGACGGATTTGCTGTTTGCGTCGTTATCCGCATTGTTCATGTCACGGCGGATCTGGATACGCTTATCTGACGCGACAACCGTGTAATAGACGTAAGCGAAGACTGTTGCGCCCACTACGACCACATACCAGAAGCCAAACTGGAACCAGATCACGAGTGCCATCATTGCAAATTCAACGACGGTCGGAATACCACTGAGGATGGTAAAGCGGACAATGCCCTCAATACCTTTAACACCGCGGTCGATCACACGGGTCAGGCCACCGGTCCGACGCGACAGGTGGTAGCGCAGAGACAAGGCGTGCAGGTGCTTGAATGTCAGGTTGGCAAGCTCACGAACCGCATGAAGGCCAACGCTTGAGAAGATCGCATCACGGATCTGGTTGAAAGCGACGGCCATTGTTCTGGCGAGGTTGTAGGCCACCACCAACATGACTGGCGCTACGAGAATAGGCGGCAACCAGTCTGGCAACACACCATTTTCGGTGAGCGCATCGGTTGCCCATGCATAAAGATAGGGTGCGAAAACGGTAATAATTTTTGCGATAATCAACGCGGCTAGGGCGAGAACGACACGCTTTTTCAGCTCCGGTCTTGCATCCGGCCACATGTAAACCCAAAGAGTTTTCAGTGAACGAAACAAGCCTTTATCGTCTGCATCCAGCGCAGGGGCGGATTTTTCCTGCTGTTTTTTGCTTGTTGCAGTCATGCTAGTGCCTTGTTGCCTGGCGCGCTTCTTAAAACAAAAAAGCGGCTTGGCGAATTTGGAATGTCATATCAGAAGAGCAAGCCCCTTGAGGATGCCATTGCCATCAGGTTGGATAGGGTCGTGAACCCTCTTTTTAGATTGAAAATCAGAGAAAGCGCCGGATTATTCATCCAGCGCTTTCCGAAGGGTCAATCTGGAAAGCTTTCTCTTCTTAAATAGGACGTTCGAAGAGAAGAATCCAGATCAGTTATTAATTGTTTTCCAATTCAGGTCTGCCACAGGCAACATGAACACCTGTCCCGGGAAAATCAGGTCTGGATTGTGGATCTGCTGACTGTTTGCCTGATAGATGGTGGTGTAGCGGGTGCCCTTACCATATAGCCGGCGGGAGATGCTCCAGAGGTTATCACCACGGCGGATAATAACGTTTGGCAGTTCCCCGATCCCGACAGATGCTGACGCACCTTTGGAACCTGATCCTTCCGCAACGAGGCGAACCGATCATGGCCACATCTTTTTCGCCTTTGGTGAAGACGACTTGAGCGCGGGCTTCCACCTTGCCCTCGGCGTTTTCCACCTTGTCTGCTCTAACCTCAACGTTGCCCGCAGGAATTATTTTTTTTCAGCCTCGACGAGCCAGCGGCCTTTTTTTGCCAGCTTTTGCCTCACCAAGGAAGTCTTCGCCCACATAGACACGCACCTGCGCACCCGGCTCACTTTCACCGGCAACAAAGACCTTGCCCTGCTCTGTTTCAACGGCTTTCACAGTAAGCGCTGGCTCTTGCGCTTGCGGAGCGACTGAAACTGCTGGTGCCTGAACTGGCGCAGGTGTTTGCGTTTGGGTCTGTGTGGCGGTCTTGGCAGGAACCTGAACTGGTGCTGGCGCAGTTTGTGTAGCTGCTTGCGGCGTTGTTGGCGCCGGAACAACCGCCTCACTTACAGGCGCTGGTGTCTGGTTAACAGCGACCTGTGTTTCTGCTGGTACCACGTTGACGGCAACCTGCGTTGCAGCTGGTGCTTGCGCTGGAGTTTCAGCCACGGTTTCAACCGGAGCTGGGGCCTGTGGCTGTGCGACAGTTTCCGCAACTGCGGCAACTTCAGCAGGCGCAGCAGGGGATGGCTCATCCGCCTGCACGGTTGTCATCGGCTCTGCGGTTACAGGAGCTTCCGGCAACTGAAGGATTTTAGAGGGCTCGTTTGGTGCGTTGAGGACAACCAGAACTTCGCCGGTTTCGTCTTCAGGGACGGAGACGGCGATGTGCTGCTGGGAATCGTTGGTTTCCTGAGTTTCCTGATTGGTGGCCTCAAGGCTCACATCATGGTCACCCGGTTTTAGCGGCTGGTCAAGTACGATGGCGAACTCACCGCTGCTGTTGGCAATGCCTTTGCCGACCACGTCCCCATTGGAGATAAGCGCGACAATGGAGCCAGCTTCGGCGCGGCCTGCTACCACGGCATCTCCTGAGGCTCAACGCGCATCACGTCAAAACTTGGAGCACCATCGCCGCGACTTTTGCAGTCTCAAGCTCGGTGGTTGTACCGGATGCCGGATCAGCGACTGCTTCGGCGTTTTGTGCGCCTGATGTGCCAAGCTGGACTCTACCGTTTGCAGCTGCCTCCAGCTTTGCAACGGCTTTTTCCGCTTCGGCAACAACGGATGTGTCTTCTTTGCTCAGGTAGTATGCCCCCGCACCGATTGCACCCGCAGCAACAGTTACAGCAACTGTCAGCAACCAGTTCATCCCCAATTTCGACATGGTTCTCAATTGCTCCTCAAGCAGACCAGTCTCCACTCGACATGGGCTGCTTTGACATTATAACAGATTGTCCGGATATCAGTTTATCCGGCTGTCTCTTTTGCCTATAACTGAGCAATAAGGACAGACTTTAATCGTGTTTGTTATACTTGTTTAACCCGAGGGGCAAGGTGCACCATGTCAGGCAAGTTGTACGTGAGGTGAAGTTAACCTCATTTTACAAGCCTTGCTTGACGTTGACTCCAGCCTAATGCGACAGAATACCTATGAAAACCTTGAAAAGCATCTGCGTATATTGTGGCTCCAACGCCGGGAGCAACCGCTGTTTAAAGAAGCGGCGATTCAACTTGGCGAATTGTTAGCACGCGAAGGGATTCGGCTCGTTTATGGCGGCGGCTCCATTGGACTTATGGGGGCTCTTGCAAAGACTGTTCTGCAAAATGGTGGTGAAGTCACCGGCGTCATTCCAGACTTTCTGAAGGAACAGGAAGTGATGCTGGAAGAGGCTCATGAGCTGATTGTCACGCAGGACATGCATGAGCGCAAACGCACTATGTTTGAAAAAGCAGATGCGTTTATTGCCCTGCCCGGCGGGATCGGTACCCTCGAGGAACTTGTGGAGATGCTGACCTGGGCACAGCTTGGGCGGCACGATAAGCCGATGTTGCTGCTCAACCTTGGCCAGTTCTGGACGCCATTGGTGGAACTGCTGGACCACATGAGAGATTTGGGCTTCATTCACCCGGACCGGGACATCAACTACGAGATCACCGAGGACGTTTCGCAAAGCGTCGATATTCTTTGCAGGGCCATTGAAGGCTGCAAAATAGAAAATCCTGATTTGAATGCGATGTAAAACAAATGGCCGCTGTGTTTGCAGCGGCCATTTTCATTTCATGCCCAAAGGTTGTTAAGCCAGTTTGGCCACGCGGCGTCTTGCCATCAAGCCGTCCACCGAGAAGATGGCAAGCGAGAACCAGATCATCGCAAAGGCAAACAGGCCTCCGGCTGAGAGTTCTTCTTCAAAGAGCCAGACCGCACAGAGGAAGTGCAGGGACGGCGCGATGTATTGCAAAAAGCCAATGTAAATCAAAGGTAGGCGGCGGGCAGCAAAGGCGAAGACGACCAGCGGCACGGCAGTGATAACGCCTGTAAATAGCAATAGTGCCAAGAACCAAGGATGCTCTAGGGGAATTGCCGGATAGCTTCCGCCGGAGCCAACTTGCGCGAAGTAGAAGATGCCAACCAGTGCGAAGGGCATGACCAGCAGGACTTCCACCAGCTGACCAGCAACCGCACCGACAGGTGCCTTTTTACGCACGAAGCCATAAAGCGCGAAGCTCAGGGCAAGAATGACTGAGACCCACGGCAGCTCGCCGACCTCGTAGGTCTTGAAGAGCACTGCAAAGATGGTCACTGCCAGCGCCACCATCTGTGCTTTGGTCAACCGCTCAGACAGCAGCACCACGCCGAGCCCCACACTCACCAACGGGTTGATAAAATAGCCGAGACTGGCATCCAGCACCCTGCCCGTTTCAACGGCCCAGATGAAGATGGTCCAGTTGATGCTGATGACTGATGCGGAGACCAGAAGGTATCTGAGGCGGGAGAAATCGCCGAAGATGGAGAAGACTTCTTTGCGCAGGTTTGTCAGAACCAGAAAAGCGCCAAGGAACAGGACAGAGCCAAAGACCCGATAACAAATCACAATGATTGCCGGCATGTCTGCTGTCAGCTTGTAGTACAGAGGCGCAAAACCCCACATCAAGTAAGCAGATATTGCTGCAATCAGACCAGCCTTGAACGCCTCAGGCGTGTTTAGCTGATCAGCAGCGGATGCTGACTGGCTCATATAATCCCCATAGTACAAACAAAACGCGCCAGAGACCCTGACGCGATCAAGAGAAAAAGGTGAGGCTGAGTGTGTCAGCCCTATATCGTGCGGAGCGCGCCCGTCTTTATTTGCAGTGACGTGACACGCACACGCACACGCATTGAATTAAGCAGCCTTGCTATTCGAGTGTGCTACCCCAATGGCACAGGATCAAACGGCTTCCAACTGATTTGCTTTGAAAATGCAATAGCGAATGGAATCGACCAGCGCCTGGAAGGAAGCATCTACAATATTTTCTGAAACGCCAACCGTAAACCAGCGTTTGCCGGTTTTTGTATTCTGGCTTTCGATCAGAACACGGGTGATCGCGCTGGTGCCGCCATTCAATATGCGCACTTTATAGTCGATCAGTTCCAAATCAGCTATCAGGCTCTGGTACTTGCCAGGTCTTTGCGTAGGGCCAGATCCAGCGCGTTCACCGGACCATTTCCTTCTGCCACGGACATAATGGTCTCGCCATCAACCTCAACCTTCACCACAGCATCGGAGACAGTCACACGTTCGCCAAGTGCATTGAAGCGCCGCTCAACGCCCGTGCGGAAGGACAGGACGTCGAAGTAGTCCGGCACGGAATGCAGGCGTCTACATGCCAGCAGCTCAAAGGAAGCATCGGCAGCTTCATAGGCAAAGCCCTGTGATTCCAGTTCCTTTACTTCTGCCAGCAAACGGTCCAGACGCGGATCTGCTTTATCGGCCTCAACGCCAAGGCGTTTTAGTTCGTTGACCAGATTGGACTTACCAGCCTGATCAGAGACAAGCACACGGCGCTGGTTGCCGACCGTTTCAGGCGGAATGTGCTCGTAGGTGTCTGGATTTTTCAAGATCGCGGAGGCGTGGATGCCAGCTTTGGTCGAAATGCATTTGCACCAACATACGGGGCGTGGACGTTGGAAGATCGATTCAAGATCTCGTCAAAACCCCTTGATATTGCAGTTAATTCCGTCAAATCTTCGACCTTGATGCCAAGCTCGACCAGATTGCAATACGGCTTTTTCAGCAGCATGTTGGGGATCAGGGTGATCAGGTTGGCATTGCCGCAGCGCTCACCGATGCCGTTCAGGGTGCCCTGTACCTGACGTACGCCAGCGACCACCGCGGCAAGGGTGTTTGCAACCGCATGGCCGGTGTCATCGTGGGCATGGATTCCAAGATGGGCACCGGGCACCACTTGCTTTACCGCTGTGACGATTTCGGTCACTTCGTGGGGAAGCGTGCCGCCATTGGTGTCGCACAGGACCACCCAGCGCGCGCCAGCTTCAAACGCGGTCTGTGCACACGCCATCGCATATTCCGGGTTTGCCTTGTAGCCATCAAAGAAGTGCTCGCAGTCGATCATGGCTTCTTTGCCAGCAGCGATCGAGGCTTTGACGGTGTCTGCTATGCTTTCCAGATTTTCTTCATTGGTGCATTTAAGTGCAACATCAACGTGATAATCCCAGCTCTTGGCCACGTAACATGTGGCGTCAGCAGCAGACTGAAGGACCATCTGGACGCCGGGATCGTTGCCAATGGAGCGTCCGGCGCGTTTGGTCATGCCGAAGGCGGTAAAGGTCGCCTTCTTTGTTCTCTTTTCGGAGAAAAACTGCGTATCAGTCGGGTTTGCGCCGGGGTAGCCGCCCTCGATGTAGTCGACACCCAGTCTTTCCAGCAGGGTGGTAATGGCAATTTTTTCGTCCACGGAGAAGTCAATGCCGGATGTCTGTGCGCCATCCCGCAATGTCGTGTCGAAAAGATACAGACGCTCTTTCGTCATAATATGCCTACCCTGCTTATTGGCCTGAGCTTTGCCTCAGGCCCCCTCATGTGACAGAGGTTTTTCCCGTGTACTGTGAGATGGAAACCGGTTCCCACTTTTGGAGAATACGCTTTTCAACTCAGCATTGGTTCTCAAGGCGCGTCCTACACGCGCCTTGAGAAAGCTCAGCAACCCTAACGGGTTATGCCGGACAGAACCATGGAGCAGACTTCAAGTTTCCTTGTGGTAACTGCGTCGGTCTGGGTCCCGCCCAAGATTTAGGCACAGGACCAGGTGGTCTCAATCTCACCTGTTTCCTTGTTTTTCATGTCTTTAAGCACAATGCCGTCAGCGGCCAGCTCGTCGCGGATACGATCGCCTTCTGCAAAGTCTTTGGCCTTGCGGGCTTCCAAACGTTTTGCGATCAGCTCTTCCACTTTGGCTTTCAGCTCTGGAGACACCTCTGCTTCAGCTTTTTCCAGTGTCTGTGCTTGAGAAAATGATTCAAGATCAAATCCTAAGAACTTGATAGAATTAGCCAATTTCTGTGCAGCGGGTTTATCTCCACCACGTGCGTTACGGGCCAGCTTATGCAGAGCTGCAAAGGCGCGCGGGGTGTTCAGGTCGTCTTTCAGACCTTCCAGAACGCCTTCATCCACGGCTCCATCTTCCTCAGCGGTGACACCGTTCTTCTTCAGAAGCTCGGCCCAGCGGGTGAGCTGCTTTTCGCCTTCCGCCAGACTTTTGAAGGTAAAGTCGATTGGCTGGCGATACTGGGTTTGAAGCAATGCGTAACGGATGGCCTGACCAGACCACTTGCGTCCGCCGCCTTCTTCGGTGTCCAGCAGCTGGTGAACGGTAAAGAAGTTGCCCAGCGATTTGGACATCTTCTCGCCTTCCACCTGCAGGAAGCCGTTGTGCAGCCATACGTTTGCCATGGCATTTGTGCCGTGAGCACATCTGGACTGTGCAATTTCGTTTTCGTGGTGAGGGAAGGTCAGATCGACCCCGCCGCCATGAATATCGAAGACTTCGCCCAGATGTTTTTCTGACATTGCAGAACATTCGATGTGCCAACCCGGACGGCCCGGTGTTTTAATAGCACATGGGCTTTCCCAGCCCGGCTCGTTCTCTTTGGATGGCTTCCACAGAACGAAGTCGGTCGGGTCTTTTTTGTAGGACGCCACTTCCACACGCGCACCGGAGATCATCTCATCCAATGTACGGTTGGAGAGCTTTCCGTATTCCGGCATACTTGGCACGTGGAACAAGACGTGCTCGTCGGCAACATAGGCATTGCCTTTGGCGACGAGAGTTCAATCATCGCCTTCATCTCTTCGATGTGCTCGGTTGCCCGTGGCTCAACGTCCGGTGCCTCAGCGCCCAGAGCTGCCATATCCGCATGATACTGGGCAGCGGTTTTTTTCGGTCAGCTCACGAATGGAGATGCCTTCGTTTGCCGCACGCTCGTTGATCTTGTCGTCTACGTCGGTGATGTTTCGTACATATTTGACATGCTCTTTGCCGTAGAGGTGGCGCAGCAATCTGGCCAGCACATCAAAAACGACGACCGGGCGTGCATTGCCGATATGGGCGTAGTCATACACGGTGGGACCACACACATACATGCGCACACTGGACGCATCCATTGGCACAAAAGCTTCTTTTGTGCGTGTCAAAGTATTGGTGAGCAGAAGTCCCTTGTCGCCGTGGGCGGTGTCTGCGCTCATAGTGGTTCGTCTCCTGGCCAGCTGGCCGGGCGTTCATCACACGCAGAATACAAGCAGGATTGAACGGCCACAGCCAGCGTTGTCGCTAGCTGCAAATAATGATGGTGCAAGAAGAAGTGTGCATCGCCGTTCTCATACGTAGCTTTTCGCCGATTGTGGCGAACAGGTCAAGTCTTAGTCTCACCAGATCACCCACATTTCTAACTAAGTTAAATACAATTTTTCTACCTAAAGATGCAATTATAAGGAAAAGACAAGAAAAACAGGGAAGTTACACGTGCCTCACAAGAGTATCTGTTCCGCCGTTCTCGCTGCAAGTTTGTTTGGATTGAGCTCACCCGTCGGCGCAACCGTGAACGTAACCCTCTCCGTGATACTAAGAGAGCCGTCAAACTATAGCGAATTTATGGCTCCCCCTGCCCCTGAAACCCCGGGCTTGAGCGGTCCAGCAGGGCAAGTTCTGCTGCCTGCACGGGATCTGTCGGAGCTGGAACAGACTATTCGGGAACTGGTCTTTTCAAGAAATGCTATGGCAGAAGCTGGTTTTAGAGGCGAGCATGTTGAGGAACTGGCACGGGCTTATGCCCTGCGCACCTTTCGGCCGGTATGGTTTGAGGACCAGTCCCTCACACCTTTGGCCAAACACTTGATTGACGAGCTTGGCAAAGCATCCGATCATGGGCTTGATCCGCAAGCTTATGGTGTGCGGCAACTGGCTTCCAGCTTAAACGAGATGGAGCGTTCCAACACCTCCGCCAGCCTCTATGAAATTGCGATTGTGGAGTTGCAGCTCACACGGGCCTTTGCCGCCTTTGGTGGGCATCTTGCCGGCGGTGTATTGTCTCCAGACACGTTGCTGGATGATGTTTACATCTCACCCCATGTACCAGCGCTGAAAGAGATGCTCGCGCAGCTGGAAGAACGCGGTTCGGTTGCAGAGTTTTTCACCAGTCTGGAGCCGGAGGCCCCCTCCTATGCTATCCTGAAGGAGCAGCTGGTCCGGTACAACGAGGCTCTTACTTCAGATCTCCCTGTCTATCTTAGCGACGGTCCCAACATCGAGTTTGGCGATAAGGGGGAACGCGTTGCTCAACTTGAAAAGCGACTGATCGCGGAAGGGTATACGTCTTTCCACCATGGCTATTCAGGAGCAATTGAACTGGAAGTCCCGCCTCTGTTTTACAACAGTGACATGCAGGAGGTGGTCAAGCGTTTTCAGAAACGTCATGGACTGGACAGCGATGGTGTTGTTGGCAAGAAGACACGGGCGGCGCTTAATGTCTCCCTGCTGGAGCGGCGCAATCAGATCATCGTCAATCTGGAGCGGATGCGCTGATGATCCGGTCTCCGCAGGTCGCTATGTGAAGGTGAATGTGGCGGAACAGATGGTGCGGGTCATGGAAGGCACGCAGGTGCTTTATGAGACACGCAGTGTGGTGGGCGAGCCCAAAAATGCGACGCCGCTGTTCTCAGACACGTTTGAGTATGCGGAGATCAATCCGACCTGGGGCGTACCGTGGTCCATTGCCACCAACGAGTATCTACCGAAACTGCGCAATAACCCCGCTGCTTTGTCGGGCACAGGCATTAATATTTACAAGAATGGCAGGCAGATCGATCCGGTGACGGTCAACTGGAACGCGGTCAGCAAGCGTCAGTTCAGCTACCGGCTGCGTCAGAAAGCGGGGCGCAAGAATGCTCTGGGTGCTGTGAAGTTCATGTTCCCCAACAAACACAACATCTATTTGCACGATACCCCGTCCAAGCGGCTGTTCAATGCAGATCAACGCGCTTTCAGCCATGGCTGCATCCGTGTGCAGGACCCTTTCACATTTGGTGAGGTTCTGCTTGCTCCCTCCGGTCACAGCCGCGCGAAGATGGAGAAGCTGCATGCCCGTGGCAAAACGGTGCGGCTTGATCTGAGCGAAACGGTTCCGATCCACCTGCGTTACTACACGGCCTTTGCCGGGGCTGACGGGGACCTGCAGTTTCGTGAGGACATCTACAAGCAGGATAAAATCATCTTTAATGCGCTGATGACGCTGCAGCATGCGGCAAGAGTGAAGATGGCGTCTAGCTATCCCTCTGAAAACTAGTAGTAATTGCCAAGTATTTAATCAGGGCTTTGCCTAATAGTGCATAATTGAATCAACTATGCTAATATATCCCGTATAGAGTGGCGTTTCCTAATTGGCATGGGGATCAATTATGCTGAAGCAGGCCTTGGGTGCAATGATCGTGGCAAGTGTTATTTCAAGCCCGATCCTTTTCCTTGCGTTTTACTTGTCCGGGAACTCTATGTGAGTTCCAGCCCATCCTATCAGATGGTCTTGATTAGGTTGAGAGAACCCGCAGGTCTTGACTGCGGTGGCCACTGTCGCTTTGTCTTCGCCTGAATTCCGGTGCACATGTTCTTTTCGCTTTGTGTCAGCGCAGCGCATAGAGATATATCGAAAAACTTATCCCCCTCCTCCAATCAACCCCTATCCTGAATCCCGTGCCCACGCATT
>BAXV01000080.1 GCA_001310715.1 Pseudovibrio sp. JCM 19062
CAGTTGATCCAAGTATAGTTAATTTGTCGAATGCTCTGTAATTTTCCGTGTATTTCCACTTAGAATTAGGGTTATAACAAATCGATCATGTTCCGTAGAGACCTCGGAGGTAGAGGGAGATTTCTGCGGATACGTAGAGGGATTTAAAGCAAGAAGCTTCTTGGAGGAGTTTTTATGGACCGTCGTAGTTTTCTGAAAAATGCTGGTTTAGCGGGCGCAACCGCAGGCGCTGCTACTCTTGCAGCTCCAGCTCTCGCATCTGGTAAGCGTGAATTGAAAATGGTCACCACCTGGCCGAAGAACCTTCCGGGTCTTGGTGTGGGTGCACAGCGCATCGCTGATCGTATCACTGCTTTGACTGATGGCCAGCTGACAGTGAAACTGTTCGCTTCTGGTGAACTTGTTCCTGGATTTGAGAGCTTCGACGCTGTTTCCAACGGTACCGCTGATATGTACCATGCCGCTGAGTACTACTGGCTCGGCAAGCACAAAGCATTTGGTTTCTTCACCGCAGTGCCAAATGGTATGACTGTTCCCGAGCTGGAAACTTGGATGCACTTCGGTGGCGGTCAGCAGCTCTGGGACGAGCTATCTGCTCAGTTCAATCTTAAATCTTTCCTGGCTGGCAACACCGGAACTCAGGCAGGTGGCTGGTTCAATAAAGAGATCAACTCTCTTGAGGACCTCAAGGGCCTGAAAATGCGTATGCCTGGTCTGGGTGGTGAAGTTATGCGCCGTCTGGGTGCATCTGCTGTTGCACTTCCTGGTACTGAAATTTTCCCTGCGCTACAGTCCGGTGCGATTGACGCAACCGAGTGGGTTGGTGCATGGAACGATATGGCATTCGGTCTTTATAAAGTTGCTAAGTACTACTACGTCAAAGGGTTCCAAGAGCCTGGCGCAGGTCTGGCCTTGGGCATGAACAAAGATGTTTGGGAGAGCTTCACACCAATTCAGCAGGAGATGGTGAGTACTGCTTGTATGGCAGAAAACAATTACATGCTTGCTGAGTTCAATTACAACAACGGTGCTGCTCTGGAGACGCTAGTCAGCAAGCACAACGTTCAGGTCCGTGATTTCCCTGATGAAGTGTTTGACGCAATGTGTCGCCAGGGAGAAGAAGTTGTTGCTGAAGTGGGAGAAATAGATGATCTTTCGAAGCGCATCTATCAAAGCTACCTCAAATCCCGTAAGGAAACTTCTGCATGGTCCAACCTTGGAGAGCGTAACTTCCTGAAAGCTCGCAACCGTATCTTGGGCTAATTTCTCATCTAGTGTACAAGTTCTCCGCACCCGTTGCGGAGAACTTTTCTTTTCATACTTCTACCCCCGGCCTTTGGGGCCCAATAATAATCCTAGAGGCTTGGCTTAGATCAAGACGAAGAGGCGGGCATGCGCGCCCTTATGAACCTGATTAACTCAGTCAATGGCGGTATCGGCAAAAGCTGCGCCTGGCTGTCTTTGGGCATTGTGCTTGTCCAGTTTACAGTGGTGGTGATGAGATACGTTTTCGGTCTCGGGTCCATTTGGATGCAAGAATCCATCACCTACATGCACGGTTTCCTGTTTATGTTGGCTGCTGCCTATACACTCAGCGTGGATGGCACGTGCGGGTCGACATATTCTACCGTGATGCACGTCCCCGCTTCAAAGCAATGGTTGATCTGTTCGGTTCGGTCGCCTTCCTTCTTCCGATGTGTGCCGTGATTGTCTATTGGTCCTGGGGCTATGTGGCCAGCTCATGGGCAATCTTGGAAGGGTCTCAGGAAGCATCGGGTATTCAGGGGCGTTATCTCCTGAAGAGCGCGATCATTGCCTTTGCTGTTCTTGTTGCCCTGCAAGGGCTTGCTATTATTATTCGATGCCTTCTTGCCCTTGGCGGTGACAAGAAGCACTCGACTCTTTCCGACAGATCCAGGAGTAAACGGAGATGGATGGACTTCTTCATACTCTTGATATCTTGATGTTCGCGGTTGCCTGCGTCTTCTTGCTTCTAGGCTTTCCTGTTGCATTTACGCTTGCCGGTGTCGCACTTATTTTCGCTCTGATTGCAACGTTCCTTGGTGGTAGCGTTACGCTTGGCGCGATTCCGAGCCGTATCTTCGGCACGATGTCCAACGACACGCTGATTGCTGTTCCGCTCTTTATCTTTATGGGAGTGATGTTGGAGCGTTCGAAGGTGGCTGAAGAGCTGCTTGAGACCATGGCACGCCTGTTTGGCGGATGCCGGGTGGCCTGGGGCTTTCCGTGACGATTGTGGGGGCTTTGCTTGCTGCTTCGACCGGTATTGTTGGCGCCACAGTGGTAACCATGGGGCTTTTGTCTCTGCCAACCATGTTGCGTAATGGTTATAGCCCGCGACTTGCCTGTGGTTCAATCGCTGCGTCCGGCACGTTGGGCAGATTATTCCGCCTTCCATCGTGTTGGTATTCCTTGCAGACCAGCTTTCTAACGGCTACCAGATCGCGCAGCGCGAGATGGGAAATTTCTCGCCAGAACCCTTCTCTGTAGGGGATTTGTTTGCAGGTGCGCTTCTTCCAGGTCTTGCACTTGTTGGCATGTACATTGTGTACCAGCTGTTTGTTGCGTTCACACAGCCGCACAAAGCGCCGCCAATGCGCGATGACGGGTCAGCAGCACCATCTTTTAGCCAGATCATGCATGCACTGGTTCCTCCAATTGCGCTTATCATTGCTGTGCTGGGCTCCATTCTGGTTGGTATTGCAACGCCGACTGAAGCAGCTGCCGTTGGTGCTGTGGGTGCGTTGTTACTTGCTGGTTATCGCGTGAACCAGAACAAGCCGTGGCCGGTGTACATGGCGGTATTTTCGCTCGTTGTTGTGCTGGTTCTCACGTCGTTCATGGATCTGCGCGTTGCACGTAACGTGATCCCGACTGGTGATATGGTTGGCATCTGGATTGCTGGTCTTGCCTGTGCTGTGCTTGCCTATGGATTGCTGGTGTCTTTGTACCGTGTGTTTGCCGGTAATGTGCTGGTGCCTGTGATGCAGTCCACCACACAGATCACCTGTATGGTGTTTGTGATCCTGATCGGTGCAACGTTCTTCTCCCTGATCTTCCGCGATCTTGGGGGAAGAGCTGGTGCGTGAAGCGCTGACCGGTCTGCCGGGTGGTGCGCTGGGTGCTATTATTGCCGTTATGGTCGTTATGTTCGTGCTCGGCTTCTTCCTCGATTTCCTTGAGATCGTGTTCGTGGTCGTGCCGCTTGTTGCGCCAATTCTGTTGCAGCTGGAGATGCCTAATGGTGAGCCAATGAGCCCGGCTTGGCTGGGTGTGATGATGGCTGTGAACCTGCAGACATCGTTCCTGACGCCTCCGTTCGGCTTTGCGCTGTTCTACCTGCGCGGTGTTGCGCCGCCGTCTGTGAAGACTCGGATATCTACCTCGGCATTATCCCGTTTGTGCTCATTCAGGTGCTGATGCTGGTAATCCTGTGGTACCTGCCAGATCTGCAACGTGGCTTCCGAAAGTCATCTACGGCTAAAGGTAGTAATAGATTAGTATTAGTAAGGGGCGCGAGTATTCGTGCCCCTTTTTTGTTGCAGTGCTACTAATCGAAACCAGTGATTCTTTTTTTGAGTTAGCCCAATGTTCTATAAAAAGGAATTTATCCTTATTCAAAAGTATTGGAGCTTGATTTCCCTAGGGTATTTCGCTTGTGCGTTGGAAATGTAGTGCATGTATACCTTAGTCTAGAGGGTTTCTAATATAACACATTGAAATATCACAGTTTTGCATTGCACAATTGCTAAAGGTTGCAATGCGCAATAAATAAAACCGATTAAAAATCCTTTCGTATCTTGATAAGACTTAACCTAGGGAGGAGCTCGCAGGTGGAGGACTTGCGAGGCGGGGGTGTTTGTCTTTCGTATTCCTCAGAGTAAACAGGCAGACCAAAGGTCAGCATATGACCTTTGGCGAGAGGTGAATCAAAGATGCAGGTGCCTCCGTCAGCGGGTATGGATACATTCCCGCAGTTGCTTATTCGGAATGCGCGGGATTGGGGGGATCGCCCCGCGTATCGCGAGAAGGACCTCGGGATCTGGCAGAGCTGGACCTGGCGCGAGGTTCTTGATGAAGTGCGCAAGCTTTCCCTGGGGCTCAAGAGCCTTGGGTGCAAAGAGGGCGACAAGGTTGCGGTGATTGGTGCAAATCGTCCGCACCTTTATTGGGTTTTTGCAGCAGTACAGGCCTTGGGCGGTGTGCCGATCCCGGTCTACTCTGACTCTGTTGCGGAAGAGATTGCTTACGTTCTGGGTCACGCAGAGGTTCGCTTTGCAGTTGTTGAGGATCAGGAGCAGGTTGATAAGCTGCTTGAGATGTCCGAGAAGCTGCCACAGCTTGAGCACATCATTTATGAAGATCCGAAAGGTCTTCGTGACTATGACCATACTCGTCTTCATCGTTATTTGAGCGTTCAGGAAGCCGGGCAGGCGTTGCTCGACACTGATGAGCAGACTGCCAATGAGTGGTTTGAAGCTGTCAAAGCAGGCAAGCCTGAAGACGTTGCTGTGATCCTTTACACCTCCGGTACGACTGGCCGTCCAAAAGGGTGATGCTGAGTTTCAATAATCTGATTGTTGCTGTTCAGAATGCGAACGAGTTCGATAATCTGGATGAGAACGCAGACACGGTCGCCTACCTGCCAATGGCGTGGGTTGGTGATCATGTATTTTCCTACGCCCAATGCATTACGGCTGGGTATTGTGTGAACTGTCCGGAAGGTCCTGAGACGGTTTCAATCGACCGTAAGGAGATTGCGCCTACTTACATGTTCGCGCCACCACGGGTGTTCGAGGGGATGCTGACGCACATCATGGTTCGCATGGAAGATGCGAGCAAGATGAAGAAGAAGCTGTTCGACTACTTCCTCGAATATGCCAATCAGGTTGGCGAGCGCATTTTGAACGGAGACAAGGTTTCTCTGTTTGCGCGTTTGAAGTACGCGGTTGGCGAGTTCTGCGTTTATGGGCCGTTGAAGAACGAGATGGGGTTTTCCCGTGTTCGGGTGGCCTACACGGCGGGCGAGGCGATCGGGCCGGAGATCTTCAAGTTCTACCGCTCCATCGGGCTTAACCTGAAGCAGCTTTACGGCCAGACTGAATCTTCCGTGTTCATTACCTCGCAGCCTGACGGCCAGATCTATGCGGATACGGTTGGGGTTCCTATGCCGGATGTTGAGGTCAAGATCGCTGATAGTGGTGAGGTGATGTATCGCTCTCCGGGTGCGTTCCTTGGCTATTACAAGAATGATGATGCGACGAAGGATACCAAAACCGAGGAAGGCTGGGTTCATACTGGTGACGCTGGTATTTTCCTTGAGAACGGGCATCTGAAGATCATTGACCGTGCAAAGGACGTGGGCAAGCTGACTGATGGCTCCATGTTTGCGCCAAAATACATTGAGAACAAACTGAAGTTCTTCCCGAACATCAAAGAAGTTGTGACCTTCGGGAACGAGCGCGACTATGTTTGTGCCTTTGTGAACATTGACCTTGTTGCGGTTGGCAACTGGGCAGAGCGCAACAACATTGCGTATGCCTCTTATCAGGAACTTGCCGCGCATCCTGAAGTCTACAAGACAATCCAAAGCCATGTGGATCAGGTGAACAAGGACCTCTCGCAAGAGCCGATGATGGCTGGTGCCCAGATCAAACGCTTCCTTGTTCTGCATAAGGAACTTGATCCGGATGATGGCGAGCTGACACGCACGCAGAAAGTTCGCCGTAACTTTGTTGCCGAGCGTTATGCGCCGCTGATTGAGGCATTTTATACAGGTGAGACCTCCAAACATGTGGTGACCGAAGTGGTCTTTGAAGATGGCCGTCAGGGCACGATTGAAGCCACTGTCGAGATTCGGGACATGGATACTTACCGTACCGATGCAATGTCCGCGATTGGGGAGGCGGCAGAATGAGTGTAATGGATCCAACGCTCGAAGAGGTCAAAAGGAGGGCTGAGGAGCGCGAGGTTCTGCTGGATCTTGAGAACGTTTCTCTCTCCTTTGGCGGCGTTAAGGCAATTACGAATATCTCTTTCAACATCAAGAAGGGTGAAATTCGCGCAATCATTGGTCCCAATGGTGCTGGCAAGACCTCCATGCTCAATGTGATCAATGGGTTTTACCAGCCACAGGAAGGTGTGATCACCTTTAATGGCGAGCGACGCAGCTCTATGAAACCGCACCTTGCGGTTAGTCAGGGCATTGCCCGAACTTTCCAGAACGTTGCTTTGTTTAAGGGCATGTCCACGCTGGATAACATCATGGCGGGACGTGCAACGCGGATGAAGCGGAACATGTTCTGGCAGATGCTCTATTGGGGGCCTGCGCAGCGGGAAGAGATTGAGCACCGTAAAAAGGTGGAGGAGATCATCGATTTCCTCGAAATCCAACACATCCGTCGTACGCCTGTGGGGACGCTTCCATACGGCTTGCAAAAGCGTGTCGAGCTTGCTCGTGCGCTGGCGATGGAGCCTGAACTGCTGTTGCTCGATGAGCCGATGGCAGGATGAATCTGGAAGAGAAAGAGGACATGAGCCGCTTCATTCTTGATGTGAATGATCAGCTCGGTACCACGATTGCTCTGATTGAGCATGACATGGGTGTTGTTATGGATCTCTCCGATCGTGTCGTTGTTTTGGACTATGGCCGCAAGATCGCTGATGGCGTGCCAGACGAAGTGCAAAGCAATCAAGAAGTCATTGATGCCTATCTGGGCCTCTCACACTAGGGAGTTCCCCATGGAAACGCTTTACAGTGTATTTATTGATCCATTTGTTCAGATGTTTGAACTTCCGGACTTCTTTCTGCAGGTTTTGTGGGAAGGTCTGGTCTCCGGCGTTCTTTATGCTCTGATCGCACTTGGTTTCGTGCTTATTTTCAAGTCCTCGCGCATATTCAACTTCGCGCAGGGCATTATGGTGGTGTTTGCAGCGCTGTCTCTGGTGGGCTTGCATTCCTTCCTCGTTCCATATGTTGGCAATGAGTTTGTTGCTGCTGCAATCGCGATGCCGCTCACGTTGGGCATTATGTATGCTCTTGCGATGGGCGTGGAGCGTATGGTGCTTCGTCCGCTTGTTGGCCAGCCGGATATCATTTTGTTCATGGCTACCATTGGTATCACCATGTTCCTCATCGGTTTTGGTGAGTTTGTGTTCGGTGGTGAGAACAAGGTGATGATCACCGAAGCTCTTGGTATTCCAACCGGCTCTATCGAGTTTGAACCGTTCGGCGGCTTCCTGCTTCTGGAAGAAAAAGACGTGTTTGCGGTGGTCATGGCGATTGTGCTGGTTATCAGCTTGCTGGTGTTCCTGAACAAGTCCGCATGGGTCGTGCGATCCGTGCGCTGGGGGATGATCATACGGCAGCTCTGTCGGTGGGTATCTCTCTCAGCACCATTTGGGTTCTGGTGTGGTTCATTGCTGGTGTGATTGCGCTTGCCACCGGTATTGTCTGGGGTGCTCGTGCAGGAGTGTCCTTTGCTCTGGAAGTGATCGCTTATAAGGCGCTGCCGGTGCTGATGCTTGGTGGTCTGGAGTCAGTCTCCGGCGCGATCATCGGCGGTATTGCGATCGGCCTTCTTGAGAAAATCTTTGAAATTTACTGGGGTCAGCCTCTGTTCGGTGGCAACACCGAAACCTGGTTCGCCTTTATCTTTGCTTTGATTGTTTTGCTGTTCCGTCCGCAAGGGCTGTTCGGTGAGAAAATCATCGAGCGCGTGTAAGGGGGCCTGCCGTGTTTTACAGAACTTCTGGTCAGTTCAAAACGACTTACGAAAGCGATCAGGCGCTCTTCCCGATCAAGCAGGATATGTTCCTGCTGATTGTGATCCTTGCCATTATGTATGTGATCTTTCCGATGTTTGCTTCGGAATTCACCTACAAGGCTCTGCTTGTGCCGGTGTTGATTTTTTTCTCTGGCCTCGCTTGGCCTGAATATTCTGACGGGGTATGCAGGACAGCTCTCGCTCGGGACTGCGGGCTTCATGGGGGTGGGCGCTTATGCCTGCTACAAGATCACGACAATCTTCCCCGAAATGAACATCATTATTGCGCTGTTCCTATCCGGGTTCTTCTCGGCAGCAGTCGGGGTTGCGTTTGGTTTGCCTTCTCTGCGGATCAAGGGCTTTTACCTTGCGATTGCAACACTTGCTTCGCAGTTCTTTCTGGTGTGGCTCTTTGAGAAGTGGGCGTGGCTTTACAATTACAACGCATCTGGTGCGATTGAAGTTCGTACCATGGATATCTTCGGTCTTGTTGTGACCGGTCCGACTGCGTCGCCCATGGTCCAGTACTACTTTGTTCTTGGCATCGTCTCGGTTGTGACCTTTGCGATGATCAACGTTACACGTGGCCGTTATGGCCGTACGTGGAAGGCTGTTCGCGATATGGACATCGCTGCGGAGCTGGTGGGTATTAATCTGATGCGTGCGAAGCTTTCTGCCTTTGCGGTCAGCTCTTACATCGTTGGCATTGCCGGCGCGCTGATGGTGTTCTTCTGGAAAGGTGCTGCTGAGCCCAATCTCTTCGATATTCCAATGAGTTTCCAGATTGTATTTATTGCGATCATCGGTGGCTTGGCAGTGTGATGGGCAACTTCCTGGGGGCGATCCTGATTGTGGCTCTGCCGGTTGTTTTGGGCCTTTTACCTGAACTACTTGGTCTGACCATTGGTTCTGCCACCATGGAACACGTCAATGTTATGGTGGTTGGTTCACTGATTATCATGTTCTTGATTGTCGAGCCTCACGGTCTTGCGCGGTTCTGGGCGCTTATTCGTGAAAAGCTCATTATTTGGCCGTTCCCTCACTAATGAAGAACTGCACGAGCAGCTGGGGAATAGAGGAAATGGCCCGCGGTGGGAGCCGCACATGTGGAGGAAAATATGAAACACTTTGCGAATTTTAGTAAGGTCGTTGCAGCAGGTGCTCTTGCAGTCGCTATGAGCTCTGCTGCGGTGGCAGCAGACGGTCTTAACTTTCCAAACCTGACATACCGTACCGGCCCATTTGCGGGGACTGGTACTCCGATCATGAACGGCCAGCGTGATTACATGCTGATGCTGAACGAGCGTGATGGCGGTATCGGCGGTGTGCCAATCGACTACATTGAGTGTGAAACAGGCTACAACACCAACAAAGGCGTTGAGTGTTACGAGAAGACCAAAGGTGATGCTCTCGTCACGCAGCATGGTCCACTGGTATCACCTTGCAGGTAATGCCGCGTACCAATGTTGACCGTGTTCCGATTCTGGCACCGGGCTATGGTTTCTCGCCAATGTCAGACGGTAATACATTTGCATGGGCGTTTAACCCACCAGTGTCTTACTGGGATGGCGCGTACATGATCCTCGACTACATTGCTAAGGGTGACATGTCTGCGCTGAAGGGTAAGAAGATTGTTCTTCTGCACCTTGATCACCCGTTCGGGAAAGAGCCAATCCCGCTGTTGCAAAAGCTCTCCGAAATGCATGGCTTTGAGCTGGTTCCGGTTCCGGTTGGACTGAAAGAAATGCAGAACCAGTCTGCACAGTGGTTGCAGATCCGTCGTGAACGTCCAGACAATGTGGTCATGTGGGGTTGGGGCGCTATGAACGCTGGCGCGATCACCGAAGCGGTAAAGACCCGTTACCCAATGGAAAACTTCGTCGGCATCTGGTGGTCTGGTTCGGATGCGGACCTGCAGAACGTTGGGGCAAAAGCCAAGGGCTACAAGTCCATCAGCTTTAATGTTCCGGGCAACTTTCCGGTGATGGACGATATCCGCAAGCATGTTGTTGCCAAGGGTAATTCTTATATCAAGTCTGAAGCCGACATGGACACAGTGTTCTACCAGCGCGGTATTGTTCTGTCCCTTTACCTCGCAGAAGCGGCAAAAACTGCTCAGGAGCATTTTGGTGTGAAAGACATCAATCCAGAGCAGCTGCGTTGGGGCTTAGAAAACCTGAATATTACCGAGGCTCGCCTTGAAGAACTGGGTATGAAGGGTATGACCCCGCCACTTCAGATGAGCTGCGACAACCACACCGGACACGCCGGTGCATGGATGCTTGAGTGGAACGGCGAAGAGTTTGTCCGCGTAAGCGATATGCTGAAGCCTGACCGTGATCTGATCAAGCCGCTTGAGCTGGAAAAAGCTGCGGAGTACGCGCAGAACAATGCTCCTTGGCCGGGTCGTGGCGACCTTGCCTGTAACTAAGCCTTGTTACTTTGGTCGGGCGCTTTGGTGCCCGGCCATCTCTACCAATTCAAACATTCAGAATGTTCGCAGGCTAAGGCTGATCTCATGAACGCAATTGCAGAACAGACATCAAACTCCAAGGCACCAGCCGCTAACCTGCAGGTTGCCGACGACATTTTGTCTATTAACAACATTGAAGTCATTTACGACCACGTGGTTCTGGTTCTCAAAGGTGTGTCTTTGAACGTGCCGAAGGGCGGGATTGTTGCTTTGCTGGGTGCGAACGGTGCCGGTAAGACAACGACCTTGAAAGCAATTTCCAATCTGTTGCAGGCAGAGCGGGGAGAAGTGACCAAGGGCAATATTATATTCCAAGGTGAAGAGGTTCAGGCTCTTTCTCCAAACGAGCTGGTTCGTCGTGGATGCATTCAGGTTATGGAAGGCCGCCATTGCTTTGGGCACCTGTCCATCGAAGATAACCTGATGACTGGTGCCTACACTCGCAAGGATGGCAGTGCTGCGATCAAGCGTGATCTGGAGATGGTGTATGACTATTTTCCGCGTTTGCGTGAGCGACGCGGTTCGCAGGCGGGCTACACCTCAGGTGGTGAGCAGCAGATGTGTGCAGTTGGCCGTGCTTTGATGAGCCGTCCGGAGATGATCCTTCTTGACGAACCGTCCATGGGACTTGCACCGCAGCTGGTGGAAGAGATTTTCGAGATCGTGCGGCAGCTCAACAAGAATGAAGGCGTGTCGTTCCTGCTGGCTGAGCAGAACACCAATGTGGCGCTGAAGTATGCGACCTACGGTTACATCATGGAAGCAGGCCGTATTGTGTTGGATGGTGATGCTGAGTCTTTGCGTGAAAATGAAGACGTAAAAGAGTTTTATCTTGGTGTTGGCGGAGAAGGGCGCAAGTCGTTCCGAGATGGCAAACACTACAAGCGGCGTAAGCGCTGGTTGGCATAATCCGCGTCAATCAAGCGAAAACCCCTAAAACATGGGGGTGAACTACTACAGGAAGTCAATGTATCTGGTTTTGAATGATCTGCATGCCGCTTATTGCTGCAAAAGGTATTTTGGAGGACCATATGCATTTGCTTTCTAGGGTTATTGTCGGGGCTGCTTTTGTGAGTGTGGCCTCTGTTTTGCCCGCTGTCTCTCAAGTTAAGCTGGATGGTTTCTTTCTTGCTGAAGAGGCCTGTCCGGCGTTTCAGTCATTCCGCAAGCAGACTAATCCGGGAAGTGTCCGTGTGGAACGGATGCGTGCCTATGAGTTGATTGGGAAGAACAAAGCGGAAGCCTCTCACTATTTTATCCGTATGAGCGGCGTGAGTCCTGCTGAGCGCTGGGTTGAAGTTTCCTGTGGCCTTCATCTGACTGAAGCAGGGGGGAACGATCAGAATGCTGGCAATGGCTCCGGGGATTCTGATGGTGCAGAGGTGGTTCGTCCGGCGGTGCAGGGGCCGTCTGCCGATGGGGAATTTGTGCTTGCTGCAAGTTGGCAGCCCGCATTTTGTCAAACCCACCAGGATACTGCCGAGTGTGCCTCTCAGGTGACCGGCCGGTTTGATGCAAACCACTTCGCCTTACATGGCTTGTGGCCTCAGCCGCGAGGTAATTTCTGGTGCGGTGTCACCCACGAAGAAAAGGGCCTTGCTGACGAGCGCTCCACATGGGGAGAGTTGCCACCCGTTGAGCTTGAAGCGGCAACCCGCGAGGAGCTGGACAGAGTAATGCCAGGCGCTCAATCGCATCTGGATCGGTACGAATGGGTGAAGCATGGCACGTGTTACAGCGACAGCGCGGAAGAGTATTACGCTGACTCCCTTGATCTCATGATGCAGCTGAACGGTTCTGCTGTGCGTGATCTGTTTGCCTCCAATATTGGTGAGGTTCTCACCACTTCGCAGGTGAGGGCGGCGTTTGATGAAACATTCGGTGCAGGTGCTGGAGAGCGTGTTGAGGTGCGTTGTCGGGGTGGCTTGATCACGGAGCTCTTTGTCAACCTGAAGGGGCAGATCGAGCCAGACACCCCGATGAGTGAATTATTGCTGGCTGCAGAGCCAGTGCAATCAAATTGTCAGGGCCGGTTGATCCTGTGGGTTTTAACTGAGGTACCTGCTCTAATGCATGTGCGGGAGGCTTGGCCTTCTGCCTGAGTGCAGTTTGAGGCCATGGGAGGGCTTCTATGGGAAACCAGTATTTTGATGAGTTGGAGATCCGTTCGCCAGAGGAGCGCGAAGCTGATTTGATGGCTCGTTTGCCGGGGCAGATTGCCATGGCGAAGAATGAAGCTTCAGGCTGGGCCAAGCATCTGGCTGATGTTGATCCAGCGGCGGTTACAAGCCGTGAGGCTTTGGCCAAGCTTCCGGTGCTGCGCAAGTCAGATCTCTTGGCGGCACAGGAAGCAGAACCGCCGCTTGGTGGTTTTGCTGCGGGGGATTTTTCTACCTACAAACGAATCTTCATGTCTCCCGGCCCAATCTGGGAACCTCAGGGGCCAGAAGCTGATCCATGGAAGTCAGCTCGTGCGTTCCATGCCACTGGCATTCGTCCTGGTGATATTGTTCACAACGCGCTGTCTTATCACATGACACCGGGTGGGTTTATTCTGGATCAGGGCGCACGTGCTTATGGCTGTGTGGTGTTTCCTGCTGGTATTGGCAATACGGATATGCAGGTTTCTGCGATCTCCAGCCTGCGACCAACGGCTTATGCGGGAACGCCGGATTATCTGAAGGTCATTCTGGATCGTGCTGATGAACTTGGCGCTGATGTAAGTTCCCTCACTCGCGGTCTGGTCTCTGGTGGTGCGCTCTATCCGAGCCTTCGTGAAGAATACGCCAATCGCGGCGTGAAGGTTCTGCAGGCGTATGCAACGGCTGATCTGGGTATAGTGGCTTATGAAAGTGAAGCCATGGAAGGCATGATTGCCAACGAGGACTTTATCATCGAGATTGTCCGTCCGGGTACAGGCGAGCCTGTTGCTCCGGGTGAGGTGGGTGAACTGGTTGTCACGACGTTCTCGCCAACTATCCGTTTATTCGTTTTGCGACCGGGGACTTGTCCGCCATCACGCCGGGGATCTCTCCGTGTGGACGTACGAACATGCGCTTGAAAGGTTGGATGGGGCGAGCTGACCAACGCACCAAAGTGAAGGGCATGTTTGTGGACCCTGCACAGATAGAACGTCTTCGCAAAAACGCTGGTGATGAAGTCGGGCGAGCACGTCTTTCTGTTGTCCGGCAAGGGGAGCAGGATCACATGATCCTGAGAGTGGAAACGGAAGCTGCGAGTGATGACTTTATTGCTGCGCTGAAGAAAGCCTGAAGGAGCACACCGCTGAATGGGGACGTGGAACTGGTTGCTCCAAATGCCTTGCCAAATGATGGAAAAGTGATCTCGGATGAGCGGGAAGTGACCGCCTAATCCGTGTCTTCCTTGTTAAATCTCGGAAATGCCAGTCTGCTCATGTGGACTGGCATTTCCTATTTGGGTAGTTTCTCGGAAATAATCAGAAAATCATAGGGTTTGATCTTGGCGAGGGCAGCTGGAAACTCTATCTAGCTAAGGGATTGGATCGGACGCGCAAGGGGTCTCATGAACCAGAATACAAGCGGTAACGCCACAAACCACAACAATCATCCTTCGGTTTCTTTCGGGAAAGTAGGCGTGCTTCTCGTAAATCTCGGGACGCCGGACGGGACCGATTATTGGTCTATGCGCCGCTACCTGTCGGAGTTTCTGTCTGATCGCCGTGTGATTGAGTGGTCCCGCTTTTTGTGGCTGCCCATTCTCCATGGGATTGTCTTAAGCAAGCGCCCGCAGAAATCAGGCGCGGCTTATCGGGAGATCTGGAACAACGAGCTGGATGAGAGCCTCTGCGCACGATTACACGAAGCCAGTCGGATAAACTCTCCGGGATGTTATCGGATCTGGGTGAGGATGTGGTTGTCGATTGGGCGATGCGTTATGGCAATCCGTCCATCGCAAGCCGTCTTGATGCGCTCAAGGAAAAGGGCTGCGATCGTATCCTTGTCTTCCCGCTGTACCCGCAGTACTCTGCCTCAACAACAGCGACCGTAAATGATGAAGTGTTCCGCGCGCTCCTCAAGATGCGCTGGCAGCCGACCATTCGGATTGTGCCGCCTTATCATGACGATGAGACCTATATCGAGTCGCTTGCTGCTTCCATCAAGAATAAGCTTGCTGAGCTGGAAGAGGAGCCGGAGACCATTCTTGCGTCGTTCCACGGTATTCCGCAAAGCTACTTTGACAAGGGCGACCCGTATTACTGTCATTGCCAGAAAACAACGCGCTTGCTGCGTGAAAAGTTGGGCTGGGATGACAAGAAACTTCAGATCACCTTCCAGTCCCGCTTTGGACCAGAAGAGTGGCTGCAGCCTTATACTGACAAGACAGTAGAGAAGCTGGCCAAGGAAGGTATGAAGCGGATCGCGGTTTTGAATCCGGGGTTTGTGGCTGACTGCTTGAAACGCTGGAAGAAATTGCAGGTGAAGCTGCGGAAATCTTCGAGGAGCATGGCGGCGAGCAGTTTACGCATATCCCATGCCTGAATGATGCTCCGGAAGGAATGGCTGTATTGGAGAGTGTGGTTCGGCGTGAGCTTCAGGCTGGGTCTAGAAATTAAGTCTAAATTTACTACGTAAAGAAGAGCGCTAGCTTCCTTTGGAAAGCGGTGCTCTTTTTGCATTTATTCCTGCAGTTTTCTCTGGCCTTTATAGGGCAAAGCTACGATAGTTTAGGCCTAATACTCCAAAGGACTCATAGTTATGGATATTCTGACAGGCAGTTCGATCACCGTTCTCATACTGGTGGTTGTGATTATTCTTGTTGTATTTGCTGGCGCGAAGATGGTCCTCAGGGATACAACTATACGGTTGAGCGATTTGGAAAATACCGGAGGACGTTGCAATCGGGCCTGAACATCATCGTTCCTTTCATTGACCAGATTGGCCACAAGGTGAATATGATGGAGCAGGTGCTTGATGTGCCTGCACAGGAAGTAATCACCAAAGACAACGCTACGATTACTGCTGATGGTGTGACCTTCTATCAGGTTCTGAGCGCCTCGCAGGCAGCTTACGAAGTTCTGGGCCTGCAGAATGCGATCCTGACTATGACCATGACTAATATACGTAGTGTCATGGGGTCCATGGATCTGGACC
>BAXV01000081.1 GCA_001310715.1 Pseudovibrio sp. JCM 19062
TTATTCACTTTAAACATACCAGCTCTCTCTCTTGATACCGAGGCTAGGGATGGTGTGCCTTTTTCGGAGAAATTCCATTGCCCGACATTGCCGGTGCCACATTCAAAGCGCCTGAAGTTGCTGGTTTTTACCCGCACCGCCCTCCTTACGCTCACCAGATTTACGAGCGCATCATTGATCGATCTTCCGCAACACACCGCTTATTGGATTTGGGCTGCGGCGAGGGCAAAATTGCCAGACCAATGACGAAAGTCTTTGATCAGGTGTGCGCCGTCGACCCATCCGCTAACATGATCAAATTAGGCCAGTCCTTGGAAAACGGTAGGACAGACAACCTTGAGTGGATGGAGGCGGCAGCAGAAGAGGCACCATTAACGGGGAAGTTCGACACAGTCACCTTTGCATCAAGCATCCACTGGATGGAACCAAGCAGGCTGTTCCCTAAACTGGCAAAGCACTTAAGTGAAAATCACATTCTTGCAATCATTCAGGGCGATGGAGCGTTTCAGCCGCCGTGGCAAAATGAGTGGCAACAATTTCTGGCAAAATGGGTACCTCAAATCACAGGTGAAGAGGTAAATTCCAATAAATGGCGGGCGACCCAAACCAAACATCTGGACTATATCAATCTCCTTGAAACCAATGAGTATATCTCAAAGTCTTTCCAGCAAACCGTTGAGGACTTTATCTTGTGCCAGAAATCGCGAGAAACTTTCGCACCGGTAAAGCTGGGGCCGCACCGCCACGAATTTCACAACGAACTTAAGACCCTTTTGCAGCCTCATGCTAATCGGGAGGGCCAACTGACATTTCAAGTCAAAACCCATTTGACAATCGCTACGATTAAATGAGCTTCGTACCACCCCCGAAAACACCCGTCCAAGCTTACGAAGAAATGAAATACCAAATGGCAGCGTTGGGTCAGTAAGAAGTATGTCCGGTTTCAGGGACGACGTTCATGTATAGTCAAAGTAAAACTGCTTTTTAGGACTTCCCCACAACGGTCTGTATCCAAATATTTTGAATATCATCTTCGCAACATAAAATTCGTTCACCAATAGTGCGGTGTCTTTGTAGCCCACGAAGAAGGCTCTGTTCCATGTCATAAGCCGATTTCCGGTTAGGCCACTGTTGTTTCCAAGCGCAATTCCATTGGCTGTTACATATCTCTACTGGGATATGTTTATTAACTTGACGAAGGCGTTTATCAAGATTATCTGCCCAGCCAATTTTCCAACAGTCTGTTTTTCCAAACCGGAGCACATAAGTAACTGCTTCCGTTTCAGGGTTATTCTTGACTGTGCTCTCCCAGGCCGATGGAATTGGTCCCGTTGTCGGACTATTGCGTGCTAAAGTCTCCTCCTGCTTTCGATATGCCCGAGACGTTCTCGTTTCAGGTAATTCGACTTCCTTTGCTGGTAGCTCTTTTACTGCCTTTATATCGGTTTCACTGAGTTCAACGGCTTGGACAGTTGCATTGTAAGGGAGCTGATTTTCAAATACTTCACGAAGCTGTGGTAATGGTTTTCCTGAAAAACGCCATGCACGGGTCATTAGGAGAGCTTTTGGCCACCGAAACTGCCCCTTGTCATCATAATCGTGCGGGCTAATATTTTCTTTGTCGAGCACACTAAGTGTATCAATAGGGGATCTACTGAATTGCGCTATTCCGAGAAGACCCCCTCGTTCATACAATTGAGTTGGCTCATTTTGTGTTCCGACAAACACAACAATATCACCAGCTTTCGATTTCCTTAATAAGTTGTCACGATTCCCGTCATTACTGAAGGTAATTAGGGGCCAGCGCGTAGGGTCATAACCCCAAACGCGAGTAGCAAAAATCTTCATGTAGGGTCATCTCTCAAACAAGTCGTGAACTATTATACTCTACATTAGTTTACTGGTGCCCTATTCCTCCTTTGTTGGCCTGCTCCATCACAGAGGCGTGTTTTCCCACTCTTCCATGCTTGGTGCCGCAAAGCGGCAGAATAACTCAACTGGATGGTAGTGATAGTCCCATCGCTTTTTTGAACGGCGCCAGACGCGATAGCAGACCTGATCATCGATAAACCACGTATGTGCACCTTATCGCCCATCCAATACAAAGCGGCGCCGACTTACATTTTCTCTGCCTGTACTGGCATCGAGTCCTTCCTCCATTGTTGGATCACATCCAATGAACCAATCAAGTACGTGATTTAATCATTTTTGCGGGAACGCCTGCATAGATACCAAAATCATCAGTTGATCTTGAGACAACTGCCCCAGCTGCAATTACGCAGCCTTCCTTTATTTCAACACCATCTAAAACTCGGACACCGGCTGCAACCAGACATCAGAATTTATACGAATTCCGCACTTAGTTTGAGGTTGTTGTCGAATAGTACCTTGGTTCAGGGCTATGCCGTGATTTGCAGGTATTACAACACAATGAGCTGCTATCAGAACCTTATCGCCAATTGTTAGTCCACCATGACCATAAAGAATGGAATACGGATTCAAAGAAAAATCATCGCCAATCTCAATATTGCCACCATGAGTTAGTATCCGGCTCCAGAGTGAACGTGCGCTCTTTTACCAATTTTAATTCTACCGCCCCCTTCGCAACGGACAATGGCACCAAAAGGAATATAAGAATCCTTTCCGACTTGAATATCCTGTCCTGTAATAACCCAATAAGACCGTAGGATAAGCATTCTTAGTGCACGTACAATGTGGCTTAGTTTGCGCCCAATTTGGTTTAGTTTTCTTCTCGGGAAACTCTTCTTTCTTTTTTTTGCACTTCTCACTCATTTAGTTCTCGGCGTATGAAATTATTCACCGTAATTTGCACGTTGGAGCAATAGGATCTATTTGTCCGCTTTTAGAGCATTATCCTGCTAGGGGCTAAATATATACACCGTACGCTCCTCCTTTGTTGCATTGGAGTATTTGCAACCAGATCCAATGTTTAAACGGGTTTGGGTTTTTCTTTCAGGTTGTCATCCGGCTAGTGATTTTTTTGCAGCGTCACTGAGAAAAGCAGATCGGTTTAAACCCCGATTACTTGCTTCACTGTCAATGGCTGCGAGTAGGCCAGCATCAATAGTAATGTTAATCCGGCTGACTTTCCCAAGTTCTGCCACGTATGGGACATCGACAAGCACTGCACCTTCAAGTTCTTCTGCAAGGTCAGCGTCGCACTTTGCATCTTCGAAAAGTTGGTCGAGTGTTCGAGGCGTTGGAATAGCGTCTCCATCTTGCTTCATTCCACTAAGGTGCAAGGAGACAGCCTCAATAGCGTTCTTTCGGGCTTCCTCCATCGTATCACCTGCGGAGAAACAACCAAGAAGATCAGGGAAGCTCACACCAAAACAGCTATCAGGGTCTTTGTGAATGGCGGCGATATACATTTTGAACCTCTTGTATGGTTGCAAGCTGGCTATTGCCAGCCAGCTTGTTTGTAGATCGATTTAACCGTCTTGAGTGGTAAATCCTTTTTCGGGTGGGGGATGGTAACTCTTCCCGATTTGGTTGGATGTTTTAGTTGATGGTGACTGCCAGTTATCTGAACCACTTCCCAACCATCCTTTTGAAGCATTTTCAGTAGCTTCCTACTGTTTGTTTCCATCTCCCCTCCACTGTATTTATGTGTATTAATGTACACACCACAAAGAAGGCGGTCAAGGATAATATGTGTGATCATACACACAAGGAGCTAAATTGCTCCTTTTCTGGATCTCTCGATCGCAGTCAAATATTAGAGTCATTTACCTTGAGTATCTGGGCTCTATTGTGAAATAAAGACGGGGAATAGGGATTAAAGCTGCGGATACGCGCGCGCACCAAGACTTCGACTAAATAGGCATTAGGTCGAATTCACTTAATGAAAGCACACGACACTGGGACTCACAAAAACTTCGCGGTAAACTCACAGCGTTCTTTTAGCTGCACGTATGAGTGGGTCCCGTTATGTCTGTTATCTCGCCAAATCTGGTTGTTCGCCGCCTGACTATTGATGACTTTGAAGATGTTGTCGAATTGCTGAACGAGCTGACGGAGGGAATCCCTGTCGCCTCAGGCGAGGAGGGCCGCGAACGCTTCTCCAAGCTGTTGGCGCACGAGGCACCGCAGTCTTTGGTGTGGAGATTTATGATCGGATCGTTTCCTGCGCCACACTGCATATTTTGCCCAACATGACTTATGGTGGCCGTCCCTATTGCCTTGCCGAGAATGTGGTGACGCTGAAAGCCTATCAGGGCAGGGGCTTTGGCCGAAAGGTCATGAATGCCCTGCGCGATGCGGCATGGGAGGCCAACGCCTACAAGATTATGCTACTGACCGGACAGGATCGGGGGACCAAGGGGTTTTACGAGAGCCTTGGTTACAAAGCCGACCAGAAATACGGCATGGTCCTTCGGCAAGTGCCGCCATACACACCACCACCGAAGACCAACGGCCTCAGTAAGTGAGCTGGGCAAATTTGCAGCCCAGACTGCGCTGGCAAGCGGGCATTTGAACTGGTCGCTTGCGCGGGTAATGGCGTGAAATGCAGCAGAAACAGAGTAACGCAGCAAACCGCGAAAAAAAACGCAAAGCAACGCACCGATCAACGCAAACGTTCACAAGGTGTCGCAGTACCAATTTCTGAGGAGATTTTCTCATAAATCACAATGGGTTGGTCGAGAAGTTCTAATCGCAATGCGATGAAACCGTCTGCGTGTGCCGGATTAGTCCCATTGACAAGGCGGCAGCCTCCCGCGAACAGTTTCAGTGAGTTATTCTCTAATAAGTTTTGAGCGGCACGATGATTGTACTTGGGAATTCAGAAAGCTGGCCCGGCATCGGCACCACAGCAGAGCACCTTCAAAACGGCGCTCACGGGCTGGACGCACTGGTGCCCGGCCTGTCTCTTGTGGAAGCAGAGACCAAGGTGCGCAGTGTCGGCTATGGTGGTTGGCCCAACCTACTGGGAAATATGGAGTTTGACGCCAGTGTGATGGACGGCACCACCCGCGATTTCGGCGCGGTGGCCGCCGTTCCAATGACGCTGGAAGTCACCCGTCTGGCAAAGGCTGTTCTGGACAACCTGCCTCACACCATGCTGGTGGGCGAGGGCGCCCGTCGCTACGCCGACGAACTGGGCTTTGCCAAAGACCGTTGCTGCTGGAGCACAGCCAAAAAGTGTGGTGGCGCAAGCTGGAAACTGTGATGAGTGCAGAACAGAAAGCCACCTTTCCCAACACGGATCTGGCCCCGCTCACCAAAGCCATCACCGACCTGAAAAGGTGCGGGACACCACCGTATTCCTTTGTAAAGACAGCGAAAATAACATTTGTACGGCCACGTCCACCTCGGGCTGGGCGTGGAAGTATCCGGGCCGTGTGGGGGATTCTCCTATCCCTGGCGCAGGCTTTTATGCGGACAGCCGGTATGGCGCCGCCGCCTGTACCCATACGGGCGAAATGACCATGCGCTGCGGAACAGCACGTACCATGGTGCTCGCGTTGAAGCTGGGTCTCACGCTGGATGATGCGCTGCGACTGGCGATCTCGGAACTGCAAGAGCTGAAGAGTGGTTACATCAGCGGCGTTGTGATCCATGCCCTTGATGCAGCAGGCAAACACCGTGTGGTCAATGTTGGATGCGATGAAGAGATCGTCTATTGGGTGTGGACGCCGGAGCGCGGCACACCGGAAAAACGCAGAGCAATCCTCGCGGAAGATTTGCTGAACGGGAATGTGGAGCCCCTGTCATGAAGCTGGAAGTATGTGTTGATACCATCGCCGGGCTAAACGCCGCTGTTGCTGGTGGAGCTGACCGGATCGAACTGTGCTCCTGCCTCGCCATGGGCGGCTGACACCCTCTGTTGGCCTGATGGCACTGGCGCTGAGGCGCCGATTCCGGTTTACGCTATGATCCGCCCACGCGTGGGTAACTTCATCTTTTCCCCGCAGGAAGTGGACCTTATGAAGCGCGAAATCGATGCGGTTCATGACACAAAATTGGCTGGAGTGGTTTTAGGTGCAAATCTGGAAACAGGCACTCTGGACGATAAGCTACTGAAAATACTCATAGATCACTCTGAAGGCCTTGGTATGACCCTCCACCGGGCCATTGACCTTGCGCCCGATCTACTGGAAGCCACCCACACTGCGGTTGAACTGGATTTTGAACGTATCCTCAGTTCTGGTGGAGCTTACAAAGCCATTGATGGAATTGAGAATTTGGCAGCGATGCATCAGACAGCAGCGGGCAGACTCTCCGTCATGCCCGGTTCAGGTGTAAACGTCCAAACCGCCCCCGATATCCTGCGGGCTGCGGATTTTACCGAGCTTCATGCAGGTTGCTCAACAACTTACCTACAGAACCAGAAGCTACTGGACTTCGGTTTTGAAAACGCAGGAGCCAAGCAAACGGACGAGGCGTCGGTTAGATCTTTGAAACGGCTTTTGCAAAACCAGTCAGCACCACAATAAAGAAGCAGCGCAGCTCCTCTCGGCGCGCTCGTCGACCTGAGTAAGCCACCTATCGATCTCACGGTAAACCAGCCAGTGCAGCACCCGAGCGCATTGTTCCGGTCACGGGAGACACGAGGATACTTATGACCTTGTTGACTTCAGAGACCGAGGAGTTGGCCACATAGATCACGTCTTTGTCTTTCACTTCAAAGGCTTGCGTCAGGAACATCCCGCTCGCCTCTTTCAGGTTCAGGCGATAGACAACCGGAATGGTTGGGAAGTCAACTGCCTGCTCGTGCGGAGGAAGTAATGGCATCATCTTGTCCCGATCCTCGAAGCGAAACAGGAAAACGCCCGTCGCATCGGCCGTCCCGTCATGCAAGCCGCCCGACATCCCAATGGCTTCGGAAAGGTTCACACGCGAGGCTGCGAAGTCGAATTTGCGCCGTGCGGCAACTGCTCCAAACACGGTGAAAGATTTTGGTTTATGGGCGATAGAGACAATATCCTTTGGACGCAGCCAGATATTGTTGGCAGGCTGCTCTGAAATCTCATCCAGACCAAAGCCGAATTTGCGATCATTGCGGACAACCGTGACAAACGATTCATAGTCGGGGTGCCGGGTTCCGCCTGCCTCAGAGATGGCCTCAACCAGACTGAGCCCGTCTTCGTGAACGCGATACTGTCCCGGCCTCATAATCTCGCCAGTGACAATGACCTTGTGCGAGCCGTTTGCTTCAAGGTTTACAACCACTTGCGGGTCAACAGCCTTACCAGCGAGCCCATTCAGGATCTGCTCGCGAACCTCCGAAATACTGCGGTCAGCAACGGCAATTTCACCAGCGTATGGCACATAGATCATGCCCTTGTCATCAACAACCAGCGCTAGTTCGGTCCGTTTCTGAGTGCCTGTTGAGAACAAGCCATTGGGTATGGATTCCCAAATCCCCACCCGAAGCTGATCGCCCAAACCAACGCGGATTGTACCGGGCGAGCCTCTGCCAACGCGGAATTCTTTGGGGGGTAAGTTCTCGGCATAATTGGATAAATGCTGAACCGTCGGCACATCCACATCCAGCATGACATAGCTCAGCGATTGCGCATCACGTTGAGACGTCGCGTTCTCCACCTGATAGCGCTTGGGCCATGTCCCGGAATCTCAGAGCACCCCGCCACTACGAGCAAGAGGGTGGATACGATGAGAAATTCCAGCCAGCCAGTTATGTGTAAACCTGTTCCCACCGGCTGACACTGCCGTATTCTGGAGCTCTCGAGTAGCCGCTATATCTGCGATTGCTTGTTTTGCGCAGCTGATTATTAGGATGATTACCAATGGGTCCACCGAGAGTGATGCCATGCAGGAGAGCAATGCTCGCGTTAGACTGCGAGCATTGCTAGGGGTTTTACAAGCCCTTACGGGCAGGCGATCATTTCGATTTCAACCAGCGCGTCTTTTGGAAGGCGGGCAACTTCCACGCAGGAGCGTGCTGGGAACGGAGCGTTGTTGTCTTCAAAGAACTTGCCATAAACTTCGTTCACGCGGCCAAAATCATTGAGGTCTTTTACGAAGACGGTTGTCTTCACGATGTTTTTCGCAGCAAGGCCTGCTTCTTCAACAATCGCCAGACCGTTCTTCAGAGACTGAAGTGTCTGGTCTGCAACATCTGCTGGCATCTCACCGGTTTCCGGATTGATCGGAAGCTGACCGGAAGTGATGATCATCTGACCAAGGTTCACGCCCTGAACATAAGGGCCAATCGCTGCGGGGGCTTTGGAGGTATCGATAGCAGTCATTTTTTCTCCTGTTGTTATAGGCTTGTTAGTTCAAACTGTTCGGTTGGTGAGACGAATTCGTGTTGTGCTGCAATTGTTTGCAGTTCCCATTCGCCTTTGTTCTGCGTGGCTTTAAGCACGCCGTAGACCGCGTTGTTACAGTGCTGGAACGCTTCTACTTCAGAAAGTCCATTCAGATAACCAGCGGCAAATACAGATGTGATCAGATCGCCAACGCCAACCGGCTGGCGCTCAAACGGCAAGTGCGGGCGCTGTGCCAGATGGCTTCCCTGCCCATTGGCAAACATCATGGTGAAGGCCTCCTGCGAAACGCTGTGCAAGTGCTTGGCAAGAACCATCTTTGGCCCTTTGGCCATTGCCTTGGTGCAGGCATCTTGCGCCTGTTCCAGCGTTTCGATTGGCTCATCGATAAACTGCGAGAGCTCAAACTGGTTGGGCACAATCACATCCGCAATGGGCATCACCTTGCTCACCAGCAGCTCGGCAACGCCTTCGCTGACAATGCAGCCCTTGTCGGGAGCACCCATCACCGGATCACAGAAATAAAGGCAATCAGGATTGTGCCGGCGTACCTCCTTTACAATATCGACAATGACATCGCAGTGAGAGGGCCCGCCAAGGTATCCTGTTACAATACCTTTGATGTGAGGAAGCACATCCAGCTTTGCCAGCCCCTCGAAAATCTCGGCGATCTGCTCCGCTTCATGGGCCTTACCAGTCCACCCCTGCGGATGCTGGGTGTGGTTTGAAAACTGGACCGTATTAATATCCCAAACCTCATGTCCCATGCGTTGCATGGGAAAGACAGCGCAGCCGTTTCCGGCATGGCCGTATGTCACGTGGGATTGGATGGAGAGTATGCCCTTCATTTTGATTTCCTCGGTTGGAAACTGAGGCCCGCCCCCGCGAGCCCCAGCGCAGCACAATGCCAATCTCGGCGTTTATGGATAGACTGGAAGTGCGTCGAACATTCCAAGGAGGTGGCTTCCGGCAACTAAAACACCGAAACCAAAGATCACCCAAACAAGAGCTTCACCACCCCAGACACGGAACCGGGGATTGCCGAATTTCTTGCGGCTGACACGCACCATCAAGGCAGGAACAATCGCAGTCCAGATCGTTGCTGCAAGGCCCGCGTACCCAATCGCAATGATGAACATCCGGGAAGAAGAGGCCCCCAATCAGCGGAGGAACGAAGGTCGCCGCAGCGGTTTTCGCACGACCTGATGTGCTGTCATCAAACTTCAGGAAATCGGCGAGAAAGTCGAACAGTCCCAGTGAAACGCCCAGAAAAGAGCTGGCCACCGCCATGTTGCCAAACGCAGACAACATGTTGGATGCAGAGCTGTTATTCACTGCATGGCCAAGAGCATCCACCAGCACGCCGATGTTCCCGCCCTGTTGAATGATCGGACCAAAATCAGCTCGTGAGATGTTGCCCAATGTGGCGAACAGCCAGACAATGTAAAGTACCAGTGCAAGGAAAGTGCCTGTACCAAGGCACAGCAGAATCTTCCTTGGCTCCTTGCCGTAGTACTTCATCAGCTTGGCACGTTGTGATGATAGCCGAAAGAGGCCAGACAGAACGGAAGTGCAGCAAACAGATACGGGAAGTAGCTGGCCAGTCCCATGCCACTATTGCTGTCAAAGAAAATCGCGGCCTTCATGTTGAAGGTATAACCGCTCACGGACATGAAGAACGTGATGATCATGCCGCCCAGAAGGATCGTGGTGATGCGGTCAACGGCTTTTGTGGACCACCACACGAAGAACGCCAGACCCAACGCGAAGATCAGACCCGCCAGCATTTGCGGAAGCTCGACGCCAAGCGTTGCGTCCAGCGTGTGAACGACAATAGAACCACCGCCGGAGATGTAGGCATAACACAGAATATAGCCGACAAACCCGACCGAGATGTTGTTGATGGTGTTCCACCCTGTCCCAAGGGTGTCTTTGACCATAGTGTCAAAACTGGAGCCGACCGGATAATTCAGGTTCGTTTCCAAAATCATCAAACCGGAATGCAGCATACAGAACCAGGTAAAGGCCAGCGCAAAAATAGCCAGATGCTCCACATGCCTGCGCTGACTGTTGGAACGGAAAACATGCCAGCACCGACTGCGGTTCCTGCGATAATCATCGCACCACCCAGAAACGAGGGGCTGGATGTTGCGGCGGACTTTTCTATACCACCCACTTGTAAACCCTCAGACATTTACTTCTCTCCCGTGAAGTTTTGTTATATCCGTGAGGAATTAAGGGAGACACAGAGCAGCGCCTCCCGCGTTGCCGACCTATTTGATTGGCTTCAAACGTGCGGTGAAGTGGCGAAGCACCGGTGGCTCGTATTCAAAGTCAAAGCCTTTGATGTCTTTCGCATTCTTCGCCACATTGATGAGTGCATCGGCGACGTAGTCCATGTGGTCGTTGGTGTACACACGGCGCGGAATAGTCAGGCGCATCAGCTCAAGAGGGGACTCTTTCTGCTCTCCCGTTGCCGGATCGCGACCCAGCAGGAAGGAGCCGATTTCAACCGCACGCACACCTGCTTCCAGATAAAGCGCATTACACAGCGCCTGTGCAGGGAACTGATCGCCTGGGATATGTGGCACGATCTTCTTTGCATCAACAAACACGGCGTGACCACCGGTTGGGTACTGGATCGGCACGCCACCTTCAATGAGGCGATCCCCCAGATACTTCACCTGACCAATGCGATAGTTCAGGAAGTCCTCGTCCGCGCCTTCATGCAGACCACGGGCCAGTGCTTCCATATCACGTCCGGCAAGACCGCCATAGGTGACAAAACCTTCCATCGGTACGCATAGGGTCTGGACCGCCTGGAACAGCTCAGCCTTCTCGCGAATAGCACACATGCCCCCGATGTTGACCAGTGGGTCTTTCTTGGCGGACATGGTGAGCATATCGCCGTAGGAATACATTTCGCGAATGATGTCTGTGATAGACTTATCTGCGTAGCCTTCCTCGCGTTGCTTGATGAAGTAGGCATTCTCGCAGTAACGGGCGGAGTCGATCACAACCGGAATGTCGTATTTCTGGCCGATCTCGTAGACTGCACGCATGTTTGCCATGGAAACAGGCTGACCGCCAGAGCTGTTACAGGTTACGGTGGTGATGATTGCCGTGATGTTCTTCGCGCCGTTTTCCTTGATCGTAGCTTCCAGCTTCTCCAGATCGAAGTCGCCCTTCCAATCATAGTAAGTGGTGGTGTCGTAAGCCCGCTCATCAACCACGTTGACCGCCTCACCACCGTTCAGCTCCACATGCGCGGCAGTGGTATCGAAGTGGTAGTTGGAGATGAAGACGTACTTGTCAGCGCCGCGAACTTCTTTAGCGCGGCGGATCAGAGCAGGGAACAGGATCTGTTCAGCCCCACGACCCTGATGGGTTGGTACAAGATATTCATACCGGAAGAAGTGATAGACAGCTTCTTTCAGGTTATAGAAGTTGCGAGAACCAGCATAGGCTTCATCGCCCATCATCATGCCAGCCCACTGGTTGTCAGACATGGCTCCGGTGCCGGAATCTGTCAAAAGGTCGATGTAAACGTCATCACTCCGCAGCAGGAATGGGTTGTAACCTGCTTCAGCCAACGCCTTCTCGCGGTCTGCGAGAGTGGTCATCTTGAGTGGCTCAACCATTTTGATGCGGAACGGCTCAGGGATACGTTTCATTGATTTAGTCCTTGCATACTGTTTTTGCTGCGCATTCTTCTTCCAAAACCGGTTCCCACCTTCGGGAATACGCAGCTGCGCACAGGTTGGGTCGCTCTCCAACCATTCGGCGCGAAAGTCTTTAAATGCCTGAATTGCAGGCGTTTACCTTTGGAATTAACTTGTTGCGGCGGCAGTCACCGAAACTGAATGGAAGGCGTGGCTCACCTGTTGCTGTCAATGGCAGACCAAGTAAAACCACCCGACAAAACACGAGGTTAGATGTAGTTACCCCGTAGCTCCAAGTATATTGGGCGTCTCTCATTCAATTTTTAAAGGGACTGATGAGCCTGTAGGCTTAAGCGCACACGCGAGGGAAGTCATAGGCAAGACGAACATCTTGCGTATACCATGCCAAGCTTTCTTTATTGTGGTGCTGAAGAACCAGCAGTGACCGGCTCATGGCCTAATCCTCATCTTTACTGCATATCATCTGATAGCGAAGTTATATGAAACCACAATCAGTTGTGTGTCAAGCGGCTATTCTTCTCCGTTGCTACGTGATATTCCATAGAAAAAGTATCTATAAAAGTATAGTCTTAAACTCATGACATTATAAAATGTATTTATTGACTCCACTAAGTATAAAAGTACGACATTTCTTCTAGCAGGCTGCACATTCATGCATCTTCGGCGGTTGCGGCAGGAAATCGCTTAAATTTCACTCAGCAATACGCGATGGAATGGGGAGTACAGAGATCGTGCAGACGACAAATTCTTGATATTTCAGGAAGAGCATATGCCAAGGTTTTACAGCAGTGTTTTGTTCTAAATCTGAACACAAAACCGACGATTAGCGGCAGCTTCATCATAAATATCAGCATCAATGAGAGATAATTGCGCGCACCTGCAACTACATCCATTACCAGATGCATATCAGCTATGCAGTGTCGGTTGATAACTCTCCCGTAATAGGCACAAAAGACGACTGCACTTCTCCCAGCTCTCCCCCGGACCACGGCGGCAGTTCAAAAGAATCCGGTCAAACATAAGGGCCGCTAATGAACAGCTGCTGAGGCGTTCATCAATGTCCCGCGAAGAGCCTTCAATATTGATCTGCGTCAATCTGTCCTAAACGGTTTTCCATGGCGTCAGACCGACTTTTAGATGGTCTGACTTCGATGAGCGTTCGCGCTCAGAAAGTGCCGGAAAACCGCGCATCTAAACACATAACCCACCTATGTCGAAAGATAATTCTATCGCTCCATGTGTGGATTGCAGCTCGGGAAAACTCCGTGAAAACAGGGTGTAACGCTAGATATTAGAATTATTTTTATTCAACGATTTGATTAAAAGATCGATCTCAGATATATGATTTAACGTCTTAAAGAGGTTGCAATAACAATGGGTCATCTCCAAATCATTGACGGTAAACCGGTGAAGGTTGTAGACGCACGTACCTCACCTGAAGCACTTGAGCGCAGGCTTAAGCACCAGTCCTCAGTCTTGGAAATTGGCATCACTCCCGCGATGCTTGATGAGATTGTCGAAGAGTTCTACACGCGCGTGAAGGCACACACGATCCTTGGCCCGCTCTTCGCTGAGCCGATTGGAGACCGGTGGCCGGAGCATCTGGAAAAGATGAAGTCTTTCTGGACCTCAGTTGCGCTGAATGCCGGCACCTATTCTGGAAAGCCGGTCCCTGTGCATCAGGAGCTGATATCCGTTGAGCCATGGCATTTTGAACTCTGGCTTGACCTGTTCAAACAGACCGTTCGCGACACGACCAAATCCGACGAGGCAACGGACTTTCTGATGTTCCGGGCAGAGCGTATCGCCACCAGGTTGCAAATGGCGATGTTCGGTGGAGTGGGCCTATGAAGAAGTATTATTTTCTTCTGGCCTCGCTCTGGGCCGGTGTCGTTCTAGGTGGCTCTTTGATTGTCGCCCCGGCAAAATTTCAGGTGCCGTCACTGACGATCCCCCAGTTACTGGAAGTGGGACAGGCTCAGTTTTACTGGGTTGGAAACGCTGAAATCATCTTCGCAGTGCTTCTCACCCTACCTCTTCTATACGCACCTATTCGAGCGCAGTTTCTACCACAGTGAAGAGCTTGCTGCTGTTCGCGCTGGCTGCGCTCCTTGTTCAGCAAGGCTATCTCATGCCTCTGCTCAATCTACGCACAGAAGCAACCATTGCAGGTGAACCCGTCGGGCCCAGCCACCTGCATCTGGTCTTTGTCGGCATCGAAATCATCAAGATCTTCCTGCTGATCG
>BAXV01000082.1 GCA_001310715.1 Pseudovibrio sp. JCM 19062
GAGGCGAAGCCCTCGGCATCAGTTCCACCATGGCTCTTAATGACAATGCCATTAAGTCCGAGGAACACGCCGCCATTCACTTTACGTGGATCCATTTTCTCGCGCAGACGCTCAAACGCACCGCGTGCAAAAAGGAAGCCAATCTTCGCCATAAGGGTACGACTCATAGCAGCTCGCAGATAGCCAGCAAACTGTTTTGCTGTTCCTTCTGCGGTCTTGAGCGCAATATTTCCTGCAAAACCTTCGGTCACCACTACATCAACGGTGCCTTTGGCAATGTCATTGCCTTCAACAAAGCCGGAATAAATAAGGTTTGGCGGAGACAGATCGCGCAGCATCTTGCCGGCAGTCCGCACTTCCTCAACGCCCTTCACCTCTTCCACGCCAATGTTCAAAAGTCCAACGGTTGGCTCATCCAGCCCGTGCACAGACCGCGCCATCGCCCCGCCCAAGATGGCAAAGTCAATCAGCTGCTGAGCATCCGCGCCAATGGTTGCACCCACATCCAGAACGATGGATTCACCACGCGTGGTCGGCCACATTGCAGCAATGGCAGGGCGCTCGATGCCGGCCATAGTGCGCAGGCAAAACTTGGACATTGCCATGAGAGCACCGGTATTACCGGCGGAAACGACCACATCTGCCTCGCCATTCTTGACAGCAGAAATAGAGTTCCACATGGAGGATTTCCCGCGTCCCTTACGAAGGGCCTGACTGGGCTTTTCATCCATTGCAATGGAGACGTCACAGTGATGAACAACAGATGCCTGTTTCAGACGAGGATATTCCTCGAGCATTGGCTCGATGATCTTCGCGTCACCGTAAAGCAGGAACTCGATGTTTGGGCATCGCTGCAGCACCTGATCAGCACCCGGAACCACCACCTCAACACCGTAATCCCCTCCCATAGCATCGAGAGAAATACGTATTTTTTCAGACATTTCCAATTTCTTGCCTTGTCCCAACAAAGTCTGTCCTTGTATCGGTAGACCTTGAAATAGTTAAGAGCACTTTTCCCACGTTCAATGAAAATGCGCGTCGCGAAGATACCCGATTATAAACGTCTCGCAACACCCACTGCCAAAAAAACCTTTGCAGCGACCTCAATGTTATTTTTTTTGACCTTCAAAGCTTCAAGAGCCGCGAAGGGAGAAGGCTTGTCCTTCTCATCCTGTTTCTGTTCTTCCTCTGGGTCCGGTGCGTATTGATCATCCATCACAACCCCTTCCGCCCGCGGGAAAGGGTTTAGACCCAAAGCAAAATGTTCGCAAATAACTGCGCCCAGGTCCACCTGCGGACCATCAAAATAGTCCGGTGGATCACCTTCATTTACATCCAGATCAACTTCCAGCGTATCATCATTTTGACGACGCCCGCGGGAATCTTGCTCTGGCAAAAACGTGCGATCAAACTCCTCGTCAATCATGCAATCAACGGCTTCAAGTGTCACCACACATTGCTGTATAGCTTTGGCGCGAATATGACCACGCACGGCCAATCCATCGCGGCGCCACGGACGCACGTCAAGTTGAGCTTCAAACTCAGGCAGATCAAGCAGATCATAGGCCTTCGCGAACTGCGCCCGCTCGTTCTCATCGAGCGTGAGTTTTACATGTTTAGGTTTGTTCCCAAGACGCGTCGCATCGATAGATAGGCCCACGGGTGTTCAACTTCAGCCATCGCTGGCGGTTTCCCTTATCAGTTCTGTTTTTGGAGCCACAAATTTGACGTCGCCCGCAAGAATTTGTTTTGTTGGAAGGCCAGCAAGTCCTTCCACAGCTTCATTCATGTAATGAACCAGCGCTCTTATCGCAACAGCTTCGCCGCGCTCGCCATATATGTTTCTCACAAAGGCTTCAAATAGAGCCTCATTATCTTTGTTATCCAAAGCATCCATATAGCTGGACGTGCGTCCATAAAACGATTCGACCATAATTCGGACACGTTTACGCACACCTTCGTCGCCGATACCCAGCTCCCGCATGCTCTGATCCATATCCTGAAAAAAAATAATCAAATACAGCCTGTGCAAATTTCCTTGCCGCCTTATCTTCGCCTCTTAAGCGGTGAAATACACAAAAAGCGTGCAAAACAATCATCTCGAAGCGACCTTCGCTCGTATCAGGTATACCATAGTGCTCATAAAACACTGGTAGTCGTGCCTGCGCGACGATCCGCTCATAAGTTGTTCTGACGGATGTGTCTTTTCGTCGACGGAGTAATCCGAAGATCATGGCACCTCTCTTGCGCTTATCGGGTTACTTGTGTCCCTGCCACGCGGATGGCATAAGCACAAGTCTGAATCTAAACCGCTTGCTTGCTGCATTTTACCGGCATTTGCAAGCCAACAGGATGTTTGGAATGTTCGCATTTGCACGCCGTACTGTGTTCCTCGCTTTTTTTGAGCCTGCCACTTGCCGGCTGCTTCACCCAGACACTAACGCATGGTCAGGTGGTTTCACCTGATGCAATTCAAGATGTTCAAGTCGGTTCTAGCCGCGAGCAGGTAGAACTCCTCCTTGGCAGCCCGTCCACGACATCTAATCTGGACGGTGAAGCTTACTATTATATCTCTCAAAAGAGCGAAACAGTGGCGTTCTGGACCCCGTCTATCGTAGATCAACGGGTTGTCGCAGTTTATTTTGATAATGATGGCTACGTGAAGGATGTTGCCGACTACGGCATTGAAGACGGGAGAGTCTTTGATTACCTCGGCCGGAAAACACGCACTGGCGGTGCTGACTACGGTCTCCTGACGCAGATCCTGCGCGGAGCTGCAAATCCAACAGTCGGCCTCTAAGCCCGACCCAGCCACGATTTAAGAAAACGGCGCTTGCTGCAAGCGCCGTTTTTTTGTACCCGACTCAATAATGGCTGGCCTTTGAAATCTACACCACAAATTTCGAAAGGAAGGCGCAGGAAGAGCAAAAGACAAGACTGCCTACGGTTCAACAAAACCGAGAAGCCAGCTAGAGCGCCTGCGCCATCCCCCATAAAGGAATACAGAGGTCAGAGACTGACCCCGTGGAGGCCTGCCAAGTTTTCCCCTCAGCAGGTAATCAACACTCAGCCCTACGGTACCGAGCTCTCGGCCAAGTTCTGAACCGTCTTGAACCACGCCAGCAAAAAGCCCGGTCCTGTCCAGAACCGGGCTTCTTAGTTTTTAAATCAGATCAGCTAAGGACGTGTCCCAGCCAAACTAGTGCGCCAGCACTGCCAGAAGCAGAAGGGCCACAATGTTTGTGATCTTGATCATCGGGTTCACAGCTGGGCCTGCAGTGTCCTTGTAGGGATCACCAACAGTGTCGCCAGTCACCGCAGCTTTATGAGCCTCGGAGCCCTTGCCGCCGTAATGACCATCTTCAATATACTTCTTGGCGTTGTCCCACGCACCGCCACCAGCAGTCATGGAAAGCGCAACAAACAGACCTGTCACAATCACACCAAGCAACATTGCGCCAGTGATGCGAAGGCATTTGCTTTGCCAGCAATCGCTTCAATCGCGAAGTAAATGACAATTGGAGACAGCACAGGCAGCATACTAGGAATAATCATTTCCTTGATGGCAGCCTTGGTCAGCATATCAACAGCACGGCCATAATCAGGGCGAACTTCACCCTTCATGATGCCGGGGTGTTCTTTAAACTGACGGCGAACTTCTTCAACCACAGCACCTGCTGCACGGCCAACCGCTGTCATGGCCATGCCGCCAAACAGGAAAGGCAGAAGACCACCAAAGAACAGACCCACCACCACATAGGGGTTGGACAATGAGAAGTCGATGGACGCCTCGGTCATACCCTGGAAGTAAGGGAACTGATCAGAGTTCGCCACGAAGAACTTCAGATCCTCGGTATAGGCCGTAAACAGCACCAGAGCCCCAAGACCAGCAGAACCAATCGCGTATCCCTTGGTGACAGCCTTTGTGGTGTTACCAACAGCATCGAGCGCATCAGTTGTCTCGCGAACTTCGGCAGGCAGGTTTGCCATTTCAGCAATACCGCCAGCATTATCCGTCACGGGTCCAAACGCATCCAGCGCCACAACCATACCTGCTAGCGCCAGCATCGTTGTCACTGCAATCGCAATACCGAACAGACCAGCGAGCTGGAACGTCACGATGATGCCAGCGATAATCACCAGCGCAGGCAAAGCTGTGGATTCCATGGAAACCGCAAGGCCCTGAATAACATTGGTTCCATGACCCGTTTGTGAAGCACGAGCAATCGACTGCACAGGACGGAAGTTGGTACCAGTGTAATATTCAGTGATCCAGATTATCAGACCTGTCACCACAAGACCGGTGACACCACAAAGATACAAGGCCATCGGCGTAAAGCTGACGCCGTTGCTCATAGTCAGGACCGTATCCATACCGCCAAAGACCCAATAGGTCAGCGGATATAGAATGATCAGCGAAATAACCGCAGTTGCGATGAAGCCTTTATACAGCGCACCCATAATGGAGTTGGAAGCACCAAGACGCACAAAGAACGTACCAATAATGGATGCTACAGAGCAAACACCACAGATCAGCATTGGGTACAGCATCGCAGACTGCAAATCAGGTGTGCCAGCAAAATAGATTGCTGCCAGAACCATGGTTGCAACAAGCGTCACAGCATAGGTTTCAAACAAGTCAGCGGCCATACCCGCACAATCACCAACGTTATCGCCAACGTTATCTGCAATTGTTGCCGGGTTACGTGGATCATCCTCAGGGATGCCAGCTTCAACCTTACCAACAAGATCACCGCCAACATCAGCACCTTTTGTAAAGATACCGCCGCCAAGACGGGCGAAGATGGAGATCAGCGAGGCACCAAAGCCAAGAGCCACAAGTGCATCAATCACAGTACGTGATGTTGGTTCAATGCCCATTGGTCCGGTGAGGATCAGGTAATAAACAGCCACGCCCAAAAGAGCGAGACCAGCAACAAACATGCCGGTAATAGCACCGGAACGAAATGCAATAGAAAGCCCTGCCCCCAGGCTCTGACTTGCAGCTTGTGCAGTGCGAACGTTCGCTCGTACGGAAACGAGCATTCCGATAAATCCTGCGGTGCCGGAAAGAACAGCCCCGATCACAAACCCGATAGCCACCGTAATGGACAAAAGGTAAGCAACGATCAAAAAGATAACAACGCCAACAAGCGCTACACTGGTGTACTGACGAGTGAGGTACGCCTGCGCGCCCTCTTGAATGGCACCAGCAATTTCCTGCATCTTCGCAGAGCCAGTGTCAGCAGCCATCACGCTACGAATTGCCCAAATGCCGTAAACGACAGAGAGCAGACCGCACACGATGGTAACGATAAGTTCAGTCATATTTCCTCCCCTAAGGGTACCCTGCTACTTATGTATTTGTTTGTAGCAAAAACCGCACTGCACTTGTGTAAATTCTCCCACGCAGTGACGGTATATACCTGTCACTATCCGTCAAGTTGCTTTTGAGGGATAGTGGAAGGAAACACCTATGCTAAAAGAGCCTGAGTTATTTGGAATTACTCAAACTTTAACTTCCCGCTTTGCAGTAAACATCAGTGACACAACGAGAATTAGACATAACACAACAAACGGGAACACCATTAGGTTGACCGTTTGCCACCCAAACACGTTTAACAATTTCCCTGAGGAAAACGAGGCCGTTGCCACTAAACCAAAGACGAAGAAGTCATTTATGGACTGGACTCTGTTCTGTTCTTCTGCTCGGTAGGTTTGCGTAAGCAATGCGGACGCTCCCACAAACGACAGGTTCCAGCCAAGACCAAGAAAAATCAGGGAACTCCAGAAAATCCAACGCTCTAGCCCGGTCAGGCCAATCAGCGCGCACACCGCATAAAGCACAAATCCGGCACCAATCACCGGGCCATGGCCGAATCGGGTGATCAGACTCCCCGTAATAAAGCTCGGCGCAAACATGGCAATCACATGCCACTGGATACCAAGGGCCGCATCTGAGTTGGTCAGCCCGCACCCGACCATGGCAAGCGGTGCAGATGTCATGATCAAATTCATGATCGCGTAACTGATCATTCCACACGACACCGCCACAAAGAACTTTTGTTGCTTCAAAATCTCGGAGAGCGGACGCCCGCGCTCATGCTTTTCCATCTTCGGCGGCAAGGGTATTTCCAAAAACGCCACAAAAAACAACCCGATAAGCATCAGGACTGCTTGCGCAAGGTAGGTGCCCACAAAAAGGAAGGGCTCAAACATGCCCTGGGTCAGAATAACCGTCTGCGGTCCAACCACACCGGCAAGAATACCACCCGTCAAAACCCAGGAAATCGCTTTGGGCTTGAATGCAGCACTGGCCGTATCCGCCGCCGCAAACCGCGCCTGCTGGGTAAAGGCCATCACAAATCCGCTGCCAAGAGTAGAAACACACAGCAGCACAAAGCTGCCGATATAAGCAGCATAGGAGGCCAGCAGGGCACACAGCACCCCAAACAACAACGCCCCAACCAGTCCAGCACGACGCCCAAAACTGCGCATGATCATACCAGCTGGCAACGTACCAATGGCCGTGCCTAACACAAAAGCTGTCACAGGCAAGGTTGCCAGCGACTTGTCTTCAACCAGAAGAACAGAAGCAAGAATGGATGTGGTCGCAAAAATAATAGGAGGCACACCACCAGCAAACGCCTGCGCAAGCGCCAAAAATAACGCATTGCGCTTTGCCAATCCGTCATCAATCAACGGAGCCGCCAGAGTATGAGCCATAATGAAAATCTCTCAAAAATGCAGGAAGGAACCAACAACCTAATCAATTCCACACAATGAGCAACTCCCTTGCCCACCGGATCACCTACAACTTCGAGAGATATACGCACAACAAGATGAGAATACGTCATGCGTCATTGTTGGATCACACATTTTGCAGGGTATCAGGGTAAACTCAACTTAGATAATTCATCAATATACTTGTTATGATAACGGAGATTAGATCCAGCGTAACTAACCCAGCAACTAACATCTTCGGTAATAGCCAACCAAGAAGAAACTTGTACTCTTCCTCGGTATGAGAAGCGCCTTTGGCCGCCTCCTCGGCCAAAAGGTAGGTGCCGGGGAAACCGTAAAGTGCTGTAAGACCAACAGTTACCGCCATGCTTGGTGAGACCTTCAAGAACCTACCAATGATCAAGCTTCCTAACATTAAGCCAACAGATCCGAGCCCAATTATGACAAGGAGCGGCACTAGAATTTCTCCAAGTCGTTCTGGCGTCAGGCTATGCAGGCTGGTGATCAGGTAGGCGACAATGACAAACATGGCGAAGCCAAATGAATTTCCCTCTGTAAGAGGCGCTCTTTTAATCCAGCCAAGTTCGGCAGCCAACATACCAAAGATCAAGCAAAACACTGCTGGATGAATGCTAATCCAAGAATTAATTAGGTGGCTTAGGTAGATCGCCAGCAAGGCAACACAGGAGACTCTCAACAAGTGCACTGAAGCTGTTTCATAACCCTTCGGCAATTGTGGGATCAGGTACTTTTTCTCTGGTTTAACCTTTGCTTCCGGAGCAATCGGCCCCGGCTCACCAGCCTGAAAGTGGTCTTGTAAAACCCTTTTGGCTTCGCGCCGTAATAAAATGGCCGAGAGTGGATACCCCACGAAACCTTGCGTTATTATGATGAGCGTTGCGAGTAAGCCCAGATCAGGCAGGCCAATGGAAGCTGCCTTTTCATTCACGATCAGCGCTGAAATTATGCCCCCAGTGATGGGCCAGCCCCCGCGATCGTGATCTGATACCCTAAGAGAGGTATCCCGAGAGCCAGCACAAGCAAAGTTGCCCCTGCCATTGCCCCCAGAGAGATTAGAACCGTCACCCATTGCCGCGACAGTTCCCGCAAGTCAAGCAGTGAGCCAAGGTGGACATAGGCGAGATACAAGAGCACTGGTGCAATTGAACTTAAACCAGCTGCTTCAAATATGTCTTCGGGGATTATGAACCAGAACCCCAATAGGATCAGCAGGCTGGCAAAGAAAAGTGACGGGATCACGCCTTTGGTTTTTGTCGCCACCATGTCACCAGCAGCGACTATCAAGGCAAGCACGGCGAACGCTATTATAGAACTCATAACACGACCAACTCTGGCCCGTCTTGTCCAACTGCGTTGAGTAAGAAGCAGGCCGTTCTTAAAACAACCTGAAGTACATTGATCCGTAAAAGGGGTGGAGTTGCGTTAAAACTGCACTGTTTTAGTGGCAGCCTGAAAATAGTGTTGCAAGCCATTCATCTTGATCGATCAGAACAACATCCAGTTCACTGATGTGATGAGAGAGGAGCGTAGACTTACCAGAGGCCGTCTTACCACACAGGAGTAGCAGCTTTGTTTCATTAGCGTTCGATATCACTCCTTAGCTAGCCCCCAATGGTCACAATAGGACCACGTCACATTACAACGCTAGGACAACTCGGAAAGACCGTGCGTAAATGCGTGTCGAAGCGCGCAAAGTCACTGTCAATTTCAGGATCTTTTTTTGACGTCGAACGCCGCAAATGTTGGCAGTTTTTTCCATACTGAAAAACCTTGCATTCAGATGCATGGGAAGCAAGAGGTCATCAACGGACAGCCCTTGAAAGAGCGGTTGTTCAGGGTCATTAAACGCTTCACGCGGTGCGTTGAACGTCACCGACAGCATATATTTCGTACCTGCAAGAGCTCCGCCCGTACCGTAATTGGCTTTGGGTGCCTCGCTGGTCCGTCCATCACCATTATACAACCTGCCGTTTGATCCAGCGCTGTATACCTGATCTATATACTTCTTGAATAACCACGGCACTCCCATCCAGTTGACAGGAAACTGCATGATGACAACATCCGCCCATTGATGATTGCTCACTTCGCGCTCCGGATCATAGCCCTGCGCAACCTTGGTAAGACGAGTATAGCATCCCTCTGCCTCAAAGTATCTGTGAGCGCGTTCAACAAGCGATGCGTTTAATTTACCTGGCGAAGAAGGGTAGGGTTGGTGTCCGTTGATAATAAAGACATTACTCATTGTTTGTTTCCATCTAAGCTTTTGCCCACATTTGCACGTCAACCGCACAAATTTATGTTGCCTAAAATCAACCGGCATAGCTTTTGGAAACACCAATGGTTAGCTGCAACACCCCTCGTTTCTTGTACTGTTGGACGCTCACCATTCGTTGAAGATCTGATGCCAAACAGCTACCCTGACGATCCAACAAACTACTTTGGGCTAATGGATCAGAGAAGACATACCACGTGATCTAACTTGCAAACGTTATGAAGGTCATATCCTTCCCCTGATAGCCCGATGTCTCTACTTTAAAGCTATCATTAGTCAGCTCGGATACGGCTCTCTTCCAGAACTTCTGGGCAGCCAAGTTGTTTGGGAGCACTCTCACCTGCCACTGGCCTTTGTGCGCTTTCAGGCAGAGATCAAAAGCGGCTCGGCCCACACCTTGGCGCATATGTGAACCCAATACGAAGAACTGCCCCATATCAATCAAACAAGTATTATCAGGATAGTTTCTCACAAGCGCGAATCCCGCCAACTTATTGTCATTGATGATGAAATATGGATAGTGTTGAGGCTTATGGAAATAGGCCGTAATAATATCCGGGTCGTAGTCGAACGTCCCCTCCTCTGAAATGTCAAACCCAATGTATTTCGACATTTCGTAAAGGTATAGCTGGAACATATTCGCTAAGATTGCCTTATCGGCTAATGTTATGCTTTGTAATTTTACAGACATCTGAAATCAGCTTTATCAATTTAATTTGTTTCGATAGAAGACAACGACCCTTGGCTATTTCATATGCTCAAGTCTGCCGCACAGCTGCGTAATCACATCTGCCAGCTGCTCAGGATAGATAATCTCTTCGCTCTTCTGAAGCTCATCAAGGGACCACCAGCGATAGCTCTTTTTGATTGTGCTGGTTGGGTGATCTATAAGCTCACGAGGAACCTCAAAGCAGGGCGTTCGAACAACATAGTACCGCTCCTCTGCCTTAACCCACTCTCCTGATCCCATCTGAAACTGAGCGGTGCGATGAAAAACAGCCTCGCCAACCATCACATTGAGACCGGCCTCCTCAAAAAGCTCCCGCTGCGCAGCTTCTTCATAGGTTTCGCCCGCATCAAGCGCACCGCCCGGTGTGGTCCAATGAGTGGCAACTTTGGGGTCCTTCAACGTCCAGTCATAGCGAAACAAAAGAAGGCGGTTGTCTTCATCAAACACAAAAAGACGTGCAGCAGGACGGTCTCTCATTTCAAAAACTCAAAGCAGGTTTGAAGGCAGCAAAAAAAACTGCACTCCCGATCAAAAATGGGTGTAGCCGCCAGCCCCGTGAAGCGTGTAGGCCTTGCCATTTAAGCTCAGCGCAATCGCGGGCTGGGAGGAATCGGGCTTAAGAAGTTCTCCGATCCGCGCGCAGGACAAACCAGCGGCCTGAAGTGCAGCCTCAAAAGACGCAGCATTCTCCGGTAATACTGCCGCAAGGATCTCGTAGTCATCCCCGCCCGTAATCGCAGCCTCAAAGAACGCTGCATCAGTAGCAATCATCACAGAAGCTGCGGCGGAAAATGGCACATCGTCGAGCTGAACCTGTGCCCGCACCTTGGAGGTTGCGCACATATGCCCAAGGTCGGCAATCAGCCCGTCGGAAATATCCATCGCAGCCACTGCATAATCCCGCAGCGCCCGAACTGCCGCAACACGCGGCTCCGGTAGCAAATATCTTTTCAGTAGAAAATTACGTTGGTCGGCAGAAAGCCCGCAACGATCAGCAAGCCCCTCATCAAGACGAAGCTTCAGGCTAATGCCCCGTCGCCGATTGTGCCTGTCACATACAACTGCGCGCCAGCAACAGCTTCATTGCGCCGAACCACCTGCCCTTTTGGCAGCTGACCAAAAGCAGTGATAGAGAGCAGCGGTCCTTGCGGGCACGAAATCGTATCACCGCCAAGAAGATCAATCTGGAACTTGTCCTGAACCAGCTTCAGGCCACGGCAAAATTCTGCCACCCACTCTTCGCTAATGTCTTTGGAAAGGCCAAGGCCCAGCAGATACCCCTTGGGTTCCGCGCCTTTTGCCGCCAGATCAGAAAGGTTCACACCAAGCGCTTTCTGCGCCACATCGAAGGGAGGGTCGTTTTCAAAAAAAATGAACCCCTGCCACCAGCATATCCTTGGTCACAACCAACTCGCATCCGGTGTCAGGGGCAAAAACAGCTGCATCATCTTGTAGATGCACAGCGCCCGCGCTGGTGGCGAGCGGCGCAAAGTAGCGCTCAATAAGCGAGAACTCTCCAGGTCGGGAACTGGCAGATTTCTCGCCCATACTCTTAGTCTTCGAATTCTGACTGACGCAGCTCGCGAGCCAGTCGGTTCATGATACCGTTGACCAGACGCGCCTCATCGCCTTCATAGAAGGACTTCGCCACATCAATGTATTCATTAATGATCACGCGGCCGGTACGTCTTTCTTGCGCAAGATTCTGCGCAGCCAACACGAAGGATTGCCCGCAGTGTAGTATCGATGCGCTTCAGCGGCCAGTCTTCAGAAAGCGCTGAGTGAATGCGAGGGTCAATACGCAGCTGATCCTCAAACACAGCCTGAACCAGATCACGGAACCAAGCCGCGTCTGCATCCCGGTACTGCTCACCGTCGACTTCCTGTCCAAGCCGGTAAGCTTCGTACTCATTCAGCACGTCATTGAGCCGCGCACCAGTGATTTCCATCTGGTACACAGCTTGAACCGCTGCCAATCGAGCAACCCCGCGTTTGTTAGCGGGCCTCATTTCGGCATTCTTCTTGTTATTTTCAGTTGTCATTCTAAACCTTACACACCGAACCGGTCGCGCACGTCAATCATGGCAAGACAAGCTTCAGCAGCACCGCCGCCCTTGTTCTTTTTAGAAACGCTAGCGCGCGCCCATGCCTGATCATCATTTTCAACCGTCTGAATGCCGTTACCAACTGCAACGTTTGCATCCACAGAAAGATCCATGATCGCACGAGCCGACTCGTTCGAAACGATGTCGTAATGGGTCGTTTCACCGCGAATTACAACACCGAGCAATACAAAACCATCGTAATCTGCGTCGCCATTTTCCATTGCAGTTAATGCCATGGAAAGCGCAGCAGGAATCTCCAGGACGCCAGGAACAGCCAACCGCGAGATTTTCGCTCCCTCACGCTCCAGCACATCCGCAGCACCTTCAAAAAGGGCATCTGCCAAATCTTCGTAAAAACGTGCTTCAATAACAAGAATGTGCGGAACAGCGCTCATATTAATTCTCCTAATGCCAACCACTTCTTTTCACTAAACCAATCAGCAAAGAAGCGTTAAGGCCACGGGTGCACAAAGCACCCACGTATGTGCCGCTCAGGAACCACGCCCCAAGCAAAATGTCCAGTTATTTCCGGCGGATTTTTCAGGCTATAAGGCTATTTTGCAATTTCTGCAAGGCTTGGAAACTCGGCAAGGCGCGCAACGTACCGTGCCATCATATCCACCTCCAGATTCACCTCATCCCCCTGCGCTCTGTCAGACCATGTGGTCACCTCCAGAGTGTGCGGAATAAGGAACACAGAGAAGGTGTTTCCTTCAGCTTCATTCACCGTCAAAGAGGTGCCATCCAGCGCAACAGACCCTTTTTCGGGATGAACCGCGCAAACTCGGGCGCGCACTCAAACTTCAGGTAAACGCTCTCAGGATGCTCGGTGCGCTCCACAATGCTCGCCTTCCCATCCACATGCCCCAGAACAAGGTGACCACCCAGCTCCGCGCCCATGGCAAGGGAACGCTCCAGATTGACGCGCTGCCCGACTTTCCAGTTCGCAACAGTCGTCAAAGCCAGCGTTTCAGCAGCTGAGTCAACGGCAAACCAGTTCTGCTCGCCATCGCGGCCTTTGGCGACAACTGTGTGGCAGACACCGGAACAGGCGATGGATGCGCCGATATCAATCCCGTCAGGATCGTAAACAGTTCCGATTTTTGCCCGCTGACCTGCAGCAATCTGCTCCAGCTCAAGGATAGTCCCAACGTCACTAACGATGCCCGTAAACACCTAGAACCTCTCTTTTGGCGTATACCGCCACAACAGATCGTCACCCACATGGCGCAGCATCTGCTTGTTAAAACCGTGTTGCAAGCTCTCCAGACCGTCCTGCCCAAAGGGCAAAATGCCGTCAGAACCAATGGTTGTGACGCCCTGAAAAATCAAAAGCTCATCCACCAGACGCTGCTCAAGCAGGGCGTGCGCAAACTGTGCGCCACCCTCAACCATAATCTGGGAGAGACCATGCATGTAAAGCGCATCCAGCGCCTTATCAAGACATACCATTCCATTTCGCAGGCAGTCCGTGACAATAACCGTCACCCCTTCCCGCTCCAGCGCGCTCACGCGGTTATCTGGCGCACGCTCGCCAATCACCACCCACAAGGAGTTGCTCTCTGCATTTTGCACAAGCTTGGAGGTAAGCGGAATGCGCGCCTGACTGTCAAAAACCACCGGCTGCGGAGAGCGATCCGCCATGCCCGGCAGGCGGCAGGAAAGCTCGGGATCGTCTTCTAATACTGTACCAATACCAACTGCAATCGCGTCCATTTGCGCCCGCATGGCATGGACTAGCTTCCGCGACAACGGACTGGAGATCGCCACCTGCCCCGCACCGCGCTTACCGATATAGCCATCCTGGGAAACAGCCATCTTCAGCTGAACAAAAGGACGCTCATTGAGAATACGGCAAATATGGCCGCGCACAGCCTCCCGGCATTCCTTTTCTAAAATGCCGATAATCACCTCAACGCCGCCAGCTTCAAGGATCTTCTTGCCTCGCCCTGCAACCGACGGTTCGGATCGGCGGTGCCATAAACAACCCGGCTTACGCCAGCCGCCACCAGCGCGCGGG
>BAXV01000083.1 GCA_001310715.1 Pseudovibrio sp. JCM 19062
GTGCGAATTTCTGTGCGAGAGGTGGGGGACGGCTACAATCCGGGCTGAACCTCGGGCTTTCCAAGTCTGCATCCACTGAAGAATTTGAACTCGGCGGTTTGTGCGGGCGTCCGGATACCTGCGCACAATCTGCCTCAGTTACATTTGGGAGCGTTTACGTGTGTATGAGGTCGGCCCAGCCCAAAAACGGTCAACCGAGCGCCCTTGTGGAAACGCAGATTACGGAGAAGTTACTATGACGCACCGCAAATCACCTCAGAGCTGTGAGCTAGTTTGTTCAAAATAAAGTTAAACTTGCTTGGCCAGCTGTGGGGTTCTAGAAATTTCCCTTTAGTAAATAATTGCAGTAGACTCTCCGTAAGAGAGTTAATTGTGCGTGACAGCCGATCTATGTAAATATTAATTTCATGTTTACAGATAAAATCAGCAACTTAGAGCGTAGCCTCCAAGATTGTGGTTGTATTCAAAATTCCTTACTGTTGAAGTAATTTAAGCTATGCATGATTTCGGCATAAAAGTGAACTTCGTTGCATTTTAATTTTTTGGTTTCTTGTGATGTTATTCTAAGGCTGAGCTTGGCCTACGCATTGACGAGAGGCGTTGCTCATAATACACGGCTGAAAATTCGACAGGCTTTGTCCTCTTGCATCCACGGAATTACAAAGTATCTATGTGAGAGAGTGAGCCTAAAGGTGCACTAGAATATTTTGAGCCCATATTACCGTTTTGCGCAGATTAACGGAACGAAAATGACAAGACTAAGTGAAACCACGCTGAAACTGCTGGAACAAGGCGCTGTTCGTAAGGGCCTTGCGGAACTCCGCGTGGGGATCGAGAAAGAAGCTCTGCGCGTTGGCAGAGACGGCTTTATGTCATTGCGTGACCACCCGGAGGCTCTGGGCAAAACGCTAACACATAAATTTATTACGACAGATTTTGCTGAGGCCCAGCTGGAATTTATCACACCTGCTTTGCACTCTGTGGCCGAAAGTCTGGATTTTTTGAAGGAACTTCAGGCGTTTACTGCCCGCAGGACAGATGCAGGCGAATACCTGTGGAACGCCTCAATGCCGCCAGAAATAGCCAGCGACGAGAGCATTCGTGTGGCTGAATACGGAACCTCCAACGCGGCGCAGATCAAAACACTCTATCGCAAGGGGCTGGCGCATCGCTATGGCAAGCGGATGCAGACAATCTCCGGTATTCACTACAATTTCTCGATCTCCGACGATCTTTGGCGGACCTTCCATGGGCAATCTGCCTCCGGCGGAAGCCTTCAGACTTCCGCAGTGCGGGCTACCTCGGCCTGATCCGCAATTTGCAGCGTCATGGCTGGCTGGTTCTGTATCTGTTTGGCGCCTCTCCTGCCGTTGATAAGAGCTATCTGCCTGCGCCACATCCGACCCTATCAATGCTCGGCGAAGACACCTACTATGACGAATATGCTACTTCGCTTCGCATGAGTGATCTGGCTATACCAGTGTTGTTCAAAGCGAGCTGGATATTCACTACAACTCTCTGTGCGACTACATTGAGGGCCTGCGTGGCGCGCTGGCGACCTCTGTCCGTCAGTACGAGCAGATTGGGGTGGCTGAAAAAGGCGATTACAAGCAGATCAACACCCACCAGCTACAGCTGGAAAACGAGCTTTACGGTTCTGCTCGTCCAAAACGAAACACGGAAGAAGGCGAGCGCCCGATTGCAGCGCTGTGTCGGCGCGGCGTTGAATATATCGAACTGCGCTCCCTCGATATTAACCCGCTGACACCAATCGGCATTTGTGAGCAGCAGGCCCACTTCCTCAATGCATTCCTGACCCATCTGACTCTGGCACCGTCACCCTGCATTTCTGCCGGAGAGCAGCAGGCGCTCAACGATCAGCAGCGCATGGTTGCATGGCAAGGCCGTGTGCCAAGTCTGGTGCTGCCAGCTTATGGTTCTGGCGGTATGGAGCTGCGTGAAGCTGGGCATCGGTTGCTCGATGACATGCGCATAACCGCAAAAGTCATGGACAACGTCTATGGTGGGACCGGTCATACGGATGCAATCAACGCGCAAGCTGCCAAGCTGGATAACCCGGATCTGACACCATCGGCTAAAATTTTGCAGGGGGTCAAGGAAAAGGGTTCTTTCACTGGATTTATCGCAGAGCTGTCAAAAAACCAGTCGGATCACCTGAAGGCCATGCCTATCTCCGAGGAACGGTTGAAGTTTCAGGAAGCCATGGTCTCCCAGTCCCGCGCTGCTTATGAGCAAATTGAAGCACGCGCGGGCGAGCATAACTTTGAGCGTTTTCTGGATTCTCAAAATACAACGGAAGTCCTGCCGCCAGAGTGTCTCGGTGATCAGTAAGCCTACCCTTTGCTCTGGAAGGTAAGGCACTTTGCAGATTTTGCCTTACACACCAGACGATCATGACGTGCTCGCTGCGCTCTATCAGGATGTAGCGAGCCGCACTTTCGCCTATGACTATACGCGACATGTGGATGCAAGCCAGTTCAAGAGCCTTGTTGAAGGTGAAGACGTGTGGCTCTTGCGATATGACGGCCAGATCGTCGGTTTCATAGGCTACTATGCGCCAGACCACTTCCTCCATTCACTCTACATCGACTACGCCCACCACAAACGCGGTTTCGGCCGAAAAGCGGTTCAATTCCTGCGAGATTTTTATGGACGCCCGCACGAGCTAAAGGTTGACCGCATCAACTTGGCAGCTTTGAAATTCTACATCGCACTCGGCTACAAAGACATCACCTCCCCAACTGACACCCTCCACCTCTGGCAACGTCTACGCTCACCAGAGTGAGCCTAGCTTAGGCGTTGCATTGCTGATAAAATGGGTGGGAGCACCCCTTCCCCAACGATAAATCGTAGCTTGACGGGGTGGTGGGTGAGCTTAGAGTATCGACTTGTTCATCAATGGTGAAAGCTCGTGTCTCGCCTAAAAAAACAGGGGTATTACAGCAACACAAAGTATGGTTCAGTTTACTTATTGAAATAGACCACCACACTCAAGTAGTGTTTCTGCGTCGCAATATATATACTTTAATTCAAGATACGACATACTTATACTGTATCTATAAATACTATTATACCTGCGTCATTTCTGCGCTCTTGTTACATTCATTCGTGGTTTACTCATGTAATCTGGAGTTTTGAAATCCCAAATAACAACTCTGGATCTTGCTTCCTAATTGAGTGAGTTTTGCTGCATGTTGGAAATTGTAGGTCTATCAGTTCGTGTACCTGGCGCGTCATGTAAGGAAGAGTTGTGGCATTTACTGAGGTCGGAACAAAACAGCATCTCTGAAATTCCCGAGGACCGCTGGTCACACTTCAGATATCTTCATCCGCGCATTTCCGAGCCCGGCAAAACATATACCTTTAAAGCAGGTGTTTTGGATGACCTGTGGGACTTCGATCCGAGCGCCTTTGGGATTTCGCCTCGCGAGGCGGAGCAAATGGACCCTCAGCAGAGAATACTACTGCAACTCACCTGGGAGGCTATTGAGGATGCAGGCATCTCGCCAGACACCTTGGCAGGGGAGCATGTAGGCGTGTATGTCGGGGCGTCCGCACTCGATTATGCAAATGAGAGTCTGTTCGACCCTAATGTGGCAACCGGTCACTTTATGACCGGCAACACTCTTTCGATCATTTCCAATCGGCTTTCCTATATTTTTGACCTGAAAGGCCCGAGTTTCACTGTTGATACGGCTTGCTCGTCTTCGCTGGTCGCCCTGCATGAAGCTTATCGAGCACTTAGTTCTGGCCGAATTGATTGTGCCATCGTCGCTGGCGTTAATGTGCTGGCCAGCCCGTTTCCCTTCGTTGGGTTTGCCCAGGCGACCATGTTGTCACCAGATGGTCAGTGCAAGGCGTTCGACGCAGGCGGGAATGGGTACGTGCGTTCTGAAGGTGGGGTTGCGCTGGTCATCAAGAGGAAAGATGCGCCGCGTTGGAAAGGCCAGCGGTCACAGGCTGACATCGTTGCTGTTGACGTGAATTCTGATGGCCGGACCATAGGGATGTCTCTTCCGTCCGACGTGGAGCAGGCTAACCTGCTTGATCGTATTTACAAAAACCACGGCATTGACCCCAACCAACTTACCTTCATTGAAGCGCATGGTACGGGAACACGCGTCGGAGACCCTGCAGAAGCAAGCTCAATTGGTCGGGCCCTTGCACAGAAAAGAAGGGCACCTCTTCCTATCGGATCAGTCAAGACGAATGTAGGCCACCTTGAACCTGCATCCGGCTTAGTGGGATTGGTCAAGTCTGTTCTGGCCCTTCAGAACGATTATTTCCCGGCAAGCTTGCATTTCAACGAACCAAATCCTGACATCGACTTTGACGGGCTCAACATTCAGATTGCCGGAAAGGGCGTGGAACTGCCGCCGAGCGAAAACCCGCGATATGCCGGAGTTAACTCTTTTGGCTTTGGGGGCACAAATGCCCACGTCATTATCTGTGATCCGGAAGTGCTGCCGGATAATGTAGCGCAGCTTGCTCCGCGCAAGGGTATGAACTCATTGCTCCTCTCGGCGCCCACAAAGGAAGCTCTTGTGGAGTTAGCCAGCTCTTATGCGCGTAATGAGGTCTTGACTGCGCAGAACATTCCAGCTGTGTGTGCAGCAACTTACCATCGCAAACGCCTCTTCCAGGAAAAGGCAATTTTTGTAGGCGCTGATGTAGAAACACTTAAAACTGCCTTGTCTGATTTCTCTGCAGGTGAGAAGAATGCAAATGTCATTTACTCCAGTAAGGCAATAAGCACAGGAAAATGTGCCTTTGCATTCTCCGGTAACGGCTCGCAATGGGCGGGGATGGGCTGTGAAGCCTATGCCGCTAACGCTTATTTTAGAAAAACCTTTGACCAGATCGACGCTCATTTCGCTGGATTGTCCGGCTGGTCGCTGAAAACCAAGCTGTTCAGCGAAACACTTGAAGCTGACTTGCAGAAAACCAGCATTGCACAACCCCTGCTATTTGCTGTTCAGGTTGCGCTTTGCCATGCTCTCGAAGAATATGCTTTGAAACCGGACATGGTTCTTGGTCACAGTGTTGGTGAAGTTGCAGCTGCCCACATCGCAGGTGCATTGATGCTGGAAGATGCAGTTGCACTGGTCTATCACCGATCCGCTGAGCAGGAAGTGGTTGCCGGCCATGGAGCCATGGCCGCATTGGTTCTGCCTGCTGATGAAGTACGACAGCTGATCGCAAAAGGTGGCTTTGCGTCCATTGAGATTGCAGCGGAGAATAGTCCAAAATCCGTTAGCGTGTCTGGTACCAGAGAAGATTTGGAAGGCTTTGCAAAGTTTGCCCGTGCCAATCATGTTGCCTTCAGAAAAGTCGCGCTCAATTACCCATTCCATAGTAAGCTTATCGAGCCAGTCGAACACCCATTCCAGAATGCCGTTGGTACGGTAACAACTAGCCCCGCTCAACTGCCCTTTATTTCTACCGTTTCGGGCAGGATATGGATGGGGAAAAACTTGACGCTGATTACTGGTGGCAAAACCTTCGCAAGCCTGTGTTGTTTTCAAAGGCAGTTACGACAGCAGTTGATCAGGGTGCTGAAGTTATTATAGAGATTGGGCCAAAGCCAATCCTGCAAAGCTATTTGCGACAGGTGGTAGCTGATCAAGACGTTAAAGGAGCCGTCCTATCCAGCCTGACCACTGAGCAGTTTGAAGACGCTGATCCTGTTGTGCATCTTGTTGCTCGCGCATTTATTGCCGGCGCTAGCGTTGATACCAATAAGCTCTTTGGCAAAAACCCTGAGGAACCAGTTATTCTGCCCCCGCTACCTTGGCAGAATAAGAGCTTCCGCTTCGAAAACAGTTCCGAAGCTAATATGGGTATCTTCCGCGGTGGCAATCATCCGCTTTTGGGCTGGCGGCCCAACGAAAACTACAATCTATGGACCACCCATCTGGATCGTTCTACAGTCCCGTTCCTTGAAGATCATGTCATCAATGGACAAATGATTTTCCCTGGCACAGGGTATGTGGAGATGGCACTGGCTGCCGGCTCTGCGCTTTATGGAAGCAATGCTGTAGAACTGCGGTCGATGGATATTTTGCAGGCGTTGGTGTTAAGCGACGAATACCTGGCCGAGGTAAAAACTGAGATTTCAGAGGAAACCGGGACTGTCAAAATTTCCAGCCGCATGCGTTTGAGCGGTGATGACTGGACTTTGCACGCTGTCGGACGAGTTGCAAAGTTGGAAACAAAAGCGCCTAATATACAACTGGATTTTGAAGCTGCACGCCTCATCAGCAGCGGCGAAGACATCTACAAGACAGCGCTGACCTACGGTCTTGAGTTTGGACCGCGTTTTCAGCGCACGCAGAACGTTTCTCAGGTTGATCAGGCTACCTTCATTGTGTGTCTGTCGGCGCTTGATGAAGAAGATAAGGTTTCGTCTTTCGGCCTTCATCCTGCCGAGCTGGACGGTTGCTTCCACGGCTTACTTTCGTTGTTTAGAGAGAATACAACGCAAAATAGTCGCCCCAAAGCATATGTGCCGATTTTCTTTGATAAGGTTCGTCAGTATCAGTCAGGGGCATCTCCGGCTTATGTTCGAATTCAAGTCAAACGGGCCTCAGAGCTTTCCATTCTGGCAGACTTCCAGATCTTCGATGATGATGACAACGTTATTGCGACTATTGTCGGTGGCCGCTTCAGAGCGACCGAGCTTGGCCGGAAGGATAATCTGTCGGATCTGATCTATCGGGTCGAAACATCCCTGCAACGCAATCCGGCAGCCACCGGCGACGCTTTGGGTCACAATTTCCCGCCGATGGAAGACTATGTTGCTGAAAAGTTCCGGACCTTCGAAGACGAAGCAGAACGTGAAGCCTACTTGCTGTTGGCTGCAGCCGCGCAAAGAACCGCGTTTGATATCATTTCAAAGTTCACCGATAGCGAGCAAACCGTTTCTCTACAAGATTTACCACGGCAGCACCGACGGTATTTCGTCAACCTTTTGACAATCCTTCAAGAGGCAGGAGCTGCAACCGAATGTGGTAGCAATCGCTTTGATTTGAATAGCGACTTTGAGCTTCCTGAGTTTGATCTGCTGGTTGCGAGCGTGCTTGAAGAAAGCCCACAAGACATTGCCGCTGCGACCATTCTAGCGACAACCCGCAAATTCCTTCTGGATGGTCTCGAGCAGGACAATTTCGACAATCAGGATCTCGAGCATTCCAGCGCGATGTTGGAGCAGTACTGGTATTCCTCGCCAGAGGCGCTAACGCGCTGTCGGAGTGTGTCGCATTGGTTGAAAACTGCACTGAGCGAATGGGACAGAGAAAAACCACTACACGTCTTGGACTTAAGTGGTTCCGGCTTGAGCCTGGCAAAAGACATTCAGCAGATTCTCCCTGATTACGTCCCACAAATCTCCATTGCGGACAGCAATCACAAAAGCGCGCGCGGTTATCTGCAAGTACTCTGGACGAACCCATAATCACTGTTTACGACACAAGCAATTTGGATGCTAACTCCACTTGGGACCAGGTGTTCGAGCAAGGTCCATTTGATGTGATTGTTTCATCTGGTCTGCTTCATGCTGCCTGTCAGAGTGAACCGGATTTTTTTGCGAAGCTGGCGGAAGCTATGACAAAAGGTGGACAGTTCGTTGCGATTGAACCACCACTAGATGTTTTCCATGACGTTGCCTTTGGCCTTTCAACTGGCTGGTTTGATGAAACGATTGCAGAGGAATACCCAGTTGGCCCGCTCAGAACGAGTGGTGACTGGTTGGAGCAGTTTAATGGCACGTCCTTTGACGCGCCGATTGCAATTGAAGCATATCAAGACGGCGCTTCGGTTGTTCTTTTAAGTGCAACGGCAAAACCAAACAATGCGGAGCTTCATACAGGCAAGGCATTAGATCTGCCTGAGAGCAAGGCAGTGGTCATTATTGCCGGTAATGCCAGTTTGGAACAAGAGATCGCGAATGCCATTAAAGATGACGCGCGTTTGTCAACTTGCAATATAAAGATTTTGAATGCGGATAGTGACCAGTTCGACCTGAACGAGGCCAGTGGCTGGAAGTCCGCTCTTGCAGGCTCTACTGTGCTTGACGCAGAGCTGAAAGCGATCATTCATTTGTATGGTTTGGCGGAGGCTGGTGACACCCCTGTCGATCAGGTGATGAAGCGCTGTGTCACCTGTGTCGGCCTTGTTAAAGCTTATCCGGGGTTCAGCGGCCAGCTTGCTCTGGTGACACCGGGTGGTAGCGGCCATAATTCTGAGCATGTGTCGCCTGCACAAAGTGCTGCCTGGATGTTTGCGCGCGTGCTTTGCAACGAAGCACCGGAACTGACGCCACTCGCGCTCGATGTTTGCACAAACAGAGACATGGAGAGCATTGCCTCCGATATTGTGGAAGCAGTCTTCTATCAAAACGCAGAGAACGAACTCCATCTGCCGCAAAAAAGCCGGGTCGTTTCTCGCGTAAAGTCAGGCTTTGGTCAGTCTTCGTGGGAACCTGCTGAGAATGTTGAGCTTAATTTCTCAGAATCTGGCTCATTAAACAACCTGAGCTGGCGTGGGCAGCAGCGTATTCATCCGTCCACTGACCATGTTGAGATCAAAGTTGCGGCCACTGGCCTGAACTTCCGCGATGTGATGTGGACATTGGGTATGCTTCCAGAAGAGGCGCTTGAGGACGGGTATGGCGGACCTAATCTGGGTCTGGAAATATCTGGAACCGTGACACGTATTGGTGAAAATGTCTCCAATCTTGCTATTGGTGACAAAGTGGTGGCGTTTACCTCTGGCGGGTACTCTTCTTATGTGACCTCTCCAGAGTTTGCGGTTGCCAAGCTGGACCCGGGTCAAGACCTTGTTGCCGCAGCGACGTACCCAGTGGCATTCCTGACTGCCTATTACTCATTGATCCATCTTGGAGAACTCAAAGAAGATCAATGGGTTCTGATCCATGGCGGCGCTGGCGGTGTTGGTCTTGCTGCCCTGCAAATTGCGAAACATGTGGGTGCGAAGATCATTGCGACTGCCGGCTCTGAAGAGAAAAGAGAGATTCTTCGTTTGCTTGGTGCCGATCATATCCTGGATTCCAGAAGTCTGGAGTTCCCGGAGAGAGTAATGGACCTCACCGATGGTAAGGGCGTTCATGCTGTGCTGAACTCGCTTGCTGGCGAAGCAATGGAATCCAGCATCAACATCGTGCGCCCCTTCGGTCGCTTCCTCGAGCTTGGAAAACGTGATTTTTACGCGAACACGAAGATTGGTTTGCGTCCATTCCGTCGCAACGTTTCTTACTTCGGTATCGACCTGGATCAGATCCTTCTGCACGACAGTGGCTGGCTCGTAAGCTCATTGAAGATGTGTTCGAGTTGATCAAAGACGGAACCTTCACGCCATTGCCTTATCGGGTGTTCGATGGGCGTAATGTACAAGATGCCTTCAGACTGATGCAGCGATCAGGACATATCGGAAAAATCCTGATCACACCGCCACTGCCTGAGGAGGTCAAGGTCCCACAGGAGCGCACCAGCCTTAAGTTCGCTCGGGATGGACATCATGTTGTTATTGGCGGGCTTGGTGGCTTTGGTCTGGAAGTGTGCCGTTGGCTTGCTGATCATGGTGCACGCCGGATCACTCTGACGAGCCGATCTGCTGTGGTGAGCGATCAACACAAGGCCTTGTTCGAAGCGCTGGCTGACAAAGACGTGACTGTTTCTGTCCGCTCCTGCGATGTTACAGACAGAGCCGCTGTTCACTCGCTACTGACAGAACTTCGCCAATCTGCGCCAATCAAGAGCATCGTACATGCGGCGATGGTACTGGATGATGGAATTATTCAGCAGCTTGATGCGAAGCGCTTCCGGAAGGTTCTGGAACCAAAGATTCAGGGCGCCAGCTGCTTGATGAGTTGACGCAGCAAGACGAACTTGACCAATTTATCCTGTTTTCCTCAGCGACAACACTGATAGGCAACCCAGGTCAGTCTTCTTACGTTGCTGCAAATGGGTACCTTGAAGGCCTAGCAAGGGCACGCCGCAAAGCTGGCAAGCCAGCCATGGCTGTAGGTTGGGGCGCGATTGGCGATGTGGGCTTCCTTGCCCGGAACGGAGATGTATCTGACAAACTCTCCAGGCATCTCGGTGAGGCAACCATTAAAGCGCGTGAGGGACTGGACATTCTCAAGCTTGCCATGGAGCAAGATGATGGTTCTACGTCTAGCGCTGTTGTCCATATTGGTCGGTTCGGCTGGACCGCTGCCCATCAATCTTTGCCACTGTTGAGCAAACCGCTGTTCAGTGAAATTGTAGGGCGTAATGATGCTGATGGTGATAGTGAGGGGGCGACGGATATCCATTCACTCATCGAAGGCAAGTCAGATGCGGAAGCTAAAGACGTTGTTGCCCATATCCTTGCTGCTGAGATTGGTAAAATCCTGCGTCTTCCTGCGGAAGATATTTCCTATCAGCGTCCGCTGGCTGAGTTCGGAATGGACTCATTGATGGGGCTGGAACTGAGAATGGGAATTCAGAAGCGCTTCAATCTGGAGATTCCGCTGGTTTCAATATCAAGCGGGACATGCTTGGATGATTTTGCTGGACAGATCCTTTTAAAACTTCGTAAACGCGAAGGTGGAGAAGCATTAGGCGAAGACGGAGCACATGGTGTTCTGGCAAGCCAACACCTTTCGGACGATCTGGATGATTCTCAGAAGTCGACGGTCCATGCGATCCTGGATACCCATCAAGACAAAGCGGCAAGAATTCTGAATTAATGGCGAAGTCAGATAAGAAGAAATTAAGTAAGGACGAGCGGTTAAGCGCTTTGGGTAGCGTGCGGCGGGCAAAGTCCGCGCTCCCGAAGCAAAAGCCCGCAAGGCCTTCGAACACTGGAGTTGTTGCGCCGAAATTTGCGGAGCTTCCCGGCTTTAAGGAAATTCGCTTGCAAAAGGCTGCGGCCGATCTCTTACAAATCAAGAACCCCTTCTTCCGGGCACACGACGGTCGTGCAGGGGCAACAACGCAGATTGATGGTGAAACCTATCTTAACTTCTCGTCCTACGACTATCTGGGGTTGAATGGGCATAGGAGGGTTCAGGACGCCGCAAAAGCAGCAGTAGATCACTACGGTATTTCCGCAAGTGCCAGCCGTGTTGTTGCCGGCGAACGTGTCATTCACGCCGAGCTTGAGCAGCTCGTCGCGCAAATGCACGGTGTTGAAAGTTCTGTTGCGTTTGTGAGTGGACACGCAACCAATGTCACCAGCATCGGCCAGTTGATACAGCCGGAAGATCTGATAGTTCACGACAGCTACATTCACAACAGCATTGTCACCGGGGCAAAGCTTTCCGGCGCAGTTCGGCAGTCTTTCCCGCACAACAATCTAGATGCGCTTGAGAATATTCTGGAGCTGCGTGCTCATAAGCACCCGCGTACTCTGATCGTCGTTGAGGGTGTTTACTCAATGGATGGGGATTTTCCTGACCTTCTCCGGTTGATCGAGATTAAGAAGAAATTTGGCGCTTGGCTCATGGTTGATGAGGCGCATTCCATTGGAATTCTCGGCAAGACCGGCCGTGGTATTGCCGAGCATTTTCAGATTGACCCCACAGATGTAGATATTTGGATGGGAACATTCTCCAAGACACTTGCTGGCTGTGGCGGATATATCGCAGGCTGTAGTGACTTGGTTGATTATCTCAAGCTTACAGCCTCAGGCTTTGTATTTAGCGTCGGTATAGCTCCCCCAATCGCAGCTGCTGTTTGCGAAGCTATTCGTTTGATGGAGGCTGAGCCTCATCGTGTTGAAGCAGCGCAATCAAACGGGAAGTATTTCCTAAATAAGGCTCAGAAGGTGGGCCTTGATACCGGTGTCAGCCAAGGGTGCGCAGTTGTTCCGATTATGGTTGGGGACTCCCTTAAGGCGACCGTCTTAGCTGCACGGCTGCTCGACCGCGGTCTAAATGCTCTGCCAATTATTTATCCTGCCGTACCGGAAAAGTCGGCTCGTCTGCGGTTATTCATCACATCGGAACATACTGAAGTGCAACTGGATAAGGCGATCGAGCTGATAACCGATGAGATGGCAAATTATGACAGGAACCCGGTTTCCATTCAGCAGGTCATGTCGGCCTGAGTAGCTGAAAGAAATCGAATCAGCGCTGATAATTGAAGCGCTGGTTTGCCAGCCGACGGAGCTTCCATGCATTAACCTCCCGATGCGGATACTTAAAGCCAACTGCCATGGAAATGCGTGAAGCGCTTTCTTCTTTGCAATCGCTTTGGTGATCAATGCGGCTGCTTTCTCAGGGGTATACTCATAAGGGCGCCAGCTTTTAAATTGATCAGCCATGGGTGTTTGGATGTATCCCGGACAAACCACGGAGACAGACACTCCCCATTTATGAAGGTGGTCGCGCATCGCTTCGCCGTAGGCGATCACTCCCGCCTTGGAGGCACCATAGGCCGGACCATCTGAGATTGGTTGCAGGCCAGCCAATGAACTGATCAATGCAATCCTACCATGTTTTCGGTGCTGCATGTAGGGTGCAACAGCAGTTAGCAGATTGATCGTCCCACCAAGGTTGGTCGCAATTTGAGAGTGAGCTGTTTCTGCTGATTCAACAGTTCCATCTACGGCGTGGGATCCTGTGATACCAGCATTAGAGATTACCAAATCAAGAGGGGTGTCCCCTTCAATCTCGCTGATCCACTCATGAACGGCCTGCGTGTCACAAATATCGAGAGCCTTCCAGAGCACACGACTACCCATCCGTTCGGCGTCCCGCACAGTCTCAATCAGTCGCTTTTCATTTCGTCCAGTCAGACAGAGCGTCAGGCCCGCTCCCGCATAAGACACAGCAAGCGCCCTACCAAGCCCGGAGCTAGCGCCGGTAATAAGAATAGATTTGAATTCCCTCATGCCAAAACCCTCTCAAGATAACATATTCTACTTGCAGGTAATTATACTCAGGGGCGACCCATCAAGATTAAGTAATAAAATACCGACATACTTACTTTAGTAAGCAAAAATAACTAGCTTTACTTCGTGTTTTGCGATGGAGAAGAATTACATATAATAGGACAATAATAATATTTGCGCAGACACATAATTACTCCATCGAAATGAGAAGAAACTCCGACTTTAAGGTAGATTCAGAAAAATTGACAACTTGATATCTGAAAGGTGGATTTTCTTAATGCAGGCAGAGACACCAACTCGACCTTCCTCCGAGGAACGCTCCAGAGCATTTGAAAAAGCAAAGGCCAAAAACCCGAGCAAGGAAAATCGTAAACCTCGAGAAACACAAGCGTCAATTGTCTCGCTACCCCTCGAGAAAAACAAGCTGAATGTACATGAGCAATTTGATCATCAGCGCATTTTCAAAAATTTACGTCCTCAACAACTAAGACGCCGGCTGTTAGCCTTTCCTTTGCCGTGATCGTTCTCATTCCCAGCCTTTTAGGATCTATCTACTTTCTATTTATCGCTTCGGACCGGTATTCCTCCACCATCGGGTTTTCCGTTCGGGGAATGGATGGAAGCGCCGCCGGAAGCGACTTTCTAGGCGCACTCACTGGCTTGGCAAGTGTGGGCACCACAACCACAGATTCATTCATTTTAATGGACTATTTGCAGGGACGTGAGGTTGTTGAGCGACTGATAACTGACATTGGCATTACGGACCACTTCAATGAAGAGGGTATCGACTTCGTCTATCGTTTGGATCATGACGCCGTGATCGAAGAACTAGTGAGCTACTGGCAAGGTATGATCTCAACAAGCTATGATAATACATCGAGTATTATTGAAGTGGAG
>BAXV01000084.1 GCA_001310715.1 Pseudovibrio sp. JCM 19062
GACAAGAGGAGACGAACGGGATGATCATGATGCCCATAACAAGGCCGGCGGCCAATGCAGATTCTGAGCTGACCGACAGGCCGAAGCTTTCGCCCCATCCACGGATGAAGGGTGCCACTGTCAGGGCTGCGAAGAAGCCGTAGACCACAGTCGGGATGCCCGCCAGAATTTCCAGAACCGGCTTTGCGATGGCTCGGACCGGAGTGCTGGCATAGTCAGAGAGGTAGATTGCGGAAAGCAAGCCGATTGGAGCAGCTACCATGATCGCGATAAACGTGATGAGCATGGTGCCCACCAGAAGCGGGATCGCACCGAAGATCTTGGTGTTGGTATCGCCGTGGTCAGCACCAGCACCTTCAAACGCGCTTTGCGGGCTCCAGTGGGTGCCGAAGACGAAGTCCATAATCGGGATCTGGCGGAAGAACATCAGGCTTTCGAAGATGAGCGAAAGAACAATGCCAATGGTGGTGAAGATCGCAACAGCAGAACACAGGATCAGTAATCCCATGACGGTGCGCTCTACAAAATGACGCGCCCTCATTTGTGGGCGAATGGAGCGGTTGCCGTACCACAGACCGCCAGCCACCAAAGCGATGATTAGCGTCGTTTTCAGGTATAGCGAAATCTTGGCGAGCGAAGCGAACGCTTCTGCAGCCTGCTCTTTGCCAGCGTCGGAGAACCTACAATGCCGCCAAAGGCGATTGCGCGGGCGTCACGCAGAAAGGCTTGAAGTTCTGGTTTGGACAGTCCTTCAACGAGTTGCGCGTTTGCATTGATGACCAGGGTATTAAGCAGTCGCGGCTCGATGATTGCCCATGCAATCAGAAGGACAGATGCTGGCAGAACCGCCAGAATGGCGAGATACCCACCATGATACGTTGGACGGGAATGAAGGACTGACAGTTGATTGCCTGCCACCTGCATTGCGCGGAAGCGCCCGTAGACATTCGCGGTTACGAAAACCAATAAGAGAAGGGCGGCGTAAGTCCAGAACATTTATTTGTGTCGCCTTATCGGGCTCTCCTGCCGCAGCTTAATTCGGGTGCTTGCTCAAAACACCCGAATGACAGAAGTGACCACATTTCGAAAATCAGGAACGGTCAACCGGAGTGCTGACCGTTCCCTTGTTGCAATTAGAATACGAGTGGTGTCAGAGCGGAGGCAGACTGGGAGACGTCTTCACGCTCATCAGTTGGCAATGGGATCAGGCCTTTGTCTGCCAGATACCCTTCGTCGCCCCATGTGTCTTCGTGGGTGAACTCAGCCAGATATTCGGCAATGCAGGGATGACGCCCACATGCTCTTTCTTGATGTAGAAGTAGAGCGAGCGGGAGACAGGGTAGTCACCGTCTGCGATTGCCTCAAACGTTGGTTCAACACCAGCGATGTGGGTGCCCTGAATTTTGTCGGCGTTCTGATCGAGGAAGGAGAAGCCGAAGATGCCAAGTGCGTTCGGGTTTGCATCCAGCTTCTGAACGATCAGGTTGTCGTTTTCGCCAGCTTCGATGTAGGCTCCGTCTTCACGGATTTCGTGACAGGCTTTTTTTCTGCAAATCGAGGTCCGCCGCACCCGGTACCATTTTACAGCCACCTTCCATTGCCAGCTCGGCAAAGGCATCGCGGGTACCGGACGTTGGTGGAGGGCCAAGCACTTCGATCTTCACGTTTGGCAGGGAAGGATCGATGTCGGACCAGTTCTGGTACGGGTTTGCCACCAGCTTGCCATCGACCGGAACTTCTTTCGCCAGAGCCAAAAAGATCTGCGCCAGTGTCAGGTCGAGCTGGGAGCCGGCCTTGGAGTTTGCAAGAACAATGCCGTCAAAGCCAACGGTCACTTCAACCGGGGTCACACCTGCTTCGTTACACTTGACCAGTTCCTTCGCCTTCATACGGCGGGACGCATTGGTGATGTCAGGGGTGTTTGAGCCGACGCCGTCACAGAAAAGCTTGATGCCGCCACCAGAGCCAGTGGATTCGACAACCGGTGTCTTGAAGCTTGTTTTTTTTGACCAAACTGCTCAGCAACAGCAGTGGCAAATGGGAAAACAGTGGAGGAACCAACGATCTGAATCTGATCACGTGCCTGAGCGGAACCTGCAGCAATGGTTCCTGCGAGAGCGAGCGCCGCAACGCTTGCAAATGCCTTGATTTTCACCTGAAGTCTCCTTGGGAGTCCTGGTTTAAAAAAAACTGATTGATAACGTTCATCACACAGCGCCCCTGCTGTGCGATGGGTGCAACCTAGCGTTTGGCTGTGATGGTTATATGAAGGTTACGTATCAGTTTTATGACATTGCAAGTATTTGATTTTATTTATAATTTATAATCGACGTCATTTTCGTCATAAAGAACTGCACCGGGTATGAACACGCGGAAACAGGCGCCCTCATTGGGCTTGCTTTCGATTTCAAGGCGGGCGCGGTGGCGAGTCAGAATGTGTTTGACGATGGCCAGACCAAGGCCAGTACCCTTCATCTGGCGGGATGTGACCACGTCAACCCTATAGAAACGCTCGGTCAACCGTGGCAGGTGTTCCGGATCAATGCCGGGACCATAGTCGCGGACCTCTGCAATCCATTGAGGGGTCTCGGTGGACTCAGTGTCGGGACGGCAGGTCACATCGACCCGGCCACCGCTGGAGCCGTATTTCAGGGCGTTCTCGATCAGATTGCTGAAGACCTGCACCAGCTCATCGTTCTCACCGCGAATCTCGATGGGTTCGTCGGGCAAAGACAGATTGATATTCACGCCGGATTCATTTGCCACCGGCAGCAGTGTTTCCACGGAGTGACTCATGATCTGGCCGAGGTCCACAAGACTTTCGGGCTGGACGTGGACTTTCATCTCGATGCGGGACAAGGACAGTAGATCGTCAATAAGGCGGCGCATACGCTCGGCCTGATGCAACATGATGCCGAGGAACTGGTCCTGTGCTTTGGGATCGTTCTTAGCCGGGCCTTGCAGGGTTTCAATGAAGCCGGTCAGGGAGGCCAGTGGCGTGCGCAGCTCGTGGGAGGCGTTGGCGACGAAGTCAGCCCGCATCCGCTCCAAACGGCGTGCCTCGGTCAGATCGTGTATGACGACGAGGATGAGTCCCGGACGCCACGGGGAACGGCCAGACTGGCGTTGGAGACAGAGCGGAGCGGCGCGATGTGCGCTTCAAGCCACAGCTCCATGGGCACCTTCTCGCTCCACTCTATGATTTCCGTTGCCCCCCCGTTGGAGACGCGGTCCAGCGCTTCCAGCAGACGGTGCGCGGATGCGGAAGGAGAGCGGATCGCCCACAGCAATGGTGCCAAAGCGGCGTTGTGCGGCGCTGTTCACGTATTGGGTTGTGCCGCGGTAGTCCACCACGAAGCACGGGTCCGGCAGGGCGTTGACGGCGGACTTCATGCCACGGTCGACGATCTGGCTGGCTTCCCTGCGACTGACACCGCTGGGTGCCTTGACTTTGGTGCGGCTTTTGACGCCGCCACCGATGACCAACACAAAGATGAGCGCATAAGCAAAAAAACGAGGCCCACAGCGGCACCTGAAACGCAAAGGAGAAGACCGCAAAGATGCCCGCAGCTGCCAGAAGAATCCAGCGCACATCTACCGTTTTGCGATAGATCGCCTGTCTGTTGAGACCCAGTCTCAACGGCTCCTGATTGGTCTGCTTTTCTTCCTTGTCAGTATCCACGGACATAGGTGCCACTCTCTAAACGCCGCTTTGCGCTTATATTGTTTTTCCCTCAAGACTGACCAGTATTTAAACAAGGTCAGCATGACATTCTCGCGACGGAGGCTCGTCATTTCGTCAGTTTCCCCAAATGGGAAGTCCCTGAAGACCTAGCGAAACCAAGCATTACGGAGGTCTGGCTAAATCAGCAAGTAATGTCAAACCGCGCTGATATATTCGCGGGGCGTGTTGGGGTTATATCTTTAGCAGGTTTAATAAATCAAGCCGGAGAGCCGTTTAGAGAAAATGATCAAACCGCAAGTCTTCTCCAAGTGCAATAGAATTGTTTAATCGGCACCAAGCCTAATGTTTAAGTCTCCCGACGAAGGAGACCTTCTCTTTCCAATAGGTTTGGTGGTTGTATTTGGGTGGCCCGCCCTCTTAATTTTGCAATTTATCATCGTTCTGACTCATATGTTTCAGATGCGTTTGATGATCAGAAACTTACTCCAAAGATGATTTCACCTGATTAATGAACCAGCGATGGATGGGGTTATGTTCATCGCGCCGGTGATACGTCGCTGAAACAGGGTATGATTGAAGCGGTATAGGCGCACTCCGAACATCCAAATCAAATTTTGGAGCAAAAGCTTTTGCCATCTTTGCAGGAATGATAGCAACTAAGTCAGTTTTCGCGATGACTTCTAGCGCTGGAACAAAAAGTGGAACCGAAACTGAAACCCGCCGCTTGAGGCCGTACTCTCGCAGAGCATCATCAACTATTCCAGTGAGGCTACCGTTTGGAGAAATCAAAAGGTGTTTGAGGCGACAATAGGATTCCAAAGTCAATTCAGCGGGAAGTTCGCTACCACTTTTTCGGCTGACAAGACTGTAATCTTCGTCATACAGCTTCTCAATCACAAGACTGGTATTTTGATGGTCCATATGGCCAAGAGCCATATCAATTCGCCCGTTTAAAAGGTCCTGCAAGCTGTCATTCTGGTCGAATATTCCCGTAGAAAGCCGCAGGTTGGGCGCAACTGCAAACAACCTCTCGAGAAGCGGGGGCAGCAACATACTGAGTATATGATCCCTCATAGCAACTCTCAGCGTGACTGTGCTTGTTAACGGTTGAAACTCCGTGGGGCCATTCAGCAAACCATTCAGAGATTCAACTATCGTACGAATTCTTGGCTCGATGCTCAGGGCAAATGCAGTGGTTCAAGGCCGTCCGGTTTACGCAGGAACAACTTATCATCGAAGACCTCTCGAAGTCGGTTTAGTGAGTGTGTTATGGACGACTGACTAAGTCCCATTTGTTCAGCAGTTGTTGTTGCTTTGCGGTAGCGCATAACGCCCAAGAAGACGAGAAGAACGGTTAGGTCGAGCCGCCGCAATTTAATTTCATCGATATCCATTTTCTATATTTTTCACTGTAATTGAATTCGGTCAAGCGATAGCGTTCCCCCAACTTAGTGAACCTAGATACACAATCGCAAACCGGTGGTCGGCAATATGGCGAGCACTCGATTACGATAGTAAAACTCAGATCGGTGCTAGAAATGAACAGTTGGGTGCTAATTCTTTTTGCGATGACTACCGGAGCCATCGTTCCATTTCAGCTCATATTTAATGGCCAGTTGGGCGCGGTGACGAAGAATGTTTTCACGGCATCTCTGGTCGTGTTCCTTATCGGATCAGTGGTTCTCACTGTGATCCTGCTTTTATCGCGCCCTGAGGTACCTAGATTAAACGACCTTGTTGCAGCTCCGTTTACTGCATGGTTTGGCGGCTTCATAGCTGCTGGCTATATTATTTCAATCGTCTTCATTACGCCGCGACTTGGAGTGGGTTTGACAACCGGTTTCATTCTGGTTGGTCAACTTGTTGCAGCGCTTCTTTTGGACCACTATGGGGCATTTGGTAATGCCCAACATACGCTGAATATCGGCAGATTTATTGGATTTGCGTTCATGGTAACTGGTATAGGCTTCATTAAATACTTCTAGAGCACGTTAAATTTGATACCTTCATGTGCTGCATACAGGCGAAAACCCCTAAATAGGTTCTGCATATGAACCAAAGGTTTGATGGGGCACCTTTTCCGGCGGCGCTTTTGCAGCGCGTAACAAAGAGCGAATAATGGACAACATTCTGGAGCAACTGGACACTGCGATTTCGCAGGAGAATTGGGTTGAAGCCGAGAAGCATATTTTGTTTTTGCTGGAAACTGATCAGCCAATCCCAGCCTCTGGTACAACCTTGGCCTTGTCCGGCGTCGTTCTGGCAACAATGAGCAGGCTCTTGAGGACTTTGGCAAGACGCTTGAGCTTTCACCCCAGCACAAAGGGGCGATGTTTGAGCGAGCGGCTGCTTTTCTGGATCTTGAAGACTTCGTTTCTGCCCTCAACGCCTTTGCCGAGTTTACTGCTGCCTATCCCGATGACTGTGACGGACTGCTGAACCTTGCGCGCATTGCACTTCACATGGAGGTTCCGGAGCTGGCCCTGCAAGCTTTTCAGAAGCGGGCGGAGCTGGGAAATGATGCGGAAAATGTTCTTGGTGCGGCGGAAGCCTGCAGATGCTGGGGGATGAGCAAGGCATCAGCATGTTGCGGCGCTTGTTCGCCAACAATCCGGCGCTGCGTCCTGACCTGCTGAAGATTATGAGTCAAGGTTCCCATGGCAGCGTGCCGTTAAACTCAAAGACTATTCTGTCTTAAAGCCCCAACCTGACATCATTTATACACCTGCGCCTCAGGCGTCCACAGATCGCTTTGCGCGGACGGATTTGCGGTAGTGGCCGGGTTCTGCCTGCAGTTTGTTTTGTGTGTCCAGATGGGTTTTGAACTCTGCTTCATCCATGGGGGCACAGTCCAGCTCCAATGCCTCGCGCTTGAACGGGAAACCTTGCGCTATCGGCGTTCCGGCTTTCAGCGTGCCTTCGAACTTTTCATCCTTCCAGAGCGCCGGAAAGTGCACGAACCCGCCTTTGAACCGGTCACAGTCGACCACACCAGCCAGCGTTCTAAAGGGCAGTTCTTCGCGGTTGAGCGGATGGGTGAAGAGCAGGGAAACACCCTCGGGCGCTTCAATGCTCCAGAAGTTGTTGAGCTTGATGATGAAATCACCTGTACGGGTACCCAATGGGGCACCGGTCGCCTGTTCTGGCACATGCAGACCGATGGGTGATCTGGTCTGCTGTGCTTTGGGCGAGACGGGTTTGGGCCAGTCCCATGACAGTTCCCCGTCTTTCATGGTCACATCACAAGGCAACCTGAAGAGAATGCCCGTGGAGAAGCCGTCGATAATTGGCGGGCAATGCTTAAGTGTGCGCACCTGTTCGTTGCCGAGCAACTCGCTCTGGACGCTGGAAGGCACATCTTTGAGCCAGTCGGGAAGCGCGGCTTTGGCTTCTACCGGCTCGGGAATGTGCCGTGCAGTTCCGGCAGGCAGCGAAACTTGAGTTTCATGAAGTCCCCTAAAATCTTCCGATTGCCGTTTTCAGTGCGCTCAGGCAGTAGGCCCACCCTGCGCTGGAGTTCATAGCGCGTAGGTACTCGCGCCATCCCTCTCCATAGCGCTCAAAGTGGCTGTGCACCAGCTGGAGCTGTGCTCCTTGCTCAGTATCTGAAAACTGGAGGGTCACGATCCCGGCTTTTTGCGGGTCCTCGATGAGCAGACGCTTGGGTGAGATTTGCCAGGCGAGGACGATTTTGGTGCCCTCCTCCAGCTCCTGAATGGTGCCCCATTGCAGGCGCCTGCCGTCTTCCACATCTTCAAAGCATGAGCCGCCAATCAGCGGCTCGATACCAAGAGCACCTTCGGGGGAGAACCTGTATTCTGTAGGCCACCAGACATCGATGTTCTCAAGAAAGAACGCGTAGGCGCTTTGGGCAGATGCAGGCAGCACAATCTCTGCCTTGCATAATGAAAACTGCTCCAGAACACCTGTTTCACCTGATGTCATAGCATCCCCCAAATACAATCACCCGCGCCCTTTCCTGCGGCTTGCCATCACGTAGACTGTAGCAGCAATTATGGTAATTGCTACAAAGAGAACACCGATGACATTGATGACAGGGGAAATGCCAAAGCGCATGCGTGAGCCAATTTCTGTGACAAGGGTCCAGCTTGGACCAATGGCAAAGAAGGTGGTGTTGTAGTTCTCAATGGACTGCAGCAGGGCGATTGCAGCGGCTGTGAGAATGGTTGGCATGAGAAATGGCAGGGTGATCCGGCGAAACACCAGGAAGGATGAGGCGCCCAGATCAAGTGCCGCTTCTTCCTGCACAATATCCTGACGCTGCAAGCGTGCCATGAACATGAGCATACAATAGGACGCGATGAAGCTGGACTGGGCGATGGTTGCGGTCAGCAGCCCACCTTCCACGCCAAAAGCATCGCGCCAGAAGATGAGTGTGGTTGCGCCCAGCACAATGCCCGGTGTGAGCATGGGGGAGACAAGCACGGTGTACAGGAACGTGGTGGCCTGAGACTGTAGGCGTGTGAGCAGCAAGGCACCGGCCAGCCCAAGCGGGATGGAGATGACAATGACGCCCAGCGCGATGATGAGCGAATGCATCAGCCCGTCAATAAAACGCTGATCCTGCGGCAAAGCGCGGAACCATTCCAGCGTGAAGCCTGCCAGTCAATAACCGAAGGTGTTGGCGAGGCGTTGAACGCTGCAATCACCATAAAGATCATTGGCAGGAACATATAGGCGAAGAAAATCAGCAGATAGCCGTTAAGGATCGCTGCGGCCCAATCGATGGGAGATTTACTCTGTGCGCTCTCGGTGTGGTTTGCGAGTGTTGCTGTCATTTGGCGATGTCCCGAATACCGACGCGGAAGACCCACATATTGAACATGATAAAGATGATACAGGCCACCAGAAGGGCCAGTGAGTAGCAGCGCCCTGATTCCAGTTGTCCGCCTCAAAGAAGCGGCGGTAGATCACCTGTGAGAACCAGTCGGGGTGCAGGCCACGCCCCACTGTGCTTGGTACTGCGATGGAGCCTGCGGACAGCATGAAGGTCATGATGGCACCCACGGCGATGCCGGGCTTGGCGTGCGGGAGAACCACGCGCCAGTGAATGCGCCATGTGGATGCGCCCAGATCCTTAGCCGCTTCGATCTGGTTTTTGTCCAGCGTATCGATGGTATTGTAGATCGGGAACACCATGAAGAGCACGTAGGCGTAAACCATCACCGTGAACACGGCGCCGTTGGAGGCGACAAAGCGGAACCCTTCGCCAGCATCCATATTGATGATGCCCAGCAAATCAAGGAAACCATTCAAGATGCCCTGTTTCTCAAGGATCATGATCCATGAGAAAATTCTGAGCAGCTCATTGATTGCATAGGGGATCAACAGACCCAGCATGAGGATCGCAACTTTGTTGCGGCTGGTGGTGGTCGCGACCGCGTAGGCCACCGGATAGCACAGCGCAAAAGCCAAAATGGTGACACAGAGCGCGTAGCCAATGGTGGCGAGGAAGACCTGAAGGTGCACAGAACTCATCATGGTAAAGTTCTTGAGCGAATAGGACTTATCTACCCCAACAGTGTCTGAAGTGGCCTGTTCCTCAGCTTCCAGCGTAGCGATCCGTTCTTCCAGATCGCCCTTGTCTGCCAGCAGCGGGCTTTCTTCAGCCTCGATTTCCGCAAGGGGGCGACTTACTGTGTTTGCGCTGTCTGCGGAGGGAGCCCCAAACGGGTTGAGGTCAGATCTGTCGTTGGCCTGCGGGCCTTGTGGCGCGCCAAACGGGTTGAGGTCTGAGGAGCCGCCCGACGGTGCAGGTACAGGTGCAGCGAATGGATTGAGCGAAGATGCCCCTTCCTGCTGGCCCGCTGACGATGTGCCCGCGATTAGATCGTCTTTTTCTGCCTGCAGTTCATCCAGTCTTATGTTGATCTGGAACACCTGCTCATAGGCGCGATCGATCTCCACGGCCAGCGTTGCAGCTGCGCCGCCTCTGTCTTCAAAGGTGAAGGCACGGTCGATCATGGACAGTTGCGGCAATACAATCAGCACCACAATCCAGATTGCGGTCAGGCCCAGAAAGATGGAGGTCAGGCCCTTTCCGTAGCTCTTGATCAGACTATTCACTGGCCAGCTCTCCCGGACGCATCACAACAGCATCTTCTGCGGAAAACCAGAGTTTCTGGTCAGCACCCAACGGTTGATGGGTCTGCGCCACATTGGTCACGTGGATGGCGATGGACTGGTCCCCTGCCCGCATGTGCAGGTTTACAAAGGGGCCTTCCATATCGCGGCGTTCCAGAACTGCGGACAGACCGTTTTGCTGGCCCTGCTTTTCTTCCAAAGACATACGCTCAGGACGGACAAAGAGGATCGCCTCCTCGCCCTCGTTCAGGCCGTGTGTGTTCTGGCCGAACAGTTTGCCTTGGGATGTCTCCAAAATAGCGTAGCCGTTCTCTTTGCCAACGACCTTGCCTTTGAAGATGTTCTGCTCGCCGACAAAACTTGCCACAAACGGCGTTTTGGGGTGCGCGTAGATCTCATCGGAAGTGGCGACCTGTTCCACCACGCCCTTGTTCATGACAGCAACGCGGTCAGACATGGTCAGCGCTTCGCCCTGATCGTGGGTGATGTAGATGAAGGTGACGCCGGTTTTGCGCTGCAGGTCTTTCAGCTCGGCGCGCATGTGCTGGCGCAGCTTCAGGTCAAGCGCGGAAAGAGGTTCATCCAGCAGGAGCACGGAGGGCTCAACTGCAAGGGCGCGGGCAATGGCAACACGTTGGCGCTGTCCGCCTGATAACGCTGTCGGCAGTTTATCACCTTGCCCATCCAGCGCGACCAGATCCAAAAGCTCCTCGGCCTTCGCATAGCGGACTTTCTTGGAGATACCGCGCGCTTCCAAACCAAAGGCAATGTTGTCACGCACGCTCATGAGCGGGAACAGCGCAAGGTTTTGAAAGATCAGCGCGGTTGGTCTGGCGTTGGCGCGAATGCCGGACATGTCCTTGTCGCCAATGACCACACGTCCGCGGGTGGGATTAAGGAACCCTGAGATCATGCGCAAAATAGTTGTTTTTCCGCAGCCGGACGGGCCGAGGATAGAGAAAAACTCACCAGCGTTGATTTTAAGGTCAGTGGGCTGCACAGCGACAAAGTCGCCAAAATTCATGGAGAGATCTTCGAGGATTACATCATTGCCACGCATGAAATGCCTATTGTTCTAATTTCGGTATTGAAGGGCTGGAAACTCGTTGGTTCCCAGATGCCCGTTGCCTTTTTCGGAGGGCAACTCCTGCTCAGCAAAGCAGTTTTTTATGTTTTGAGAGGGCTTCGCGAGCTGAAATGCAAAGCGCGGCAGATGCCGCGCTTTGCTGCCATCGCAATTAAGCGTTGGTGATCCGTTCAACGTATTCCTGACGCAGTGTAGCGAACCACGCGTATCAGCGGGTACCACCACAGGTTGGCAAGAGTCTCGTCGTTATAGATCTCGAGGAACTGGTTCTTGTAGGTTTCGCCCGCATGGTTTGCAGCCCCGACAACAGCCGAGTTGTAGCCGGTGTTTGCGCTGAACATGCCTGCCATTTGCGGATCAAGCATGGCGTTGATAAACGCGTAGGCCTGCTGAACGTTTTCCGCACCTTTTGGAATACCAATGGAATCCATCCAGGTCATGCCGCCTTCTTTTGGCATGCGGTATTTCCATTTTGAATCTTCACGACTGAGCAGCAGACCGGTTGTATCCCAGGACTGGCCGACGCTCGCACCAGCCTGTTTGAAGGCGTTGGTGGCTTCGGTGCCGTTGTTCCAGAATGCAGCTATGTTTTGCTTGTGCTCGATGATGAATTTAGCAATTTCGCCCCAGATGCGGTGGGCGTCTTCTTCTGACTTGTAAACGTCGAGCATGCGGTTGGACTCAAGAGCGCCAGTGCTTTCCAGATACAGGCCAACACCGATCATGCCGGATTTCTGACGGAAGGTTGCCTTGCCAACGGCGTCCGGTGTCCAGAGGGAGCCGTAGGAAACCTCTTCATCTGCCATAGGGAACACGGAGCTGTCGAAGGTGATTGCCTCTGTGCCCCAGTCGAATGGCAGCAGCATACGCCGGCCACGGTAGGTTCCGCCCAGTCTTACACTGTCGCGCAGCATGGAAGGAACAATCGCGCTCACATTGAGGCGGCTCTCATCCAATGGCGCCAGCAGGTCTTCGCCGTAGTAGTTGGTGCCGTTGGTGATAGACGGGAAGATAACGTCGAAGCCTTTGCCACCAGCAGCTTTGAGCTTCTGCTCCGCTTCATCGTTGGAACCGAAGGTAGACAGGTTGATCTTGATACCGGTGTCACCTTCAAACTTGGCAATCATGTTTTCCTGAATGTAATCGCCCCACGCGAATACATTCACCTGACCGGATGATGCGAGCGCATCGGAAGCTTTCAAGATTGCAGGAGCGGCAACGGCTGCGGCAGATGCAGCGGCGGTGCCTTTAATTACGGAACGACGTGTAATAGACATTAACGGGCCCTCAAGAGATAAAGAATTCTAATATAGTAACCGACATGCAGCAATGAGATCCGGCACTACTCCGGCTCCATCATCATAACAGCTAACAGCAGCCTACGACGGTGCCATGACAAGTTATATTTGTTAACCTATAAAGCGTAGCTCATTCTTAGCGAGCTGCGCAATATTAGATTTGAACTTCTCTAATTAAAACAAAGAAATTTAAGTAATTTCAATATATTATTCGAATAAAACGTAAAAAGGGAGCACCCTTTCTGGTACTCCCTTGTAAATATAAACGTTTACGCCGCCTCAGGCGACAGCATGTTTCTTTTGCCGGCGCCGCCGCATTATCACCCCGTATTGGGGAGCAAACAGCATAGCCAGCAGCTGCTGCAGACCGGCGACAACAGCAATCATACCCGCAGCCGAGACTGAGAACTCGTAGCCCAGCAGTCCGGGACCAAACGCTGCCAATAGGTAGCCGAACAGGCCCGCTGACAGGGAGGCGATACCGGACAGGACAAGCTGGACCTTCAGGTTATCCGTCAGCATACGCGCGGTGGCGGCGGGACAGATGAACATGGCAATCACGAGGATTGAGCCAACTGCACTGAAGGCAGCAACCGCAGCTACTGCAACCATCACAATGAGTGCCAGACCAAGCCACTTTGGTGAGAAGCCGAGGCTTGCGGAGAGCAGAGGGTCAAAGCTGGAGATCTTCAATTCTTTAAAGAACAGCACGATGAACGCGATGATCAGCAAGTTAACCACAAACAGCTGTTGTATGCTGTCCGGCAAGGTGGAAAGAGCCTGCCAGTTCCACAGGTCGGAAAGGGAGTAAGCATCCAGCCAGATGGCGCTTTCCAGATTACCGTAAAGGGCGTGCTCCACATCCAGATGGACGCCAGCGGTGCCGGTACGTTCCAGAATGACAACGCCTGCGGCAAACATGGTGGTAAAGACCACGCCCATGGCAGCGCCCGGCTCCACATTGCCGACGCGGCGGATCAACTCAATCAGCAGTACGGCGAAGATCGCAGCAGCCCCTGCCCCAAGCATCATGGCCCAGGAGTCGGTGCTGTGGGAGAACAGGAAGCCAAGCACGATACCGGGCAGAACCACATGGGAGATCGCATCACCCATGAGTGCTTGTTTGCGCAGAACAAGGAAGTTGCCGAGCAAGCCGCAGGCAAGGGCTGCCAGTGAGCCAAGCAGAATGCTGGGAAGGTCAAATTGCAGGAAGATATCCATCAGTTTGTTCCTCCACTGCCAGTTTCATCAGTACGCGCAAACTGCGGACACAGTTCCTGTTCCAGCACATTGACCGTATCTGCGGGGAGAACCTCTCCAATCGGCTTTAAAGACCAGTCTGCCAGTGCATGGGATTCTTCAGGGTGCATTTCGCGGT
>BAXV01000085.1 GCA_001310715.1 Pseudovibrio sp. JCM 19062
CAAACCCTCCTCCAAGACTGACCCCAAAACAAATCCACCTCCACTCCCAGCTCCGCCTACAACGGATGGCTGAACAGAACTAACTTAATATCATGAGTGATCGCTTGTAGTATTTCACGGTGAGGCTTCGTCGGGGGGCTTGAAGTCGTGAGCTCGTATTCAGTTGGGAACAGTCTATGTCATATCATGCAGTGCTGTTTATTGCGGCAACCGCGCTTATCGGGATCGGCATTAGCATGCTGGGAAGGTCCGTAAGTAGGGCCTCTCGTTCGCGTAACAGATACCAAAAGCATACGCCAAGCGGTGTTTGGTATCCGGGAGACAGCTATGTGGATAGTGGCAGTTCTGCCGGTTGTGGCGACAGCAGTGGCGATAGCGGAGGAGGTGGTTGTGGTGGTGAATAACCCCAACCATCCGAGAGGTCTCGGTCTAAAGCGCTTCAGTGAGTGAGAAACCACCTTTGTCTTATCTGCTTTGGTTCCGCAACATCACAAAGAAGCGTAGGCCAACCAACAAGCACAAAACAAAAAAAAGCGACCACCAAGGCCGCTTTCTGTCGTTCGGGTGCTTTCACCCACCCTCAGGATTTCTTCACAAACTCCGTCAGGATAACAATGCGCTGGTCGTTGACGCGGCCTTCGATGTGCTCGGCGTTGTCTTGCACCAAAGTGATGTTGCGCACGGCTGTTCCGCGCTTGGCGGTAAAGCCTGCGCCTTTGACCTTGAGGTCTTTGACGAGCGTAACGGTGTCGCCAGCAGAAAGCACAGCGCCGTGTGTGTCTTTGTGCACGATAGCATCTTCATCATCTGCTGCTGCTACGCCGGATTGAGCCCACGTCAGCGTTTCCTCATCCAGATACAGCGTATCCAGCAGATCCCGCGCCCACGCTTCACCAGAAAGGCGGCCCAGCATACGCCATGCGGTTACCTGTACAGCTGGCTCAGTGCTCCATGCGCTTTCATTCAGGCAGCGCCAGTGGTTCACATCCAGCTCAGCCTCGCTCTCCATCTGAGCAGCACAGGTCGCGCAGGCCAGAATGGATTTATCCGCACTGCCATCGCTATCCGGACCAACGGCTACAGCAGTAAGTTTCTCTGTCGCACCGCAAAGCTCGCATTTGTCTTCCGCGCGGCTGCGCAGGTCATTCTCAAGGGACATGGCTAAAGGCCTTTAGATCGTTGTTTCACGAAAAAGGCGACCAGAGGCCGCCTTTGAATTCTTTGCCTGTGAGGGCTGGTTGCTGCTTTACTTGCCCGCTCGACGGCGCGGTGCGCCTTACTCTCGCGTGCCTTCGCACCTGCAAACGACAATTAGTCGTTTGCTTTGCTTACGCAAACCGGTGCTCAGTCATCCATCTTCAGCGCTTGAATGAAGCTTCCTGAGGGATCTCAACCTTACCGAACTGGCGCATCTTCTTCTTACCCGCCTTCTGCTTATCCAGCAGCTTGCGTTTACGGGAAGCGTCACCGCCGTAACATTTCGCGGTCACATCCTTACGCAGGGCAGAAAGCGTCTCACGCGCAATCACGCGGCCACCAAGTGCTGCCTGAATCGGAATCTTGAACATGTGCCGAGGGATCAACTCTTTCAGAACCTCACACATCGCACGCCCGCGTTTATCTGCCTGCGAACGGTGAACCAGCACGGAGAGCGCATCAACCGGCTCATCATTTACCAGAATAGACATCTTGGCCAAATCACCGGCACGGTATTCGCTGATGGTGTAATCAAACGACGCGTAGCCTTTAGAGATGGATTTTAGGCGGTCGTAGAAATCAAAGACCACTTCGTTGAGGGGCAAGTCATAAGTGACCATCGCACGAGACCCAACGTAGGAAAGGTCAACCTGCACACCGCGGCGATCCTGACACAGCTTCAAGATAGCACCCAGATATTCATCCGGTGTCATAATATTCGCGCGGATCCAAGGTTCACGGATCTCTTTGATCTTCACAACATCCGGCATATCAGCAGGGTTGTGCATTTCAAACTGAGAGCCGTCCGTCATCTCCATCTCATAAACAACAGAGGGTGCTGTTGCGATGAGGTCCAGATTGAACTCACGGGACAGACGTTCCTGAACGATCTCAAGGTGCAGCAGACCAAGGAAACCACAGCGGAAACCAAACCCAAGCGCAGCCGATGTTTCCATCTCATAAGAGAAAGACGCATCATTAAGGCGCAGCTTGCCCATGGCAGAGCGTAGATCTTCAAAGTCGTTGGCATCAACCGGGAACAGACCACAGAACACAACAGGCTGAGCTGGTTTAAAGCCCGGCAGCGCTTCCGTGCAGCCTTTTTTTATCCGTGGTGATGGTGTCACCTACACGGGTATCAGCAACCTCTTTGATGGAAGCTGTCAGCACGCCAATCTCACCCGGTCCAAGACGGTCCGTCGCCACAAACGCTGGGGTCATCACACCAACGCGGTCAACCGGATACACAGCGCCAGTGCCCATCATCTTGATGGAGTCGCCTTTTTTCAGCTCACCATCAATAATGCGAACCAGAACCATCACGCCAAGGTAAGTGTCGTACCAGCTGTCCACCAACATGGCCTTCAACGGGCCATCCGGATTGCCTTTGGGGGCAGGAAGTTGTTTGACGATTGCTTCCAAAACATCAGGAATACCAAGCCCGGTCTTCGCTGAAATCATCACCGAGTCAGCGGTATCAAGGCCGATCACATCCTCGATCTGCTCTTTGATGCGATCCGGCTCCGCAGCAGGCAGGTCAACCTTATTGAGAACGGTCACGATATCGTGGTCGTTGTCAATCGCCTGATACACGTTCGCAAGCGTCTGCGCTTCCACACCTTGGGAGGCATCAACCACCAGAAGGGAGCCTTCCACCGCAGCAAGGGAGCGAGAAACTTCATAGGCAAAGTCCACGTGACCTGGGGTATCGATCAGGTTCAGCGTGTACTCTTCACCGTCGTCTGCCTTATAAATCAGGCGAACGGTTTGAGCCTTAATGGTAATGCCGCGCTCCTTCTCGATATCCATGGAATCGAGAACCTGCTCCGTCATCTCACGATCCGTGAGAGTGCCGGTAGACTGGATGAGGCGATCGGCCAGGGTGGACTTACCGTGTCGATGTGCGCGACAATCGAGAAATTGCGAATATTGGACAAAGTTTTGGTCGTCATGGGCGCTCAATTACCACTGCTTTGCTCTATGGCAAAGCAGATAATAACCACCCACGCGCTTTTTTTACTGTTTTCCAGCCAATAAAGTGAGGAGCAACCCACTTCACCTCGGGCTTAAGGAATGTTCCGGCTAAAAATTGTACAACCTCCAGAGGTGACTGAGTCCGGAGAATCCTGCAATAAACTCAAGTGTCTGCCACCAGTGCCCTCTTGAGGGGCACTGCCAAATATGACAGTTCTGAAGGAAGCAGCAGCCTACATTGAAAGAATGCATGTTGGTTTTCAAAGGAGGGTGCGCGAGAAGTGTTTGTCTGAGGTCGTGCAACCAGCACCGCTAAGATGCTGGCGACCTCAGGAGTTTTAGAGGGACTTTCATGAAACTGCGTCACGCAACCAAATCTGATATTCCGGCTATTCTGGAGATCCACAATGATGCAGTCAAAACTCTGGCTGCGATCTGGACCGATAATCTGGAAACGCTGGAAGATCGACAGAACTGGTTCGACAATCGGCTTGCAGACGGCTTGCCAGTGATTGTGGCTGAAGATGACAGTGGTGCGGTTCTGGGGTACGGCAGTTACGGTCCGTTCCGTGAAAAGTCCGGCTATAACAAAACCATGGAACATTCCGTCTACATAACGCCGCAGTCACGTGGAAACGGCGCAGGCTCTGCACTACTGGAAGAATTGATCAAACTGGCAAGGCAGGGCGGCTACCACGTGCTTGTCGGAGCAATCGATAGCGAAAACAAAGGCTCAATCGGCTTGCACGAGCGCTATGGCTTCAAAGTCACCGGAGAACTCCCCCAGGTCGGCTTCAAATTCGGCCGCTGGCTCGACCTGACCCTGATGACACTCATCCTCAACAACGATCCCGCTCCCGAAGCTTACGTGCACGACTGAATAAAAAGGGAGCGCCTCCGCTCCCTTCATGTCTTCTTGAATGAGAAACCAGTTCACCCTATGGCCAGGTAAAGTAGAAGGTCAGATTCTTCGAGACCTGCACGTAGAACGCATTGTGCCCTGCCTTTTCATCGAAAAAGCGCCCCTTCTCATTGGTGTAAGTTAGGTCTGCAATCAGGCATTCCAGAAAATTCCCAAAAGTGGCATCATCACTTACTGCCCTGCGCATTTGGAGGACCAGAAAACCCAAAGAATAGGTTTTTGAAGCCCGCGTGTGCGGCGAGTTTTTCGATGTCTTCGAGAACGCCGATGAAATGAAAGGGCTTCACATTATGAATGCTCAGAGTGCCCCCGCAGATTCTCCGCTGATACTTTGAAAATCTGTGAAGCTTTGTAGTGCCATCTGGTGCCACTACAAAGCCTGTGGGTTCGCGGTTAGGATACCTTATCGAAGTTCATTTCGGTTTTAGGCAACCAATCCAAGATGGCTGCTTTGAAGCTTGGTCGCTGCATAATCGACTTTTTCCAAGCCTCTAGGTTTGGGTAGTTTTCAAACGGGTACTTTGCGGCCTTTAGAATGACCAATTGCGGTATCCACGCAATGTCCGCCAAGGAAAACGAGTTACCCGCCAACCATGCGTTATTTTCAAGCCTTTTGTTCATTTGGGCAAAACAGCTGTCAATGACGGCTTCCGCCTCTTTAACTTGCTCGCTGGTTATGCCGTCCATAGAGGAGAAACGTTCGTGGAAAGCTAGAAGTTCTTTGTCAAACGTCTGCCTTTGGCGATACCACTCCATCTCTTCCTCAGACTTCTTCATCGAAGTCAAAAAGCCGATGTTGCCATACATGTAAGTTTTGATTGAGATATGGTTGTCGCGGGCAAGATGCATCCACTCGTACATCTCTCCAGTCTCAGAAGAGGAAGAGGGCCGCAGAGAATTGGGAACATATTTTTTATCGAGATAGTCCACGATATCGGTTGAATCTATAATCACCCAACCATCATCAACCAGTGTAGGCACGACAGCATTAGGATTGATACTAATGTATTCGTCTGTCAGATGCTCACCTTTCATAATGTCCAATAAGTGACTGGCCCATGGAAGACGTTTTTCTTCCAAAGTGAGGCGTACTCTCATGGCGCAATTAGAAAATCCCGCATGATATAGATGTAATCCGTGTAGATGTACTACGTCCTTGTTTTTTTGGAGTCACTATACCCATTGTCATCCCGCCCATTTTGAAAGTTAATACAACGATTGATGCAAATATTGCTTTCCACTTGGGGAAATAAATTCGCGAACGGATATCTAGAACTTTCCTGTCGCAATTTTATTTCGGAAAAACGGGATTATGTATCAATTGGTCATATTCGGCTTCACCGGTACATATGGATACATCATTGTGTAGTACGACAAGGAAATTGGCACAGGTTCTCTCGAGCAAAGCCGGTGCTTTGATTATGATTTTGGGAGAGCTATCGTTATTCGGCGGCACAAAGTGCCTCCGACTTAGTTGCTTCAGAGCACTACGACCTAACCAAACTACTCCGTCCTCAATACAGCCGCGCAGCTATTAGGCAGGTCGGCGACGGTTAAAGGTGGCTTCGGAGCAGGCGGTTTTGCACCCGGCTTTGGCTCTTTCGGCACCCATGGTTCGTCTGAAAGCCAGTAGGTCAACTCACTCCCGCAACCATCTCCCGCTGGAGGAGGGGCTTGATCCCGGCATTCTTTGCTATCTGCCGGGCAGGTCATGCGCACGTGGAAATGGTAGTGGTGGCCCCACCATGGCCGCACCTTGCGCAGCCAGTCGCGGTCTCCGGTCTCGAACTCACAAAGCGCCTTCTTGATGGTCGGGCTCACGAAGATACGCGCAACACCGTCATCCTGCGCAGCACGGCGGATCAGCTTTGCGTGGGCATCGGTCCAACGCTTCGGGTCAACGCTACGGTCCGCCCCCGGCTTGCTCAGGTCTTCCTTGAGCATGGAGATCGCGCTCTCTGTCTCGCGCTGCTTGGAGCTGAACCGATAGTCCGGCATTTGCCGCAGCCAGATGTCGGCATCCAGCCCGATCTGATGGGAGGCGTGACCGGTCAGCATCGGCCCGCCACGCGGCTGCGAAAGGTCACCAACCAGCAGGCCGTTCCACCCCAAGTCAGGAGCGTCATCAGCCAGTCGCTTCAGAAAATCAATCAGAGTAGGGTGTCCCCAGTTGCGGTTGCGTGACAGGCGCATCACCTGCCAGTTTTCACCATCATGGGGAATCGCAACGGCCCCGGCAACGCAGCCCTTTGCATAACTGCCAAAGGAAAGCGGTTCATCATTACTCGGTGTTTCGGCGTGCCCGAAGTGAAACTTGGCAGCACCCGGAAACTCCGGAAGCTGCCGTAATGCGTCGCGATAATCTTCCTCGGCCAAGGGAGGTTTCGTGTCAGGAAGAGGTACCGCGTAGGCACCAGCAGAAAGCATACTCACCATAAGTCCGCCAGCCAAAACGGCGGTTTTACGCTGATGACCTCTCAATCCCAACATGATCCCTCCAACACACTCACGGACCTACCGTGATTCACTTTTCTTATTCATCTCAAAAGTTGTAGCAGCGGCGGAAAGATTGTGAAGCCTAAAAGCCGGGGCCATCCTGCCTTTCTTGCATAAGGTCTGCCAGTTTATCCAGTTCGGCATCGTAGGCAGACAGCAGTTCATCCGCAAGATGGTTCAGTTGAAGCGCTTCGCCGGGGCGAACGCTATAAAGGTCACTTCCCAGATGAGGAAGGTCAGCGGTCAGCCGAATGTACTCGACCCCCGGCATATCTGCGAAAAGCACATCTGCATATTGTCCGGTGGAAGCCGTCTGGCCGTGCATATAACTGCAAAGCAAAGGCGTGCCTTCTTCCGGCGAGAGCCAGCCACGCGTGCCCCACTGCACAGTCTCTTCAAAGCTATGCTTCTCCTCAACCGGATTGCCGCTGCCAAGCGACAGGATGATGATGTCCTTTGGGTCCCAGCCATGACGCCGCGCCTCGGTATATGCCGCCAGCACCGGATCATTCAGGAAGCTTGCCGCATCAATCATGATCTCTTCATCGCCAGTGGTCAGGTTTTCAACGCGCGCTGGTTCAAACCACGATGGCGTAGAGGTCGTCGCCCGTACAGCCTGCCAGAAGTAATAGTCATCCTGACCCGTTGTGTTGTTGCCCATGGAAACCACACGGCGGTTTTTCAGATCATACGCCGTCAGCAAAACGGAAGTCAGACTGCTGGACAGAGCACTCCACCCGATGCGTTGCTTGATAGCCTGCTCAACCGGACGCTCCTGAATGGCTTTATTGAACTGCCGGAAGGGGTGGTACAGCGCCCGGTGGACCCAGTGGCGCCGGTTGGTCATGTAAAGTTCACGGGCCTCAATCTCGAAGAAGTCCTGCAAATCATTGAGTGTCATCGCGGATTCACCACGCCGCGAGTGGTCCGGATTAGGCGCGGTGAGCCCGGCGGCAATCAGGCCGCCACTGGATGTTCCGCAGATCAGATCGAAATATCGGTGAAGTGGCGCGGACTTGCCGCGCATGGACAGTTTGGTTTCAAGTCCGCGCAGCAAGCGAACCGGAAGAAGACCGCGTGCTCCACCACCATCAATAGAAAGAATAATGCGTTTTCTTTTTTTCATTGAAGAACCCAGTGCCGTGATCGTGTGTTTTGAATCGTTTTTATTTTTATCGAGTCTGTCCAAAAATGAGGTGAAGAGATGACGCCTCAAAACGAGGAAACGCAACCGCTTGAGATTGCGGTGAATTAAGGGTTAAGCTGGGTCTGCTGCGAGCAGGTGGATTCCACCCCCACCTCAATTCCGCCACCAGCTACCCCTACGGCATCTTGGGGGGCGGCAACATATCAGTGCGGCACGCCTCACGTCTGTCAGTTTAAAGGAACGGTCTCAATGGAACACAACATACTCCTTGTGAAGCCAGTCCCGCTTGATCAGGAGCAAATTACCGAAGCGATCTGCGCTGATCTGTTGAAGAACGGGCTGGAAGTTGTGGCCATCAACTCTAAGCCTCTGAGTGTTGCTGAATTTGAAAAACACTTTATTTGTAAAAGCCTTGCCCATTCCGAATATATGACCAGTGGACCGGTGACCTCGATTTTGTACAAGGGAGAGTCGGCCACCAGCTTCGGGCGGGCCTATAAGTTCTGGTTCCGAAAACAACACCCGACCGATGAGCTTAGAAACATCCTGCACTCAACGGAGCCGGGGAATGAATTTGCCACGCAGTTCAAGCTGTTCTTTCCTGACTTGAACATTGCCGACCATCATCAGGTCGCAGATCAAGGCGTCTACTTTGGTGAGTTGACCGAGGCACAGCGCAGTGCGTTATCTGGGTTATCGGCTTTCAACCTGATCGCCGCCAATGAAGAAGAAGCGAACTCGCAGCAGTTCAAAAGCATCAGCGAATTAGACAATTGCAAATATGTAGGCGTGCGGGGAGATGTTCAGGCAGGCAGTGAAATACTGCGATATCGAAGAAAGCACGAGTTGGGCGCTCCCAACGCAAAAGAGCTTCGCGTCTTGCTTTTCAAAGAAGAGCAAAATTTTTGGGCAACGATCCCGCAGCTGAAAGAGGCGCACAAGGTTCAGGCCGTGGTGTGCTACAAGCCGCGCTTCACTCTCCTGCAAACCGAAGAGCTGCGCACAGCAACTCTTGAGAGCAATCTGTTCTGTATTGGCGGGAGCTTTGGAGATGAAGGGCCCGGCTCAATCAGAGTTTCACAAGAGCTGACGGAGCTTTTTGACAGTTGGTTTGAGTGCAGTCAGCTGGTGCTGGACTTTCCCGCACTACCCACTTGAAACAAGCTTCAAGCCGACGATCGCAGTGATCAGCAGGGCTATGAAGAAGATGCGGGCGAAGGTGACCGGTTCTCCAAAGTAGAAGATGCCGACGATGGCGATACCGGTGGCCCCGATGCCGGTCCACACAGCATAGGCTGTGCCGATTGGGATGCAAGCCATAGCTCTGGTCAGAGAGTAAAGCGACAACAGCGCCGTGATGGCAAAGGCAACTGTAAAAGGTAATCTGGTAAAGCCCTCAGACATTTTGAGGCAGAGAGCAAAAATGATTTCCAAAAAGCCCGCTACGAAGAGCACGTCCATGCCATTGCCATTCAGTTGCCTCCTTGCGCAACGTTTGTTGCCTGCTTCCAGAAACGACTGAAAGGACTGTGGTCCCCACTTCTCGGTGACCACCAAAATACTGTTTGAATGTCCCGGTGGCATATCAGGACCCATCAAAATTAGGTTCATTTGGAGCAAAACCCCTTTCAGTCCTTGTAAGATTTACTGAGTAAATTTAAGGGGGATTGATTAAAACTTGCTACATGCTTCGCCGGACCCGAAGGCAACCTCCAACGGCCCGTAGGTTTCTGACCTGATACGCTGCTCGTGCAAGCGGAGTAACTTTAGCGCTGCCAACACCGCCAGAACGAACAGCCCGCCATTACCGAACGCGCCCCGTTAATAGCCGTAGTCGTAATAGTCGGGATAATAATATCCGTAGTCCCGGCGATCTCTGTACGGTTCACGATAAGCTCTCTCTTGCCGCTTTATCTGCTTGCGTACGAACTTATTCCGTTCCTTTTCGAACTTGCGATAGGCTTTTTCTTGCTTCTTGAAAGCCTTTTCCTGCTGCTTGAAATACTTTTTGTGATGCTTGTCCGCATACGCAACGCTTCCGAAGGATACAGTTGAAAGCGCTACAGCAGCAGCCAGTCCAACTTGAAGTATTAACCTCTTGGCATTCCTCATGATTATGTGCTCCAGTGACGTTTGGTTATTCGTGTCACTATGGAGCAGTAACCGAGCAGACTTATGGCACAGCACGGCAATTTGATGCGCTGTGTTCTGTTTGGAATCCTAATGAGTGTAATGCCATGTGCAAAGCGCAAGTAAGCAGCGGGGATAGCGCTCTTTTGTTGCAAGAGTTTAGAAAATTAGGAGGGAAAGAGAGTGGGAAAAAGCTATGCAGATAACTCAGGTTGCCCGCCATCGCGGGCGAAAATCGTGGATCACTCGAACCAGTAGTCTATGACAGTGCTTTCATTGTGCTTCACAAAAAGCTGAGTGAAAGCACTGTCAAATGAGCAGGTCATGCCGACCTGATGCGTACCAACGCATTAGTAGCGGCGACCAGGAGGACCCCTGCGGTCAAAATGCCGTGGATGAGCGCCAGGCCTGTATAGGCGGCGGTTATCGTGGTGGTTCCGGTATGCGTGCCTGCGGTCGTACCTGTAGTCACGTCGATCCCGATAGCCTCTTCGGTCCCCGTCAATCGCTCTCTCTGCTTGGTCGAGAATGATATTGCCAAGAGGATTGGCCGCATACGCAACACTGCCGATTCCGATAGCTGGCAGTGCTAATGCTGCAGACAGAACGAGTTGCAGCACGAGTTTCCTGATATTTTTCATAGTGCGCTCCAGTGATAATAGGTATTATCCCGATCACCTTAGGTTAGCTTGCTGTCAAACATGTGGCACACTTATCTTGCTGACAGACTTATTATCTCATTAGAAATGGCAGAAAAACGCAAATTATGAGGGGAAATGGGCGGCAATCAGGCTTCATTGAGAGAAGCCTGATCACGAGAGCAAATTAGCGCTGGGCCAGTTCCGCCACAGCCGCAATCATGCGGTCCAGATCTTCTGGACGCGACAGACGGTGGTCGCCGTCTTTCACCAATGTCAGCACCACATCGTCATGGGCCATGCCTTCCACAATGCGCAAGGCATGCTGCCACGGCACGGCATCATCTTTCTGGCCTTGCAGAATAATGGTCTTGCAGCCGGTGACGATCGGATCGCCAAGCAGGAGGTTCTTTCTACCATCCTCGATCAGCTTACGAGTGATGATGTACGGGCTGTCGTCATATTCAGATGGACGCTCGAAGCGGCCTTTCTCCATGATCTCCTGCTTCATCTCATCGGTAAACTCATGCTTCCACATCAGCTCCTCGGTAAAGTCAGGTGCCGGTGCAATCAACACCATGCCGGATAGAGAGCCTTCGATCTTCTCAGAAGCTTCATGCAGCGCTTTGGCCAGCAGCAGCGCCATCCAGCCGCCCATGGAAGAGCCAACAACAATAGTCGGACCTTTGCAGAACTGTTTGAACACAGCAACCGCTTCTTCCAGCCAAAGGGAGATGGTGCCATCAGCAAACTCACCACCGGATTCCCCGTGACCGGAATAATCCATGCGCGTGTAGGTCAGGCCTGTTGTTTCTGCCCACTCGGCAAGCACTTCTGCTTGGTGCCAAGCATGTCGGATTTGAAGCCAGACAGCCACAGGATACCCGGCGCACCGCGCTCATCATGACGCACTGCGATTTGTCGTGCACTGTCGCCTTTGCCAACGCTGATGAATTGGGGTAAGTCAGCACTCATTCATAACCTCCAAACGCTTTATCGGCTTATCGTTGCCGGCAATTGTCTGGAAACCTGATTACAGCCTCGTCACCATTGCCGCCTGTTATTCGGGGGAGCATAGTTGGATGATGCGCAAAAAACACAGAGAAATATCCAAAGTGCCAACCATTTTGCAAATTGTCCCCGACCTTCAAACCGGCGGAGCGAGCGCACCACACTGGATGTTGCTGAGGCAATCGTGAATGCAGGCTGGAAAAGCCTTGTGATTTCACAAGGCGGACGCATGGTGCCCGAGTTGGAAACAACCGGAGCGGTGCACTTTGAAATGCCGGTCAAATCCAAGAACCCTTGGACTATGTGGCGCAACTCTTATCTGATCGAACGTATCTGCAAGGAACATGACGTTGATCTGGTTCACGCCCGATCCCGCGCTCCGGCGTGGTCTGCCTTGTGGCTGCACGCCGTCTGAGCATTCCTTTTGTCACCACCTATCACGGCATTTACAGGGAAACCAACAGGTTCAAGGCGTTCTACAATTCCTCCATGACCCGCGCCGATAAAGTGATCGCGAACTCTAAATTCACCGCTGATTTGGTGGAACGGCGAGATCCGCGCACCAAAGGCAAAACCTCGGTGATCTACCGTGGCCCGGATATAGACTCTTATGATCGCGACAATATCAGTGATGAGCGCGTCTCGGACCTGCGCGCCGCTGGGGCGTTTCCGACAAGCGCCGCGTGGTGATGAACCTTGCGCGCCTGACTGAATGGAAAGGTCAGCGCGTCTTGATTGAGGCGACCCGCCAGCTTGTTCAGCGCGGCGGCTATGATGATGTGCTTGTGGTTTTAGCCGGGGATGATCAGGCCGCGAGACCTACCGCCAATCTCTTGAGCTCCAGATTGAGGAATCTGAGTTGGTCGGCAACGTCCGCATTGTTGGTCACTGCTCGGATGTTCCCGCAGCGCTCGCAATCGCAGATGCTTCTGTTGTCGCCTCCATTGAGGCCGAGGCCTTTGGCCGTGCCGCTGTCGAAGCGCAGGCTGCAGGCGTGCCGGTGATCGTCTCCAATATTGGCGCGGTGCCGGAGACCGTACTCGTCCCGCCTGTGGTGCAAGATGAAGAGCGCACGGGCTGGCACTTTGAGAATGGCAACGTGGAAGAACTTGCGGATCTGATGGCTCAGGCATTGGATCTGAGTGAAGAGGAGCGCGCAAAACTTACCAAGCGCGCCCATGACCATGTGGAACGCTCGTTCACCAAACAGGCCATGTGTGCCGCGACGCTTGATGTTTACCGGGAGTTGTTACCAACAGAGATCTAGCTGGTTGCATATGTCGCGCAAGAACCAGCAAAACTAGTGTTGACTTACGGGACATTTTTCCTGATTTTAGCAAAGCAGCAATAATGATGCCCCTGCAATATGTTTCTCGACTTGACGAAACTGCCGGAACGAGTCATTGAGCTGTAGTCAAATATTCGTAAGTTCGGCAGTCTAAAGAGGAGATACTCACATTCGCCGTCCGTTTCGCGCACCGCCACCCACCAAGGAAGGGCCGCGCACCAATAAAGAGATTCGCGTTCGCGAAGTGCAGCTGATTAACACCGAAGGTGACAACCTCGGTCCAACTCCAATCGAAGAAGCCCTCGCTATGGCGGTGGATCAAGGTTTGGATCTGGTCGAGATTTCCCCGAACAGTCAGCCACCTGTTTGTAAAATTCTGGATTATGGTCGCTACAAGTACCAAGCCCAGAAAAAAGCTGCAGAAGCGCGCAAAAAAACAAAAGATCGTTGAGATCAAAGAGATCAAGATGCGCCCGAACATCGACACTCATGACTATGAAGTGAAGATGCGGAACATGCTGCGCTTCTTTGAAGATGGTGATAAAGTGAAGGTGACACTTCGCTTCCGTGGCCGTGAAATGGCCCACCAGGATCTCGGAATGAAATTACTTCTGAAGGTTAAAGCTGAGACTGCCGAAG
>BAXV01000086.1 GCA_001310715.1 Pseudovibrio sp. JCM 19062
GTTCAGGCATTTTCACCTGAGATGGCTGAACGCATCGCCTCCCATGTTCTTGCCTACGGCGCTGAGCTGGTTAACACACTCTCCCAGAATGCCCGCCGGGATGCAGTAAGATTTGCAGAAGAAGAACTTAGGCGTATGGAGCTCCGGATGAAAATGATCCGGAGGCGTATGAAGGACTTTCGCAGTACGGAAAGCTCCATCGATCCAACCAGAAACGCCGAAGTCCAAATTGAGCTTATCGCGGGATTGGAAAAGCAGCTTTTAGATACACGAGCGCGTCTGGCTACATTAGTGGGAATGATCGATGAAAGCTCGCCCACAATCCGTCAACTGCACAAGCAGGAAGAAGTCCTAATTCAACAGATCTTGAGCAAGCGGAATGAAATTGGCGGGAAAAACGCTAGTGAGCTTGGAGCCAATAAAGAAGGGACTGACCGCCTCTCTTCATTGTCTTCACTTATCGCCAATTATGAAGAATTGCTTGTTGAACAGGAGTTTGCGCAACAGGCATATACTGCAGCTCTTGCAGGCTTGGAACGGTCGCGCGCTGAGCTGATCGCCAACAACGATATCTCGCAGTCTTCAAGCCCCCCTCCAGACCAGAAGAAGCGGCCTATCCGAGACGTCTGATAAATTCATTCATAATATTTCTTGGGCTACTCGCCGCTTGGACACTGGCCACGGTGATAGCTTATTCTGTTCGCGACCATATCAAGTAGGTTGAAAATGATGGACGGCGTTCTTACCACACAGGCGCGGGTCATCGGGGCGTTGGTCCTCCGTGAAACCAGGAGTGCATTTGGTGACACTCAGCTAGGGTACCTCTGGGCAATTGTTAACCCTGCACTTAGTACACTGGTTCTGGTTGCAATTTTTTTCCGGAGTTGGACGCTCTCCAGCCTTTGGAACCAGTTATGCTTTGTTTTTTGCGACTGGCATTTTACCATTCCAGACCTATTCAAAGCTCTCAAGCACATTACTTACCGCAATTAGCTCAAGTCGCGGATTACTGAGTTATCCTCCTGTAAATGAAGTTGACATTGTAATCTCGAAGTACATCCTGATTGTTCTGACTTACCTCATGATTATCGCTGTCTTTTTTTCCCATAATTATCGTTGGTGATGATGCGCCATTGCCTGTGCATGTTGAGCAGTGTGCACTGGCATTTGGGTCTCTCACACTGCTGGGATTAGGCGCTGGGACCACGAATGCTGTCTTGTTCCGACTATGGCCAACCTGGAAGCAGCTGGAGTCGATCTTCAGCAGGCCCCTTTTCTTCCTTTCCGGCATTTTTTTACATCCCCAGTGAGTTCCCTACCCACATCGTAGAATTCTTGTCTTGGAACCCCATACTCCATGGAATCGAGTGGTTTCGTGAGGGCTACTATTCAAATTACGATAGCGTTGTACTGAGTAAGTCCTATCTTCTCAGCTGCGCAATGATCCTTCTTCTTTTGGGTTTCCTGGGCGAGCGCCTCTATCGAAAGAAATCTTTCTAATGATTGAGTTTCAGGATGTACGAAAAACCTACACTCTCAAGGGGGTTACGAAGACCATTCTCAATGGTCTGACCATACGCTTTCCAGAAGGGAAGAACATTGGGGTTCTTGGGCATAACGGCGCAGGGAAGTCGACACTTATGCGGTTGATTGCCGGAGCAGAGTTACCAGATAGCGGGAAAATCAAACGAAGCGTAAAAACTTCATGGCCTCTGGGCTTTAGCGGTGGCTTTGCTGGAAGAATGACTGGCATTGAAAACGTGCGATTTGTTGCGCGGATGTACGGCGAAGACACTGAACGAATGGTCCAATTTGTAGAAGACTTTTCTGAGCTGGGCGCGTCCATGTCGCTTCCGATTGGGACCTACTCAAGTGGAATGAAGGCACGTCTTGCGTTTGGGGTTAGTATGGCGGTCAGCTTCAAATGTTATCTGATCGATGAAATTACCGCGGTTGGAGATGCGCGGTTTAAGCGCAAGTGCAATGAAGTTTTTCAGACAAAGCTGAAGCACGCCAACATTATTATGATTTCTCACTCTGACTCCACCATCAAGAAGTTTTGCGACGCTGCTTGCCTACTGAATGAAGGTGAGCTGACGATGTACGACTCGGTCGACGAAGCGCTTGCCCAGCATCGCAAAAACCAGCTCAAGTAGCGGCTATAGGTAATATGGCAACTCGTAGAATTCTTATTCTCCAATCGCACCCCTCTGCCTTTTGTCGGGCACTTGTTAAGGCATTCGAAGCGCAGGGCACGCGGTGTGTAATGGTTAATTTATCTCTCAGTGACTGGTATTTCCGCGTCGGCTTGGGTGCAAAAAACTATTGGGGCCGGTTGAAGAACTGGCGTCGTTCACTTGAGAAACTCATTGATAAAAATGAGATAACGGACATTCTCTATTATAGTGATCGACGTCCTTATCATCGGGTAGCCCATGATGTCGCCATGCAACGTGGGATCAACACCTTTGCCTATGAGTTTGGCTACATGCGCCCCGATTGGATTACGCTGGAGCGCGGTGGGATGGGCACATATTCGCACTTTCCAACGGACCCACAGCAGATATCACAAGGCGCGACCGAACTGCCCGCTCCAAAAGAATTGGGTCGATTCCCGCATGCGTTTGTGCAAGAGGCAACCAATGAGGTGATTTGTAACCTTATCCCGGTCTTCTTCCCGTACCTGTTTCCGTTTTATCAGCGGGATCGCTACTACCACCCATTCCGGGATTACTTTAGTTATATCCCACGTTGATGCGTCAGAAGCGGCTTGCGCGAGTGGCGGAAGAAACCATCGATAGGCTCATTACGGAACAGGCTGACTACTTTGTTGTTCCTATGCAGATGCAGGGCGACTACCAGATCAGGCATCACTCCCATTACAAGCATCTTTCCAGCTTCATTCGCGAGATTTACAGCACGTTTGCCCAAAGCGCATCGGCTAACAGCAAGCTGGTGTTTAAGATGCACCCCTTTGACAACGATGTTGAGAGTTGGCCGCAGGTCATCAGGGACATTGCAGTTGAGTTCGACTGTCTGGACCGCACACTCATCATCGATGGGGGGGATCTGAATAAGCTCCTCAAGCATTCTCGTGGATGCGTTCTTGTGAACAGCACTGTGGGTATGGAAGCCTTGAAAAACGGTGTGCCAGTCAAAGCCATGGGGGTCGCTCTCTATGATATTGACGGATTGACGGATCAACGGTCTTTAGAGGACTTTTGGAAGGGGCCAACTCAGCCGAATGCAGACCTTTATCACGACTTGGAGAAGCTTATGGCGCATACCATTCAAGTGCATGGCAGCTTCTTTAATCGCGAAGGTCGAAAAATCGCAGCAGAAGAGTTTGCGCAGCGTATTTTGAATGACCAGGTCAACGGGCATGGTGCCTATGTTGAGACTCCGCCACGATTGGCTGCGGCCAAGGCTGCTGGTGTTCCCATTTTTGCAGATTGTTACTGGGGCGACAAATGACTTCAAAAAAAACAATCGCTGCATTTTACTGCTGCAAGGGCCACTTTCAAAGTACTACGCGCGGACTGCTCATCATCTGGAGAAATCAGGCGCCAAGACGCTCAAGGTTCATTTCTGTGGGAGTGATGTCCACGATTGGGAGCATACGGAGGCTGTTCATTTTTCCGAACCTGCCGAAAATTGGGAGCTCTTCGTGGAAGCTCTGATCGTTGCGCATGGAGTTACCGACATTCTACTTCATGGAGACCGGCGCTATTATCACAAGGTCGCTATCAGAGTTGCACAACGTTTGGATGTAAACATCATTGCTACCGAGCTTGGTTATCTGCGTCCGGATTGGATGACGGTTGAGTATGGCGGTTGCTCTGCTCTTTCACACTTTCCGCAAAGCAAACAGGAATTGATGGCGCTTGATACGCCGGTGACCGAGGATACATCTCAGGTTCTTTATCCGGGCAGCTACAAGCAGATTGTGTTTCAGGAACTTGGCTTTACCATCTACAATGCCATTCATGCCCGCAAGTTTCCGCATTACCGCAATCATCGCACCGAGTCTCGAGTGCAGGTTTATGGTGGTTGGCTAAAAGCGCGTTTGCAAGCTAAACGCCGAAAGCAGGAAGCAGATGTTATCTGGGATCGGTTGAAGCGCAGCGGAACGCCCTTTTATCTCTTCGCTCTGCAACTGAATGGCGACTTCCAGATACGCGATCACTCGCCCTTTACCAGCATTTATGAAGCGATTGACAAGGTTATCGCTTCCTTTGCCCGTAAGGCTCCCAAAGGAACAACGCTGTTATTCAAGAGCCATCCGCTGGAATATCGCTTTAAGGAGCTTTCAAGGGCTATTACTCAGGCCAGCCGGAAACATGGGGTTGAAGAGCGCACGCAGCTTATTCATGGTCAGACAATCAAGGAACTTGCAGAACCCTCTCTGGGAATGTTGACCATCAACAGCTCGGCGGGCATTGAAGCACTTGAGCATGGCGTACCAACTGCTGTCTATTGCCAACGATCTACGATATGGATGGGCTGACACATCAAGGAAACTGGGAAGATTTTTGGTGCTCCGCTACGCCGCCAGAACCAGACGTTTTCTGCAAGTTCGTTGAGGCATTGAAAACCACGGTGCAAGTGCGGGGCACGCTTTATAACGCGGAAGGCTCGAGGCAGCAGCGACGGGGACGGCAGAGAAAATCCTGTCAACGTCCTACGCAGAGCAACGGATGAAGCGAGCTGAACCACCAAGGTTGGCGAAGGCCCGCAGAATGGGCGTGACTTACGACCACTTTGTATAAGTCCGGAGTACCCATGCGGATCTGTCTTATTTCTAACGCCAGTGTATACACCGACGCAGCTTTGCATTCTTTGCTTGCCTACCCGGAATTCGAGATCTGTAGTCTCGTGAAATGTGCCGCTGTCGTCGGCAAGCGCAGCGACTGGCGCGCCTACAAGGACCTTCTCCGCCGCTCTGGCCCGCTATACGCGGCATATCTGGGAGCGGTGACAAAACCGGCTTACCGGATGCCACATGTTCCCCGATGGCAAGACATGCGCATTTGGGCACATAGTCTGCAATGTCCTGTTCAGCGGACAAATGACGTCAGCTCGGTAAGAACACTCGACTTTATTGAAGGCTGCAAACCGGATCTGATCCTGACAGTACATCTGGGGCAGATTTTACGTGGGTCGTTTTACGAGCGTTTCTCAGGTAGAACCTACAATATTCACCCTGGCAAGCTCCCGCACTACAAAGGGCCAGACCCGGTCTTTCATGGGATTATGGAAAACGAGAAGGCTTTTACTGTGAGCCTTCACGAGAGCATTCAAAGGATTGATGCAGGAAAGGTGCTGGCAGAAACGACGGTGGTACCAAAAAAAAGAACGCTGTTTCGCACCAACCTGGAGTTATTCAACAAGACCGGCAAGCTTGTTGCCTCACATTTTCTAGGCACAAATGAATGCCCCCCTGCTCCTGATGATAGGGTGCCACGCTATCACGGCTGGCCCACTCATCTTGATGTTCTCAAATTTTTGGCTCGGGGCAACAGGCTTTAAACTGCCTGAAGCGCGGTCTCGCGACTTAGATCCTTAGTGCACGCAAAACCTGTGAAGGGCTCACTTTCTGTTTTCGTCGCTGGAAACAGTGTTGGAGCGCTGTTGTTGCAACCATGCAGAAGGGTGCGCTCTAGCAACCAGAACACGGTTTGAAAGGGAACGACATAATCCGTTCAGCATATGTTCTCTTTAGCAGTATTTTACATATGCTTCTCGTAGGTTGCCGAATAGAATTCTACGAAGAAAACCGCGTCCTTGGAGGGGCTTGCGCTGTGTAAGGTCTCTGGCACAATAACCTGCTTCTCGCCCGCTGTGACCTCACGGGTCTCAGACAGGCCGACATCATGGAACTTGACTGTGCCGGCGCTCACGCAAAGGATGCCCCAGACACCGGGCTTGGTGGAATGATCCCGCTCCAGTGCTTTGGGAAACGAACCTTCCGAAAACTCCTTGGTTGTGCTGTATTTTACAAGTCCATCAGGAAGTTTAAGATCTGAAAGTGGCATCAGATTTCTCCTCTAAACCAAGAAAGACGCAGGACGCAACAAGCATGGAAACCTTGACGATTTCGACCGCCACGAAGACGAAGTGCAAATGGCTGGACCCAACGGCTTCGCCAACAATGATTGACTGTGTGCGTTCATCCAGCGGCGGCATGACCAAACCTTGCTGAACAATCAGTGCAGCCAGAGCGGCCAGCAGAAAGCCTTTTGCACTCAAGGAAAGCTGCGTGCGTATAGGAGGATATAAAAGAGGCAAGATCAGGAGCGCCGCGAAGATTATCTCAGCAATACCCACCCACTGAAACTGTACCCGCCCCACTTCAAGCAGCTGGGGCATCGACAGTGAGGACACCTGAAACTTGGCTGGTGCGACAATCAGAGACCCGCCCAGAATGACTCCAGCCCACAAGCATGTCAGAAGAAAATAGTAGTTTCTCACGTTTCCTCTCCTCAAAACATTGCGGTTTTCAGCGTCTTGCCGATCCGTGCGGCCCGGCCTGTGAGAAATTCAGTTGCAGTTTCAGACTTGGTAATGTCTTAGAGGGGTTGCGTGAACAGGTCCAACCAAATCCCAAAATGCCACGGTTCAACAGCTGTTAGCACCTTCTGCCTTCTCCGCTCTATCATCAATGATTTGAAGCTGACCATGTTGCCATTAGAACCTCTCCGACTTCATAAACATATACATCATGCATATGTTTTGATCAAATCATTGAGCGCAACTATTTTGACGCACCACCATTTAATGGTTGGCCAGATGCCATTGGGAGGCATTCTAACACATGAAACCAGCCAGTTAACCTCAGATCAAGTAGGAGTAAAACATGGTCCTTCTGAGGCGGTAGGCGGACGGCAAGATGACCAAATTTTCTATGACGTTCTAGGAGATAGCAACCGTTTGTCCAACTTTGATCGAGCCCGTCTGGACAACTTTGGCATAGACGCCAAAATTAACATCAAACTCTTGCGCAATCGGTCTCAGGATCTCAGGCTCAAACTTTAGGTCATCCTGTTCGATAGTCACCATTCTGCAGCGCTCTGTTTTGTGGGTCACTTCAAGCTGAACCTCGCCTATCGTTAGCACTTCCCCGATCAGGTCGCTATCTCTGGTGTGCTCCGCGACATCCAGAATAATGTTGGAGCGGAACCGGCGCTCATCAACCTGTGCATTGGGAACAAGGCTCTGCAGTCTGGCCAGTTCTGAAGAAAGCAGCAGGTGCACAGGGCCATCATCAAAATGCGGCACCTCCTGCTCTGGAACAATCTTCACCGGTTGACCAAGAAACTCGGACAGCTGCCCATTGATGTGTTCGGAGTGAACATCAACACATCTCCCATCCGGAAAACCAATGGACAGGCTGTCACCATTTGAGACCGCTCTTAAGGCAAACAGGTTATCAATGCGCCTGAACCGCCGCGTGTTCTTGCCACTGCCGAACTTCCCCTGTTCATTAGCAACAGCAAAATGCCTGTCGCCAGCTACGCCTCTCTCATTAATCTCCAGTTTTTGCTGCTTTTCTCCAAGCAGTGACTTAATCGGATAGTGCCATAGCGCCTGTATCTTCAAAATTATTCCCTTATTCAAAACCCGTTATAGAGCCTGCACAATCTGCTTAACATGCAGCAGGTTGGCCTCCCCCAGCAGGAAACAGGCAAAGTTGTGGGTTGTATGCTGTGGCTATAATAAGTCCAGTTCAAGGCAAAAACTGACTGGCACTGTTCTATCTACACCAAATCGCTGCGTTTACAGCAGTTTCCTCTGCCCACAAACTGCCCACTTTCTGACCTTTTTTTGCAGTCATACATATATTTACTTACCTAAGGTAATCTTCCCTTGACATTTTACAGGACGAACCAAGCGAAATGACTGGCGTAAAAAAATTCAGAGAAAGACGTCCTTATCGTAGGCGCGGGACCAACCGGGCTTACGCTTGCCATAGAGCTGGCCCGCCGTGGTGTGTCTTTCGAGCTGATTGACCGAAGACCAGAGCCTAACCGCAAAACGGCCTCTGTCGCCGTAAAAGCGCGGACGATGGAGATCCTCTGGAACCTTGATCTCGCCGATCGTTTCCTGGAGCGCGGCTTGGAGATCAAGGCAACAAACTTCTTTCTCGATCACGAGCGGTTTAATACAACGGTTTACAGCCAGCAAGAGCTGGATACGCCCTACCCTTATTTCTTGAGTTTACCGCAGGAAGAAACCGAAGCACTGCTGGCACAAAAGCTCGACGAGCTCTCTGGTCCGGTCACACGAGGCGTTGAGTTACTGGACCTTGAACAGTCCGAGGAAGACGTCACGGTTACCCTTAAATCTAAAGAGAACGGGATCCAAAAGCGGACTGTGAAATGGGTCGTTGGCACAGACGGACACTACAGTTCTGTGCGCAAAGCGATAGACATGGATTTCGATGGCCCGCTCTACCCAGAGGAATGGGAGGTCATCGACGGAGAACTTGCCAACTGGCAGTACCCGATAGACCACGCTTGTGTGCAATTCCAGCCGCCGAATGTTTTTGCTGTCCCACTGGGCAAAGGTAGGTTCCGCATTTACTTGTGGCCCCGCACGACGGGCAGCGACCATCTTGCAGACATCAACACACGGCTTTCTTCCATCTCACCGGGAGCGCAGCTCATCAATGCCAGCGAGCCCAACGTCTTCAAATCCGGATCGCGTCTGGCACAGAAGTATCGCCAAGGGCGTGTTTTTCTCGCCGGTGATGCTGCTCACATTTCAAACCCCACCGAGGGTCGTGGCCTGAATGCCGGGCTGCACGACGCCTATAATCTTGGCTGGAAGCTGGCAGAAATCGTCAAGGGAAACCCATCGCAAGCGCTCCTCGACTCCTACGATGCAGAGCGCAGGCAGATCGGGGACGAATTTGTCGAAACCGGTAAGGAAGTCTACAGCTGGATGCTTCCCCAAAATGCAGACAAACGTGATGATCTGGTGGCAGAGTTCCATAAGGAAGGCAATCAGAGAAAGTTTGCGGTGGCCGAGATGGAAATCACCTTCACCTACAGCCAAAGCCCCATCACCAAGGAGGTTGGTTCCACCCCGTCCTACTCGCCCTACTACACAGCAGTGGGCGCACGCATTGGCGATGTTGACGACCTGATTTGCGATAAGGGAGCTGTTCGCCTTTATGAGCTTTTGAAAGGCCTCGGCCCCAGCCTCTTCATCTTACTTGGCGACGCGGACCTCACACAGGTCTGTGAAGGCTTGCACTTACTGCAGACCATTCGTAGCAACAGCCCCAATGTATTTGAAGCTGCCGCAGTAGTGGTGACAGGAGATGCAGCGCGAACCAACCAACCCATGGGTGTAGTAAAAGACAGCACAGGTAAACTCCATGAGCGCCTGTGCGGCGATGCGCCCAACCTATGCATCATCAGACCCGATGGGCATCTCGGTTTCCGTTGCCAGCCACCCTGTGCTGAAAAGACCAGAGACCACTTGTCCCTGATCTACCCTGCACCGCAGACAGCAAATGCAAACATCAGCTGACGTTGTCGCAAGACAGCGGTTTGCTTCAAGAAAGAGAAATCAAATTTGCACGGACTGGCCCTATTGAATGGCCAGTTTCGCCAGACTTACATTTGCCTCGTAAATATCCTGAAGAAAAGATATGGCCGGAAAGGCCAGCTGCGCTGAGGCATATTAGCCACGACAGCAAGCACTACTAAAACAACTGCTAATAAAACCAACCATGTAAATAATAATTACTTAATTATCCTATTAAGATCACGTTTGCACTAAATTGATTAATGATCATGTTTACTAGAGCCCAGGCTTATGCTTTCGTGACTTTTACTATGCGTAGATCAAAATATCCCACACAGGCCTTCAATCAAACAAGTACAACGGATGGGTGAACATGACAGAACTTAACCCCAAGAAACTGGAAGTATTAACCGAAAAGGTTATGAACGACGCAGCTGGTGCACTTGCTGTGCTCATGGCGTATCTAGGAGACCAAGCTGGCGTTTACGCGCCATGGATAAGGCAGGTCCACTTTCATCTGAGGACTTGGCAAAGCGCACGGGGTTGAACGAGCGGTACCTGCGTGAATGGCTCAGTGCAAATGCAATTGCCGGGTATGTAGACTATGACAAGGACGCAGAAACGTTCAGCTTGAGTGAAGAGCAAGCAACCGTGTTTACCCGGGAGGGGCAACCCACGTGCCTGCAAGGCTTCTTCGAGAACATCGTTTCTATTTACGAAACCTATGATAAAGCCGTCGAGACATTCAAATCAGGCAAAGGTCGCCCCTGGAGTGATCATTCCCAATGTTGCTTCTGTTCTGTCGACCGGTTCTTCCGCCCCGGTTACAACGCAAATCTGGCTGACCACTGGATACCGGCCCTCGCCGGTGTCGAAGAGAAACTAAAATCGGGTGGGAAAATCGCCGATATTGGTTGCGGGTTCGGTTCCAGCACAATCCTGATGGCGAAAACCTACCCCAATTCCAAAGTAATCGGTATTGATTTCCATGCCCCCTCTATTGAGGCAGCCCGTCAAAAGGCGCGAGACGAAAATCTGAGCAATGTCGAATTTGTCGTCGCCCGCGCACAGGACTTCAAAGAAACCGATTTTGACTTTGCGTGTATTTTTGATGCGCTGCATGACATGGGAGACCCGATAGGCGCCGCACAGCATATTAAAAGTGCACTCAAGCCCAATGGTACGTTCATGGTCGTAGAGCCCGCAGCAGGGGACACCCTCGCAGACAACATGGGTCCGATAAATCAGATCTTTTATTCCGGCTCAACCATGGTGTGCCTCCCTGCCTCTTTCTCTCAGGAAGGGCAGTATGGTTTGGGCGCACAGGCCGGTGAAGCCAGACTGACCAAGGTACTCAAGGAGGGTGGATTTACCAATGTCCGCCGAGCAACTGAAACACCAACAAACATTATCCTGGAATGTCGACCATAGTTGACCTGTTCCCCGGGACCTCGCCAAATTGGATATGATCCCGCCTGACATAAGGGCGGGATAATCCAGCCAAAGACTGGAGCGAACGCGTTAAGTCTCGCTGGTGAGCCGCCAAACCTTCAAGCAGATCGTCTGCCTGATTTGTCTCTAAAATCGTGAAGAAGAAAAGTGGTGCCCGGAGGCGGATTCGAACCACCGACACGCGGATTTTCAATCCGCTGCTCTACCAACTGAGCTATCCGGGCCTGTCGCGTTGGGCGCTGTGCCCCGCTGAGGTGAGCGTCTTATAGGGTGCCAGATTTCGTCTGTCCAGCAGGCAAATGCATTTTTTTCAAAGAAATCTGTTTTCTCCACTGCCAGATCAACATTTTTTCGTAACCTCCTTAAATCATGAGGGTTTTCGGCAGACCAATCCCCCATATATTGCACCGCCAGACGTCAAACCACTCAAGCGGGCGCTCCGTTTTCTGAAATATCCCAAAACAACGCCACCATATTTCGCAGGGCATCCCGTGCGACTGGCTTCAGAATGTGTTCATTGGGGGCGTGTTGGGAGCAGCCTGCATAGGAGTGCGGTACCCAAACCGTGGGCAGGCCCAAAGTTTCAGAAAAGCACTCATTGGGCAGTGAGCCTGCAAGGTTTGGCAGGAGATGGGGGCGTTTACCGCTGGTCTGTTTCAGGGAGGCCATCGCCATCTGCACCCACGGGTTATTCGGGGAAAGGCGGGTGGCGTGGAAGAACCCGCGCTCTTCCTGCGTTACCTCCACATTCTCAAACCCGTTTTCATCCAGATGCCTGCGCAGCGACGGGAGAAGACCATCAACGTCCGTCCCTACCACATAGCGCAGCTGACAAACGGCAAAGGCTGAGCCATCAATGGCATTCACGGGCGCGTCCGGCACGCCGCTTTTCATTGCCAGCACAGCAAAGGAGTTCCAACCGAACACGCGTTCGGCAGGGGTAAGCCCCTCTTCACCCCAATCCTCATTGATTGCCGGGCCCTGACTGTCGCCTACGGGCAGTTCGCTGAGTGCTTCCCGAATATCCGACGTCAGACTGGTAGGACGCCAGCCCGGAATTCTGATCTGCCCGCGTTTGTCTGCCACGCACGAGATCGCATTGGCAAGAATGATCGCAGGATCCGCAAGTAGCCCACCCCAGTTACCGGAGTGGTTTGCCCCATCGCGCAGCTTAACCCGAAGGGTGAAGGTCTGCGCCCCGCGCGCGCCGGTAAAGACAGTTGGCGTGCCTGCTTGCAAACGAGGGCCGTCAGAGGCAATGAGCACGTCTGCCGCCAGCATCTCCTTGTTCTTTTCAAAGAACTCCTGCAGGCCAGCGGAACCGGTCTCCTCGGAGGTTTCAAGGATCACCTTGCAGTTAAAACCAAGCTGTTCCTTTTCCTCCAAAAGCACCCGAGCGCCTGCAAGTTGATGAGGTGTTGGCATTTGTTGTCTGCGGTGCCGCGCCCGTAAATGCGCTCGCCATCTTCTTCCAGAACAAAGGGGTCTCTGTCGCCGATCCACTCTCCGGCCTGCCCAAGCACCACATCGCCGTGGCCATAGGTCAAAATTGTCGGGAAGTTTGGGTCTTCAATGCGCTCACCAAACAGAAAGGGACCACCTGCCGGATCGGGATTGTCAAAGATCTGCGTTTTGAAACCCAGATGCTCAAGAAGAGGCAGCATCTCTTCTTTCAGATAACGCATGAGCTGAGGTTTTTGCCGAGGCTCCTGACTTTCCGTGGGTATTGCCACCAGTCTGGCCAAGTCAGTGAGGAATGCGCCGCTATCGAAGTAAGTTTCCGCCCGCTGGATTGCTTCAGTGCGACTGGCCATTCTCAACCTCCCTATCAAATTAATTAGGTCAGTTAATCACTTACGGGCGTTCCAATCCACTCTATTTGCTGCAAAAGCCGCAGTGCGCTGTGAAGACCGCTCGCCGTTGCCATGCACATTCCGGGTAGAACCATCCATTCCAGCGCCCATGCCGCGCCAGAGCGTTCCTGTTCATGCACCAGTGTGCTGTGCATGGCGGAGATCTGGCTGCTGTTGTAGCGGGCAAGGGTTACCAGTAATTCCGCATTGATGGGATTGCTCTTATGCGCCATGGCAGAAGACCCTCCGCCACCGGAAAGCTTGATCTCGTCGACGCCCTGCTGTGCCATCAGAGTGACATCGGCACCTATCTT
>BAXV01000087.1 GCA_001310715.1 Pseudovibrio sp. JCM 19062
GCCGCTACGGCGCGTACAATAATGCGGGTGGCGGGTGCGTTTGCGGTGGGCGGATCGGGATAATGTCGATGGCCCCGAAGCGACGCTCCATGGGACCAAGCAAATCCTGAAGGCCGTCTGCTCTAAAGATGATGGAGAGGGTTCCGCCGTCTTTGAGCAGGTCCTTGGCGGTCTTGATCCACGGTTCGATGCCGCGTTCGTCCAGCGCATGGGCCGGCGCGCGGTCTGACTGTGGTGTGACGCGGAAGCGGGTGCTGTCGTAGTAGGGCGGGTTCATGATCACGTGATCTGCGATGGATGAGCAGACGCTTTGATGGCGAATGCTGCCCTTTGCAGTTAGATTGGCTTCCAGAATGGAAACGCGATCAGCAAAGCCTATGTTCTCCGGCAGGGACAAGGCATTGCGGGCCAGTGCTGCGGTGACGGGGTCAACCTCCACGCCAACAGCTTTGATTAGCGGCAGGCGGTGGGCTGCGCAAAAGGCGGCGGTGCCGACGCCGGTGCCCAAATCGTAGAGCGTTCCGGTCGTGCTTTCTGGCAGAGACGCGGCCAGATATACGGCGTCCAGACCCGCTCTGTGGCGGCCTTTGGCTGGTTGTTCCACCATGACTTTACCGCCGAGGAACTTGTCCCGGGTGGTTTGTTGCTGAGGCTGAGGTGTTTCAGGGTTGGTCATGGCGGTGCCGGATCAATAAAAGTCGCAGTAACGCACTGAATACAGCTGCCGGTTTTCATGCAATCCCTATTGTTTATCTGGCGCAAAGTTTTCACGCGTCTTTTAGGTAGTGCTCAAGGCCTTCATCACGCATGATCTGGCAGGCTTCGTCGAAGCGATCTGCTTCCACCATGATGCGGCGTGGGAGAAAGCCGAGCGAGCCGTCCAGTATGCTCATGTTGGTATCGGCGACAAAATAGATGATCTCCGCGCCTCCCAGCAATGCTTCAAGGTGTGAAATGACCACCGGATCCGTTGTTCTGATAAGTTCTTCCACGGTAGTTTCCTCCTGATGCGACCTGCCAATTTGGCTAGAAATTATGCAGGATGTGGCTGGTATTGGCAAAATAACCAATTGTGATTGGTAAATTGTTCATTGGACACCACTTTATTGGCAGCAAATTCTTACTAAAGCTTGCCCGAACTGACCTACACACCTATTGTCCCGTTGGAATCAAAATAGAGGTATCCCGTGGGCGTAGTTGGTCTTCAATCACAGACAGCAAACCAGCTGGAATTCAAAGGCTCGTTGAGCTCGTTTCTGGTGACATGGAGAAGGTGAACGAGCTGATCCTCTCCAAAGCCGGTTCTAACGTTGAGCTGATCCCGGAAATTGCGCGGCATCTGATTGATTCAGGTGGAAAGCGTTTGCGCCCGATGCTGACACTGGCGTTTGCGCAGATGTTTGGCTACGAGGGCAAGGGGCATGTCATCCTTGCTGCATCTGTAGAGTTCATGCATACGGCAACTTTGCTGCATGACGATGTTGTCGATGAAAGCGATATGCGCCGCGGTAAGCTGGCAGCACGCAAGCTGTGGGGCAATCAGGCCAGCGTGCTTGTGGGTGACTATCTGCTTGGCCAAGCCTTCAAGATGATGGTTGATGTGCATTCGCTGGAAGCGCTGCGCATTCTTTCTGAAGCCTCTGCAATTATTGCAGAAGGTGAAGTGCTTCAGTTGGGCGCAGCTCAGGATACCACTACGACCTTTGAGACCTACCTGCAGGTGATTGAAGCGAAAACTGCGGCCCTGTTTGCAGCTGCCTGTGAAGTGAGCCCCGAGATTGCCGATAAGGGAGCTGAGATGCGTGCTGCTGCGCGTAAGTTCGGTCTTGAGCTGGGCTATGCCTTCCAGCTGGTTGATGATGCGCTGGATTATGGCGGGGCGACCGTTGATCTTGGCAAGGATGTTGGCGACGACTTCCACGAAGGCAAGATCACACTGCCAGTCATCTACGCCATGGAGCGTGGAAGCGATGAAGACAAAGCGTTCTGGAAGCGCTGTCTGGAAGATGGGGACATCAAGGACGGCGACCTGGACCATGCGATCAAGCTGCTGAATGACACAGGTGCTTTGGCTGACACCGTTCAGCGTGCCCGCGACTATGGTGCCTCTGCAATCGATGCCCTGTCCGGCCTGCCGGATGGCCCCGCCAAGGTGGCCCTGAAAGACGCCGTCGACTTCTGCATCGCCCGCGTCAGCTAATCTGGCAAAAGCTTCGAGACGACCAAAAGCGCCAAGCATTGCTGCTGCGGCGCTTTTTTTGCTGGGTGGTTTTTGGAGTGATGAGCGTGTTCCGTGGTACAGGGGCTCGCTGCGGGAGAGCCATATGGATACACATTGGATCGAGGTGCCCTAATCCGAAGCAGTTTGTCTTGTGCATGCATTTGAATGGTGAGGGTGCGGGACTAAGCGGTCATTCGCTTAAGAGTGGACATTCACGCACATCAATCAATAGGTGATGCGGTCTGAATGGTGGTGATTACCTTCAGCGTAAAGGCATTAATGAACGAGCCATCCTCCATCGATGGTCAATACGGATCCATTTACATAATCCGATGCCTTGATGCTAAAAAGATAGCCGCGCCAACCATATCTTCAGGTTTACCCCACCTTCCGAGCGGGATACGCGCAGCAATTTCTTTATGGAGTTTGGGGTCTTCTACCAGTGTTCGGGTCATGTTGGTCTCGACAAACCCCGGCGCTATAGCGTTAACCAGGATGCCTTTCGCACCCCACTCGTTTGCTAGAGAACGCGTCATACCAACAACTCCAGATTTTGCGACCGTGTAGGAAACCCCTCGTGGACCACCTTGGTATGCGACAATCGAAGCGATATTTATAATCTTTCCTGTTCTCCCAGCGTCGAATGCACTTTTTGCAAACTCTCGGCACAAGAAGAAGCTACTTTTCAGATCAACATCCAATACGCCATCCCAGTCTTTTTCTGAAAAAACGACAGCTGCGTTACGGCAGTTTATGCCCGCACTGTTCACCAAGATATCGACTGGCATCACCTCAGAAGCGATGCGTGCTGCCAAAACGGATTCTCTTAGATCGAGTTCAAGTTCACGGGCAGAACCCCCAGCTTGCCTGATCTGATCAAGAGTATCATCAAGGGGTGCGCAATCGGCACAAATGACGCGTGCCCCGGCATTCGCCAAACCGATACTTATCGCCTGACCGATGCCCATTGATGCACCCGTAACGAGCGCTGTTTTGTTTTTCAATGAAAAGAGATCGCCCACGAACTGGCTCCTAATAGTCAGGCGGGCCATAATACGTGTATTGAGGGTACCACCAAATTCTAGTAGCAAGCAGTATTGTTCGAAGAGTTTGTGTTAATGAAGGCAGTCCCAATAAGGAGGCTTCTCATGAAACTAGCAGTGACTGGAGCAAACCGAGGGATAGGTCTTGCCCTCGTGAAAGAGGCAACCCACCGTGGATATGAAACGCTAGCTTGTATCCGCTCTGAAGAAAATGCGACAGCGGTTGAAGGATTGAACGGGGTAAGTGTTGCGCTAGCTGATGTGCGCGACCCAATAGCCCTAAACAATGCTGCTAAATCTTTTGGCTCGCTCGATCTGTTGGTCGCCAATGCGGGGCGTTTCATTGGCCGTTGGGGGATTGAAGACCCGGAATATACCCCGGCGGCTTTTGAAGAAGTTCTCATGACCAACGTGGCTGGGGCGTTTTTTTTACTGCGCGGGCATTCTTGCCCCACTTGTCCAGTCCTGGGGGCAAGGTTGCGATTATCTCGTCCTTTAGCGCATCAAACACCATTAAATGTACCGGGGATCGCTACATCTACGCGCGTCCAAGGCAGCAGTAACCAACATTGCAACTAATCTTGCAGTGGAACTGGCAGAAAAAGGCATAGCGGTGGGCGCATACGATCCAGGGAGCGTGCAAACGGATATGTACGGCAAAAAAAACCAGGTGCGGCCCTTTCCCCAAGCGAGGCTGCTCAATGCCTGATGGATCGGTTTGAGGCGCTTTCGATGAAAAATACAGGAGTCTTTGAGGATTATGCAGGTCGCAAGGTTCCGTATTAACTCAAAGCAAGAGCTATGCCATAAGCGCGCATAATAAGCATAAGGCCAAGTATCAGCAGGTCACAGAGCAACGTGCTGCAATTGCTAAAGCCAGCGTCCTGATGCATGTCTGCAAAGGCCTCAAATCTTCATCTGTGTTTCTGGGTGATATCATTGATGGTGAACCAAGCAAATGCATGGACGAGCGGCCTGAAACATCCTAAGTTCACATGATACGTAAAAGAACCTATATTGAGCTGGGGAGCGGGGAGCAATGCATCTTACTGGGAAATGCCTTTGTGGGGCTGTGAAGTTTGAAGCGCAGTCTGATGGAGAGGGCGCGGATCGGTGCCACTGCAAAATGTGTCGTCGTTGGGTGGTGTTTATGACTCTGTGTTTGTGCCAAGTGAAACGGTTAGGATCGAAGCGGGAGAGGACTTGATTAAATGGTATGAATCTTCCGATTTTGCTCGTCGTGGGTTTTGCTCCAACTGCGGGTCTAATTTGTTCTACCATGCTGATCGGCATAAGGACTTCTCTCATCTTTACGCGGTTTCCGTTGGGACGCTTGATGAACCAACAAACTTGCGCGTGAAGAAGCATTACTTCTGTGCGTCGAAGGGCGACTACTACGAGATTGAAGACAGGCTGGAGAAGCTTGATACCTACTAGGCGTTCCAGTTTGGAGCGGCTCTCAGCAGATATGTGCTTGATCCGGCTCGTCGTTGCTGAGAGGTGAACTGCGATTTCTAACGCGATAATGCCAGACTAAACCCGTGCTGTCTTGATCCACCAGTTGCTGCGGATTTCGTGTAGGTGGGCGGCGATTTTTTTGGGCGGCTTCCAGTGTTTCGCAGAGGGCGAAGCAGGTTGCGCCGGAACCGGACATGCGGGCAAGCAGGGTTTCTGGCTGGGAGGCCAGAAGGTCGAGGACCTCCGAGATTTCTGCTGCCTGCGAGATGGACGGTTTTTGCAGGTCGTTGCGGCAGGTTTTGAGCCAGTTGGCCAGTGCCTTCATGTTTTCAAACTCTGCAGGCATCTCTGGCAGAGGAGAATTGTCTTTCTTCTCCAAGGCCTTGAAGATGGCTGGTGTTGAGATCTCAATCATGGGATTGACCAGCACCATGGCACCGGTTGGGAAGTCGTTGACAGGCTCAATCACTTCCCCAATGCCGCGGATGCGGGCTGGCTTTTCTTCCAAACACATGGCACATCGGCGCCAAGGTTTAAGGAGATCTTGGAGAGGTCCGAAGGTGAAGGAGAGGCGCCCCAGAGTTTTGCAAGGGCGCGCAGCGTTGCGGCAGCATCTGCTGAGCCGCCGCCGATGCCTGCTGCAACTGGTAGGAATTTTTCCAATCGGATCAATGCTCCTGAGGATACAGGAACATGCTCTGACAGCATTTGTGCCGCTTTGTAGACCAGGTTGTTCTCGGGAGCATCGTGGATCTTCTCGGCAAACTCACCCGAGACTTCCAGCGAAAGCTGCGGGGCTGGTTTGACTGTTACCAGATCCCCCAGTTCCGGGAAGACAACGAGACTGTCCAGTGTGTGATAGCTATCCTCCCGCTGCCCAGTAATGTGCAGCGCAAGGTTTACCTTCGCACGGGCCAATTCTTTAACCAGCGTTCGTTTTGTATCGTCCAAGGTCATCGCAATCTGATCGTTTTATGAATTACTTGTTGTCTGTGGTGCTCGCCAGTCCAACAGGAACAGCGTCAGTCATTCCGTTCTCAATCTTGTCAAGAATACGCGCCAGATCTTCCTCTTCTGGCTCAAGGTCGCGCGCATGGTTCCACTTGTAGCGTGCTTCCAGTTTGCGGCCAATCTGCCAATACGCATCGCCCAGATGGTCGTTGATGATTGGGTCGTGCGGGCGCAAGGATACGGCACGCTCCAGCTGCTCGACGGCTTCGTCATAGCGGCCAAGGCGGTAGTACACCCAGCCAAGGCTGTCAACGATGTAGCCATCCGTTGGACGTAGGCGCACGGCGCGTTCGATCATCTTCTGGCTTCATCCAGCTTCAAGCCGCGGTCCACCAATGAGTAGCCGAGATAGTTCAGGATCATTGGCTGCTCCGGCTTCAGCGTCAGTGCCTCGCGGAAATCTGCTTCGGCTGCTTCCCACTTATCCTGCCGTTCGCGGGTGATGCCGCGGAAATAAAGCAGGGTCCAATGGTTTGCCTGAATTTCGCTGATGGTGCCAAGGCCTTGATTGTAGGAGCTTTCAGCCTCTTTGAAGAGGGAGTGGCCGCGCAGTACGTTGCCCAGTGAGGTGATGGCCTCCAGATCGGACGGGTCGGTTTCCACCAGCTTTTCCAGATGGGCGCGCGCTTCTTCCAGATTGTCCAGAATGTTGTAATGCAGTGCGATCTGAATCTCGGCTTCCCGCTTCATTGGCGAGCTGTCTGATACGGCTGACAGGTACTCAATAGCGCGCTCATTATCGCCAAGCTGCTCGAACAGAGAGGCCAGACCAATCAGGCGGAGTCACTATTGGGGTTGAGGTAGATGGCAAGTTGAAGGTAATTTGCGGAAAGCTCTTCACCTTCCTTGCTGACGGCAATGCCCAGACCGTGGAGTGCTTCAGCCAAACCTTCTGCGGGTGTTTTTGCAACCCGCTCAATAACTTGGCCGCTCTCGGTTTTCTCTCTCAAGGTTACGAGAAGTGGGTGACCGGGAATGAGCTGCTCGTATTCGGCAATGATATCGAGCGCTTCCTGCTGCCTGCCAGAGGCGGCTAACATGCGGGTGTAGGAGAGAGCGTTGCGCAGGGCACCGCGGTCAATCTCATAGGCGGCTTTGTAGAACTCGGCGGCCTGGCGTGGATCATTGTTGTATTCTGCCAGTAGACCGGCATTGAAATTGATGAAGAGCTCAAACCAGTTTGCACCGGTGGTCGCGGTCAGGTCCTCAATAGCTTCTTCGGTTTTGCCCTGACCGGCTTTTTCCCATGCGGAGACAAGGGCAAAGGTTAGGTGAGACAGGGGGTTTACGTTCTGAGCGACAGCGCCAGACAGGTCGGTGTTGAAGTCACCTTCATGCATATGCTGAACGGCAACGGCGAGCTGGGCGAGGAAGTGTTCCCTGTCTTCAGCCAGAATACGTTCAGCCAGTAGCTGTGCAGCGTTGACATTGCCGTTTGCCAGTGATGTGACAAAAGCGCGGTCGAGAATGTAAAAATTATCGGGATCGCGTTGCAAAGCTGCGGTGAAGTAGTTGGAGGCGGCGGCCAGATCCTGCGCGAGCAGGGCGCTTCTACCTGATAGGTAACTTCCAGAAAGGGAGGTTGCCACCGGAAGGGGTTGGGGGCTTGCCTTGGCTTTTGGGAGGTAACAAATGGCGAACCCAACATGACAAGTGCCAGCGCTGAGGCTATGACTGCCTTTTTGATAAAACGCTTTTACTAACAGAATGATAGGTTATACGGCCATTGTTCTGAGCAGAAGCAGAATTGGAGCGGAACAGCGCTAAATAGCTTGTCAGGGTCATATATGTCTCTCATTGAGAGCCGATTGCGACTCAATATTACATAAATCTGTTAGTGGCGAAGAGTGGCCTTTTTATAGCAGCCGGGTCACTCACCGCATGGTGCTGAGTGTATCCGAACATTCCTTCATTTAAACCTACATTTTTTCAAGTATCTGCGGATAAGTAAGTGTATTGATATTCATCGAGAATTCAGAAGTATTTACGCAATAACACTAAGGTCGAGGTCTTAGACTCTTGCTATAATGAGGCTGTTCATTGCAGATAGTAGGCAGTGGTGCAATTCCAAGTGAGATTGGTTGAGGTCTCACTCAATAAAGGGGGGTGTTATGACCAAGTGGGTCTACATCTTTGGAGAAAACAAAACCGAGGGCGATGCTTCCATGAAGGAGCTGCTTGGCGGTAAGGGGGCCAACCTTGCCGAAATGAGCAGACTAGGATTGCCTGTTCCTCCCGGCTTTACGATCACGACGCAAGTTTGCACGCACTATTATGACAAAGGCCAGCAGTATCCCGCCGCGCTCAAAGAGCAGGTGCATGCTGCGATTGTTGCTGTTGAAGAGCTGACGGGTCGTAAATTCAACTCTACGACAGAGCCATTGCTGCTTTCTGTGCGCTCCGGTGCCCGTGTTTCCATGCCTGGCATGATGGACACGGTTTTGAACCTTGGTCTTAATGACCTAACCGTTGAGGCGCTAGCAAAAGACGCAGATGACGAGCGGTTTGCTTATGACAGCTATCGCCGCTTTATCCAGATGTATTCCGATGTGGTTTTGGGTGTTGACCATGACTACTTTGAGGAAATTCTGGAAGACTTCAAAGATGAGCATGACTACTCCCTTGATACGGACCTTTCCGGTGCTGACTGGAAGGGGATAGTTGCTTCCTACAAGGACAAGGTTGAAGAGGAGCTTGGTCGTCCTTTCCCCGAAGATCCGGAGGAACAGCTTTGGGGAGCTATTGGTGCCGTCTTCAAAAGCTGGATGATCCCACGGGCAAAGACCTATCGCGCGCTGCATGAGATCCCTGAGGATTGGGGCACTGCGGTGAACGTTCAGGCGATGGTATTTGGCAATACGGGCGATAATTCTGCAACCGGTGTTGCCTTTACCCGTAACCCGTCTACTGGTGAAAACGCGCTTTATGGTGAGTTTTTAATCAATGCGCAGGGTGAGGATGTTGTGGCGGGTATTCGTACGCCGCAGGACATTACCGAGAAAGCCCGGATCGAAGCGCATTCTGAAAAGCCATCCCTAGAAGCGATCATGCCGGAGGTGTTTGCGGAGTTTCAGGCTGTCTGTGACAAACTGGAGAACCACTACCGTGACATGCAGGATCTGGAGTTCACCGTTGAGCACGGCAAGCTTTGGATGCTTCAGACCCGTAGCGGCAAGCGGACGCTGAAAGCTGCGCTGAAGATTGCGGTTGATATGGCGGATAACGGCTGATCACCAAGGAAGAGGCTGTCGAGCGTATTGCTCCGGCGTCTCTGGATCAGCTGCTGCACCCAACCATTGACCCAAACAGTGAGCGGGATGAGCTGACGGTTGGTCTGCCGGCTTCTCCGGGTGCTGCTTGTGGTGCGATTGTGTTTAACTCCGATGATGCCGAGACTGAAAGGCAAATGGCCGCTCTGTCATTCTGGTGCGTACTGAAACCAGTCCGGAAGATATTCACGGCATGCATGCTGCGGAAGGCATTTTGACAACGCGCGGCGGGATGACCAGTCACGCGGCTGTTGTGGCACGCGGCATGGGTAAACCTTGTGTGGCTGGTGCGGGTACGATCCGTGTTGATGCACGCAATGAGATTATGACCGTTGATGGCCGGAGCTTTGGCAAGGGTGATGTGATCACCATTGACGGCGGTAACGGTCAGGTGCTGGCCGGTAAGGTGCAGATGCTGGAGCCTGAGCTTTCCGGTGACTTCAAGAAGCTGATGGAATGGGCTGATAGCATTCGCCGCATGAATGTGCGGGCAAATGCTGAAACCCCTGCAGATGTGAAGGTTGCGCTTTCCTTTGGGGCGGAAGGCATCGGTCTTTGCCGAACCGAGCATATGTTCTTTGAAGGCGAGCGTATTCTTGCGGTGCGCGAGATGATCCTGTCTGATACGGTTCAGGAGCGTAAAGCAGCGCTTGCAAAGCTGCTGCCGATCCAGCGTCAGGACTTCATCGATATCTTTGAGTTGATGGTTGATCGTCCGGTCACCATTCGTCTGCTTGATCCACCTTTGCATGAGTTTCTTCCGAAGACGGAAGAGGACATTGCAGAAGTTGCCAAGCAGATGGACATTGATCCGGAAGAGCTGCGCGAGCGGGCGGAGGAGCTGGAAGAGTTCAACCCGATGCTTGGCAACCGTGGCTGCCGCTTGCTGATTTCCTATCCGGAAATTGCAGAGATGCAGGCTCGGGCGATCTTTGAAGCTGCTCTGGACGTTTCCAAGCGTCATAACCGTAAGGTGCACCTGAAATTATGGTGCCGCTGGTTAGTCTGAAGAGTGAGCTGGATATTGTCCGTGCAAGCATCGAGGCACGGCGGAGGTTGTGGCGCGAGAGTTGGGCGTGAAGCCCGAGTTCTCCGTTGGGACCATGATCGAGCTGCCAAGGGCCGCGCTGCTTTCTGAAGACATTGCGGAGTCTGCGGAGTTCTTCTCCTTTGGCACTAATGATCTGACGCAGACCACCTTTGGTATCTCCCGCGATGATGCAGCTTCCTTCCTGGGTAAGTATCAGGAACGCAAGGTGATTGAGAAAGATCCGTTTGTATCACTGGATGTGAAGGGTGTCGGTCAGCTGGTGGAGCTTTCTGTCAAGAATGGCCGTAAGAGCAAGCCTGACATCAAGCTTGGGATTTGCGGCGAGCATGGTGGTGATCCGGCGTCTATTGCTTTTTGTGAGGAAGTTGGCCTGAACTATGTGTCCTGCTCTCCGTTCCGGGTTCCTGTTGCGCGTCTTGCAGCAGCGCAGGCGGTGCTTGCTCAGCGGAATAAAGGGTGAGTGGCTTGACTAACAAGGTGAGGAGCTGGCCCGGATCAGCTCCTACCAGTCTTAAAGAGTTGAGAGCTGGTGGTAAGCCAGCTCTGGCCCGTTTGCTTAGCGCAATCGAGAGCTATGAGGGGCATCCGCAACTGATTGCTCTCTTGGATGAAGCGCTGCTAAACCCGATTGCGCATGTGATTGCGCTGACGGGGCCTCCCGGTGTCGGGAAATCCACCCTTACAAATGCAATGATCGCCCAATACCGCCGTGCTGACAAAAGCGTTGATGATTGCGGTTGATCCTTCCTCTCAGGTCTCCGGCGGCTCGCTGCTCGGGGACCGGACACGGCTTTCAACGGACCCGGAAGACCAGAAGGTGTTTGTGCGCTCCATGGCAGCACGGGACCGGCTGGGCGGGCTCTCCGAACATGCCATTGCTGCGGTGATCCTGATGCGGGCCGTGATGGACCGGGTGATCGTGGAAAGTGTTGGTATCGGGCAATCCGAGGCGGATGTGGCTCTGGTTGCTGACACTTGTGTGCTGTGTATTCAGCCGGGGTCTGGTGACAGCCTGCAATTCATGAAGGCGGGCATCATGGAGCTGCCGGACATTATCTGTGTGACCAAGGCTGATATGGGTGACATTGCCAGCCGCGCGCGGGCGGATGTGGAAGGGGCCATGAGCCTGAGTGCGCGCAGGGGGAACTGGAAGGTTCCGGTACTGATGTTAAGCGCACTGGACAATAAAGGCTGGGTGATCTGATCGAGGCCAGTGACTGTCATTATTCTGTGTTGCAGTCTGCTGGTGAGCTTTCCGTTCAACGTTCCAATCAGGTGAAAGCGTGGTTGATAGACCAGCTAAAGGTTCAGTTCGGGCAGCACTGCGTTGCGGTGTTGCAAAGCGCTGGCGTGAACTGGGACGAGGCGATCCGGCATCCTTTTGCCTTCAAGCAGGAAACCAGTGATACCTTCGCTGCGTTCTGGAAGGGTTTTTCCAAAAGCTAGCTTTTGAAAGGGCGCATAAAGTAGCTGCAGCTTAGATCGCTGCGCCCACTCTGATCCTGCGTGGTTTTGGGATGCGTTCTTCGTGCATGTCCTCACGCCATAAACGGAACTTGCCAAGCGGGATCGGGCGGGAGAACAGGTAACCCTGCATCATGGGGCAGTCCATGGTGAACAGCAGTTCCTTTTGCTCTTCTTCCTCAACGCCTTCCACACACACATTCATGCCAAGACGCAGGCCAAGCTTGATCGAGATCGCCAGAATTTCTCTCGCTTTTGGACATGTGACGGCGCCATTGACGAAGGAGCGATCAATCTTGATCTTGTCGAACAGATCCCGGCGCAGATAGCTGAGGGATGAGAAGCCGGTGCCGAAATCATCGAGTGCGATTTTCACACCGGAGCTGCGCAGGCGCTCGATCACTTCAACCACGTTCTCGGAGTAGTTGATGAGCACATCTTCGGTTACTTCCAACTCAAGACGACCTGGCTCCAACTGGTATTTTTGCAGCAATGCGTTGACCAGTTCAGGGAACTCTGGATGGCGCAGCTGGGTTGGTGAGACGTTCACGCACATGGTGACATTATCAAGGGAGGAGCCATCTTTGATTGCGTTCTCCAGCACCCATTCGCCGATGCGGTTGATGAGCATGGATTCTTCGGCAACCGGCAAAAAGGCAGCGGGTGGCAACAAGCCTTTTTTTCGGGTGGTTCCAGCGAATAAGGGCTTCGGCGGCGAGAATGTTTTTGCCGGTGGCGTCCATAATGGCTGGTAGTAGTTCTGGAATTCGTTGGCGCTGAGTGCGCGCTTGATGTCTTCCTCAATCTCGCGAGAGATCTGAAGGCTGTTTTCCATCTCTTTTTCAAAGATAACGTAGCGCCCACGGCCCAGTTCTTGGCCTCGTAAAGGGCAATATCCGCTCTGCGCAGAAGGGCCGTCAGCTCGTGGCCATGCGCCGGTGAGAGCGCCACACCCATGCTGGCGGTGGTCAGGATCTTGTGCTTTTCAACCATGAAGGCATCGGAGAGCATCTTTTCGATATACATGCAGGTCTCGATGATCTCTTCTACATTGGTGCGCTGAGAGAGTACCAGAAGGAATTCATCTCCACTGACGCGGGCGACGCGGTCTTCCGGGTTGATTGATGACTTCAAACGCTCGGCGACCAGTTTGATGACCTCATCGCCAATGGTATGGCCCAGACTGTCGTTGACCTGTTTGAAGTGGTCCAGATCCAAGAAGACAATGCCGGTAAAGAACTGTTTTTGGCGGTCGCGCCATAACACGTTTGCCGCAAAAATCTCAAACCATGTTCTGTTGGGCAGTCCGCTCAAGGCATCATGCAGGGCTGCATGTGTGGCGTCTGCTTCGTTTTGCAAGATCCGGTCTGTCATCTTGATGTAGCGCAGCAAGATCAACACTGTCATGAGCAGGATAGCAGCGATGGTTCCCAGAAAGTAGGGCGAGGAACTGGTGAAGATCGTGCCGGAGGTGCCGTGGTTTTCCAGCTGAGGTTTGCAATTG
>BAXV01000088.1 GCA_001310715.1 Pseudovibrio sp. JCM 19062
CCAAAACGCAAAAAGGAGAGGTCCCCCTCTCCTTTCATAAATCCCAAAATCAGATTGATGACCTCACTTTAGAAAGTGATCACTGAAACATTGCCGGCCAATGCGTCTTTGTAAGGCTGAACGAAGAACTCTTCTTCCGGCATCTCGGTGATGTACCCCAGCTGGTCCAAAGCCGCATCAACGAAGCCCTGCTCGCCAAGAGCTTCCACTGCGCGGCGGACTGCACCATCATCATCAGGGGCCGTTACCATAACGTGGAACGGAATCCCTTCTTCCTCATCGCCACCTTCTTCTTTCCATGCTCTACCCATGATCAGGTAAACCACCGGAGGTGTGTCCTCACCATTTGCTTCGCCGTTCAAATCAGACATGTCGTTTCCCTCATTGCGCCACGTGATCAATCCGGTTGGGCCGGAGAGAGGCGCACTCATTCAAATTCTAAACCGTATCCCACCGACCGTTATGGGCCACCCAACGCGATACATTCAATCTCTTTTTCGTCAGCCTGAGACTAGTGACCTCATCAACGACCTGACGAAAACGGAAAAGCCGCCCCGAGGGGCGGCTCTGCCTGAACTTAACTTGTCCTGCCCCTTAGAGCTGGTCGTTGCGGCTCAGATCTTCCAGCATGGAGTCCGCGCTGGCAGCAGTAGACGCTGCACGACGGGCATCCTGAATAAGATCATCACGCAATGTCGCAATCTTACGAGTGCGGTTCATCGCTCCACCTGTACCCGCAGGGATCAGGCGGCCAACAATCACGTTCTCTTTCAGACCGTCCAGCGGATCGGTCTTACCGAAGACAGCTGCCTCGGTCAGAACGCGCGTTGTTTCCTGGAACGATGCAGCAGAGAAGAACGAACGAGTCTGCAAGCTTGCCTTGGTGATACCCAGCAGAACCGGAACACCCTTAGCAGGATCGCGTGCATTATCGACCGCACGTACGTTTGCTTCTTCGAACTCGATCTTATCAACCTGCTCACCAGAGAAGAACTCGGTCTCGCCCGGATCGGTGATCTCAACTTTCTGCAGCATCTGGCGAACAATCACCTCGATGTGCTTATCGTTGATGCCCACGCCCTGCAGACGGTAAACTTCCTGGATCTCGTTGACGAGGAAGGCAGCCAGTGCCTCAACGCCCTTAATCGCAAGAATGTCATGCGGAGCCGGGTTGCCGTCGATCAGGTATTCACCCTTCTCGATGGCGTCACCTTCCTGCAGATGGAAGTGCTTGTTCTTCGGAATCAGGTACTCGACCGGCTCCAGGCTCTCATCGTTTGGCTCGATGATAATCCGGCGCTTGTTCTTGTAGTCACGACCGAAGCGGATCGTACCGTCAATCTCTGCGATAACCGCATGATCTTTCGGACGACGTGCTTCAAACAGTTCAGCAACGCGAGGCAGACCACCGGTAATATCTTTCGTCTTTGCAGATTCCAGAGGAATACGTGCAAGAACGTCACCAGCAGAAACCGTATCACCCAGCTGAACCGACAGGATCGCGTCAACGGAGAGCAGAGAACGGGCATCACTACCGCGAGCCAGCTTCTTGATCTTGCCGCTTTCGTCCTGAACAACGATTGCAGGTTTCAGATCAGCAGTACGCTGAGAAGAACGCCAGTCAATGACCACACGCTTGGTGATACCGGTCGCCTCATCGGCAGTTTCCTGAACAGAAGCACCATCCACCAGATCTTCAAAGCCGACGCGACCGGAAACTTCGGTCAGGATCGGACGGGTGTATGGATCCCATTCAGAAATACGGTCACTGCGCTTGATTGTATCGCCTTCGTCAACAAACACCTTCGCACCGTAATTCAAACGATGGGAAGAACGCTCATTGCCGTCACTGTCAACAATCACAACAGACATGTTACGCGCCATGACAATGTTATTGCCATCAGAATCGCGAACCACGTTGCGGTTACGAAGTGTCACAGTGCCTTCAAAGTTGGATTCGATGAAGGAGCTATCAACAACCTGTGCCGTACCACCAATGTGGAACGTACGCATGGTCAGCTGTGTACCTGGCTCACCAATGGACTGCGCAGCGATAACACCAACAGCCTCACCAATGTTCACCTGAGTACCACGTGCAAGGTCACGGCCATAACAGGTCGCACATACACCGGTTCTGGTTTCACAGGTCAGCACAGAACGGATCTTGACCATCTGGACCTTGGCAGCTTCGATAAGCTCCACGTCCTTCTCGTCAATCAAACGGCCCCGAGGAACAAGGACTTCGCCAGTCTTGTTGTTCACCACGTCTTCTGCAGCCGTACGGCCAAGAACACGCATACCAAGGGTCGCGATCACGTTACCAGCATCAACGATCGGCTGAACGGTAATTCCGTTTTTGGAACCACAGTCAACTTCAAGAATGATGCTGTCCTGCGCAACGTCAACAAGACGACGGGTCAGGTAACCGGAGTTCGCAGTCTTCAACGCCGTATCGGCAAGACCTTACGGGCACCGTGGGTGGAGTTGAAGTACTCGAGAACCGACAGACCTTCTTTAAAGTTCGCGATAATCGGGTTTTCGATGATGGAGCCATCCGGCTTCGCCATCAGACCACGCATACCACCGAGCTGCTTCATCTGTGCTGGAGAACCACGAGCACCGGAGTGCGCCATCATGTAAACAGAGTTCATCTGTTTCTGACGACCTGTGTCCTCTTCGAACTCGGTCGCAGAGATGCGGCCCATCATTTCATCAGCAACTTTGTCGGTACACTTCGCCCAGGCGTCAACAACCTTGTTGTACTTCTCACCCTGAGTGATCAGACCGTCATTGTACTGCTGTTCGTATTCAGCAACCAATGTGGTGGTTTGATCAACCAGTTTCGCCTTGGCATCAGGGATAACCATGTCATCCTTACCGAAGGAAATACCGGCACGGCATGCGTTCTTGAAGCCCAGCTGCATGACACGGTCACAGAAGATGACGGTCTCTTTCTGACCACAGGCACGGTAAACCGTGTCGATCATCTTAGAGATCTCTTTTTTTCGTCATCAGCTTGTTACAGATGTCGAACGGCACTTCAAAATGCTTCGGCAGCAGTTCAGCGATCATCAGACGACCAGGAGTGGTCTCGTGAATCTCAGAAGTTGGGTTGCCAAGTTCGTCAACAGACTTGAAGCGGCCACGAACCTTGGAGTGAACAGTGATAACACCATTCTCAAGCGCGTGATGCAACTCACCCATGTTACCGAAGGCCATGCCTTCACCCGGCTCACCTTCTGCCATGATGGACAGGTAGTAAAGACCGAGAACAATATCCTGAGACGGAACGATGATCGGAGCGCCGTTCGCCGGATGAAGAATGTTGTTGGTGGACATCATGAGGGTACGGGCTTCAAGCTGCGCTTCCAGAGAAAGCGGAACGTGAACAGCCATCTGGTCACCGTCGAAGTCAGCGTTAAACGCGGAACAGACGAGCGGGTGCAGCTGGATTGCCTTACCTTCAATCAGGGTAGGTTCGAATGCCTGAATACCAAGACGGTGAAGCGTTGGCGCACGGTTCAGAAGAACCGGATGCTCACGGATCACTTCATCAAGGATATCCCAAACTTCCGGACGCTCTTTCTCAACGAGCTTCTTCGCCTGTTTAACAGTGGAAGAGTAACCCTTGGCATCAAGACGGGAGTAGATGAACGGCTTGAACAGCTCAAGCGCCATCTTCTTCGGCAGACCACACTGGTGCAGCTTCAGTTCAGGACCCACGGTAATAACGGAACGACCGGAGTAGTCCACGCGCTTACCAAGAAGGTTCTGACGGAAACGACCCTGCTTACCCTTCAGCATGTCTGAAAGGGATTTCAAAGGACGTTTGTTTGCACCTTGGATCACACGACCGCGACGACCATTATCGAACAGCGCATCTACAGATTCCTGCAGCATACGTTTTTCGTTACGAATAATGATGTCTGGAGCTTTAAGCTCGATCAGACGCTTCAGGCGGTTGTTACGGTTGATCACACGACGATAAAGATCGTTCAGATCAGACGTTGCAAAACGGCCACCATCCAGCGGAACCAGCGGACGAAGATCCGGTGGAATCACAGGAACAACGGTCAGGATCATCCACTCAGGACGGTTTCCGGACTCGATGAACGCCTCAACAACCTTCAAACGTTTCGCCAGTTTCTTAGGCTTCAGCTCTGTGGTTGCTTCTGCAATTTCCTGACGGATTTTTTCAGATTCACGCTGCAGATCCATGCTGGCAAGAATCTCGCGGATCGCTTCAGCACCAATCATAGCAGTGAAGCTGTCTTCACCGTATTCGTCCTGAGCAGCAACAAACTCTTCTTCAGAAAGCAGCTGACGCAGCTTCAAAGGAGTAAGGCCTGGCTCAATAACAACATAGTTCTCGAAGTACAGGATGCGCTCAAGATCCTTAAGCGTCATATCCAACAGCATGCCGATCCGGGATGGCAGCGACTTCAGGAACCAGATATGCGCAACAGGAGCAGCAAGCTCGATGTGGCCCATACGTTCGCGGCGTACACGGGACAAGGTGACTTCAACGCCACACTTCTCACAAATAACGCCTTTATATTTCATGCGCTTATACTTACCGCACAAGCACTCATAGTCCTTGATAGGACCAAAAATCCGAGCACAGAACAGCCCGTCGCGCTCTGGCTTGAAAGTTCTGTAGTTGATCGTCTCCGGCTTTTTAATCTCACCGAACGACCAGGACAGAATTTTCTCCGGGCTGGCGATCGAGATGCGGATATGATCGAAGGTCTGTGCGGGAGCCTGTTGATTGAATAGGTTCATGACCTCTTGCGACATCAGCTCTCTCCTAAAATGCGCGGTTTGGGGAGCGTGCTAGCAAGCAGGCTCCCCTCTTCCGGCATGAATACATGACTTACAGCGAAATACCTTGAAAGGTCTTATTCCGCGGCATCGATTGCTTCAGCGTCATCATTGGCCTTCTGACGCGGTTCCTTATCCTGCAACTCAACATTGAGGCCCAGTGAACGCATTTCCTTGACGAGAACGTTGAAGCTCTCAGGAATACCCGCCTCGAATGTATCGTCACCCCGGACGATTGCTTCGTAAACCTTGGTACGACCAGCCACGTCATCAGACTTGACAGTGAGCATTTCCTGCAAGGTGTACGCTGCGCCATAAGCTTCAAGCGCCCACACTTCCATCTCACCGAAGCGCTGACCACCGAACTGCGCCTTACCACCCAGCGGCTGCTGAGTAACAAGAGAGTAAGGTCCGATAGAACGCGCGTGGATCTTATCGTCAACCAGGTGGTGAAGCTTGAGCATGTAGATGTAGCCCACAGTGACCTGACGGTCGAACTGCTCACCGGTACGTCCATCATACAAAGTGGACTGACCAGATGGCTTCATCTCAGCGATCTTCAGCATGTCAACGACATCAGGCTCACGAGCACCATCGAAGACCGGGGTCGCGATGGAAACACCATGACGCAGCTGTTCACCAAGCTTGGCAATGCCTTCGTCATCGTATTCTTTAACCGGCTCACCCTTTATGTTGTCGCCGTAGATTTCGATGACTTTACCGCGGAGCGCTTCGATCTCGCCAGACTTACGATATTCATCGTAAAGCTCACCGATCTTCTGCCCCATGCCGGCACAAGCCCAACCAAGGTGCGTCTCAAGGATCTGACCAACGTTCATGCGTGATGGCACGCCGAGCGGGTTCAGAACGATATCAACGTGTTGACCATCTTCAAGGAACGGCATGTCTTCACATGGGTTGATTTTAGAAACCACACCCTTGTTGCCGTGACGACCAGCCATCTTATCGCCAGGCTGAAGCTTACGCTTAACCGCAACGAAGACCTTAACCATCTTCATCACGCCAGGTGGCAACTCGTCACCACGCTGCAGCTTCTCAACCTTGTCGATGAAGCGCTGCTCAAGACGCTTACGGCTCTCATCATAAGAACCACGAAGCGCTTCCAGCTCGCTCATCAGCTGTTCGTCTTCGACAGCAAACTGCCACCACTGAGAACGTGGGAACTCGTTCAGAACGTTTCCGTCGATCTCAACGCCCTTGCGGAAGTTCTTCGGACCACCAACAGCAGAATGACCCATGATCATCTCGCCAGACGGCCATAGACGTTACGGTCAAGAATTGCCTGTTCGTCGTCACGGTCTTTCGCAAGACGTTCAATCTCTTCGCGCTCGATAGCCATCGCACGCTCGTCTTTTTCAACGCCGTGGCGGTTGAATACACGAACTTCAACAACGGTACCGGAAACGCCCGGAGACAAACGCATAGACGTATCACGAACGTCAGAAGCCTTCTCACCGAAGATCGCACGCAGAAGTTTTTCTTCCGGTGTCATTGGGCTTTCGCCCTTTGGAGTGATCTTACCAACGAGAATGTCGCCTGGTTTCACCTCGGCACCAACATACACGATGCCAGCTTCGTCGAGGTTCTTCAGCGCTTCTTCAGAAACGTTTGGAATGTCGCGAGTAATTTCTTCAGGGCCAAGCTTCGTATCACGCGCCATCACTTCGAATTCTTCGAGGTGAATGGAGGTAAACACGTCATCGCGAACGATGCGCTCGGACAGAAGGATGGAATCCTCGAAGTTGTAGCCGTTCCAAGGCATGAACGCGACCATAACGTTACGGCCAAGCGCCAGATCACCCAGATCGGTCGAAGGACCGTCCGCAATGATATCGCCCTTACGAACCCGGTCACCCACGTTCACCAGCGGACGCTGGTTGATACAGGTGTCCTGGTTGGAACGCTGGAACTTCATCAGACGGTAGATATCTACGCCTGACTTGGAAGGATCCAGATCTTCAGTTGCACGAATAACGATACGTGTCGCATCAACCTGATCAACCACACCGCCGCGACGCGCGCCGATAGCAGCACCAGAGTCACGAGCAACGATTGGTTCCATACCGGTACCAACAAATGGAGCCTGTGCACGAACGAGCGGCACAGCCTGACGCATCATGTTGGAGCCCATCAGTGCGCGGTTCGCATCATCGTTCTCAAGGAACGGGATGAGAGACGCAGCAACAGAAACCAGCTGCTTCGGAGACACATCCATCAGGTCAACACGATCAGAGGTGACCAGAATGTTTTCACCAGCATGACGACACTGAATCAGTTCATCTACGAAACTACCGTCGTCGTTCATCTCCGCATTGGCCTGAGAAACGTAGTATTTGCTCTCTTCCATAGCGGAGAGATAAACAACGTCTTTCGTCACATGGCCATCGACAACGCGGCGGTATGGGCTTTCGATAAAGCCATACTTGTTGACGCGCGCAAAGGTTGCCAGCGAGTTGATCAGACCAATGTTCGGACCTTCCGGTGTTTCAATCGGACAGATACGACCATAGTGAGTTGGGTGAACGTCACGAACCTCAAAGCCTGCGCGCTCACGGGTCAAACCACCTGGGCCGAGTGCTGAAAGACGACGCTTGTGCGTCACTTCAGAAAGCGGGTTGGTTTGGTCCATGAACTGAGACAGCTGGGAAGAACCGAAGAACTCACGAACAGCAGCAGCAGCAGGTTTTGCGTTGATCAGATCCTGTGGCATGACCGTGTCGATCTCAACAGAGCTCATACGCTCCTTGATCGCACGTTCCATACGCAGCAGGCCAACACGGTATTGGTTTTCCATCAGTTCGCCAACAGAACGAACACGACGGTTGCCAAGGTTATCGATGTCATCGATTTCACCGCGACCATCACGAAGATCGAGCAGCAGACCGATAACAGAAAGGATGTCTTCCTTACGCAGAACACGAACGGTGTCTTCACACTCAAGGTCAAGACGCATGTTCATCTTCACGCGACCAACAGCAGACAGGTCGTAGCGCTCAGCATCGAAGAACAGAGACTGGAACATAGCCTCGGCAGTTTCGATGGTTGGCGGCTCACCTGGACGCATAACGCGGTAGATGTCGAACAGAGCACCTTCGCGGCTGTCATTTTTGTCAGCTGCAAGCGTGTTGCGGATGTAAGGACCAACGTTAACGTAGTCGATGTCCAGAACAGGCAGATCGTGGTAGCCACGCTCAACCAGCTCGGCAAGCAACTTTTCAGTCAGCTCTTCACCGGCTTCCGCGTAGATCTCGCCGGTAGCCATGTCGACAACGTCTTCAGCAAGGTACTGGCCGTAGAGGTCCTCATCAGTGCCTTCAGGGATTTGACACCCATATCGGTCAGCTGACGGATTGTACGAGCGGTAATTTTCTTACCAGCTTCAACAACCACTTCACCGCTTGCTGCATCGACCATGTCGCTGACAGCTTTGGTGCCCTTCAGACGCGCACCATCAAACGGCATGGACCAGCTGTTATCGCCGCCACGCACGTATTCGATGCGGTTGTAGAAGGTATTCAGAATCTCTTCGCTGTCCAGACCAAGTGCCATCAACAGGGATGTCACAGGGATCTTACGACGGCGGTCGATACGCGCATACACGACATCCTTGGCGTCGAATTCAATATCGAGCCAGGAGCCACGGTAAGGGATCACACGTGCGGCAAACAGCAGTTTACCGGAAGAGTGGGTCTTACCTTTATCATGGTCAAAGAATACACCCGGGGAACGGTGCATCTGAGACACGATAACGCGCTCTGTACCATTGATAACGAAAGTACCGTTATCGGTCATAAATGGAATATCACCCATAAAGACATCTTGCTCTTTGATGTCTTTAACAGATTTTGCGCCAGTATCTTCATCCACATCAAACACGATGAGGCGAAGCGTCAGCTTCAGTGGCGCAGCGTAAGTCATATCACGCTGGCGGCACTCTTCCACATCATACTTTGGTGCTTCAAATTCGTAATCTACGAATTCAAGAAGGGAATTGCCTGCAAAATCCGAAATGGGGAATACGGACTTAAATACGGCCTCAAGGCCTTCGTCAACACGACCATCCTCAGGTTTACCGACTTGCAAGAATTGGTCATAAGACGCCTTCTGCACTTCGATAAGATTTGGCATAGCCGCTACATCGCGGATGGATCCGAAATACTTACGGACCCGCTTGCGACCGTTGAACGTCTGCGTCATTGTCGCTCCTCGTATCACTCAAGGTGACGGTTCAGAAAAACGACGTCCCGCGCTGTGCGGAAGCGTAGCTTTTCTGAACCGTCCACTAAAGGCACCTTGCGGCACCATCCCCCGTTGGGACGTTTACCCCGGCCGGGAAACCCGCCAGGGTACGGAAAAAGGCCCCGGATTGCTCCGGGACCAATATCTGAAGAACTCAGTCTTACTTGAGTTCTACTTTTGCACCAGCTTCTTCGAGCTTCTTTTTCAGCTCTTCTGCTTCTGCTTTTTCTACGCCTTCTTTAACAGCCTTAGGAGCGGACTCTACGAGTTCCTTAGCTTCTTTCAGGCCAAGACCGGTGATCGCACGTACTTCTTTGATCACGTTGATCTTTTTAGCGCCAGCGTCTGCAAGCACTACGTCAAATTCAGTCTGCTCTTCAGCAGCTTCAGCAGCAGCGCCAGCAACAGCAGCAACAGCTACAGGAGCAGCAGCGGAAACGCCCCACTCTTCTTCGAGCAGTTTAGACAGCTCAGCAGCTTCCATAACGGTCAGTGCGGAGAGTTCTTCTACGATCTTTGCGAGATCAGCCATTTTTCAGTACCTTGTTGTTCGAACCGTTTTCGGTTTTGACAAAAATTATGTGGTTCCGCCTTACGCGGCTTGGTCCTTCTCGGCGTACGCATTGAAGACGCGAGCAAGTTGCCCGGCCGGTGCGCTCGTAACCATGGCCATACGGGTTGCTGGGGTCTGAATCATACCCACCAGCTTGCCACGAAGCTCGTCCAGGGACGGCATCGTTGCCAGTGAGTTAACACCAGCAGTATCCAGGTTAGTTGAACCAAGAGCACCACCAAGGATTACGAAGTTTTCGTTAGCCTTAGCGAAGTTAGCAGCAGCCTTAGGCGCAGCAACTGGATCATCGGAATAAACGATGACAGTTGGGCCTTTGAACAGGTCGCTGATATGCTCTAGTTCAGTGCCTTGAAGGGCAAGCTTGACAAGGCGGTTTTTAGCAACCTTAACGGTGCCGCCAGCTTCACGAGCATCAGCACGAAGCTGAGTCATCTGAGAAACTGAAAGACCCGCGTAGTGCGCAACGACAGCAACACCAGTGTTAGACAACACTTCGTTGAAATCGCTGACGAACTTTTGCTTATCCGCTCTTTCCACTTGCCTTCTCCAGTTGGCAGCAACTCTCATTGCCGCCGGTTTGCCTTTGCCGCATCAAAACTGGGTTAAACCCAGCCTCGACAACGACGATTAGGGTCCTGTCCCCTTACGCGCCGGAGAGACGCAGCAAGGCAATTTGGTTCGAACCGCAAGGTTGAAGTGCAAGTGTGCATGTCAACCAAATCAGTTCTTTTCCATCTATGCAGGCCTTTCTTAACGAAAACTTAAACCAACAACCGTTGGCACCTGCAGTCTCGGACAGGGATGCCGAAGGACCATAACAGTCTTTCAGCGGTAAAACCTCCCACACAAAAGCGGGAGGTAAGTCTTATAGAAGAGGTGTTTACTCGGTAATAGAACCAAGTTCAACCTTTACGCCTGGTCCCATCGTGGATGAAAGGGCTACGCGCTTAACGTAAGTACCTTTTGCACCGGATGGCTTGGCTTTGATCACTGCATCAACGAACGCTTTCACATTCTCTTCCAGCTTGGAAGCTTCAAAAGAAGCTTTACCAACGCCAGCGTGAATGATACCAGCTTTTTCAACGCGGAACTGTACAGAACCACCCTTGGCGTCAGTAACAGCCTTGGTCACGTCAGGGGTCACAGTACCAACCTTAGGGTTTGGCATCATGCCGCGAGGACCAAGAACCTTACCAAGACGACCAACCAATGGCATCATGTCAGGAGTTGCAATAACGGTATCGAAGTTGATGGTACCGCCCTGCACTTCTTTAACCAGCTCTTCTGCGCCAACAATGTCAGCACCAGCAGCTTTTGCTTCGTCAGCTTTCGCATCACGAGCAAACACTGCAACACGTACAGTTTTACCGGTACCATTTGGAAGAACACATGCACCGCGAACCATCTGGTCAGCGTGACGTGGATCAACACCAAGGTTGATCGCAACTTCAATGGTCTCATCAAACTTAGCTGTGCTACCGGATTTAACGACTGCAAGAGCTTCGCTTACTGCGTACTCTTTATTACGGTCGATACCTTCGCGAGCAGCTTTAATGCGCTTACCTACTTTAGCCATGATCTATTACTCCGTAACTTCCACACCCATGGAACGGGCGGAGCCTTCGATCATCAGCATTGCTGCTTCAATATCGTTAGCGTTGAGGTCTTTCATCTTAGCTCAGCGATCTCGCGAACCTGAGCCTTAGTGATGGACGCAACAGTGCCACGACCAGGAGTCGCAGAACCGGACTTAACCTTTGCAGCTTTCTTGATGAAGAAAGAAGCCGGTGAAGTCTTGATCTCAAATGTGAAAGACTTATCGGAATAATAAGTAATGATGGTTGGGCAAGGAGAACCCTTCTCAACATCCTGGGTCTTAGCGTTAAACGCCTTACAGAATTCCATGATGTTCAGACCGCGCTGACCCAGCGCAGGACCAATTGGTGGGGATGGTGTAGCAGAACCTGCTGGCACCTGAAGCTTTAAATAGCCGTCAATCTTTTTCGCCATAATTCTCTCCAGAATGGATCTGTGAAACTGCAACGAAGCGTTTCACCGGATAAGAGAGCGGGCGGTCTGGCTTCCGGAACACCGACGAAAGTGCGCCTCACCTGCCGCCCCAACCCGAACTTAGCCGACTTTGTCGACCTGTCCGTATTCAAGCTCAACCGGGGTAGCCCGGCCGAAGATGGACACAGTCACTTTAAGACGTGCCCGTTCCTCATCGACTTCCTCGACGAGACCAGAGAAGGAAGCAAACGGGCCATCGCTGACGCGAACCTGTTCACCAACTTCAAAGCTGACAGAAGGTTTCGGAGCTTCGACACCTTCTTGAACCTGATTAAGAATACGCTGCGCCTCAGCCTCGGAGATCGGCATAGGCTTCTTGTCATTACCAAGGAAGCCCGAAACTTTCGGCGTATCGTTGATCAGGTGATAAGCGTCATCGCTCATCTCCATCTTCACCAAAACGTAACCCGGGAAGAATTTGCGCTCGGCATCAACCTTGCGACCACGACGCACTTCTACGAATTTCTCGGTCGGAACCAGAACCTCGTCAAATGAATCTTCAAGGCCCTGTTGCTGCGCTCTTTCTTTGATCGACTCGGCAACTTTGCGCTCAAAATTCGAATAAGCGTGAACAATATACCAGCGCTTAGCCATCTTAAATCCTGCTCCTATTAAATTTGTCTGAAAGCTTAATTAGAAGCCAAGCAGTATACTGATACCCCAGCTCATGAGCTGGTCAGCAGCAAGGAAGAACATCGCTGCAAAGAAAACCATGATGAATACCATCAGCGTAGTCACGCCGGTTTCCTTGCGCGTAGGCCAGGTCACCTTTGAGGTTTCCGAGCGAACTTGCTGAATAAATGTAAAAGGATTGGTTTTTGCCATTAGGTCCCGGCCCATTACACGACAGGTGGGCGCGTAGATTCATCCACGCGCCCTATCCTGAAAAACTCTTCATATGCCACCAGCTTCGATTAATCAAGATCTTTCTGACTCTCGAAGAAATGGCAGGGGCAGCAGGGCTCGAACCCGCGACCTACGGTTTTGGAGACCGTCGCTCTACCAACTGAGCTATACCCCTACAACGCCCCGAACCCGGGACAAAAACCTCAACCACCAACAATCCAACTTGCCGGTAGGCACCGTGCCGCAATACATACCGCGGCACGATAAGTAAAGACTTTAGAAGTCTTTATTCAATGATTTCAGCTACCACACCAGCGCCGACGGTACGACCGCCTTCACGGATAGCGAAGCGCAGACCATCTTCCATAGCGATTGGTACGATAAGTTCAACTGAAACAGCAACGTTATCACCAGGCATCACCATTTCT
>BAXV01000089.1 GCA_001310715.1 Pseudovibrio sp. JCM 19062
CAACAGCCGGGGATGTTGGGTTGCAAATGGGTATGGCTGCCCATGTCTATCTGGCCGACACGGATATGAGGATGAGTACTTTTATAACGCTGACGCGGAGCTGCTCGTCGTCCCCCAGAGCGGACGGTTAAAGATTGCAACCGAGTTTGGGGTCATCGATCTTGAACCACTGGAAATCTGTATTTTGCCTCGTGGATGGTGTTTAAGGTCAGCCTACCAGACGGCAAAGCCAGAGGCTTTATCTGCGAGAACTATGGTGCCAAATTCACGCTGCCCAATCGCGGCCCAATCGGCGCCAACTGCCTTGCAAACCCACGGGATTTCAAAACACCGATTGCACAGTTTGAAGACATCGAGCATGCTTGTCATGTAACGGTAAAATGGTGCGGCGAGTTTCACAGAACAACCATCGACCATTCGCCACTGGATGTGGTGGCGTGGCATGGCAACTATGCGCCCTACAAATATGACTTACGCCACTTCTCTCCAGTGGGCGCTATCAGTTTCGACCATCCTGATCCATCGATCTTTACCGTTCTGACCGCCCCGACTGCCGAAGAAGGGACGGCAAACATTGACTTTGTTATCTTCCCGCCGCGTTGGCTTCCGCAGGAAGATACTTTCCGCCCGCCATGGTACCACAAGAACATCATGTCCGAGCTCATGGGCAATATTTACGGGCAGTATGATGCCAAGCCCCATGGTTTTGTGCCCGGTGGCATCAGCCTGCACAACTGCATGCTCCCTCATGGCCCGGATCAGGAAGCTTTTGAAAAAGCCTCCCACAACAGTTGGGACCCTGTGAAGCTGGAAGATACGATGAGCTTTATGTTCGAGACCCGCTTCCCGCAGCAACTAACTGAATTTGCAGCAAAAGAAGCACCCTTGCAGGATGATTATGTGGATTGCTGGTCCGGTCTGGAACGTAAGTTTGACGGCACACCAGGCCTGAAATAACGCTTTTTCACGCGACCTGCCGAGTTTTCAGAGTTTATCCTTAAAAATAACGAGTATTCACAGAATGCTCGTATTGCGCTATCTTTCGTAACAGTTTCTCACGGAGATAGCGTATGCATAAGCCTTTTTCACAAGCGGTAACAGTTTTTCACGAAAGCTGGCTTCCTGCCCCCGCAACTCCGGCGGGCTATTCGGCACTGATTGATGCATACGACCTGCGTGTGCCTATTCCGCACACTCTATGTGCAATCGGGGATCGCCACAAGATCATAGAACAGGATGGCTGGCGCATCTTTACTCCGCGCCATGCACCGGAACCACGCTGCTGGGTCACCTCACCTTTGCCTTAAAAAACGAAGGGTTGGATCTGGCTGTATTGAAGCGGTTGTTTCTGGCATGTGGACCAGAACCCATTGAAGAACTGGTGCGTTCGCGCCCGACCGGTCGCTACACAAGGCGTATCTGGTTTCTCTACGAATGGTTATTGGGTGAACAGCTGGATTTGCCTGATGTTGAAACCGGAGCCTATGTGGATGCGCTGGACACCACAAAGCAGTTTGGAGGCAGTTCGGTCGCCTCACCTCGCCAGCGGGTCCGCAATAACCTGCCGGGAACTCCTCTGTTCTGCCCCTCATCTTCCGCAGTGCAGCTCTGGAGGAATTTCAGCAGGCCAAGCTGCAGGAAAAGGCCATGGCGTCGGCAGCTTCTGTTCCAAAAGATTTGCTCGCACGCACGGCAGCATTTCTGCTTTTGAAGGACAGTAAGTCGAGTTTTGCGATTGAGGGAGAGCGGCCGGCGCATGACCGCATCCAGCGGTGGGGCCGTGCCATTGCAGAAGCAGGTAAAACGCCACTGAGTATCGAAGAATTCCTCCGCCTCCAGCGTGTTGTGATAGGCGACGACCGCTTCGTGCATCTTGGTCTGCGTGAAGAAGGCGGCTTCGTGGGGATGCACGACCGCGAGACTCGTATGCCCGTGCCCGACCATATCAGCGCAAAGCCCGAGGATCTGAGAGATCTCATGAAGGGAATGATTGAGTTTGCGCAGGATTATGCCAAGCATCTCGATCCTGTTCTTGCTGCAGCGGTTCTGGCCTTTGGCTTTGTTTATGTACACCCGTTTGAAGACGGAAACGGCAGGTTGCACCGCTACCTGTTCCACCATGTTCTTGCTCAGCGCGGGTTCAATCCTCCCGGCGTGGTGTTCCCGGTCTCCTCAGTCATCTTGGAGCGCATCAACACGTACCGGCAGGTGCTGGAAGACTACTCCTCGCGCCTTCTTGGCAAGATCGACTGGCAACCCACCTCTCACGGCAACCTGACAGTGACCAACGAAACCGCAGACTTTTACCGGTTCTTCGATGCAACTGCCCACGCAGAGTTCCTCTATGCCTGCGTACAGAGGACCGTTGAGCACGACCTTCCCGAAGAAGCGCGCTTTTTGCAGAACCACGACCGCTTTCAGCGCGAGCTGAGCCAGATTGTCGATATGCCAGCCCGTCTGGCCGACTTGCTGTTCCGCTTCCTCAATCAAAATGACGGAAAGCTCTCCCACCGCGCAAAAGCAAAAGAGTTTGCCGCACTTACAGAAGAAGAATCCCACCGCATTGAAGAGATTTACGAACGGTACTTCGAGTAGCTCAACGTCCAAACCAGCAATCGGTTTAAGCTCGCAGGCGTTGTCCAAGAGATAGGACAGCGCCTGTTTTTACTCAGCCTTCAGGTTCCATCACAGCAGCTTTTTCTGCATCGCGGATACGCTGGCGGGAGAGAGAGAAGAGGCCTGCGCCAACCACAACAATGCTCCCAGAATTGTGCTCCATACCGGCAAGTCGGAGAACACAAGGAACCCGATCGGGATTGACCAGACTAGTTGCAGGTAGTTGAACGGCTGAATGTCGCTTGCCTGCGCCAGCGAAAGAGCTTTCATGAGTAGGAAGTGTGCCGATGTACCCGTCGCGCAGATAGCAAGCAGCAGCACCCAGTCCACCTCACTGAGCACCATCATATGCTGAGAGCCAATGAATGTGGACAGCACAACGCCCACGACGCCCACATAGAGAAACGAGGTCAGTGCGCTGTCATCCTGGCTGGCTACACGGGTAAACAGCTGGTAGAGCGCGAAGGTGAGCGAAGCCGCTAATGCAACAACACCGCCCCAGCCAGCAATGTTGCCATCGGGCTGAAGCATGATCAGCAACCCTGCCATCCCGCAGAACATTGCAAGGATACGGCGCCAGCCAACGGTTTCACCAAGGAAGAGAGCCGCCAGTCCGGTCACAATTAGTGGGTGGGCCTGAAAAATAGCGGTGACCTCTGCCAGTCCCAGCATACTGAGAGCAGTGGTCATCAGGCAAATCTCACCAAACAGCAAAACGCCGCGAAGAATCTGCAGGCCCGGACGCTTGGTGCGCACAACGTTATAAAACCCTTGCTCACTGAAAATGGCCCAGCCAATCGCAATCACCAGCAATACCCAAAAGCGCACCATGATGATGAACCAGACCGGGTGGTCTGTCACAAGCTGCTTGGTGATTGCATCCTGCATCGCGAAAATGAGCGTAGACAGGATTGTCAGTGCAATACCCATGTTTCGCTTGCCGAGGAACTGAACCATTATGTGTCCTTGCTAGCAGCACAAATCCGCCTACCGAGATGAACCAGAAAGCAGAAGGTTTGGGAGAAAATGTGCTGAAAAGAATTCTTGGATGCCATTGGCATCCATCATGCACCTATACGCGCATGCATCGCAAAGCAATTGCAAAAAGCATGGCAAACAACTTTTCGCATCACAGTTTACTCAAGCAGGTTAATTTTACGAAAAGATCGGGCTTAGCAGCCTCTGCCACTTCGCGCAGCTCAAGAGGTTCATCACGCACATTCACGACTTTTGCAAGCAATGCTGTCACAAATGGAAAGACTAGCGAGCTGAACACAACAGCCAGTGAAAAAGCGACCGAGAACGACTTCAACCACAGCGCCAAAAACTCCTCAGCGAACCCTAAGTTCAATACCAGCATGGCAAAGGACATTAACAGGCTCATGAAGAACGAAATGGTGATCCGAAGCAGGTAGCCATAGGTTCGTGGGGAAACACTCATACACTTATCTCATTTTTTTATTTGATTTCAAAATACACGAAACCAAGTAAAACTGTCAAGATGGCGTGCCGCATGGCTGCTATGCACAAGGCCTGAGTCATCTACTCAAGAACCCCACCAGACTAAGCGCTCTGATTTTTGCATGTCTGATCAGCTAGTTAATGATCGACATTCTGAACATGAATGAGATGGACCCAGGCGTTCTGTTTCTTGAACCAGAGCGGCCACGAACAAAAGAATACAGTTGTTTCAGACATCTATACCGGTGGCATACGCAATCATATTGCAGCGCCCTTAAACAGCATAACGGAAGGCAACTGCCTTCCCATTTCCCTCAATAATCTACCAGTGCATTTCCCAGATTTCGCACTGATAACAATAGGAAAGCAGTCTCCCACCTGGTCTTTTCTAGTAAATTTAGCTAGTGACGTTCGCTGACACTAGAAATTGATGTGGAATACCAATTCTATTTCAAGATAGGCCTGCAGGTAAACTCTGCGCAACGTCGCCCTTCAACACCCACTACTAATATATCAATAATTTTTATAAAATTTACCACAAGTAATACTTATATATACTTTTAAATTTATACACAGCTATTCCTGTGTTAAAAATTAAAGACAATTAAAAATAAATCATTTCTTTGGGTATCTATAGTGAATCATTGCGATTATCTTCTAGTTTAATTATGAAAAACATAAAAGTTTGTTTTGAGTCTAGACGAGGGTCTTGTGCCTGTCTCACCTGAGCTTCTGTCAGTTGCAGTAGAGCAATGTGCCGAAACCATCATGGTTGCAGATCATGAAGGCACGATTGTCTACGTCAACTCGCAGTTTGAAAAAGCGACAGGATACTCTGCAGACTACGCAATTGGCCGCAACCTGGGCTTTCTCCAGTCCGGCAAAACCTCACCAGAAACCTTTGATGAACTCTGGGCTACCCTCGCAAACGGCGAGCCTTGGGAAGGTGAGTTCATCAACCGACGTAAAGATGGCTCCGAATACATTGAGCATTCCAAAGTCTCCCCGGTAGAATGGGAGGGCGGGAGTGCGAACAAGAAGTATTATCTCGCGATCAAAAAAGACATTACTGCGAAGAAAGAGAGCGAAGAGAAGCTCTCAAAGCTTGCCTACACAGATGCTCTCACAGGTCTGCCAAACCGGGCGCACTTCTTGTTGGAACTGGAACAGGCCATTGAGGCGAGCAAGCATGGCGAGCGTCGGTGTGCAGTCATTTATATGGATCTGAACCGCTTTAAAGAGATCAACGACACATTGGGGCATGATGCCGGCGACAAGTTTCTGGTTCAGGCTGCCAAACGCTTTGAGAGCGTTGTGTCAGGCAATGCCTTGCTCTCCCGTCTGGGTGGCGACGAATTCGTCATTCTGCTACGCAACACCTCGGTTGTTGAAGCAGAGATGACGGCACATCGTTTGAGAACGGCAATGGTGGCACCTATTGATCTGGGTGAGCAGGCACCAATCCTTTCTGCCAGCATTGGAGTGGCATTCAGTCAGGTCGCTGGCACTTCCACTGGCACCATGCTGAAGCAAGCGACATTGCCATGTACCATTCCAAGTACAACAATCTCGACTTCAGCTTTTACAGCAGCGAGATGGAAGACGTGGTTGTTCGCAAGGTGCTGATCGCCGATAAGCTCACCACAGCGATTGAGGAAGGCAACCTACGCCTTGCCTACCAGCCCATCGTAGATCTACAGAGCAATCAACTCGCTGGTGTGGAAGCGTTGATGCGCTGGGAGGATCCGGAGCTCGGCTCCATATCACCTGCTGAGTTTGTTCCGATCGCAGAGTGTCAGAATATCATCGTCGACATCTCTGACTGGCTCCTCAAAGAAACCGCACGTCAGTATCACCAGTGGGCGGCGGAAGGCTTTGCACTATCCGGTCGCATCGCAATCAACCTGTCGGAGCGCGAGCTGGCCAAACCCGACCGCGTAACAGAGATCCTCTCTCTGCTGGAAAGTCTGGAGATCTCACCGGAGGTCTACGAGATCGAGCTGACTGAAACGGCCTTCATCAGTGAGGCCGGTCACACCCAAGCCAATCTGGATGCGTTGGCTCAGGCGGGCATGGTGATCACCATCGATGATTTTGGTACGGGCCATTCCGCATTGTGGCAGCTGCGTACGCAAAAACTTGACAAGCTGAAGATCGACCACAGCTTCGTGCAGAAAATGGAAGCAGATCAGGCCACCCGTGATATTGTTGAGGCCATCACGGCAATGGCTAACCTGTTAGACCTGAAAGTCATTGCCGAAGGTGTCGAGAACCTTTATCAGGTTGAGCTTCTCAAAGACATCAGATGCAGCTACGCGCAAGGCTATCACTTCTCCAAGCCACTCACGGCAAAAGCCTTTGCCTCCGACTGGCTTGCAAAGGCTCAGGTCGCCGCCTAGAGCGTATTCCCGAAAAGTGGTCCGTTTCAGCCAGTGTCTCCCCCCACCCCCCATGTCTCTCCGGCGCGCAGCGTTGCGGAAAGACGGGAAAGTTTTTCATCCATGCTCAGCGGCTTTTCCGGCAGTCCGGCGCGGCTGGCTTTTCCGAATTCAGAGGCCTGTTCGCGGAACAAAAATTCCGAGCACGGTTGGTTCGCCGTCGTTCTCGCCCAGCTCTGCCAAAGCAACCGCAAGGGCGTGATTGGTCTCATCATGCACCAGCAGATCAGCTTCAGCTACGCCGTTCTCTTCCAACGTGACGACTTCCAGCCCGAACCCACCCGGTTTTACCCGAAGGCCTTTGTCTCGATTAACGCCAAACACCATGGGCTTGCCGTGCTCCACCACGATGGTGTGGTCCGGTCCCTGCTTCTTGTCCTTCAAATGGTCAAACACACCGTCATTGAAGATTACGCAGTTTTGCAGCACTTCCACAAAGGCCGTTCCGTCGAAGGCGCTAGCAGCTTCCAAAATAGGACCAAGCACCTTGGCTTGCGTGTCAATACTGCGGGCGATGAACTTGGACCCAGCCCCAATGGCAAAGCGAGCCGGGTTAAGCGGCATTTCCACCGTTCCGCCCGGAGAACTCGGGGTGCGCTTACCCTTTTGTGAGGTTGGCGAGTACTGGCCCTTGGTCAGGCCGTAGATCTGGTTATTGAGGAGCACAATTTGCATGTCCAGATTTCGGCGCAGCGCGTGCAGCAGATGGTTGCCGCCGATAGACAAGCCATCGCCATCACCGGTAAATACCCAGACATCCAACTCAGGGTTAGCCAGCTTTGCACCGGACGCGATGGCAGGCGCGCGGCCATGGATTGTATGGAAACCGTAGGTCGCCATATAGTACGGTAAACGCGAGGAACAACCGATTCCGGAGACGCATAGCGTATCTTCCAGTCTGGCACCGGTCTCTGCGAGAATCTTGTGCAGGCTCTTCAAAACAGCATAATCACCGCAACCTGGACACCAGCGAACATCAAGGAGCTGGCAAAGTCTTTTGGTTTCAGATCAGTCATGATGTGGCTCCCAGCGCGTCCTCAATGATTTTTGCAATCTCGCGCACGAGGAATGGACGTCCCTTCACGCAGGAAATGCTTTCCACCTCAATATCCATCTGACTGCGCAGAACTGTTGCCAGCTGGCCGTTGTTCATCTCCGGAATGACCACCCGATCAAAGCCGGAGAGCAGCTCTTGCAGATTGGGCGGTAGCGGCCAGAGATGACGCAGGTGAATGTGGGAGACAGACTTACCTTCCAGTTCTGCCCGTCGCGCTGCCACGCGGATTGGGCCCCAACTGGAGCCCCAGCCCAGCACTGCGACCTTACCTGTGGTCTGCCCGGATTCCACATGCTGTGGTGGAATGCTTTTGGCGATCGCTCCAGTTTTTGCGCGCGGATTTGGGTCATAAGCTGATGATTCTCGCCATCATAAGAAATGTCGCCACTCCCCGCTTGTTTCTCCAGCCCGCCAATACGGTGCATCAGCTCAGCTGTGCCCGGCACGGCCCAAGGACGGGCCATGGTATCGGATCATGAGCATAGGGCAGGAAGTTGGTTGGGTCCTTCGCTTTCTCCACCGGGAAAGGCGCGTAGGCCGGATCGCTGAAGTCCGGCAGCCTCCATGGCGCACTGGCGTTGGCGATGTACCCGTCCGATAGCACCATGAGCGGTGTCATATGCTTTGTGGTCAGTTTGACCGCTTCAATGCCAATGTCAAAACACTCCCCCGGATGCAGGCGCGATAACCGGCAGAGGCGCATCACCATTGCGGCCCCAAATGGCCTGAAACAGGTCGGACTGTTCTGTCTTGGTGGGCAGGCCCGTGGAAGGGCCACCGCGCTGAACATTGACAATCACCAGTGGCAGCTCGGTCATGATGGCAAGACCAATGGCCTCTGTCTTAAGCGCTATTCCCGGACCAGATGAACCGGTCACGCCAGATGTCCGGCGTAAGAAGCCCCAATTGCTGCGCAGATGGCAGCAATCTCGTCTTCTGCCTGAAACGAGATAGCACCCAGTTCCTTCAGCTTGGCGATGGTGTGCAATAAAGGAGAGGCCGGTGTGATTGGGTAAGAGCCATAAAACAGTTCAAGCTCAGCAAGGGTCGCACCAGCATAAAGACCGTAGGCCATGGCCTCGTTGCCATTGATCGAGCGGTACTCCCCTTCCAGTAATGGTGCAGGCTGAATGCGGTAGCGGGATACATCCGGCGGCAGGTCTGCAACTTCACCGTAAAGATGCCCCGCCTGAAGCGCCATAATATTGGCCTTGGCCAGATCCGGCTTTTTGTGAAACTTCTGCTCAATCCAAAGCTCAACATCTGCGGTGGAACGCTCAAACAGCCACAGCACCAGCCAAGGGTCCACATGTTCTTGCAGCGTCGGGCATCTTTGGCGGAGAGGCCCGTTTCCTTCAGCGCCTTTTCGGTGTTGCTGGTGATTTCCAGCGGCAGCATACGGTAGTTGGAGAGTGAACCATCTTCCAACGGATTGCTGGAGAAGCCCGCTTTGGTAATCGCTCGTTCGGTAAAGGCATCTGTGTCTATGATCAGCAGGCCATTCTGCTTCACGCCTTCCAGATACTTGCGCAGGGCCGCCGGATTGAGGGCAACCAGTGCATCGGTTTCATCCCCAAACGTACTGACTTCCGTGTGCCCGATGTTGAGCGAATAGGCGGAAACACCATAGATCGTACCGCTCGGGGCACGAATATCCGCCGGAAAGTCCGGAAATGTTGCAATATCATTGCCAAACCGGGCGGCGCTCTCAGCCAGACGGGTGCCCGTCATCTGAATTCCGTCGCCCGAGTCACCGGCAAATCGGACGCGCACATAGTCGACTTCCGGCTGCTGGGAGACGGGAAGCTCACCCGTTGCTGTACTGTGTTCCAGTCCGTTCTGCATAATTCGCTCCAAAATACCGGCAGCAGCAGTGGCAGGACTCTTTTCTGTTCTTATTGTCCTTCAGGACTTTGCCAATCAGCTGAGCCAGAATACCCACTTTTCTGTGGCTTTTTGTAGCCTGTAAATGCCGGAATGCCGTTGCGACCCGTTAACGCAGCTCACCGGAAATTGGTCGAACAGCTCTCAGTATCTCTAGCAAGAACGGTTAGGCCTTTCCTCTCATTCCCGTGCGGACCAGCCAATAAGTCCTGATAGGTGTAGCCTAAGATATCCCAGAAGAACCCATCTGAGGACAAAATAAAAGGCAGCTTAGATGTTCTAAGCTGCCTTTAAGATCTGGATTGTTCGGTGGTATCAACCGACCTTGGCAACCGCTGTCAGGAAGTCATCAACCTCTCTGCCAAGTGCGCGGGTGCTCTCCGTAACCTCAGTCGACGCCGTTAGAACACGTGTGGATGCAACGTTGGTTTCATTCACCGCATGAGACACCTGTGTCATGTTCTCGTTCACACTGGCTGTGCCCATCGCAGCTTCCTGAACGTTGCGGCTGATCTCGGTGGTTGCGGCACCTTGTTGCTCAACTGCTGTTGCAATCGCAGATGTGAACGCGGTCACCTCATCCATTATAAGGGAGATTCCCTCAATGGAGGATACAGCACCTGACGTGGAGTTCTGAATTGCCGAGATCTGGGAGCTGATTTCCTCAGTAGCCTTGGAAGTCTGGTTCGCCAGTTCTTTCACTTCAGCGGCAACAACAGCAAAGCCTTTCCCTGCTTCTCCAGCACGCGCCGCCTCAATAGTCGCATTCAAAGCCAGCAAGTTGGTCTGCTCAGCAATTGCCTGAATGAGGCCAACAACTTCACCGATCTTGACGGTCGCTTCAGCCAGTTGCTTGATGCGATCGTTGGACAAGTGGGCACTATCGGTTGCCTTGGCAACAACGGAGGTGGTTGCGCTCACCTGACGGGCAATCTCCTCAATGGAACTGCTCAGCTCTTCGGCGGCCGCAGACACCATCTGCACGTTATTTGCGGCATCGTTTGACGATGCAGCCGCGCGCTCCGTCTGGTCAGAGGTACCACGGGCAAGGTCTGCCATGGTGCTTGCGGTCTGCCCCATCTCGCCCATGCTGTTGTTTACCGAGGAGAGCAAGTTGGTCGCGGTATTTCTGAAGTCAGAGATCAGCTGCTCGACTTCGCGCTGCTTCTGCGCATCCTTCTCGGCAACCTGCTCCTGCTGTTTGCGCAGGCGTGCCCGTTCCAGAGCGTTGTCGCGGAAGACCTGAACCGTCCGGCTCATGTCTCCGATTTCATCTCCGCGCTCAAGACCCGCGATCTCCACTTCCGTATCGCCTTTTGCCAAACGCTCCATGATTCCGGTCAAACGCTTGGTCGGGCGGGTAATCGCAATGGACAGACCCAGCGCGATCAGACCTCCGAGCACAAGACCAATAGCAACGGTTGTCATAATCAGGTTGGTTGCCAGTTTCCCGGCTGCGCTTGCGTTTTCAGCTTCAATCGCTGCAATGTTGATGATCTGGCCCTGAACTGTTTCAGATTGCGAGGTCAGGAACGAGATCAGGTTTGCCAGTTCCTGCTTGCCGTTGGCCATGGAGCCAAAGCCGGATCGAATGGCAGCAATCTGCTTCATCGCCTCTTTGGCAGCTTGCTCACCGCCAACAATATCCTTCACCGCTGTTTTGAACTCACGGCCCGCTGCTCCGAGCCCATCAATCTCGGCGGAGACAGCTTCTGCCGCCACACCGGAGCCTGCACGCAGGAAGGCAAGGGAGGATGAACTTACGGCAAACGTACGTCGCATAACGTTGGAAACAGATTCCAGAGCATCATCAACTGTCTGTTTGCGCTCTACCGTTTCGTCCAGTTGCCTGTTCGCGTCATCAATGGAGCGATACGTGTAGCCAATCACCAGCTTGGCTGTCTCGCCAAGCACATCAATGCTTGCGGTAATATCCTGACGAAGAGAATACATCTCGGAAAAATCAGTGGAGTCGCGCAGGGCCTTCAGCTTCTCCACCAGAGTATTGGACACTTTGGAAAGGTTATCAAGAGCCATGGGTCAAGGTGAGTTAGCTCGATCTTCTTTAGTTTATCAATCTCGCGGCGTGCCTTTGCAGCACTGAGCAATGTTTTGCGTAGGGCACCTTCTTCGGAACTGGTCGTTGCCTTAAGAAAGAAGTAGCGCATGTCCAGAGCCTGACTCTGAATCGTTGCGACAAGACGACCTGCCCTGTCTGCATCTTTCAGCTGCGCTTTTGCCAGTTTATCTTGTTCAGCCGCCGCGTTTGCCAGCTTGGAGATATCTGCCTGTACGTTTGTGCCAATCGACTGAAGATTGACCACGGCGGTCATCATCTTGGCAACCTGCGTCTCCTGAATGTCGGAGGACATGCGTACACGGCTGAACAGACGTTTCAGAGCGCTACGTCTTCCTGGGCAGTCTCAAAGGCTGATCCGTCTTTGCCTTCGGCAACAAATTGCGCATGAAGAGCGTCCAGATCTCCGATTAACAGGTCCAACTGGTCAGCTGCTGCGCCCGCATCATCTTTGCTCAGGCTGCGCAGATATGTTTCGCGCGCTGAGTTCGTATCCTGCAATCCCTGCATCAAACGCATGGTTGCGTTCGTCATCTCGGTTTGCTGCGTGAGCTCTGAGATTGAATAAACCCCGATCCCACCGGCTGCAGCGGAAAGCAAGAGAACAATAATGAAGCCACCACCGATCTTCGTCGACAGTTGAAAATTTTTAAACAGCTGGAGGACCCGCCCCATAACCTTATTACTCCCGAACAAAAGCCGTTGCCCATGACTTGCCGACATAATAGTCTTGGAAATCTCAACCAGTGGTTAATCATTAGGCATTTCCAGCAATACCCAAGGGAAATCTGAGGATTTTGAACTGATTATGTATTCAGCACCCACTTAAAGTTAGTCCCCTCAAAAATAAGTATTTTCACCGGTCAGCCTCGACAATCTCGGGT
>BAXV01000090.1 GCA_001310715.1 Pseudovibrio sp. JCM 19062
GCCTTGCGGCAGTCTCAGTTTCCGCCAACAGCCGAAAAAGTCCTGCGCAAGTTTCCCGCGTCCGAGGCGGCGGCCTATCTGGGCATCACGCCGCGCTATCTGGCGCTGTCTGCTGATGAGATGGGACTGGAGATTGAGAAGGTTGGCCGCGGTGAGCGTCGGTTTTATGCGCTGGAGCAAATGAACCAGATCCGCGCCTATCTGGCGGAAAAAGCGGGCGACGACACTGCCAAGGCAACGTTTTATCATCCACGTCGCAAGGATGATGAAGACCTGCAGATTATCGCCTGCTCCAACTTCAAGGGCGGCTCTGCCAAAACCTGTACCTCGGTGCATCTGGCGCAATATCTGGCGCTGCAAGGCTACCGCGTTTTGCTGGTGGATCTGGACCCGCAAGGCTCGGCCTCCTCCATGCTGGGTGTGGTGCCGGAGCTGGTGCCCGAAGATGAATCGCTGTTTGCAGCCATTCGCTACAATGATCCGGCCTCTTTGAGCGATGTGGTTCAAAAAAACCTATTTTGCCAATCTGGATCTGGCCGTGGGCAGCCCGTTCCTGACGGAATGGGAGTTCTTTGCGCCGCATTACGCCACCTTGGCGGGTCAGGAAGAGCCGGGTATTCGCAACCGCATTGCGGATATTGAGGACGAGCGTAAGCAAAAGGGCATTACCAACACGCGCCTGCGCGAGCTGGAAGAAGAGCTCAACCGCGAGCATGCCGCCCTTTCCGATTGTTTGCAGCGCAAGCTTTACTTCACCCGCCTGCAGCTGGCGTTTGAAGATGTGGAAGCAGATTACGATGTGATCATCTGCGATACCCCGCCAAGCTTGGGGTATCTGTCCAACGCTGCCTCCTTTGCCGCCGATCATTTGCTGGTGACCATTCACCCGCAGTGGATCGATTGTGAATCCATGGCGCAGTATCTGGCGACTCTATCGCGCACAACGAGTTTTTTTGAAAGCACGGTTGCCAAGCAGCTGGGGCCTGAATATCTGGCCCCTAAACTCTTCAATACCTGATTACCCGTCACGACAATACCAGCCGTCCTGAAACGGATGTTGTAACCATGCTGCGCAGCCAGCTGCAAAACGTGCTGACCAGCACCATGTTGCGCAGCTCTGCTATCGCTGAGGCGGGCAACGTGCAGCAGACGCTTTATGAGGCCGAACGGTCCAACTTTAACGGCAAAACCTATGACAGGGCGTTGGATTCACTCAATAAAGTCAATCAGGAAATGGAAGAGATCCTCAAAACCTATTGGGGCCGCTCATGAACGATAAACGTAAGAAAAACAAAAGCAAACTCAGTGCAATTATGACCGGCAACAACGCCGGTGCCGCGCGCATTCCAGAGGCTGATACTGCTGAGGTTCGCCCGAAACCGCGTGAGCAAAGTGCAGTTGGCCGCTTGGGTGCCGCCCTGCACTCGCTGACCGAGCAGCGTGCCGATCCGGTCGATCCGAGTCTGATCATCAAAAACCTCGACGCCAAATTGCTGCTGCCATACTGGCCATGGACCGTGCGTTTGAGCTGGTGGATGAAGAGCTGGATAGTCTGGTCGAGAGCATTCGCCAGAACGGCCAGCAGGTTCCGGTGCTGGTGCGCCCTCACCCGGAGCGCGACGGTTACTACCAAATTGCCTATGCCATCGCCGTGTGAAGGCTTGTCAGAAGCTTGATATTGCAGTGCGTGCCGTTGTTGAGGACATGAGCGATGAACAACTTGTTATCGCTCAGGGCAAGGAAAACGAAGAACGCAAGAACCTGACTTATATTCAGCAATGCTTCTTCGCAGCCCAGCTCAGCAAGACGTTTACGCGCGAGGTTGTCGCCGCTGCCGTTGGCGCTGGCGATAAAACCCGCGTCTCTAAACTCACCAGCATTATTCGCCGCGTTCCCAACGATCTTATTGAATCTGTTGGCTCTGCGCCCGGTATTGGCCGGGTCAAATGGGAAGCTGTGGCCAAAGTTTGTGAGACAAATGGTGCGCCAGAACGGCTGCGTAAAAGCTTGGCGGGCCTTAAGAGCTCAGGCAAGTGGGATGCGATGGCAAGCGTCGATCGTTTCACCTGGCTACACGATTCGGCTGTTGCCCTTGAGGTGGTGGATGGAAAGTTATCCCCCTCCGATGCAAGTGCGGTAAGCTCGCGGACCAAGGGCACCAATACCAAAGCTGTTGTGCTGAGCACTGAAGATGGCAAGCCGCTGGTGGAAACACGCGGCGCGCGCACATTCAAGATTGTCTGGCCGGATGATATTCAGGCCGCAGCATTCTCGCAGTTTTTGAGCACAAAGATGGAAACGCTGCTCGAGGAGTTCAAGCGTGAAGAGACACAGCGTCAGGACAAGGTGGAGGAAAACGCATGACCTAGGCGCTTACATGAAAACGGCCCTGCAGACGGTAATCTGCAGAGCCAGAATTCAAATAGGCAAACAGAGTGGCAACTCTGAAGTACCGTAACATCACCTTCACCGTACTTCTCCTTGCGGCAAAAATCAATCGCCTGTCTTGTTAGGCGGAACGATTTTCTGCGCCTGCCCTCCCTTTTGCTGAATTAATGTGGAGCACGAGTGGTCTCGTGCGTTTTAAACGCGCTATCAATGTGGTGGCGTGAAGGGGTTCTGCTATGCAAAATTCTGGAGGGGTCGCCTCATTTAGGAAGCTCACGCCGGCGATGATGAAGGCGCAGCATCTGGCGCTCGCGAATGACATTGTCACCACATCCAAAGGCGAAGTGGCGATGGCGTTGAAGAAGGCAGCCCCTGCCCTGGGCATTGATGGCACTTGCTACCACGTCCTTGATATTCTTATTGGTTTGACCGGCGCCGATGACTGGCAGCCAGACCGCAAACCTCTGGTGGCAATCTCCAATGAAAAGCTGGCGGAATATGTGTGCCGCTCCAAACGCACAGTTATGCGCTGCCTGAAGCGTCTGGTCGAAGCAGGTATTATGGCGTACCGCGACAGTCCAACCGGTCGGCGCTACATTCACCGCGGTGAGTTTCGTAATGGCAAGCGCGGTGAGATTGAACGCGGGTTTGGCTTTGACTTTTCCCCTGCCCGCCAGCGTGTGCATGAGCTGAAACAACTTGGTGACGCCTTTGCGCAGCGCCTGAAGCAGGAAAAGGACGCCCGCCGTACTGTGAACCGGTTGCTACGTGCGATCGAGGATATGTCTCTTCTGGCTGCAAAAGAGAAGTTCGACTTCTCCCAGATTGATCAGGCACTTGAGTTGCTGGGCGAGAATCCTTTAACCGTTCTGCAGCGGGCAGAAGTTTTGCAAGGTATCTATGAGATGGCCGTTGCCCTGTTTGCACAGGAAGAGACTGCAGAAGGAAATGAGAGTTCTTTTATTGAAGAAATGACCTGCGCGGGTGACATTGATGACGCCCCCTATAATAATACAAACCCTCAATCTCATGAATCTAGTAATAGAGAACGGCGATCAGCTCACGCTGATCCCTCAAATCATGAAGATCCCGACAAAGGCGGGATCAAAAAGCTTTTGAGAAAAAGCCGGAAAGCAAAATCTCTGCCAAGCCCATAAACCTCTCACAAGACGCAGCTCTGGAGAATATCTCCCTTGGACTTTTGAAGGGAGCCCTCGTGAACCTGCAGGAAACTTTGGGGTTTGAGATCTCCAGTTGGTCCGATCTGATCGACCACAGCGGGGATATCTCGCTTCTCATCGGCTTATCTCCGTCCGCCTGGCAGCAAGCCGAGGGCAGGGTAGGGCGCTACATCGCCGCCGCCGTGCTAGCAACCACCGCTGAAAAGGCCCTGCGCGATCCGCTGCTGATCTCCAGCCCCGGCGGATATTTCCGCGCTTGTATTGATCGGGCAATGGACGGCGAATTGGCCCTGCACAAATCCCTGTTTGGTCTGACGCAATGAGGTTGAACGCGTGCAACTTCGTAACTACAGGGGGTGCACGCGTGCACCCCTAAGAGCAAAATATAATTAAATCAAATAGATAGCCATAATTGGGCCCCCAAATCAGCGTTTGCGTCGTAAACTGCGCTGATTTGGGCTGAAAGCGTTTTGGATGCGTTGAAAGGGGAGGGGCCACGGAGATTGCTAGGGAAAGTGATTGGTGGCGCACCTAACTTCTGGAGCGAGAACGTCGCCTCAGAAAACATGCCCAGACCGATTCCACATCAAGTATGTTCTGGTCTGGTTTGTGCTAAGCCGCAGTTGAACGCGTGGCAGTCAGAGCGCGTTCAGGAATCATGTATCTGCGACCTAGCTGTTCTGGCAAATCGAGCTGATCATTAGCTCTGGCGTGAGTTTTCTTTTTCAGAAAATCTGGTCCACATTTCATCACTGTTTTGTTTTGCTTTTGCTGCGAGCTTTTTTTGAAGCATCTTCTCTGCCGCTTTCGGCCAGTGCGCTGAGTACGTCACTGCGTTTTATGCCGATGTCATCAAGTAGTCTGGTTTCCAGGCCGAGCAATACGGCGGTTGCGCGTCGCGTTTGGCTGCGGTGAAGTTCGCGGCTGATATGCCTTCCCAATTTTTTTTGAGAAAATTAAGAGCTGATCGCGGGAGGTTCTTCAAAAAGTCATTCTCGGAATACTCTGGGACCAATAGGACAGCTTGATGGTGTAACGAAATGTCTCCATCGCCTGACGATGTTCCAATAAGGGTGTAGAGAAGCACTTTGCCGTCGCTCCTGCCCGTAATTAAGCCACCATGGGCTTCGGCATAGGCTCCTGCTCTGACTTCACTAAACTCTCTGGAGAGTGCCTTAAACGGAAATCTCGATATCTCATCCGCGGGGTTATAGCGGGAGATCTTTGGTTCATTCAGGTTGAAGTTTTGACCACTGACTGCGGAAAATATCTCTTTCGCAGCGTCAACGGGATTTGCAGTATGTACGTCTGAATATGCAAGTGTCATCAGTGTTTCACCTTGATATAAAACGATGTTTACTCACCAAAAAGAATAGAAAACTTCGGCGCACACTGACATGTACTCAGATTGTTGCAGAATTATTTGCATCTTGCTTTTCGCAAGGGCCATTGTTGATTGTGTCCGGCTCTTGATAACTTGCTAAGGCTCTGCATTCGGGGATTTATCAAAGGCCAACAACAAGAACTCGCTCCAAGAAATCTTGGGGAGGGACCCCCTGTGCAAATCCGGTTATTTTAATTCATTGATTCCTGCGATTTAAGATTATTTTTTTGATGGATTTCCATGACACAAGCCTCAATTCAAATCGGAACTGCTACATTTGATCAAAATTTTCTAACGGCTACGCGGGAAGATGGTCTTACCGTCAAGTTTTCGCGTTCGGAGCGGCTTTTACTGTTGCACATGCTGGATAATTCCGGCGCTTTGCTGACCCGAAGCCAACTCCTTGACGCAATTTCTGGGCCGGGGTCGGATAAAACGGACCGGAATGTAGATTTCATAGTCAACCGGCTGCGCCGCAAGCTGGATGATCGGGCATCCCAACCTAATTTCATTGCCACGCAATATGGGGAAGGGTACATATGGGTTGCCAAAAAAGGTGCCAATAAACCCTTGGCTGCGGGTGCAGATTTGGTCGTCGGTCCTATAAGCGGCCTACCCTATATCGGGGATTTTGGGCCACTAGCAGAAGAGTTTAGCAAGCTTCTTGTGGCGGAACTAACGCATCAATTTGGCCCTTTGAAAAAGATTGTTCTGGATTCAAATTGCCTCCGGCCCGTAGCTTTGGAACGGACCCGCCGAAGTTCGCGGTCAGTTTGACGTTCGTCAGAACAGGCAATAGCTTGAGTGCGTTGCACATACGAAAAACTTTCAAACTTCAAAATTAATCACGGTCCTGCGGCATGTGATTAATGATGGGTCTGGTGAGGAAAACGCGAGCTACTTTGTGGCTAAGAAGGTCGCAGAGTGCCTTGTGAAAGATATCTGGGTCGGTCACGCCAAACAGCCGGAGGACCTGGCACCTCTTCCTGTAAGCATGCACGATGCTTCGTTCGATACGTCTGGTCGAAAAGCAAATTGGCAGGAGAGTGAGCGTAGACTAAATCGGCTGTTTGAAGTCGATCCAGAGGATGCCGTCGCCAAGCTTATGAAGGCCACCAATATTCATTCGAAGTATATTTTTATGGGGCATAAGGTTTTTCTGGGGCCGGACGATCCAAGGTTAGTTGACGAGGATAGTATCGAGCATTTGGTCTCGGAGGCGCTTCCTCATATTCAAGATCAGCCTCATTTAGTCATGACTGCCGCTAAGCTTCTGTTCTTTATTGATCGAGGCTACCGCAGAATGGCCATAGAGCTTTCTGAGGCAGCTTTTCGCGCTGCCACTACGGTCGTTGCATCATATGCAGCAATGGGCCAGATGCTCTGTTTTCTGGGTGAGATAGACGATGCCCTGCAAATATTTGATCAAGCTCTGGAATTGTGTGACGAGGACTCGGAGATCGACGCCTACCTGCTTGTCCTCAAATGCCAAGCTTACTTAGCCGCCGGGGACCAAAACAAACTGGGGAACCAACTACAAGTCTTATTCCAACGCCACCCTTCCTCAAAACCCGTATTTCACATCACCTGGGCCTTTCCTTCTGCTCTTCAGGCACGGGCAAAAGAGACCTTGAGCGAGATCACCGCAAGGGATGCATCGGCAATCATCTTATACAATTACTATGTAGCCGCGCGGTTATTCAAACACCCCAACCATCTTGAAAACACCCTTGCCACGACAATTCAGTTGCTGAGTGACCACTTTGGAGAAGGCGTCGTGCCTGATGAAGTGAGAAGGCTGCTCCCACGACTAGCAAATTCCTAGCGGAGCGTTAGACGAGGCGAACTTGCGAAAGCTGCTCTGGGTGGCTTGTTAAGGGCAGGGGGCACTGCGGGGGATACTGTGTTTGCTTTGAGGAAACCAGAGCGCTTCAAATTCCAAAATAGTGCAATCAGTCAGGGTGATAGGCCAGTTTCCCGGCTTCTTACACCATGGCCAAACTTGGCGGCAGAGCGTCGAACATAGCAAAACTAGACTAAATTGATGATCCAAAGTTGTTATGTGCACACTTGACTTAAAGTCAAACTATTGCTTGTTTAGTTATAATTTATCTATCTTTATCAAGGAATGATATGTTTATAAAAAAAAGCTAGGCTAACCCTTTGTGCGCTCTTACTGAACGGGGTAATTGCGGGTCATGCCAATGCGTGGTCTGAACACAACCTCATCAGTTACCCAGTATTGCAGTCGATGCCGGAAGTCGCTGAACAACCACCAGTGATGGTTGAAACATTAGCCGAGTTTGTCTCGGCAGAAGCGCAGGGATTAGAAGCCTTACTTGCCACCAATGAAGCCTGGCTACGTAAACATTTCCCTCATTATAAACCACGCCCTGATGCCATCGCGTTTGATGCAGACAGCTCAGATTTACGCCGCAGTTTCATTCACGCGATACGAATTAATCCCGAGGCACCTCTTACGCCGTACATAAAGTTGTTGCCGGGGCAAGCTGCCCAAGGGCGTCGACTTATGCAGGCCTCTGAGGTTGCGGTGTATTCAAATCTGGATGACTACAGCGCAATGAGGTTTGTTGAGGTCAAAAGTGGTGATCTGGTAACGCCACTCGAAGTGTTAGCGTCAGCCAATGATGACCCTGATAATGGGCTGGATATTGGCTTGTTTGAAGACAATGACACACCAGCAGGCAAACTGTATGGCTTTGGTCAGCAAGCCTTTGGCAATCCGGCAGTGGAGTTTAGTAGCCAGGCGCCCTTTCATATGGGCTTTTATCATGAAGCAAGCATACTCTATTCCCTAGCCGATTTTTTTAAGCGACACCTTCCCAGACTATCGCGTGCATATGTATAAAGCGCTGTCTGAATATGCCTTTCGTACAGGGCATGATTATTGGGGCTGGCGCTTCATGGGGTGGGGAATGCACTATGTCGGCGACATGTCCCAGCCTTATCATGCCACATTGCAACCGGGCGTAAGTACCGCTTCAAGCATCTGGACAAATACGAAGGATGTGTTGGGCTTCCCGCAAGCTAAAACTGACGCTATCCAGTTGCTTTCAAACCGTCACTTCGTCATTGAGAAATTCCAGGCAGTGATCACCCACGAAGCCTATGCGGAGCAAGATTCCAACAGTGTTGTGCTCAAGGCGCTCACAAAGAAAACACCAACTGTGGAGTATACCGACAGAACCTTTGTCGACGTGTTTGCTAAGAACGCCTATGACAAATCAGAGAAGCTGGCCGACTATCTCACACGCTTCATCCCAGCAAAGCTGGTGAGCGATCCGAGTTTTGAAGTGGACAGTAGTGAAGAAATCGAGCAGGTCGTTGAATTGATTACGGCCCAGCACGGGCAAGATGGCCTGTCAGAAATGACAAGTCTGCTCGGCGAACTCATGCAAGACCACAGTGCCAACACCCGCAGTTTTGTCACTTCAATTTGCAGAGCAAAAACTAACTAAATCCCCCACACTCCAGTTACGCTGCCTTTGCAGCGTAACATCGGGGCATGAGATTGTTGCGGCGCTGAAGGATTAGATGCCCTACTTGGCGCGTCTCTGCCAAAGTAGGCAAAGCCTCAAGCATGCATCAGAGCCGTTGTGAACCTTAGGGTTTACGACCCAGCGTCTGGAACATGGTAAAGGTAGACAAGGATTTATCGGGTGGGTTTGTGCGCATTGAGTGCAGGATGGTTCCGATTTCCTCTTCAGTGGCAATCCCAAGACCTATCAATTTTTGCTTCATTTCATGCTGCAGGCCTAAATAATTCATTTCATTGACTTTAATCGGGTCGCAATTTGACTTGGATACCAAGTTTTCTACATCCGTAAACCCAGCGGCTTTCATGTGTTCAGCAAGTTCAGCAGTCGCGTAGTTCGGATTTCCTCCGCCAACTTCAACCAGTTTCAGTCTCCAACTCACTAACCGATTCAGCCAATGCACCGCGTTGGTGTTGCCATGGAGGGTGACTTTTTCTTCACAAAAGAAGTATGAGCTTGGTCTGAGCCACTCGAAGACCCGCTGTACAATTTTATCGGGCTCCGAAAAGTGCTCAAGAACCAGTCGGGTGTGTGCCAGATCGTATGAGTTGCTTTTTAAAACGATGTCCCTTGCATCAGCACAGATAAAGCTGATGTTTTTAATATTTTTCTCTTCTGCTTGCTGTTTCGCCAGTTTTATAAAAACAGGGGAGAGGTCGAAAGCTGTTACGTATCCATCGGGAACCACGTGTTGGGCGAAGTAGCAAGCCGTATCACCGACCCCGCAGCCAACTTCTAAAACCTGCATATCTGGTTTGAGTGTCAAATGCGCAATGCCATCAGCTGTCGCAGGCAACAGTATTTCATTCAAAAGATGATAGCGCTGAACCGACTCTTCACGACTACCAAACATGTATACTTGAGAATTCGGGGAGGCAGGCATTGAATGATCCTCATCAATCGTGGGTGCTCGCGCAACCTGTTAGCCAGAACCCAATCAACCACCAAGAAGTCGTTCCGATAAATCATGATGGGCAATTCCATGCGCCATAGCTGTCGTGGCAACACAAAGCAGAGATTAAGCTAAGCCTCATTTGTGGACTTATTAAGCTCCCGGCTTTGGCATCGTGCGTAAGTACGTAAGAAGGGAGATCAGGAGCCAATCTGCGCGGTGTCAGGTGGTTTTTTTAACGTCGCCGAGCAGGGCGTCGGGGTCTATTCCCCGTTTTTGGCCGCTTTCGCGTACTGCGTTTTGTAATGCTGGGCTATTGTCCAGCAGGGTCCTAAACTGGGCAATATCGAGAACGAGCAGGGTTGTCGGTGCAATTGCACGGGCTTGAGCCCGTCGGGTATTCTTCATGAGAATGCTCACCTGCCCAAACATTTCCCCTCTGCCCAGCCACCAGGTTTGGCCGGCACTCTCCAGCTTGACTGCACCGGAGGCGATAAAGAACACATTCTTCTTCGGGTTATCTTTGGGCACGATGATATCGCCCGGGCTGACATACCGGAACTTTAACGCGCGATCGAGCTGCCCTGCCGTCTTGTCGTCAAGGTCGGCAAACAGAGGAAACTGTCTGACGAGCTCCAGCCGTTTGAGGCTAAGGTCGAGTGATGGTCTGCCTTCCGCCTCTGCGCGGCGTTTGGTCAGGTCCTGCATCAGCGTGGTATAAACCTCTTCCCCGATCAAGCCGTCTTCGCGCATGGAGACATACTCCCGCTCTTCCAGTCGCAATGTTGTACGACGGATAAAGCGGCGCTCCAGTTCCTCAGCATATCCGGGGTATTGCAGTCGCAAGCCATCCAGCCCCGTCTCCACCATTTCAATGCGGCGAGCCAACAATTTGCGCAGCTGCTCGGCAATGTGCCGGCCGTGAATACGGCGTATCCGGCCGTCAATGAAGACATCAAGATCCCGCAGGACTAGCCGTTGTGAGAGCAGCCGTTCAAAACGGTCTGCTGTCATGCGCACCAATGGAGAGGACAGCCCAAACCGGGTGTGAAGGGCAGCAGCGGTGCGCAAGGCACGGCCATAAGCCACGGATTGCCGGGCCGCCCTTTGGTACCCACGGCGCCCGCCAGCGCGCGCGCTTCAATCAACCGGTCTGCATCCAGCAAAGTCTGTTCTGCCATACGGGCGGAAATCGTCCGTTCCCGCAGTTTTAAAAGGATCATATCGCGCTCGAAGCCGGCAAGCGCAATCAGGCCTAAAGTAACGCGGTCACGGTCGAGAATATCATCGCTACCTTCGGCGATATTCACGGCTTCATCCAGCCGTCGGCCAAATTGCTTGGCCTCGGAGCGGACAACGTCACGCGTCAGCGCGTATTCATCCGTCGTACGGGCCACATTTTCACGCACGGTTTGCAAGGCAACAGCAACCACCTGCCGCGACATCGCCTCGTCCACCGGGGAAAGCCGGTCCAGCCCGAGCCAACTGATGACCAGACGCAAGGTCGAGCCCTGCACAAGCAAGGTGAATAGCGTGAAACCGGTTGCCAGAATGCCGACAAAGCGTTTCACCTCGGTCGGTACAAGAATGCTTTCGGTTACGGCCAGCGCCAATGCCAGCGTAACGGCACCGCGCAATCCTCCCCACAAAATGGCAGTTCTATAAGGTCGCTGTACGACTGGCGAGACCCGCAGCAGCGACAGGAGCGGCAGTAACCCAAACAGCATCAGGCCCGCGCCGCCACCGCTGCGACCACCACGATACCCACCAAAATGAAATCACTAAGCTGGACACCTTCCAGCAGGCGAGGGATCAGCAGTGCCGCAAGGATAAAGATGAGTGCGCCTGCCCAATGTGCCAGCAAACCCCAGACTTCGCGCAGGTTGATCCAGGATTGGGGAGGAAAACGCCCAGGGCCAGCCAAATTCAATGTGATGCCCGCCGCAACCACAGCTATCACACCCGATGCCCCAACGACTTGCTCGGCCCCAATGTAGGCAAGGTACGGCAAGGCAACAGAGACCGAAATAAGCGCAAGCTCGTGCGAGCTAAACAAAGCCATAATCGAGGCGGCAATGCGTGCTGCCAGCCATCCGGTCAGCGCACCGCCGACAATGAGAAACGGAAACTGGGCGAGTGCTGCACCAAGCTGTGGGTTTGGCACTCCGACCATGACAAAGCTCATGAACAAACCAAAAAGCGCAATCGCCGCCGCATCGTTCAGCAGACTTTCGCCTTCAATGATACGGGACAGCCTGCGCGGGGCCGAGATGGACCGGAAGATCGAAACAACAGCTGAAGGGTCTGTGGTTGAGACAATGGCCCCAATCAACAGACATGCTGCCAAAGGCAAGGACGTGGCCCATGACAAAGCATACCCGACACTCAAGGTTGCCACGACAACGGCCACGACTGCCAAAACGATGATCGGAACCCAATCATCCAGCATCCGTCGCAGGTTCATCCCCAAAGTTGCCTGAAACAAGAGCGTGGGAAGGAAGACATACAAGAAGACATTGGAGCGTATGGGCAGCGCAAGAATAGCCTCGGCCACGGGATTAAGCGCATTGGTGAGGTTTGTATGCAGAAAGAATATCGCCGCAGAGCCGATCAGTATCCCGAGTGCGGCAAGGATCACGGTATACGGCAAACGCAGCCGCACAGAAAGCGGCTCTGCGACACCAATAATCAGGAACAGTGATGCGATAACCGTGGTGATTAGAACGATATCCATGACATGCATTTACCCTAGTTTTCCCAAAACTGGAATAGTGGCCCTGATGCAAGCTTTAGGCTTGGCAGCATGACATGCCATGTCAGACTTCAATGATAGTCAGTTTCAAGGCGAGATCATTCTTTGTGCGGTGAAGTGGTATTGCAAACATGGCATCCGCTCCCGTGACCTTGAGGAAATTCTGAATGAGTAGGGCGTTGAAGTGGATCACGCCACTCTTCATCGCTGGGTTCAGCGGTATGCTCCGGAGCTGGAGAAACGAACTCTTTGG
>BAXV01000091.1 GCA_001310715.1 Pseudovibrio sp. JCM 19062
AGTAAGGTGAGGGAGTGTTGCAGATTGTAGAGGGGGTGTGGGCCACTCGTTGCAGAAGGCGGTGCTGGACTTTCGGGGGATGTGCTCTAAGTCTATTGGGCAGCGGCTTCAATAATGTGCTAGGGGAACTACTTGGCGCGATGCAGGTGCTGTCCTATTTAATCTGAGTGAGCCTTTAATGACTGATGATATCTCCGTAATTTTACTTTGGCCGGGGCTTTTGAATCCGTTTGCCATATTGATTGCCGCTTATATGGCTACTACGCCAACCAGAAGGCGAAGATCTTTATTGCTGGTTTTGCGGCAGCTGCGCTGAGCCTGTTTCTTGAAGGGATTATCAAGCTTATCGGGATCCCGATGCCGTGGAACCCTGAGGTTGGGCCTTTGGCGCTGTTTCCATTCCGCTTTGCCACGGGGATAGTTGTCAGTGCTATTGCTATGAAAATCGGGGCAAGCCGTCGCCGTACAAAGTGAGTGCTACGGGCTTGCTGTACAGCGTGGGGCAAGCTCCAGATGCTTCCGGCTCCCTTTTGACAGGCTTCTCCCCGAAATTTAGGCGCTGTGCTCAAAAAACGGGCGAAGATTCTCTTGCCATTATTGGGTTGATGGCCTACCCAACACCCTTGAGAAATTAGGTGGTCTTCGTCGGCCCGCGTGTGCGTGGGTGGATTTGGTACGAAGACTTAAACGAACACAGGATATTGATCGCATGACGCTGCTTGTCGATACGCGTACGCCGGATCCGAAGAAATTCATTAAGGGCGCAACGGGCGACTGGGAAATCGTAATCGGCATGGAGGTTCACGCTCAGGTGACCTCTGAGGCCAAGCTTTTCTCGGGCGCTTCTACCAGCTTTGGCAGCGATCCGAATAATAATGTGAGCTTGGTTGATGCAGCGATGCCTGGCATGCTGCCAGTGATCAACGAAGAGTGTGTGCGTCAGGCAATCCGCACAGGCCTTGGCCTGAAAGCGGAAATCAATCTGAAGTCCGTTTTTGACCGCAAAAACTACTTCTATCCTGATCTGCCGCAGGGCTACCAGATCTCCCAGTTCAAACAGCCGATTGTTGGTGAAGGCATCATCCATCTGGACATGAAGGATGGGGAACAGGTTGAAGTTGGCGTTGAGCGTCTGCATCTGGAGCAGGATGCGGGTAAATCCCTGCATGACCAGCACCCAACCATGTCTTTCGTGGACCTGAACCGTTCTGGCGTGGCACTGATGGAAATCGTTTCCAAGCCGGACATTCGCTGTGCTGATGAAGCCAAGGCCTACCTGACCAAGCTGCGCACCATTTTGCGTTACCTCGGCACCTGTGACGGCAACATGGATCAGGGCTCCATGCGCGCTGACGTGAACGTTTCTGTTCGCAAGCCGGGCGGTGAGTTTGGTACACGTTGCGAGATCAAGAACGTGAACTCCATCCGTTTTGTTGGTCAGGCGATTGAGTACGAAGCGCGTCGTCAGATCGGTATCTTGGAAGATGGCGGTAAGATTGATCAGGAAACCCGCCTGTTTGACAGCGTGAAGGGCGAGACCCGCTCAATGCGTTCTAAAGAAGAAGCGCATGACTACCGCTACTTCCCGGACCCGGATCTGCTGCCGCTTGAGTTTACTCAGGAGCTGGTGGACGAGCTGGCTGCCAACCTGCCGGAACTGCCAGATGAGAAGAAGGCGCGCTACATTAAAGATTTCGGCCTGACACCATATGATGCAGACATTCTGGTTGCCGAGCGCGTGTCCTGTGACTTCTTTGAGGAAGTTGCCAAGGGCCGTGATGCGAAGCTGGCAGCGAACTGGGTGATCAACGATACGTTTGGCCGTCTGAATAAAGAAGGTCTGGATGTGACCTCCAGCCCGATCTCTTCCGAGCAGCTGGGTAAGATCATCGACCTTATCAAAGCAGGCACCATTTCCGGTAAGATCGCGAAAGACCTTTTCGAGATCGTTTGGACTGAGGGTGGTGATCCAGCACAGATCGTTGAAGATCGTGGCATGAAGCAGGTGACTGACCTTGGTGCGATTGAAGGCATCGTGGATGAGATCCTTGCAGGCAACACAGACAAAGCAGAGCAGGCTAAAGAGAAGCCAGGTATGCTTGGCTGGTTCGTTGGTCAGGTCATGAAAGCATCCAAGGGTAAAGCAAACCCGCAGGCTGTGTCTGACATGCTGAAGGCGAAGATCGGTCTGGAATAAGCCGATCTTATAGCTTTAAAGATTTATAAGGCCCGCCAAACTGGTGGGCCTTTTTTTTGTTGTAAACAAAATAAACCTCCACCTCTGGTGGAGGTCTTTAACTTGGCAAATGCGACCGGGTCTTCATCTCTGTCCATCTGCGCCTGACCCGTGTGTCTGTCTTCACGGGGGCTGGGAGGCTCCATATCTGTTGCAGGGGTGAGGACGGCACTGGCTTCCATAGGATTGGCCTTTAGGGCTGGCAAAGGCTGGTTTGCCTCCTTTTGCGATGCAGAGCCAGAAACTTCTCAAAATTTGAGGGCTGTCGCTCGTCTTTACCAAAGAGTTCGGGATGGGAATCTGCCTTGCGGCAGGTGGCTCGGTTTGATCTGATCTTAAGTGTCCGCTGTTCATCCCGTTCAGCGTGTTATTCAAGATCTGACATAAGACCTTGACCAATGGAGATGCCTGCTTTTGGTGGGTTTGGGGTGAGAGCGTGGTGGAAACGTGTCCATCAAATACCGCATCCCTAATATCTCAGTGATTATAGTAGGTTAGAAATACTTAACAGGGTTAATTTTGTCTGTGAATCATCGCTTCAATGCCAGTTCATGACCACATCTCCGCCTTATTGCGCCACGATAAACTTCAGGTGATCAGGCGTTATGTAGACTTGTCTGGTCTAAGTTCGGGCCTCTGCTAGAACTTATAGTTGTGTAGTACGTAGAAACACTGCAATTTGTTACATATGAAATCTTGGGGGCGTCTCGTTGCTTAATCAACGAAGTAATTTTCTATCCAATATGGCTGTATTGGGCGTGATTTGCTCCGGTGTCGGGTTTGGGGCAGTCTCTTCTTCTTTTGCGGCTGATGTTGCAACGAAAGCGCTCAGTCTCAGGTTCCGTTTACCTTTGGCACACTTGTGCAAAGATGAAGGCTCAGGCACAGGAAGCCTATGCGGAACCAACGACCGAATTGCCGGGCGCGCTGGCGGCGTTAGAGTACGATGGATATCGGAAAATTGGCTATAAGCGCGACCGCAGCAAATGGAAGGACACAGAGAACTTTAGAGTTCATGCGTTCCATCCGGGATGGCTGTTTAAACATCCTCTGAAAATCTATGAGGTGAGCGAGGGTGCGGCTCAACCATTCGTGTTTGAAGCTGCTGACTTTGACTATCATGATGCGGAGTTAAGTGCATCGCTGAGTGAGGTTTCTTTCCCCGGTGTGGCCGGGTTTCGTCTGCTGAACCCACTGAATGTGGAAGACCAGATGGATGAACTGGTTGCCTTTTTAGGTGCCAGCTATTTCCGCGCTCTGGGTGCGGGCAATACCTATGGTCTGTCTGCCCGTGCGCTGGCTATTGATACGGCCAGTGGCCGGCCAGAGGAATTTCCCAGCTTCACAGCGTTTTACCTTGGCAAGCCGGTGGACGGCGCAAGCGCGGTGACCGTGTGGGCGGAGCTTGATAGCAAGTGTGACAGGTGCGTATCAGTTACGTTCAAGCCGGGGCAGCAGACAGAAGTGGATGTGACGGCGCATCTGTTCTTCCGCAGTGATGTGGAGCGGCTTGGTATTGCGCCTTTGACCTCCATGTACCTTTACGGCGAAAATGACAGGACCGGGTTTGATGATTTCAGACCAGAAGTACATGACAGTGACGGGCTGAAGCTGCGCTTTGCCAATGGAAAAACCTCGTGGCGGCCTCTTACCAATCCGAACAATCTGCAGCTTTCCTTTCTCGATGCAAAAAGTCCGGTTGGTTTCGGGTTGATGCAGCGCGACAGAGATCTGGAACACTATCAGGATCTTGAAGCGCGCTATGATAAGCGCCCAAGCCTTTGGATCGAGCCTCTTGGTGACTGGGGGGACGGGTCTGTCATGCTTGCGGAAATTCCAACGGATCAGGAAATCAACGATAACATCGTTGCGTTCTGGTCGCCGGATCAAGACGTGAAAGCAGGTGATGAGCTGTCATTCCACTACAAGATGTACTGGGGCGATGAAGTTGGTCACTCTGAGCAGGTGTTGATGCCTGTTTCGCAAACGCGCTCTGGCAAGGCGGGGCATTCAGCCTCAACCGAGAACTCGCTGACCCGTAAGTTCGTCGTGGACTTTGATGCCTCCTTGTTTACGGAGAGCGGATTGAACGGTGAGCAGCTTGTGCGTGCAAAACCATCAATCGACAACACGGCTTTGAACGGAACAGTCGACTTTGTGGACATCCGCTACATTGAAGAGTTGGGTATCTATCGTGTGTTTATGGATGTTTCCCGCGATGATCTGAGCGTGCCGGTGGAATTGCGCCTTCAACTGACTGATGGCGAGAAAGTAGTTTCTGAAGAATGGCTTTACCAGTGGGGGTGGAGTTCATGAAACCTGTGAAATCTGAAATGTCTTCTACAAATGTTGAGTTGAGCAGCGGTCCGTTTGCACCGCTTGCCATGCCAGTTCAGGATCTTTCTGCGGATGAGAGCTGGTTTGTTCTGGCTTGGCGCCGTGTGCGGCTCGGGCGTACTGATGCTGTTGCACTCCCTGCCAAGCGGGCACGGCTGCAGAAAGCCACCTCTATCTTTTCGGAGCGGTAATATATGGAAAAGCCGTTTCGCGACGGGGTAGGGCACCGCCGGGCTGCGGCTTTTGTCTTCTGTCTGGCGTTGTCCCTTAGCTTTACTGGGCTGTTTTATGCAGCTTGAGTGCTGATGGCCTCAATATCTATGAGTTTGTGCGGATTGTCCTGCTGTTTGTCAGCACCCTCTGGCTTTCCTGGGGCGGGGCGACCGTTCTGCTGGGCTTGCTTTACGCCCGTTCGGTCGCGTCTCTTGATGCTGATCCGCAATCGCTGCCTCCTGAAAGAACGGCGATCCTGATGCCGATCTATCATGAAGATGCGCCGGAAGTTGCCGCACGTCTTGCTGCGATGATGGATGATCTGCGCGTTCAAAATGCAACACACCTGTTTCACTGGCATGTACTTTCTGACAGCCGTAATGACGAGATTGCTGCGCTGGAAGAGCAGGTGGTGCGCCAGTTGCTTGTGCGGTATCCGGAGCAGAAGATCTTCTACCGTCGCCGGACGGAAAACCATGGCCGCAAAGCCGGCAACGTTGCCGAGTTTGTGCAGCGCTGCGGCGGGGCTTACCGCTACATGGTTGTTCTGGATGCGGACAGCCTGATGCGGCTGATACGCTGGTGCATATGGTTGGCCGAATGGAAGCGGAGCCGACCCTTGGTCTGCTTCAGACTGTGCCTATGCTGGTTGGCCTGAAGAGTTACTTTGGCCGCAACCTGATGTTTGCCTCCGGCATGTTTGGCCGCGCCTTTGCGTTTGGTCTGGCTGCCATGCAAGGGGAGTGCGGGCCATTTTGGGGTCACAACGCCATTATCCGCACAAGGGCCTTTGCCTCTAGCTGCGGTTTGCCGGAACTGGATGATACAGCGGCGTTTGGCGGTCATATTCTCAGTCACGACAGCGTGGAAGCGGTGCTTATGGCACGTGCGGGCTGGCGGGTGGAGTGTGATCCGCGCATTACCGGGTCCTACGAGGCGGCGCCGAGAATATTCTGGGCTACGCGGCGCGTGACCGGCGCTGGTGTCAGGGCAACTTGCAGCATTCCCGTGTGGTTGCGGCACGTTCGCTCAAGCCGTGGGGACGCTTTTCCTTGCTGCTTGGCATTATGTCCTATCTGAGTTCTCCGGTCTGGGCAGTGTTTCTTCTGGCCAGTTTGTTCGCGCCGTTGGATCTGCCGGTGCTGGAGGCTTATACCTTCCAGAACCACCTTCCGGTTCTTGGCCATATCCCGATCAGTGCTGCCTATGAAGGTGCAGCGCTATTGTTCGGCGTTATTGCTTGTTGGTTCTGCCCAAAGCACTTGTTGTTTTGAAAGAGGTCTTTCTGGGGGCCGAAAACACATCCCGCAAGGGGGTGCTTGGAGGACTGGTGGAGCTGATCAGCTCTGCGGTGTTTGCCCCGATCCTCATGGCTTTCCAATGCCGCTCCGTCTTTGAGGTTCTCATAGGCCGCGACAGCGGATGGACCAATGCACACCGCGACGCCGCCCGCTTGCCGTTGCGCGAGTGCCTCCGCTCTGTCTGGTGGGTGAGCGCTGTTGGCGCGCTGGCCATGGGCCTGAGCTGGATCGGCGAAGCTGCGCTGTGGCTCTGGGTGATGCCGGTTGCCCTGCCAATGCTGCTCGCGCCGTTCATTATCTGGGCAAGCTCATGGGATGTGGGCGGCCGGACCGCCGAACGACTGGGGTTTGTGCTTTCCCGTGATCAACAGGGTGCAAAGCAACTGCTCGGGCATGTGGAAAAATACTCCGCAGAACTTAGGGTGTAATCTCCTTATCTGTGCTTTCGGGGCCACATCAACAGCCGAGCAGGCGGGATGTGGCCCTCTTTGTATCTGGCCGTTTCTCGTGGGTCTAAGCTTGCTGTCTGAGCCTCTGATGGGGATGCCTGGATGCCGGAAGAGACAGTATCAACCGATTTTGGTGGCGCCCTGCCGGTGTCATCGTTCTGATTTCAGTATACTTGCTGCTACATATGCTTCTGCGTGGCTACTTCTCGCCCACACTGAGCACAGATGACATGTTTGAGAACGTGTTTGTCCAGCAGCTGAGGCTCGGCTATCAGGTACGCCAGCCACCACTTTATGAGTGGATGCTTTTTGGGTTTCAGAAGATCTTCGGGCCGACGATCTGGAGCTTCCTCACTCTTAAATACCTGCTGTTGCTGTGTTTTGCGCTGTTTATCTATGGTGTTGCACGGCAGGCCATCAATGATAGCAAACTGACAGCGCTTGCTGTTTATTCCTACGTGGCGCTCTACCAGATCGGCTTTAACCTGCATGAGGGGGTGACCCACACCGCCGTACTGCTCGCAGCCTCGGCCGCAACTGTTTATTTCTTTCTTCGATTTTTGAAGAATGGGACACTGGGAACAGCTATTTTTCTGGGCATTACCGTTGGTCTTGGAATGCTTTCCAAGCACTCCTACGTCTTGGTGCCGGCCTCTGTATTCCTCGCTGCGCTCAGTGATGGTTATTGGCGCGCGCGGCTCAGGTTTCCGCTTTTGATCGTTGCTGGTGTTGTTGCCGCTGCGGTGTATTCGCCGTACATCTATTGGGTCATAAGCGGTGAGCAGCCTCTCATCGGTTCTGCTTACTGTGATGCGCGATGGAGAGCTGGGGATTGGCTGCGCCAGATCCTGACTGGTGAGCTGCGATTATTGCTCAGTGTATTGGGCTTTTCCGTGCCGTTCCTGCCGGTGGTCTTGCTGGCGTTCTTTCCCAGCCTGTATCGCGGTGAGAAGAGAGAGGTCATCGATCCAGTTACGCAGGCCGCGGGCCGGTTGCTTCAGCGGGCGCTATTTTTTGCTCTGGGGCTGGCGTTTATCGGCGTCGTGCTGAGTGGAGCGCAATACATTAAAGAACGGCACATGTATCCGGTGCTGCTGCTGCTTCCTATTGTGATGTTCTACCAAATCTCGCTGCGGCGCTATTCCACCAGATCGGTGGTGGTATACAGCAGCGTTCTTGCTTTACTTGTTGCGGTGGTCTTTGGTGTTCGCATCGCAGGTTTTCTGGCACCTGATAAGAACATGTGTGGTGGTTATTGTCGCCATATGAAGCCCTTTTATAAACTAGGGGAGCAGCTAAAAGCCCAGTTTCCCGAAACCGAGCGCGCCACAATCATCTCGCTGGATGAATATACGGGCGGAAATCTGCGGGTTAGCCTGCCCGAGGCGCGCCATATTATCCATAGCTTCCGACCGAACACCGCGCGACGCCAAGACTGCTTCATCGTTTGGGATATGGGCGATAACGGAGCTCAGCGCAGTTTGCTGGAGGCACTTGCGAGCGCTGGGTTTCATCTAGATGAAGCACCTGCACCCGACAAGATATTGGCGTTACGCCAGATAGATGCAAGTTGGCCACATTTGTGGAAGGAGGATAGTTTCCGTACAACCACGTTCGGGGTCGCGAAGGTTGAAGGCGATTCTGATATTTGTCGCTAGTTCATATTGAGTGTTTTGATGTTGAAGATACGTATTGCCCGCACTGAGGACCTTGATGCAGTTGTGCGGATGATGAACGCAGGTGCTTCCTCCCAACGGGGGCACTTGGAAAATGATGAAATGGAAGCATACGAGATTGCGTTTTCGGCTATCCAACAGTGCCCAAACACCAACATTTATGTGGGGGAGCTGGCGGAGGGAGGCCCTGTTGCAACGTTTCAGCTTACTTTTGTGAAGGGGCTTGCTTTCAATGGGAAGCCCCGCGCACAGATCGAAAGCATGCACACCCGTGCTGATATGCGTGGCAAAGGGTTAGGCAAACAGATGCTTACTCAAGCGGTGAAGCTGGCTCGGGACAACGGGTGTAGTATGGTACAACTGACGTCAAACAAAGAACGCAGAGATGCGCATCGCTTTTATTCCAGCAATGGATTTGTACCGAGCCATGAGGGCTTCAAGCTGATTTTCTAAGCATTAACTGGCATGAAGGCGATTGTGTCCGGCTGTGATGTTTTGGATTAGTTTAGAGCCCGACCCACTAGGTCCTCATCAGTAATTTCGTCAAACGGTTTTCGTAGGTGTCTTTATGGCTTTATCGCAGACAAAACCCATCGAGCTTTACTATTGGCCAACACCGAATGGCTGGAAGATTTCTATTATGCTGGAGGAGCTTGGTGTCCCCTATGATGTAAAACTGGTGAACCTTGGACGTGGTGAGCAGTTTGAGCCATCCTTTTTAAAAATTGCACCCAATAACCGTATGCCTGCGATTGTTGACCCTGAAGGACCTAGTGGTGATCCAATCTCCATTTTTGAATCTGGTGCCATAATGCAATATTTGGGGCGTAAGTTTGAGCGTTTTTATCCAGTAGAAGAGCGGGCGCGGGTGGAAACAGAAGAGTGGTTGATGTGGCAAATGGTGGATTTGGCCCCATGCTTGGCCAGAACCATCACTTTCGCCACTTTGCGACAGAGAAAATCGAATATGCCATAACACGCTATTTTAATGAGACGCATCGGCTTTATGGGGTGCTCAATAAACGCCTTGCAGATCGTGTTTATGTGGCGGCGGGAGAATACACTATCGCGGATATGGCAATATTTGGCTGGTCGCACCGCTGGGAACGCCAAGGGATTGATCTGGGTGAGTTTCCGCATGTAAAGGAATGGCGGGAACGATTGCTGGCACGCGCTGCTGTGGTGAAAGGGCTGGAGGTTGGCAAAGAAGTGGGATCAGCTTCTGCCAGTATTGCGGGCGATAAAGTGGCGCAGTCCATCCTGTTCAATCAGCGTTGACCCTTGATAACTGAAGCATAATGAGTGTTTGCCCGCGTGATTGCAGGGGCTCATGGACTGAGCCAAGGTTAGTGCAGTGCTTACTGCTTACCTGCTGCAGCGGATGTTTCGTAACATGAGCTGCATGGATACTGCCGGGACTTCTTTTTGATTTGAGTTGGAAACGGTCAGCCTGTTTGTAGCCGCGTCAACACTACTGGCGTTGCCAGTTAATGTCATCGCACACATTTATCACTACCCGCTTGCATCCCTTAATGTTCAAGGCACCACTGGGTAGGAGCTGCATATCGACACTGGCTTCATACCCGCGGCGTGGATCATAGCCCTCCGCTTGCCATGTGTTCTCTCCCACTGGGGTTATGTTCCAAAGAACATTAAGGCCCAGAATTTTTCGGGATCTTTTTGTCGCGTCATGATTGTTCTCATCGAGAACATCTTCCTGTCGCTGTCCGTTAGGAGGGGTGAAGGCTTGTACTTTTGCGCAAAGGCTTGCACCACACTGCGCGATATTGATCGTTTCGCCGAGGGGGGTGCGCCAAAGGCCGCGTATATCCTGACTGTAGGCAGAGGTTGCCGGAAGGATTAAGAGAAGAAGAAAGCCAATGATGAAACCGGGGTAGGTCATTTTATCTGCTTGCCTTATCACCTGCTCAAACTAAGGAGCAGGTGATAAGCTATCATAGCAGACCGGTTTTGGCTTGCTGTCTCTGGACTTAAGGTAAATTTACTTAGAACGCGTCCAGGTGTCGCCTTTACAGAAGATCAAGACGCAGCTTCAAGTTTTAGCTTGTTTGCCGAAACGAGTTCCATCTTTCCAGAATAGGTTTTGCCGTCTTCGGCATTGTACACCTTGCCCTTCCAGCTGTTCGTACCGCTGCTCTTCATGCCTAGAATGGTTTTGGAGCCGATCAATGAACGGTCACGTAACTTTGGGTCGGGATTTTCTGTATCCTTGCGTGGCTCTTTTAGCCAAACAATGTTGCCACATAGATCGCCGCCGCACTTGGAGATTTTAATCTTGGCGGACCCGTTTGCTCTCATCCAGATGCCTGTCGCGTCTGCTGCAAGGGCTGAAGTTGTTAGGCCAACTGAGAGTAGCGCAGCCAAAGATGTCTTTAAAAAGGGTGCTTTCATGGTTCCTCCCAAAACGCTGAAGCTTGGTAATAATGGCCTTACCTTATCGTAATGTCAGGAATGTGCAAGGCAATCAATCAGTGAACTAGACAGGTTTATTTTGATTTCGATTCGCGCAACCCATCAATTCAATCAGTGGGATATTCCTTGGTTTACAGCGTGTCAGAACTACGTAAATCTCCACTTTAGAGCTAGTTTTTTTCGTTTCAATCACGGTTTTTAACGGCCTTTTTAGAGTGTCAAAATCTAATAGTCCGCGACGTCAATTAGATTTCGGGGAGCTTTCGCTTCCTCATATCTCATGAAAAATTACGAGCAAATACACATGAGTTCACTGTGTTTTAGGAGAGAGATTTAATGACTGTGTTGCAGTTTGATGGCGTAATTCATCGGCACGTGAAGCAAAATGCGTGCGAAGTGAAGTCTTTGGTACAGCGCGGTCTGGATGCGGCATCGGGGAAAACCGGGGCCTGCGATCTGATCGAAGCGCATAAGTGGTTTAATCTTGCTGCAATGCGCGGCAGCACCCAGGCGGTGCGTTATCGCCGGGAGATATCTCAAGAGATGTCGCACATGGAGATTGCTGAGGCACAACGCGCAGCAAGAGACTGGCTGTCAGTCCACTAAGTTCACCTATTAAGTGTGGACTTGACCTATATCGCTTGTCGCGCTCCCAATGCGACAAGCTCATGGCACTTCAATGTGGCCGTGACCTTTTCATAGCACGAGTTGGGCAGTCTTTACCGCCGGCTTCAGTTTGCTTGAGAAGATAGACCCTATATTCACATACCTATTCTCCAACATTCCTCCTTCCTCTGGCCCCGTGGGTGCGAGGGCCTTCGTTTTCAATATTCGATTGTCAAAGAGCGCGGTTTTGGACCGATGTTGTGGTGTTTGGCTGTGGTTGGATAGTGGAGCGTGTTTTGATCGTGGTCTATTCCCGTAATGTTCTCCTTGAGTTTTTGCTGGTGCTGATTTGGTTTTGGTTTTTTGTCGGGGATTTGAGCTTGGCCTGATTTGAGGGCTTGAGGTAGGTTTTGTTTTGTTCTTGTGATGGGAGCGGGGATAGATTTGCGGTGGGTGATGATAAGTTTTGATAAGTTGGGAATGCGGTTGTCTTGAGCAGCGCTGATTTCGCCAGCGGATGAGGGGGATAAGGTGCGGTTGCGTGAAGGTGGGGCGGTTTGGCTATGGCGGTGTCTTTCCTCCGTTCCTGACATAAGAACGCAAGATCGCGCGTTGTGGGGCTAAAAAAAACGCAAACCGACGCAAAGCAACGCAAGTCGGCTCAAATGCGCATTCGGGGTCCCTAAACGGCCCTCTGAAGTATCACGATGCGCGATCTAGCTGTCTGTCGCTGATCGGGTGTGTTGCGGGTGTGGTTTGTATAAGTTTTCGAGTTTTCCCTAGTGTCTGTGCAA
>BAXV01000092.1 GCA_001310715.1 Pseudovibrio sp. JCM 19062
CCACCGTATAGGCCCCTGCTGTGGTGTTGGCCGTGGCCGTGAGCGTGGCTTGGCCGCTGGCATTGGTGGTTGCTGTCTGGGAGACACTGTTCAAGCTTGCGCCGGACGCAGGCGCGGTGAAGGTGACGGTCGCATTTTCTACCGGAGAGCCGCCACTGTCTGTGACCAGAACCACCAGATCACTGCTGAACGCTGTACCGATGGTGGTGCTTTGTGGCGTGCCCGACACCACCGCAATGGCAGCAGGAGCCGCTTGAACATCCACCGTAAATGCCTGAATGTCCGTATCGCTAACGCCGGCATTATTAACCAGTGTGAAGCTAAAAGTGTTTCCTGCATCGTCTGTACCGGTAACGGCAATATTACATCCGGTATTTTTGCTACAAGTCCCGACGATAGCGTTTGGAGACCCGTAGGTACCGTCTGTTGCTCCGCTACCTACAATTGTAACGCTCGTTACATTTTGCCATGAAATATTTATTTTATTACTGTTGACCGAGTTTTCGATATCAAAGTCGTCCGTTGGGGAGGTTCCCGCCGAACATAACAAGGTGTCAAAGTCGAAGCTTACAAAGTTTCCATTTGTTGAAAGCGGACAACTTATTGTTGCCGCCTGCGCAGTATTGGGAACAAAAAAAACTTGAAACCAATATGAATATCAATAAAAAAAATTGGTTTATGAGTTTCAATTTCACACCCCACAGTAAAATATGACGAAAAACACCAATTTCTATGGATGTTTACTGAGAAGAAATCTCCATGCATAGTTGACAATCCATCACCTGCCGGATTTATCGAAGATATACTTAGACTGTTCTATGCCAAAAAAATATTTTTCTACGCGTTATATTAATGACTTTGAAATGATTTTGGTATTGACAGAAATAGGGACACATCCAATTTTCATCTCTGTCGAAAATAGGGGGCTGTTTGCTTAGGCAGGCGAAAACCTTTTGCAAATGTCTCGAATCCGTTTGCGCAGCAGCTTGATTTAAGGGCCACGGCTGATCGTAATACGCTTGCCCCTCTTTGCCGCGTAACCCGGCAAGCGGAATGCGGATCTCGTCTTCAGTGGAATAGCGCCAGCGGGTCTCGCCCAGATATCTTTGACCCTGCGTTCTGCCGCAACGCTCGCAATCTTTGTATTCTGTCCCATTTCTCACTCCCATCGTAGTGAACATGGGCCAAAACACTCCCTTATTTAGTTCAATCGATCTGGCCATAACGCGTCGATGACAAACAAAGCGGCCAGACACTCCCTTATTAAAAAGCTAAATCTGCCAACTTCATATGATGACGCGCATCTGAAATTGAAAGACACGCGGACAGTGAAGCGGGTACAGCTGTGGTGATAATGCGTGAGTGAGGCCGGCTATTTTATACCACGGTATTCCCCACTTCTTATCGTTTTCGTCTGCCCCAACACTGCACTAATCAGAGCATTGCTTAAACGATAATTTCCTAAAATCAGCCCTAATAGAAAGTAGCAAGAGCTCTATTGTCAAACTCAATCAGTTAGTGAGTGGGGGACCATTGATGTACTATTTATGAAGCAAAAACATAATAATATCATTTATTTAACTAAATTTCTTTTTCGATGATAGCGTCTTTTGAACGAAGGATGGGCATGATCAACCTCCTACGCATAATGGAGGAGGCATTTTCAATGAGGAAACTACTGGGCCTGACGGTACTGGGGCTTCTGATGTCTGTCAGTATAGTGAATGCTGCAGAGAAGGTGGTCGTGGTGACAACCTTTCCCAAGGAGATGACCGACGCGTTTGCAGCCGCTTTTGCGGTATCCAATCAGGACTATGAACTGGAGGTCCTGAACAAGGGCACCTCCGCTGCGGTTCAATTCATTCAGGAAACAGCAGGAAACAATACCACCGATCTAATGTGGGTGTCAGCTCCGGACGCCTTTGAAGTCCTTATGGCCAACGGTCTACTGGAGAGCGTCGATATCAACACGGAAGGCATCCCGGATAAAATCGGTACCTATCCGATAAACGGTCCGGACGGCTACTATTATGGTTTTGCAGCGTCGGGCTACGGCATCATGTGGAACACGCGCTACCTGGAGGCCAACAATCTGGAACCTGCAAGAGAGTGGACGGATCTGGCCAAACCAGAGTATTACGGCCATGTGGGTATGTCGTCTCCATCCCGCTCTGGCACGACGCACCTCACTGTTGAAACGCTTCTGCAGGGTGCAGGCTGGGACAAGGTTGGGCCGATTGGAAGTGGATCGCAGGCAACATGAACACCGTGACCGAACGTAGTTTTGGCGTGCCTGACGGCGTCAACTCGGGCAATATTGGCCTTGGAGTTGTTATTGATTTCTTTGCCTTTACATCACGCGCCTCTGGTTTTCCGATTGATTTCGCCTATCCCTCTGTCACAGCGGTAGTTCCGGCAAATATCGGCGTTCTGAAGAATGCTCCAAATCCGGAAGGCGCAAAGGCGTTCATCGAATTTCTTCTCTCTCCGGAGGGGCAGCAGGTGCTGTTCGATCCGGCTATTATGCGCTTACCAGTTAATCCTGCGGCTTATGCTAATGCACCGGACGGTATTCCCAACCCCTTCGAGGGTGACGAAGTTAAGGCGTCAGTCAATTTCGACGCTGACCGATCCAAGCAGCGCTATAACGTGGTCAACTCGCTATTTGATGTCATGATTACTTACCGGCTGAATGAGCTGCGTGAAGCTGTTCGGGCTGTACAACTGGCAGAAATCACTCATGCCGACACGGATAACGCGGAAGCCAAAGCTCTGATTGCTGAAGCACGGGCGCTGATTGAGGCAACACCTGTCTCCGAGGAAGAAAGTCTCTCTCCCGCGTTTGCTGCTATTTTCCAGCAGAGTACGGAAGGCGAAGTTGTTGAGGGCCGTCAGGCGGAGCTTGAACGGCAGTGGGATGCGATGGTGGTTGAGAACTACGCGGAAGCTAAGTCACTTGCCCAAAAAGCCGCCAGCCTCTAAGGGCCCTTACAAGCCCATGACAAAGTTGCCGCACCGCTTGATATTATGCTGGTGCGGCACTTATTTTCTGGAGGCCCATGCCAATGACAACGAATAGTGTAGCACCTGCACCAATGAGGCAGTGGCGCATATTCTCCGGGCTGTCCGGTACTGCACTCGTGGGTGTTGCAGTCACCATCTTCCTATTAGCGTTTCTCATTCTTCCCGTCCTAAAGGTGACATATGTTGCGTTTCAGGACCCCGGCACCGGAGCCTGACACTTCATAATTTCGGTGATTTTTTTTCCGGTCATCGCTGTTCCGCAGTTCCTTTGTGAACTCCTTCTACGTCTCGGCGATGTCCGTGGTGGTGGCAACGGTGATTGCACTGCCGCTGGCCTATATCACCACCCGTTTCAATTTTGGCGGCAGCGCTTTGATCCAGAGTATCGGCTTCATCCCACTTATCATGCCGCCCTTCGTTGGTGCCATCGCGATGCAGCTTCTCTTTGGCCGCAACGGAACAGTCAACCTGCTGCTGTCACAATATCTGGGTTTTAAGATCCCTTTCATGGAGGGGTTGAACGGCGTCATCTTCGTACAGTCGCTGCATTATTTTCCGTTCATCCTGATCAACCTGTCAGCCTCACTGCGCAACATCGACAGGGCCATGGAGGAATCGGCACAAAACCTTGGCTGCACTGGTTTCCGCCTGTTCCGTAGGATTGTGTTCCCACTTGCTATGCCCGGCTATATCGCCGGTGCCGCTCTTGTGTTCATCAAAGTCTTCGACGACCTTGGAACACCACTACTTCTAAACGTGAACAATATGCTGGCACCGCAGGCCTTTTTGCGTATTTCCTCCATCGGGATCAATGATCCGATGGGTTACGTCATATCCTTCATTCTTGTTGCCTTCTCGGTCTTTTCGCTCTGGGCATCTTTTCTTTTCATGCGAGGCAAGGACTATTCCACCGTGCAAAAAGGCGATGCCGGCCTGACACGACGCGACTTGTCGCGCGGCGAGAAAGTCGTTGCCTATGGGGTTATCATCTTCATCTTGTTGCTCGTCTTGTCGCCGCATGTCGGTTTAGCACTGCTTGCGTTTGGGACGATCTGGTCGTTTAGTCCTTTGCCGGACGGTTACACACTTGCCAACTTCGCAACCGTGTTCGAGCAATCCTTGCAGTACGTGACCAACACGCTGATCTATGCAGGTCTTGCTGCAGGCTTCGACATCATTTTGGGAACGGCGATCGCGTACATCGTTTTGCGAACTGGCATCAAGGGGCGCAAGCTGCTCGACTACATGGCCACGGCTGCACTCGCGGTTCCCGGCGTTGTGCTCGGCATAGGTTATCTCCGCCTGTTTCACAGCCTGGACGTTCCGGTGGTTGGCAAACCGCTGGCCTCCTGGTGGGTGATCATAGTCATTGCGCTGTCGGTGCGCCGCCTGCCCTATGCACTTCGGGCGTGTATGGCAGCGCTTCAGCAGGTCAGCCTGTCGCTTGAAGAAGCCGCCGAAAACCTCGGGGCCTCCAAAAACCGTTCCATCCGTAGGATCGTTGTTCCGCTTATGGCGGGAGGCATCCTTGCTGGCTTTGTCACCAGCTTTGCAACGGCGGCAGTTGAGCTGTCAGCAACAATCATGCTGGTTTCTACCAATGATGACGCTCCGCTCTCCTACGGAATCTATCTTTATATGCAAAGTCCGTCTGGCCGGGGTGCCGGTGCGGCGCTCGGTATCCTCGCTGTTGTGATCGTTGGCCTTGGTACATACCTGTCGAACCGCATCATCGAGAAGGACCATGCTCGCAAGGCCGAAGTCGACCTGCCCCAGTGAGTGTTTAAGTTCGAGGACCATGTATAATGAGCAGAAAAGCAGTCGAAATCCAGATTGAGGATCTACATGTTTCCTTCGGTTCCACCAAGGTCCTTCGTGGCGTCAACATGGTGATCGAGCCAGGCGAATTCTACGCCTTCCTTGGTCCGTCAGGCTCAGGAAAATCAACCCTTTTGCGCGCCATCGCGGGTTTTGGGCCGACCCCTGTGGGACGGATTCTCATTGATGGGCGCGACATCACCAAACTTTCACCGTGGAAACGTAATGTCGGCATGGTGTTCCAGTCCTACGCAATATGGCCGCATATGTCGGTAAAGGCTAATGTCGCCTTCGGCCTTGAGGAGCGGAAATTACCGCGCAAAGAGATCAACACTCGGTTGGTGCTGCTCTTGAGCTAGTTGGTTTGCTGCAGTTTGCGGACCGCATGCCCTCACAACTTTCGGGTGGTCAGCAGCAGCGTGTCGCGCTTGCACGCACCATCATTATCGAACCGGATGTTCTGCTGCTGGATGAGCCTCTTTCAAATCTCGACGCCAGCCTGCGCGTCCAAATGCGTCGGGAATTGCTCTCTCTCCAGCGAAAACTTGGCCTGACGACGATCTTCGTTACCCATGATCAGGAAGAGGCGAATACAACCGCTGACAGGATGGCGGTGCTGGACGGCGGCATCATCCAGCAGATGGGCACTCCGCAGGAACTTTACGATAAGCCAGCCAACCGGTTTGTGGCGAAGTTTCTAGGAACCGCAAATATCATCGAAGGTACTCTTCATCGTGGCGAGAACGGAGATACCTTCCGGATTAATTCCGGCGAAGTACTTAGCTTGAATAGCAATGGATCGGTTGGGACCACCCTGATCCTGCGTCCGCAAAACATCGAGATCGTAAAGGGTTGCGACGGGGCTGATCTGATCACCGGCAAAGTCAAACATCGCGAGTTTCTGGGTAGCCAGACCCGCTACCTCGTGGAAGCGGCTGGAAATGAACTCATTATCGACCAAAAGCATGTTGGCGGTGTTGATTGGTACGAACCGGGGATGGAGGTCAGCATAAGAATTAACACCCAGAATGCCGTGTTGCTTTGACTTGGTAGCCCCTTTACTGGGAAGCATCGACACAAATATCTATAGTAAAATCTAAGCATGTAAGTTATCACAGCCCGATAATAGTCTGTGAACTATCATTTCTACATAATTGTATTTTCCTTAACTGAAGTTAGCATTGTAAGTGTCCTAAAGAAAACAGGATACTACTTATGATTTTAGTTGGAATCCGGTCTCCTATTGTTGTTGAATATGAAGAAACGCTGCGGCGCCTTGGTCGACCGCTTACATCCGCTATTTCTGTAAACGGCACCCCAAGACTATTGGATACGTCAAAGATTATCTCTCTTGACGATTTTGAGAGAAACTCAACTTTGTCATCGTTCTTGTCCTGCGCTTTCACCCCCTCGCGGCGCAAGCAACTTGTTGAAATTGGGCGGAGTCTGGGCCTGTTGCTCGCACCTGCACTTATTGATCCAACAGCAATAGTTGCTCGCTCTGTGCGTATCGACAACGGCACTTTCGTGAATGCTGGCGCTGTTATTGGTGCCGCTTCGGTGATTGGTGAAGGTGTTCTAATCAACCGGGCCGTCTCTTTAGGCCATCACACCGTACTGGGAGATTTTACCAGTATTGGCCCTGGCGCCACGCTTGCAGGCAACATTCACGTAGGGGATGGTGCCATGATTGGCGTCGGCTCAACAATCCTTCCGGATATTCGAATTGGTGCAGGGGCTATCGTCGCCGCGGGGTCATTAGTGAGGAAGCACGTTCCAGACGGGGTCTTTGTCGCTGGCAATCCAGCTAAGGAGCGTGAATTTAACCCTTCCAACTCTTCACTGCATGTAGACGACGGAGAATAAGATGTCGCTTAGCCTATTATGGCAACGCATCTGTGCGGTGCCTGGTAACGAATTTCTTGTTACACCAACGCAACGGATTACCTACAACCAACTCAGAGATAGCATCACACACTTGGTCAGCTTGTTCGATCAGCAAGGTGTTAAAGCGGGAGATCGCGTGTTGATTTCTACCAGCAATGAGGCTGCGGCGGCAACCTCGTTTTTGGCCGCGCTGCTGGATGGGCTGATCCCCGTAATGCTTGCTCCAGACACCCCCGAGTTCAGCCCGTAGCATCGCGGAAAGCACATCATCTGCAATGTACATCACAGATGAACATCGCAAAGACGAGAGTTGGTTGATTGGAGATAAGGCGGTTTTAGTTGGAGCAACACAGTCTTCCCAGCAAGATAGCCGGCGAAAGTTTTCCTTTTTTTTCGCAAAAATAAAGATACTTCGTATCTCGGCTTCGAACTTCCAAAAGAGCACCGACTGCCATATCTGCCCACAAATATGGATGAACTGGCCTATATTCTTTTCACATCCGGCACCACATCTGATCCTGTGGGGGTGACGATTACGCGCCAGAATATGTTCGCCAATCTGGAAACAATTTCTCGGCTTTTTGCATATACGCCGGAGTCTCGCATTTTCAATGATATGATTTTGTCGCATGGAGACGGACTAGTTCAAGGACTATTGCTGGCTCCATATAACAGTTGTGCTCTGATCCGTTCTGGTGGTTTCACCGTGCCTACCATTGAGAATTGGCTCAATAGAGTGCGTCAGGAGCGAGCCACTCATGTGATCACCGTGCCCACCATATGGAGCATGATTGCCCAATTTGCCCAACATGACGACTACTTTGATGCGCCAGAATGTTCCCACCTCATGTCTGTCTCCGCACGCTTGGCGCCTGACTTGTGGTCGCAGCTGGAGCGCCGTTTCTCGAAAGCGATATATAACCAGTATGGATTGACTGAGACGACAGCAAGCGCCCTTTATGCAGGCCCCCACCGGAAATGGGCGACAAAGACAGCGTTGGGCGACCCGTCGATTGCGAAGCCCGTTTAAGACCGGTCAACCCTGAAGACCCCGAGGTTGGCGAACTGGAGTTGAAAGGAACCAATGTATTTGCAGGATACTGGAACAACTCGGAGCGGACCAACAAAACACTCAGCGACGATGGTTGGATGCGTACGGGCGATCTTGCACGACAGTTACCCTCAGGATCTTACGAGGTCCTTGGCCGCATAAAAACAGTCATCATGACCGGGGGCTTTCTCATCCGGCCCGATGAGATTGATGAAGCGATGATGCGCCATGAGAGTGTCGTTGAATCCACAACGGTTGCTTTGCCGGATGATGCATTTGGTGAAATCCCGGCAACTGCTGTTGTTCTGAGCGCCCCCCTGCCGGAAGTTGAACTTGCTGATCATGCACGCCGACACCTTGAGGCATTAAAAGTGCCAAAGCACATCGTGACTGTCGATCATATTCCCCGTGGCAACGTGGGTAAAGCCCAAGTCAACTCTGTGCGCGAGATGATTTTGAAGGCTTTATCCTCCCAAACCTCAAAGGCAACAGCCCAAACAGAAACTGCTGCGCGGATTATCGAGCTTGCAGCAAATACCTTCCGGACCTCACCTTCTGAGTTGACCCCGCAATCAACCCAGGAAACCGTCCGCGGGTGGGACAGTTTCTCTCATGTGGTCTTCATCATGTCTCTTGAAGACGCCTTTGGCATCAAGGTTCCAGTCGCAAAGGCGGCAGCTATGCGAAGCATCGCGGAGGTGGCAGCCTTCATTGAAGGACAGGTAGCATGCGAGCCAGTCAACTAGGGCTTATTAACGCCGCCTCCCTCATGGCTGCACTGATCTTGTTTATTTCCCTAGCAGGATGGGTAAAGAGGCCAGATGGCTATCCCGGAGAGATCTCTCAGGAGGTAGTCGTGATTGGCTCCTCTCTGATGCGGTATGCCTTTCCAACTTTCAAGGAAAATGGAGACGGTATTCTGGGAGACGGTCGCGCTCACATTCGGCTCGCAATGCCTGCAATCAAAGAAGCTGAAACCAACCTCCTTCTTCATCAGCACTCCAGTCCCGCCCATCCATCATCTTGATTGAGGCAAACGCCTACATTTATGATTTAAAGAAGCATATTCCGAAGAAGGTCGAAGCAGTTGCACTAGGAACGAAGCTGCTAGAACGAATCCGGGAATTGTCACAGAACCTGCGAGAGCATCTGTTGGTTGTGGTTGGTATTAAACAGAAACCAGACACACCCTTTAAGTTTGTACGCTTTGAAACAGCCGATGCAGAACCAGAGACCTTGAGTAGACCGTTCTATGCAGCAGAGGACCGATTGTTGGGATATTATCCTCTGCATATACGCGGGCCAAGGGAGGAAGAAATATTCCTTACCGCCCTAAAAAGCGCGAAGGAAAACAATATTGAAATCGTCCTCCTAGCGACGCCAAGAGCTGAAATCACAGTTCCGTATAACGGAGAAAAGATGGCAGCTCGTCTGGAAGAATCCTATCGTAAAATGGCACAGAGATACGGGCTTCCACTTTTCCTCCCCGATTTGGTTTGGCCTAATGATTTTTTTTAGCGACCCTGCTCACGTGAACGAAAAGGGTCGGAAGCGTTATATGCAAGAGTTCAAGAACTGGTGGCAGGAGCGTTCATGAGCGATGCGGCCATTCTTCTCTACCTTGCTTCCTTGCTATGTGTCCCTCTGTTTTGGGTGGTTCCACGCACGTATCGGTGGGACGCCCTCGCCCTTTGGACGATCCTTTGTCTGGCTGCTGTCTCGCCTTACTCAGCGCTTTGGTTGCTTTGGGTCGCACTATTTCCGCCTCTTGCCATGCTGCTTGGAGAACGGTTAAGCCTGCGAGGTATAACCACCACCTTCATCGGCGTGGTGTTGCTTGCTCTATTGCTCTACAGCCGTGAACTCCCCAATCTTCTTTTGATCGGAGGAGCTTACTTCACCCTTCGCGCTATGCACGTTGTACTGGAATGGTGGATGGGGCGTATTGAGAACCAGGTGTTCGCAGGCATCTTCGCTATCAATTATTCTTGCCCGTAATAATGGCAGGCCCGATTCATCGTATCCAGAATTTTGAAAGACAAGTGAGCCGCGCCGTTGGGATTCCATTGATTTTTTCTGTGGTGCTGAGCGTGCCTTGATCGGTGTTTTTATGGTTGTCGTGCTGGGCAATGGCATAATGGGCCTGCTCAGTAGCCGGGTCCCGATTTGGGGCCGCGGGTGGCCGGATTTTATAACTGATTGGCTTAACTCCGCCTTCGGTTGGATACAGCTATATTTTACTTTCGCAGGGCTGACCGCATTAGCACTTGGCATTGCTGTGATGCTGGGCGTGAGACTGGAAGAAAACTTCAATAAGCCATGGGTTGCACGCAACCTTGTCGAGTTCTGGACGCGCTGGCACATGACACTGTCATTGTGGTGCAAGGATTATGTCTTTAATCCCATAACCGCTCTCAGTCGCTCTCCATTAGTAGGCATTTGCATCGCTATGCTGGCGATTGGCATTTGGCATGAGAGCTCACTTTACTATGTGCTTTGGTCTTTTTGGCAAGCTCTGGGCATAGTGCTCTCCCGCAGTATCCCGTCATACTTTCCGGCAGTAGTGAACCACCCCAAAATGCAGAAAGCTCAACCATTTTAGGCCAATCACTGTGTTGGGCTGGCTCTCTCTGGCCCACCCCGTTCTCACCCGTTTGCTGGAGGTTAGCCACATATGACACCCCTCGCCCGCATTTTGGAGAACCGGATCCCCAGCCGCTTTGTCGGCATTACCTTGTTTCTTATCTACACCACCCTATTGCTACTAATCTTTCTTGGAATGGACAACACGGTTCAGGACATGCCCTATCTAGATGTGAGGAGTGACGATTAATGACGACGACAATCCGGATACTCATCCTCGGCGCAAGCTATGGTATTTTGCCAGCCACCAAGCTTTCCCTCGCCGGACATGCCGTCACGCTTCTTGGTAAGGCAGAGGAAGTTGCTCAGCTTGCCCAAAGTGGCACCGAGCTTCTCATTCCAGCAAAGGAAGATGGTAGGCCGCTTTCCATTAAACTACCGGTGCACGATAAACCAAGTGCAGGTGTGCTGGCTGTGACAACACCTGAGCAAGTACGCCCTGCTGACTATGATCTCATAGTTTTAGCCATGCAGGAACCGCAATATAAAGCAGCGGAAATAAGAGATTTGCTCGCTCGACTTTCCGAGGCGCAGCGCCCTTGCCTTTCCATAATGAACATGCCGCCACTGCCGTTTCTCTCCCGCATTCTAAACTCAAATGCCGATCAAGTTTCCTACGCCTACTCATCTTCCGCCAGCTGGCAAGAGCTTGATCCAGCATTGGTGACACTTGCAAGTCCAGACCCACAAGCGGTGCGCACAGATCCCTCAAACCCCGGATTGCTTAAAGTGACGCTTGCGACCAACTTCAAGCTCGCTCCATTTGCCTCCCATGCACATCAGGAACTGCTCCAAATCATCTCTGAGGATGTGGACCAGGTGACCGTCGAGCAGAATGGACAAACCTTCCATCCTCGCGTTCGGTTTATTGCACGCACAAGCCTTTTCACACCTTTAGCCAAATGGCCAATGCTGATAGCAGGAAACTGCCGCTGTATTGCAGACCCGCAGCCCCGATCTATCTCGAATGCGGTTTGGGATGATGTGGCTGAAACGAAAGACCTTTACAATTGGGTGTACAAACTTGTGAGGGTGCTGGGCGCAGATGAGACAGATCTTGTGCCATTTGCCAAGTACGCAGAGGCAGCGAAGGGCCTGATATTGCCCTCCTCACTCGCTAGAGGCCTTCACAACGGAGCCACAGCGGTCGAGCGAATTGACAGGCTGGTGTGGTCGCTTGCTCAAAACCATCACATGCAAAACCCGCAGCTGGATCAAATCGTTAAAACAATTGACTCAAAGATCCAGTTAAACAACCCAGTGTCTGCATGACTAAACCGTGTAGCAGCGGCAATGAAAAGGGTATCGCTCTTTAAGATATAATGCGAGGGCTGGGTAAAGGCACGCGGCCAGCGAAGTTTGGCCATATATCCGGCTCTGTTGCATCTTTAGAGTTACGACAAAAGTAGTCTTCCCCCGGACGCAATTC
>BAXV01000093.1 GCA_001310715.1 Pseudovibrio sp. JCM 19062
CGACACCTTTCACAGCAAGGGCCGTGTTCTGTGCGCTGTCGATGGCATCTCCTTTGATGTGCGCGCTGGCGAGGTCCTCGGGCTGGTGGGAGAAAGCGGGTCCGGCAAATCCATCACCCTGCGCTCCATCATCGGCCTTGCCCGTGACTACGGCACGGTGGAAGGAAAGGTCTACTGGAAGGGCGAAGACCTGCTCTCCCGCACTGAGGCGCAGTTGCGCTCCATCCGTGGTAGCCAGATCTCCATGATCTTTCAGGAGCCAATGACCTCCCTCAACCCGCTGCTCACCGTGGGCTTGCAGATTGAGGAGAACCTGAAGGCTCACACCGAGCTGGAACGTGCTGCCCGTAAGGCCCGCGCCATTGAACTGCTGGATATGGTCGGTATTCCAAGTGCCGCTTCACGGCTCAAAGACTTCCCGCACCAGTTCTCCGGCGGTATGCGCCAGCGCGTCATGATCGCCATCGCGCTGGCCTCCAATCCAAAGCTGTTGCTGGCGGACGAACCCACCACTGCGCTCGACGTGACTATTCAGGACCAGATCCTGCAATTGCTGCTGTCTCTGGCCAAGGACCTCAATATGGCCATTGTACTTGTGACACACGATCTGGGCGTCGTCGCGCAAACCTGTGATCGCGTTGCGTGATGTATGCAGGACGGCTGGTGGAAACCGGCTCAGTCCGTGATGTTTTGAAACGACCGCAACACCCCTATACGCTCGGTCTTTTGAAGTCGGTACCGGAAAACATTCCACCCCGTACACCGCTGTACTCTGTTCCCGGCACACCACCTGCGCTGGATGCCGTGCACAGGGCTGTGCCTTTGCACCAAGGTGTTTGAAAGCAGAGGACGTGTGCATGAAAACCAAGCCGCCCCTATCGGTTATTGGTGAGGGAATTTCATCTGCTTGCCATTTTCTTGAGGTTGCTCGCGAGGAGGTGCCCGCATGACCAATCAGGCTCCGGTTTTGCAAGTTGAAGACCTGCATTTACACTTTCAGCTCAAAAGAACCCTGTTCGACGCAATTCAACGCAAACCTTTACGCAAAGTCAAAGCGCTCAATGGGGTAAGCCTAGAGGTGAAGCGGGGTGAAACCCTTGGCATTGTTGGCGAATCTGGCTGCGGAAAGTCCACTTTAGCCCGCTGTCTGGCCCGACTTTACGAGGCTGACAAGGGCACCATCCGTTATGATGGACACGAGGTTGCGGCCAAAAACGCGGCGGACTTGAGGGAGTATAACCGCAAGGTCCAGATGATGTTTCAGGACCCTACTCCTCGCTCAATCCCCGCATGACAGTGCGGCAGGTTTTGACTGAGGCGCTGCGTGTTCACAACATGCGGCCACCTGAGCAGATCAACGACCGTATCGCAGAGCTGCTTGATCTGGTGCGCCTGCCACTGGATGCGGCGGACAAACTGCCCTATGAGTTTTCCGGCGGGCAACGGCAACGTATTGCAATTGCAAGGGCTTTGTCGGTGGAGCCGGAAGTGCTGGTGGCCGATGAGCTGGTCTCGGCACTGGATGTCTCCGTGCAGGCGCAGGTGGTGAACCTGCTATTGGAGCTTCAGGAAAAGCTGGATCTGACCATCCTGTTCGTAGCGCATGATCTTAGACTTGTGCGCCATGTATCCCACAGGGTCGCGGTGATTTATCTGGGCTCCATTGTTGAGATCGGCGATTCAGAAGAGCTCTTCAACGCCCCAAAACACCCCTACTCCAAAGCTTTGCTGGCAGCAGCACCTTCTCTTGATCCTGACAAACGCCATACTCGGCCTTCGATTTCAGGGGAGCTGCCAAGCCCGCTTAACGTGCCGAATGGCTGTGCGTTCCATGCAAGATGTCCCCATGCCTCGGAGCTTTGCAGGAGCGAGATACCAGAACTGAGGGCAGTAGATGAGTTGGGTCAGGTGGCCTGTCATCATGCTGAAGCCCTTCTGTCAGCAACCGGCCTCAACAACTAGCTGAGCGTAAAATGTTGGAAAATCAGAAGTTTGAGACAATTACTGATCGCTTGAACCTCATCCGTGATGAGCTGAAGCGCAACGGGCTGGATGCGGTTATCATCTCGCTTTGATGAGCATCAGGGGGAATACTGCGCCCCGCATGACGAGCGTCTGGCGTGGGCAACCGGCTTCACCGGTTCCGCTGGGTTGGCGATTGTTTCGCAAGATCAAGCGGTTATGTTTGTTGACGGGCGCTATACGGTGCAAGTGCGTAATCAATGCAGCAGTGAGGTGTTCTCCTACCAGCATATCTTTGATGAACCTCTGGAAAACTGGATTTCTGCCCATATGAAGGCGGGTCAGCAAATCGGCGTCGATCCTATGCTTATCCCCTCCCTCTGGTGGGATCGCTTTGCCGATGGTGCGGAAGAAGCAGGCGCTGCGCTCGTGGCAACAAGCGGCAATGTCATTGATGCAGTCTGGTCCGATCAACCGGACAAACCACTTGCTCCGGTTATGCCCTACTCCGTTGAAAAAGCAGGTAAAACAAGCATGGAGAAGCGGGCGGAGATCGCCGTGCTTCTCAAAACAGTCGGCGCAAAAATGCTGGTTGAAACCCAGCCAGACAACATTGCATGGCTCTTAAATGTTCGTGGTGGTGACGTTGAGTTCAACCCGATCCCGCATTCCTTCTTGCTCTTGAAGGATGATGGCTCTTGCAACTGGTTCGTAGATTCACGCAAGCTTTCCAATGACTTGAGTGAGTATGAGCTGGAGACTGTTGAAACCGCAGACCCTGCCAGCTTTGTCGGATCATTGGAGAAACTGACGGAATCAGGAACACAGGTTCTGATCGATCCTTTATGCTCCCCGGTAGCAACCCGCAGCGCTGTTCAGGCAGCTGGCGGTGTTCCAGTGATGGAGCAAGGTGCGATCACGTTGACCAAGGCGGCGAAAAATGATCGCGAACTCAAAGGCTTGCGTGATTGTCATGTGCGTGATGGCATCGCGTGGACCGAGTTTGCGGCTTGGTTGAAGCGGGAAGTTCCACAAAGAGCAAAGGCAGGCAATCCGGTTCGTGAGCTGGAGGCGGAAGAGCGAATCCTGATGGAGCGTCAACGCCAGAAAGACTTTGTATATCCGAGCTTTAGAAGCATATCCGCCGCCGCTGGCAATGCTGCCATGTGCCATTATGCGGCAACCGATACCAGCAATGCCGCCATCTTGCCCGAGAATACCTACTTGCTGGATTCCGGCGGCCAGTATCAAGATGGCACCACAGACGCCACGCGCACCTTTGCGTTTTCGCAGGTGTCACCGGAGTTTAAACGCGCCTACACCGCTGTTTTCAAAGGCTTTGTTGCGCTTGCATCCCTGCGTTTTCCAAAAGGCACACAAGGTCATCACATCGATGGTTTTGCTCGCAGACCGCTCTGGGATCTGGGGCTCGACTACGACCACGGGACCGGCCATGGTATTGGCCACTTCCTCTCGGTTCACGAACAACCACAACGTATCGGCAAACCGCATAATCCGGTAGATCTGGTTGCTGGTATGGTGGTGTCTATTGAACCTGGATTTTATCTTGCAGATCAATACGGTATCCGGATTGAGAACCTGTTCGAAATTATCGAGGAAGGCGATGGTTTCCTTGCGTTCCAAAACCTTACCTACATTCCGATTGAACCCCAGATGCTCGATATGGTTGACCTGACCCGCGCCGAACTCAAATGGCTTGGTGACTATAATACGGATCTAAAACGAGTGCTCGGTCCGGACCTGAGCCCGGATGCCTATGACTATTTGTTAAGGTGTATCGAGCTACCGGAATAGAGCTGGATAGCAGACAAAAAGCCCCGCAAAGCGACTGCCTTGCGGGGCTAACTAACTGTAACTCAATAAAGAACAGTCGGGTTCTTACTCTCCGATCGCCTCTTTGAGCAACGCTTTTGCATCCTCAAGGGTCAGCTCTACCGGATTGCCGCCCGCGCTTGGATCTTTGATTGCTTCTTCTGCCAGAATATCAATCTTATCAGTGTCAACGCCGAGTTTGCTCAGGTTTGCCGGAACGCCCATATCCGCCCGCATTTTCATAACAAAATCGAAAAAGCCGTCAAAGCCGCCGTCAATTTCAAGATAAGCTGCCAGCCTGTCAATGCGTTCTTCAATTGCACTGCGGTTGAACTTGAGCACAGTCGCATGATCACAGCGTTGGTCATGCCGTGGTGGGTGTTGTAAAGCGCACCAATCGGATGAGACAGCGCGTGAATGGCACCAAGACCCTTTTGGAAGGCAACCGCACCCATTGCCGCCGCGCTCATCATGTGACCACGCGCTTCGATATCCTCTGGATTTTCAAGGACTTTCGGCAGGTTCTCTTTCACAAGACGCATACCTTCCACCGCCATGCCCTGAGACATTGGATGGTAAAACGGAGAACTGTATGCCTCAAGACAATGGGCAAATGCGTCAATGCCTGTACCGACGGTGATCTTCTCGGGCATACCAACAGTCAATTCCGGATCGCAAATCACTACGCTTGGCAGGATCTTCGGATGGAAGATGATCTTCTTGACGTGGGTTTCAGAGTTCGTGATGACGCTGGCGCGGCCAACTTCCGAGCCTGTTCCTGCTGTAGTTGGAACCGCGATGATTGGAAAGATCGCCTCTTCATCCGCACGGGTCCACCAATCGTCGACATCTTCAAAATCCCAGACTGCACGGGTCTGTGTCGCCATGAAAGCGATCAGTTTGCCTAAATCAAGACCGGAACCACCTCCGAATGCGATCACGCCATCATGATTACCGGCGTTAAACGCAGCAACCCCTGCCTCCAGATTGAGCTCGGTCGGGTTCGGGTCTACCTCGGCGAAGATGGCGCAACCAAGACCGGCTTTCTCCATGATGTCTATTGTGTCGTTTGTGATTGGAAGGTGCGAGAGACCTCGATCGGTGACAAGCAGTGGATTGGTAATACCTGCAGAAGAGCAAGCTTCGGCGAGCTCCTTAATGCGTCCGGCACCAAAACGGATTGAAGTCGGGTAGCTCCAGTTTGCTGTCAATGTCATTTTCTTATGCCTTTTTAAGATGATAGGACTTCGGACGAGTCAGGTTCTGATAGCCGATGACGGAAAGAGCGCCACCGCGACCAGTGTCTTTGCATCCCGTCCAGCACAGAGCCGGATCCAGATAATCAGCCCGGTTCATGAAGACAGTACCGGTCTCAATCTGGGCGCCGATTTTAGCTGCCCGTGCAGCGTCTTGTGTCCAAAGAGAAGCTGTCAGGCCATAGTGGCTGTCGTTCATCAGGCGGATTGCTTCTTCGTCGCTTTCCACTTTCATGATCCCGACAACAGGCCCAAAACTCTCTTCGCGCATCACGTCCATATCGTGGTTGACGTCCACGAGGATCTGCGGAGCCAGATAGGCACCGCCGTCATCTTCCGGGAAGAGCCCCGGATCGATCAAAGGCTTGGCGCCTTTTTCAATCGCATCAGCAACCTGCCCGCGTACTAAATCCGCAAAGCGCACGCTGGCCATCGGGCCGAGGGTTGTTTCCTTGTCCAGCGGATTGCCGAGTTTGTAAGCAGAAACGATTTCTACGGCTTTCTTCACAAACGCATCATATTTGGAAGAATGCACATAGATGCGTTCGATACCGCAACAGCACTGGCCGGAGTTGAACATGGCGCCATCAATCAGGGTCTCGGCTGCCGCCTCAACATCTGCATCATCCGTCACATAGCCGGGGTCTTTGCCACCAAGCTCAAGGCCGAGACCTGTGAAGGTGCCAGCCGCTGCGATTTCCATGCGCGTCCACCACCTACAGAGCCGGTGAAGTTGACGAAGCCGAAGTTGCGGCCCGCAATCAGGTGGGAGGTGGTGTCGTGATCAAGAAACAGGTTCTGGAACACTTCTGCCGGAACGCCTGCCTCAGCAAAGGCACTGGCCATGCGCTCACCTACCAGAAGAGTCTGGGTGGCGTGCTTCAAGATCACCGCGTTGCTGCAATCAGAGCCGGTGCAACGGTGTTGATTGCGGTCATGTAAGGATAGTTCCATGGCGCAATCACGAGAATAACGCCGTGTGGCTCTTTCTCGATGCGGCGTTCAAAGTTGCCGCTTTCCTCGACAACGATCGGCTTCAGACTTTCTTCCGCGATCTTAGCCATGTACGACGCGCGCTCGTTAAAGCCACCGAACTCACCGCCATAACGCACCGGACGGCCCATCATTTTTGCAAGTTCTGGAACGATTTCGTCGTTCTGTTCACCAATCTTTGCAACCCCGGCCATCACCAGTTCGATGCGCTCTTGCACCGGGCGTGCCGCCCATGCTTTCTGCGCAGCCTTGGCTTTGGCAATAACGGCTTCTGCCTCTTTCTGGGTCGCGACCGGACGTTCTGCAAATACAGAACCATCAACCGGCGAAATACATTTTAGTGTTTTTGTCATGGTCAACTCATCATTCACAGCGGGGCTGTTCACATCAGGCTCGTTCAAAACCGCGTGCAACTTCCCAATCGGTTACACGGCGGTCGTATTCATCCTGCTCGATTTGGCGGAGTGTGCGTAGTGATCAATCACATCCTCTCCAAAGGCAGTCCGAAGCATTTCACAGGACTTCATCTGGGCCGCAGCATCGCGCAGGGTCTTGGGAATTTCGCGAACCCCCTCACCGCCGTAGGCGTCGCCTCTGAACTCGGGCTCCAGCTCCAGCTCATTCTCGACACCATCGATACCAGCTGCCAGAAGGGCGGCCATGGCCAGATACGGGTTCAGGTCTGCACCGCCAACGCGGCACTCAACGCGCACAGCCTTGGTGCCGTCTCCGCATACGCGATAGCCAGCGGTGCGGTTGTCGAGGCTCCAGATGGCTTTGGTTGGCGCAAATGTGCCAGCAGCAAAGCGTTTATAGGAATTGATGTTTGGCGCAAGGAAATAGGTGATTGCGCTGGCGTGCTTCAAAAGACCAGCCATATAATGACGCATCATCTTGGACATGCCGTATTCGGCGGACGGGTCATAAAACAGTGACTCGCCATCCTTGCTCCACAGTGACTGGTGCACATGTGAGGAACTGCCGGACGCTTTGTCATTCCACTTAGCCATAAAGCTCACGCTCTGGTCATTTTGCCATGCGATCTCTTTACACCCGTTTTTTTATGATGGAATGACGGTCGGCCATGGTCAGTGCGTCTGAATAGCGCACATTAATTTCTTCCTGCCCGGCATCAGCCTCGCCCTTGGAACACTCAACCGGAATGTCAGCACCGTTCAGACCGTTTCGGATTGCGCGCATCACGTTCTCTTCCTTGGTGGTCTGGAAGATGTGATAGTCCTCGTTATAAGCCGAAATTGGGGAGACGCCGCGGTACCCCTTACTATGCGCTTCGTCGTAGCTTTCTTTAAAGAGGAAGAACTCCAGCTCGGTGGCCATGTTCGCGGTCAGGCCCATATTTGCCAGACGGTCGATTTGCTTTTTCAAAATCGCGCGCGGCGAGTGTGGAATCTCTTTGTGGGTGTGGTGGTCCAGCACGTCGCACAGAACCAGTGCAGTGCCTTCCAGCCATGGAATAACGCGCAAGGTGTCAAGGTCCGGCTTCATAACGTAATCGCCGTAACCTGCCTCCCAGCTTGTTGCCTTGTAGCCATCCGGAGTAGCCATCTCCATATCGGTCGCAAGCAGGTAGTTGCAGCTGTGGGTCTCTTCCCAAGCGCTGTTCACGAAGAACTCTGCCTGAAAACGCTTACCCATCAGACGGCCCTGCATGTCCACTTGGGCAACAACCACGGTGTCAATCTCACCGGTATCGACCAACTCACGAAGCTCGTCGAGGGTCAGTTTTCCGGTTCTACGTGTCTTTTTCGTTTCTTCTCGCAACATACCTGTTCCCCGAGGACCCTGTTAAAGCGGCGGATGCCCTGCCTCTCCTGCGCAGCACCACCGATATTGCCTAGTGACTGTATGGTCAGCCCGGAATCCGGGCCGACCGTTCTTGAGAACCAGTTTAACCGTACCGGTAAGGACGTCCAGCCTTTGTCATTGCTGCATTGTATTCCTTAAGGATTTTTACAACGCGGGCATTTCTGTCGGATTTTGCTGCAATTTCATCCCAGAATTTGTGCGCTTCTGCTTCCACAGTTGCCCACTCTTCATCAGGAATGGTGGTCAGCTCCATCTTCTCACCCTGCGTGCGCAGCTTTGCTTCACCGGCCCAGTACCAGTGCTGACGATAGTAGTGCGAGGAGTCCATACACAGGTTGAAGAGTGTCTTCAGGTGCTCTGGCAACTCATCCCAGCGCTCGGAGTTGGCGAAGTAAGAGCCAGCCCATGCACCGGAAATGTTGTTGGTGAGGAAGTAGTTGGTCACATCTGCCAGCCTACGGTGTAATCCTCGGTGATACCGGACCACGCAATACCGTCCAGTTCGCCAGTCTGCATCGCAACTTCAATGTCTTCCCACGGCAGGGTGACCGGAACAACGCCGAAGCGTGTCAGGAATTTACCAGCGGTCGGGAAGGTAAAGACGCGCTTGCCTTTCAGGTCAGCAAGGCTGCGGATCGGGTCTTTTGTCGCAAAGTGACATGGGTCCCATGCACCGGCAGAAAGCCATTTTACGCCTTCCACTTCGTCATAAGCTTCTTCCCAGATTTCTTTCAGACCCCAGTGGTTGAACAGGGCCGGAACGTCGAGGCTGTAACGGGAAGCGAATGGGAAGTAGCCGCCGAAAACTGAAACGTCGACTGGTGCCGCAATGGAGTCATCATCGGATTGCACGGCATCAATTGTACCGCGCTGCATGGCACGGAACAGTTCACCGGTTGGAACCAGCTGGTCCGCATAATAAAGCTCGATCTCCATCTCGCCGTTTGCCGCCTTGTTGAAGCGTCGATCGATGGCTTGATCACATGCTGTGCAAGCGAGGCACCGGCGTAGGTCTGCAAGCGCCATTTGATTGGACGGCCTGCAGCATGCACAGCTGGAGCTGCAAGAGTGGATGCCCCAGCAGCTGCAACGGTTGTCAAACCGGCTTTCTTAAGAAAATCACGTCTATTCGTCATACTCAATTTCCCCTTGGAATATGAATTTTGAGCCCTCAACACCGGTGGATTTGTTATTGTGAGGGGTGTGATTTTTATCTGACTCCATCCGGAATTTATAAATTACTTCAATGGGTACGCTGGCAAGATCGGTTCTCGTCAGCGTGCGTAATAAAGGTTGGGTAGCCACAGTGCGATTTGCGGGAAGATCGTTACCAACCCCAGACCAAAGACCATGATCGCCACAAATGGAATGATGGACTTGTAGATGTCTGTCAGCGAAATCTCTGGTGGTGCCATGGCGCGCATCAAGAACAGGTTGTAGCCGAACGGTGGTGTCATATACGCGATCTGACAGGTGATGGTGTAAAGCACGCCGTACCAGACCAGATCGAAGCCGAGCAGCTTGACCAGTGCACGTAAAGCGGTGCCACAATCACCAGCATGGCGGTGTCATCCAGGAACATGCCCATGATGATGTAGGAGAGCTGCATCAGAAGGAGGATCTCCCAAGGGCCAAGACCCAGATCGCCCACAAAGAAGCCTTCAATGGCACGCACAGCGCCCAGACCATCAAACACAGCGCCAAATGCAAGAGCTGCAAGGATGATCCACATGAACATGCAGCTGATCTGAAGCGTTTTTTTTCAGTGGTGATGTGCAGCAGGCGGAAAGTAAGTCGGCCCTTAAAAGCCGCCGCCAGTGTTGCCGCTGTTGCGCCCACTGCCGAGCTTTCCACCAGACTGGTCACACCCATCAGAAACAAGCCGGTCATTGCAAAGAAGATAAACAGCGGGATCACACCAGCTTGTAAAAGGCGGATCTTTTCTGCCCACGTGATCTCTGCGCGTTCTTCTTCAGACAGGGTTGGACCCAGTTCCGGCTGAAGGCGGCAACGCACCACGATGTAAAGGATAAACAGACCGGCGAGCAGAAGACCCGGAATAGCACCAGCAAGCCAGAGCTTGCCAACCGGCTGGCGGGCGATCATGCCGTAAAGCACCAGAACCACACTTGGCGGCACAAGAATGCCCAGTGAGGAACCGGCCTGAATAACGCCGGTCACCATGACCTTGTCATAACCACGGCGAAGCAGCTCTGGCAGAGCAATTGTTGCACCAATGGCCATGCCGGCCACAGACAGACCGTTCATGGCTGAAATCATCACCATGAGGCCCACTGTGCCGATGGCCAATCCACCATGAAGGCCACCTGTCCAGACATGAAACATCTTATAAAGATCTTCTGCGATGCCTGATTCAGAGAGCATATAGCCCATGAAAATGAATAGTGGCAGCGTGAGGAGCGGGTACCACTTCATCAGCTTCATGCTGGCGGAGAAGGCGATTTCGGAGCCACCATCACCCCACATAAGAAGTGCGGCGATAACAGCAACGGAACCAATGGCAGCAAAAACGCGTTGCCCGGTCAGGAGCATCAGCATCATGCTGGAGAACATCAAAATTGCGATCAGCTCATAACTCATGGCGCAGGCCTCCCGAGGCGGCGGCCAGATCCTTAAAGAACGTCGCGATTGCCTGAAGCAGCATCAAAAATATTCCAAAACACATAATGGCTTTAATCGGCGCCATTGGAGGCGCCCAAGCCGAGTAGCTTTCCTCTCCGTATTTGATGGCGTATTCCAGCGAGGAAAGACCGCCATAAAAGAGAAGATAAGGTAGAAGATCAGGAGCAGGATGGTCATGACATCATGGTGGCTTTGCGCCGTGGAGACCAGCTTCCGTAAAACAGATCCATGCGCACATGCGAGTTCGTTTGCATGGAATAAGCACCACCCAGAAGGTAGTAGCAGCATGGTGAACTGTGCCGTTTCGAGCGTCCAGAGCGGCGGTGCAAAAAAGGTCTTCGCGATGGAGGAGTACAACAAGACCCCAGCATCACGAAGATGAGGTACATGGCGAAGCGACCAACATATTTGCTGATCCAGTCCACGCACCTGACGAAAACGACTATTCCCCTTGGCATTATTTGTTTGCCCTTGTTTCTTTTGTTTCTCCCTGCCCGCTCACAGCTGTTTCCTTGCTAAACTGCGGTAGGACTTGCAAAATTGCCTCTCCTAACAACTCTGCGATTTTCTCCTGCCCTGCCTGCGTCGCGATCAAGTCATTGCGAACTTCAATCATGACGTTGAGCAAGCCGCGAGACTGTGCCTGATCAACAAGGGTATGAGTAACCCCGTCTTCCGGCCCATACGGTTCGTTTCTTTGGATGTCGTAGAGCGCTGACGGGCACAGCTCTTCCAGCAAAGCATCTGCAAAGCGGGTATCGCTGTCATGCAAAACGCCCACCTCAACAGCCCGTCTCTCGCCGTTGTAAACCGGGGTAAACGAGTGGATGGTGATCAAAATAGGGTGTTGGCCAGATGCCTGCTTAGCGTCGATTACTTGTTTCACTGCGCACTGGAACGGGCGGTAGAATCTGGTGACCCGATCTTGCTTCTGTTCGTCACTCAGGGAGCGTTGCCCGGGATCTCATAGATCTCGCTCTTGACCGGCATGGCGCTTGGGGCCTCCGGCGGGCGGTTGCAATCGTAAACCAGCCGCGAAATTCGTTGCGCGACGAGTGGCGCGTTCAATTTGGTCGTTAGGAGTGTTGCGACGCTAAAGCTCCCGGATCCCACGCC
>BAXV01000094.1 GCA_001310715.1 Pseudovibrio sp. JCM 19062
CCATGAGGTGATGTTGTTCAGGTTCCATAATGAACCTTCTGCGAAATAGAACTGTCAGCGCAATGCTAAACTGTCTATCCTCTGCAAACTAAAAATGTCATCCTCCTGTTACGTTGGGTTATGCTGGGGAGCGTGGCATGGGATGGGTGGTGATGAGCGAACGGGAGTTAAACCGAGTTGAAGTGATTGCGCAGGTTGTGCGCGGTGAGCTGACTAATCCGGGCGCTGGCAATCTGCTGGATCTGTCGGTGCGGCAGATTTCGCGACTGGTGAAGCGCTATCGGGACGAAGGTGCTGGCGGATTGCGCCATCGGGCGCGTGGCAAACGACCCAACAACCAGATTGGTGATGGCACTCGCGAGTACGCGCAACTTGTTATCAGCGAGTACTATTCTGACTTCGGCCCGACGCTGGCCGCAGAAAAGCTTGAGGAGCACCATGGCCTGAAGGTTTCTCGTGAGACGGTGCGCAAATGGATGATCGAGGCCGGGATCTGGCTGAACAAGGCGCAGCGGCGTACGTTTCATCAGCCGCGCAATCGCCGCGAAGCCTATGGCGAGAGCTCATCCAGATTGACGGCAGCGACCATCGCTGGTTTGAGGAGCGCGGTGATCCATGTACCCTGCTCGTCTTTGTCGATGACGCCACTTCTACCCTAATGCATCTGCAGTTTGTGCCGTCCGAGAGTGCGTTTTCCTATTTTTCCGCGCTGGAGTACTATTTAGGTAAACATGGCCGTCCGGTGGCGTTTTATTCTGACAAGCACAGCGTGTTCAAGGTCGCCAATACCGAGGCCAAAGGCGGTGCCGGCATGACCCAGTTTGGCCGCACCCTGTCAGAGCTGAACATCGAGGTTCTGTGCGCCAATTCTTCCCAGACCAAGGGCCGCGTGGAACGCGCCAACCGCACGCTACAGGATCGTCTGGTCAAGGAACTGCGTCTTGCCGGGATCAGTGATAGGGAAGCTGGCAATGCGTTCCTACAAGACTTTGTGGAGCGTTTTAATACCAGATTTGCCAAGCTCCCTGCTCGTCCGGACAACCTGCACCGCACGCTTAATGTGGAACCGGACCGGCTGGCCGACATTCTGTGCTGGCGCGAGAAGCGCTATGTGACACAGCAGCTGACCGTCAGTTACAATCGCAAGATGCTCATTCTGGAGCCCAATGATCTAAGCAGGAAGGGTATTACCCCCTGTTATTGATCTAGTTTAAAAGTAGAGACTTGGTTGCCTCATATTGAGACCTGATATTAAAAAAAATCTCGTTTCGGAGATTGCGCAAGACTTTATGTAAACTGTACTCAACCTTTGATGGAAGCGTCTGAGGGTCCACTAATGGCCCACCACGTTAACAATGGCTTGATATTGACCTAGATTTCTGCACTGCAGCGAAGGTCGGCTTTGTCCCGCCATCTTAATAGTTCCAATATCATCTAGCGTCGTATGCCGTCACTTAATGTTCCCTTATTGTTCCTCGTAACGCTCAAATATACACGCTCGGTCCAGTTGGGCCTAGATGGCGCTCTTTTCTGGCATTTATGAAACGCCCTTTCTTCCTTTTTACTTTGTCAGTGGGATTGCTTCTGGCCTTTTGAGGGACTGTTTCTCTCTTCTTTCGTCCTGGCCTAGTTCGGCACTTCAGATAGCTCGAATTCCACGAGTTTCCGAGAGTTTCCATGAGTTCCGGCATGGTTTCTACGAGTTTCCGAGAGTTTCCATGAGTTCCGGCATGGTTTCTACGAGTTTCCGAGAGTTTCCATGAGTTCCGGCATGGTTTCTACGAGTTTCCAAGAGATTCCATGAGTTTCCAGGAGATCCAAGAGTTTCCATGAGTTTCCATAAGATTCCAAGTAGAGGGTGTGGCAGGATAGCTAAAACGGGCCCGTTTTAATCCCACAGCCCAGCCTGCACGAAATAGCTTATTCGCATCTACGATGCTCAATGCCTTACCTTTAGCGATTGGAGCTGATCAGTCTCTGTTGCATCTGTTGAGTGAAGACACAAATAACCTTCCCCAGGCGCAATTTAGGCGTGAATTCCAAACAGGCGGTTGATAAAGGAAACCTCGGTCCCACCTCCGACAGATCTGATCCAGCCATCAAACTGCCCCTTCTTGAACATCCGCATAACCTCAAATCCCTTAATGGTTGCAGCTGCTGTTCGCATCGATTGGAAGCCGAGCGTTGGTTTGATTAGCCGTTTGAGCTTGCTATGATCGCTTTCAAGCCGGTTATTCAGATACTTTACCTGTCGCAGCTCCACGTAATCGCGGGCTTTCCCTTCACATTTACGCTCAGCCAAGGCCAGACCATAGGCGGGGTTCTTGTCTGTGTTGATCCTTAAGGGAACATAACGCTTTGACCTCCTCAAGGCTTTGGCTAGAAAGCGCTTTGCCGCTTTGCTATCGCGTCTGGCTGTAAGCAGAAAATCAATCGTATCACCACGCTTGTCGATAGCGCGGAACAAATACTTCCATTGACCTTTAACCTTCACAAACGTTTCATCGACACGCCAAGAAAACGACAGCCGGTTTTGATACCACAAGGTACGCTTTTCTAGTTCCGGGGCGTAGTGCTGAACCCATCTGTAGAGGGTGGTGTGGTCAACATCAACGCCGCGCTCCTTCAGCATTTCCTCAAGATCACGATAGCTGATGCCATATTTACAATACCATCTCACTGCCCAAAGAATGATCTCTCCCTGAAACTGACGATACTTGAATTCTGACATTGCAAATCCCCCACACCGTTGGGATCATGCAGGCAAGGCCTCAAACTTGCAACAAAGCCAGGAAACGCTCGAATGTCCGTTGTTGGCCCTCAGCGTCAAGCACGTTAAAGTCAATCTTAAGTTGACTTCTGGCGCTGTATGGGGCTGCTCCGTAACTAGGCCAATGGCAGCTTTGGTCACACAGCAACATGCCGGGAATGACCGTGAGATGGCGGACAAAGCAGTCTTTCGCTGCAGTGCAGAAGTTTAGGCCGGCACCAAGCCATAGCTGGCGCGGTGGGCCAGATGCCGACATTCGGGCGGTTCCTTCTCAGGTTGAGTACGGCTTAGGTAAAATGTTGCACAATCGCTGAAACGAGATTTCTTTAAAAATCAGGCCTCAATATGATGCAACAACATCTCTACTTTTACACTCGATCAATTTGCGGGGGGATTACCATGCTCATGAAGTTTATGGTCCCAGAAAGACGCTTTATAATCGGTTTGTCCGTTGGTCTAAAAAGGCATTTGGGAAGAGTTGTTTACGGTTTTAGCAAATGCCGGCGGACCTCCGACGCATGTCATGATCGATAGCTCTGCAGTTAAAGCGCACCGCTCTTCTGCTGGCGGAAAAGGGGGAGAAAGCGCAAGCCATAGGCCGTTCACGCGGCGGCCGGACAACCAAGATCCAGACTTTATCTGCGTGTAGCATGCCGCACTCAGGAAGCTTTTCAAGCAACAGTTTTGCTGCAGAACAGTCTGCCATTTGTCCACCTGTCAGTAGAAAACCAGGCGGCGGGATGCTACACGCAGATAAAGCCTATGACAGCAATGCTTTCCGCAGGCAAATCGAAGAGCACGGCGCTGTACCAAACATCCCGCCAAAAGCCAACCGAAAATAGAAAAACTGTTTCTCGCCAGTTCTTTATAATGCCCGCAATGCCATTGAGCGCATGTTTTGCAGGGTCAAGGACTTCCGCATGATCGCAACCAGATATGATCGCTACGCCAGGGACTTCCTGTCCGCACTCTGTCTTGTGGCGGCTATTTTCTACTGGTTGTGAGTCTGGACCTAGGGCGCATACAGACCTTCTGGGGAGAGCTACAGGCTCATAAGCCACAGACTATGTCCTAACAATACTATCCAGTGTAATTGAATGTGGTATATTATACTTAGTTGCAACAATAATACACAGCGCAAATATATAACTCAGATGTATATTCCTATCATTAATACTTATTTATAAAATAACTACCAATGTGAGTACTGCGTTAATCGTCAAATATAGGTGGTCTTTGATGTTCAGAAAGCCGGTTACTCGCACAAATTATCTATGCAGTATGGTTTTGGCCATTATTTCTATTGTGGCCGTGACATTGGTGGGAACCTCCGCTCCTGTCAGTGCACAGACTGTGATAAGCGCCCCTCAGAATACTCCAGTCACTCTAGGTGCAGACGGTACAGTTACGGTCACCGACACCGGCAGCATCACAGTTAATAATCCCGACACCGTTGCCATTGATTCCGGTGGCTTTAACAGTGAGGTCACCCTATTTGGCCCGGTCTCAGCAACCAACAATGTACCCGCACCCTCCGTGAATACCATTTTACAAGAGGGAGATGCGTTCAACACTCTCATTGTGCGTCAGGGAGGAGACATTTCTGCAAGTGATACCACAAATGCTGCGAATGTAAGAGGCGTGTACCAAAACGATCTCACAGCCACCCATACGGTTGATCTGGAAAACGCGCAAATCACTGTGACTTCCACTAGTGCGACAACCCGTGGAATTGAGCAAATCGGTGGAACGGGTGCCACCTTGGTCCAGTTTGGTTCAAATGGTCGATTATCCGTTACCGGGCAGACAGGGCGACCATTGGCGTATTGCAGGTAACTGGCAGCAGTAACGCAACCAGCACCTTTGGAACAGGCACGCGCATAGACGTAGAGACGACTGGTTCTCTTGGTGGAATCTTTCAGGCTTCCGTTAGTGGAGATCTGACAACCGTATTTGGGGCTAATTCCCAGATGAATGTCACGAACACGGGTCTAACTTTCCTAGGATCGACTGCTATCTCTCAACTAACAACCTCTGGAATTGCCAGTACAATCCTCGGGTCGGGTGTCCATATCATCAGTTCGGGAAACACTTTCGCAGAAGGCGTATTCCAACGATCACTAGGCAACAGCTTTGTTTTAGGAGAAAACTCCAGCATTACTTCTGAAGCCGAAGGAGAAGGGCGTGGTCTTCGACAAACCAACAGTGCCCCTTCTACTACTAACAGCGCCTTCATCCATGCCAATAGCCGCATAAGCGTTACCGCGGGGACAGATGCCTTTGGAATACAGCAGGAGACTGATACAGGCACAAACACTATCCAGTTCGGTCCCAATGGGCAAATAAGCACATCCGCAGATACGGAAGCTTTCGGAATAGAACAAACTAATGACACTGGTGACAGTCATGCCGTGTTTGGATCAGGCACAAAACTAAACGTATTTTCCGCTACGTTTGACGCTTTTGCACTCTCACAAAGGCACACCACCAGTGGTGATTTAACGAGTGTATTTGGCACAGGTGCACGGATTACTGTTGGTGGAAACGAGGCGAAATTTATCAATCAACGTACTCCAGACGGATCTGCCAGTGCAAATATTGGAGCGGGTGCACAGATTAACGTTACAGGCGTTGGGGTGGCAATAGCTGTTGATCAAGTTTCAGATGCCAACACATTTATTTTAGGCGAAAATTCCGTCATTAATGTTGAGGCAGGGAGCATTAGTTTCGGCCTATCACAGGATTCTCTCAACCCAACGGCCACAAACAAAATTATCATAGGCGCTAACAGCCGCATAAACGTTTCAGGAGCGGGAGATTCTTTCGGCATTGCTTCCGAGGCAGATGGAGCCTTATCTTCATCCATAATAGTGAACAAGGGAGCCGAGATCAATGCTTCAGGGATAGAGGCACCGGCATTGATACCTTCGGAGATAATTTCAATATTCAAAACAACGGCCGGATAACAGCCACCTCAACCAATGCCACCCAGCGCTCTTATGGCATTCGGACGTCCGGGGAGGGCAGCAGCATTGTGAACCACGGCACTGTGTTTGCCGATCTGGCAGAGGACAGCTACGCCCTCCTGATGACTGGCAATAACAATATGCTGTCACTGCTCACTTACCCTGTCATTCAGGGGCAGATCTCCTTCAGTAATGAAAGCGGCAGCGGGTTCGGGACAGGCAATACCCTGCTCGTTGGCAGTGGCTTCGACGCGGTGTTTACGGTTGGAGCTAATCCGGACGAGCTTACCGTTTTAGGGCAGGGCCAACCCCTGTTTGTCAACCAGAGCGGCATCAACCAGTTGCAGGTCATCTCCATGAGCTCGCAAGACCTGTTCAGGTCCTCAAGCTCCCGTATGGCCAACGATTTGGTGCGTTTTGTGCATCAGCACATCAACACACGCGCCATCCAAAACCGCACGTTCCTCTATCAGGATAACGGGCTGCTTCAGGATTTCTGGTTTGATGCCAGCGGCTTTGGCCAGCACAGCACCAGCGGGGCCAACTACTCCCACGCACTGGCGCCTTCACCATCGGCTACGACCGGGCTTTTGAAGACAACGGTCTGGGTGGCATTTATGGCGGCTACTCAATCGGTTCTGTCACCACGGAAGCTTCCACATGGGATAACACCCTGCAGGCGGCTTATGCGGGGATCTATTACGACCGCAGTTTTAACCGTATTCTGACCGGCCTAAACTTACTGGGCGCCGTAACCTGGGATGATACGAAACGCCGGTATCTCGACAACACGGTTGCGGGCGGAATTGTCACCGGGCGCAACAGCGGCAACGGCTTTTTGATCTCACCAGAGCTGACTGCCGGATATGAGATGCAGTACCGCGATATTCTGGTCATCCCCTCCATCAGCGGCGCTACACCTACTTCCATCAGGACAGTTACAGCGAGGATGGCGCCCACGGCCTGAGCCTGTCCGACCTAAACCGCCAGCAGATCAACATCCGACTAGAAGTGGCAGGTGTGGGCTTTAACACATTCAACCAGATGAGCGACCGCTGGAACGCTGCCCTGCGCGGTGGTCTGGATATCTACGCCAACTGGGGCGACGATGTTGATGCCGCGATTGGCCCCACACCTATCCCGTATTTTCAAGATGACAACGATGCCGGTGTGCGCCCCTTCATCGGGGCAGACGTTGAGTTCAGCCTCAACGAGCGCGCCAAACTCGACTTCGGCGCAGAAGGTGCCTACGACACAATCAACGCCGTCTTCGGCAGCATCAACGCTGGCTTCTCGGTGTTGTTTTGAGATGTTGGCCTGACTGAACTTCGTCCCTCTGTCTGGAAACTAGGCCCGGACTCATAACCAGTAGCATATAGCTGCCACGAGGCAGAGCGCGGACAGGAAGTTCTGGGCTTTTCGATCATACCGTGTTGCAATCCTGCGGAAGTCTTTGATCCTGCAAAACATGCGTTCAATGGCATTGCGATCCTTGTAAAGGACTGGCGAGAAGCAGTTTTTCCATTTTCTATTAGCTTTGGGCGGGATGTTTGGAACTGCACCAAGCTCTTCGATTTGCTTGCGTATAGCGTCGCTGTCATAGGCTTTGTCTGCGTGGAGCATACGGCACTCGGAAAGCTTTTCCAGCAACAGTTTTGCTGCTGTACAGTCAGCCACTTGCCCACCTGTCAGTAGAAAACCAAGAGGACGACACGCAGCATCGGTTAAAGCATGGATCTTGGTTGTCCGGCCGCCGCGTGAACGGCCTATGGCGTGAGTTTTCTCCCCCCTTTACCGCCAGCAGCACAGCGATGTGCTTTAACTGCTGAGCTATCGATCATGATATGTGCAGGAGGGCCGTCTGCACGCGCCAGAGCCTTAAACAGCTCTTCCCAAATACCTTTCTCAGACCAACGGACAAAACGATTATAAAGCGTTTTTCTGGGGCCATAAAGTTCGGGAGCATCAACCCAGCGACACCCGGACTTCAAAACATGAATTATACCACTGATGACACGCCGATCATCCACCCGAGGCTTGCCCCGTGTGTCGGTTGGAAGATGCGGCTTTATCTGATCGAACTGTTCTTGTGAAAGCCAAAAATGGGAACCTGACATCAAACTCTCCTGATGGAGAGCTTGAATCATAACTCGGCTCAAATTCCAAACACTTTTATGGGTCCTGAGCCTAAGGTAACGTACCTTTGGGGATCACAGGAGGTCCGGATGGACTACGCTTAAGTGGGGTGTGGTTCATAACTTAGGTTTGCTGAAAGCGCTCACAATCAGAAATAGCAAGTTCAAAAAACGGTATGACTCCTGTGCGAAGTCGAATGTCAGTTAAGGTCCCAGAGCGGCATGCCGCACCTGCAAGTGACTTAACGTGACCCTGCTGCAAAGATTTACAGCGTAGAATATTTTTTTTGCTTCAGCTAAAAGGGACGCGCTTCGACGCGAGAACCTGATTTTTGACCGAATATGGATAATATTGAAGTCATGATCAGCGTGATAAGTGATGTACTGGAGTGGCTTTCTAAGTTTTTAAGCTCAGGCGAAACTTTGCAACAGGGCCAGCCGAAGCCCCCAGCTTCGGCTTTTCTTTGTCTTAAATCCAAACCAGCCTCATTAAGGCTGTCAGACATACTGATGTCCCCAATATTGTTCTCTCCAAAAATAACTCACAGGGGTTTGCTGGGGGTGGTGAACTCCTGTACTTAAAGCGTGATCTGCGCGTTTATTGTGCTGAACTGACGAAACTATTGATTGTATACAAATGAAAAAAACACTGGTCTCGCTATCAACTTTTGAGTGATGCGGTAGCAAACGAAAACATTATCCTCAAAGGAACCCATAGTTACTATAGCGACTGTTGGGATGTTGGTTTTGAAGAATCCGTCGTGCGATATTTAATTGGTGATGAAGTTACACGAAATTGGGATTCCCGGTGGGAACTGGACAAGCTTTACATTGGTGATTACGTCTGCATTGGTGCTGAAACTGTCATTTTAATGGGCGGAAATCATACTCACCGGCAGATTGGTTCTCCCTTTATCCTTTTCCTGAAGTAATCGACAAGGCTTATGTTGGAAAAGGACATACCTGCCTACAAGATGGGTGCTGGCTGGGAATGCGTTCAATGATAATGCCCGGTGTCACTGTTGGCGAGGGGGCGATTGTTGCAACAAGCAGTGTTGTGACCAAGGATGTGGAACCCTATTCGATAGTAGCTGGAAACCCTGCTAGATTTGTGAAATATCGCTTTCCTGATGATGTTCGTGAAGAGCTTCTAAAGCTGCGAATATATGAGTGGCCGGAGACTAAGTTCCATGCCTTGAGGCCATACATATGCGATTCAAATATTGAAGCACTTAAGCAGCAATCAATTGCCTATGACCAACACATGAATGATCTAGGTACCAAGCCTTAGCGCTACGCCAGCGGTGGCAGGGCGGGACAAAGCGGTCCTTCGCTGCAGTGTGGAAATCTAGGTCAACACCAAGCCATTGCTGACGTGGAGGGCCATTTGCGGACATACGAGAGTTTCCACTAAGGGTTGATACTAACTACATTGCAGATTTTTGAGTACCGAATGGGCTGTCCTTGTGGCTCGCCCCATTTCTTACTCCTATTGTCGTGACCACGGGCCAAAGCAATCCTTTATTCAGCTCGGGCGTCTGTCCATATGGCCTAGACGTAGAACCGTTCAATTGACAACCCAATGGGCCTCTTGCGATACCCTGCATCGTCATCACGCCTGGAGCGATAGCGATAAGCCACAGGGCAATACCCTCCAGTTAGCAGGTCTCGCGCCGGGGTAGTCCTTATGGGCTATTGCTCAGTCCACCTAGCACTGTTGGGAACCGGGCTTCAGAAGCTTTCCAAGTATCTCTTTCAGTAATGCCACAACCGACATTTGTTCTGCCCAAAACTTCTTCAGCTTCTTATTCTCTTCAACATCTATCTCCTTGAGGGAAACAGACTGACTAAATGTCAGGAACATTTATGGACGAAAGATCACCAGCCATCATTCTTGCTGAGTGATCTTATTGCGCCCCACCATCGTAAAATACGAGAAGGGAGAACATGCCATGCCTTGCACCAGTCGCTCCGCCGCTCTTGCGGTGCTTATTGCCATTCCGTCCACCGCCACTGCGAAACCCGTTACCCAGGCTATCAATTTCACAGTCGAGAGAAAAGGCTCCGATATCGGTACATACTCTGTCAGGTTTTCAAGAAACACAGATGGCCTGCAAGTTACATCTAGAATGAACCTGAAGGTACGTCTGTTGGGGGTGCCAGTCTATAGTTACCGTTACGATTCCACCGAGGTGTGGCGCGACAACGAGCTGAATGCGCTTACTGTTTCGGTCAATGACAACGGAAAACGCTCCTTTGTGAAAGGGGAACGCAATGGTGGTGCATTCGCGTGGAACAATGGCTCTCGCAACTATGCCGCCACAGGTAACATCTTTCCGTCAAATCACTGGAATGACAACGTTCTGCACCAACGCCGCGTTCTCAACACGCTTACCGGAAAATTGAACAATGTCAGTATTCGCCGAGCTGGAACAGACCGCCTCAACTGCTCATTCGGCACAGTTAACGCAACTCGTTATGTCTACTCCGGTCAGTTAAAAACAGAAGCTTGGTACACAGCATCAGGTCGCTGGGTTGGCTTACGCTTCAAAGCAGAAGACGGCTCAGACATCATGTTCAAATGCTAGTTTTCCAAAGTATCGTTTCATGAAAGCGGAGGCGCCTGCAAATTGGAAGCAGTTAAGCAACAGAATTCGCTTTCTCACGGGCAACCAATCTGGCACGGATGGCCAACTGGGCGCGAGTGCCCAAAGGAAAACGCCAAATCAAAGCAATCACCACAATCTTGAGAGCAACAGGCAACCATGCATAAGTATAGCCGAGTGCGCTCAGTGCGACCTCTGAGTTAGTCCCTCCTGTTTTAAACCCAAACCACGCAAGTAATGTCAGGGTGAAACCGGCAGCAATGGCCATCGATAGCTTTTGGCTCAAAGTCCAAAGTGAAAACAGCAGGCTTCTTCGGTTGAGACGGGTCTTATAGCGATCCCAATCCGTTACGTCTGCAAAAAGGGAAACGGGCAGCGCAACATCTGCTCCCAAGCATAAGCCAGAGAGCAGACAGATCACCCCAAAGAGAAATATATCTCCCTCTCCAAGGAAGGGTACAGGCGAAAACACAACAGAAACGAGAATGATAGAGCATGCCCAAATGCGGGCTTTATCAAAGTAGCGTCCAAGCCAAATCCATATTGGAAGTCCAACTACCGCAGACGCAAAATACGTAAAGATCAAAAGGTTCTTTTGCGTTTCACTCGCCAGTAGTCCGTCGCTTAGGAAAAACGGAAACAGAGTGATGCCGGTACCATTGGCGATGCTATTGGCAAACCAAGCCAACAGCAACACTAATACCATGCGATCGCCCGTAGCAACGGCCTTCAGCCCTCAGTAAAGTGAAAGGCTCACTCACCTCTTTTTTTTGTTGTCCTTCTCGAAGTGGTTCCTTTAACCACCACAACAGCGCAAGCACCGCCACTATACCAATAGCAAGTGTCGTGAGCGAAGTGGAGAGGAAATGATATCGACTTTCTATGCCAACACTGGTCCAAGCAAGTGGCAAAGACTGGCAAGCACAATGCCCATCAAGGTGGCACCCTCTCGCCACGAGGCAAGGCGCGTCCGCTCCACGGCATCAGGCGAAAGCTCCGCACCTAATGCATAGTAAGGATGGTGAATACGGTCCATCCAGCATAAAGCAGGCATAGCAACACAATCAGCTCGAACATATTGGTGGACGGGTTGGGAAGCGCAAGCAGAAGTAAAGCAGGTGCGCA
>BAXV01000095.1 GCA_001310715.1 Pseudovibrio sp. JCM 19062
CTTATCCCGAAGGCGGCTTGCCAGTGAGGAGCCGGAGTGCGGGGAGTCTTGAGGGAGTCCCGGCTTGCGATATGATCTGCCATGTCCTGTGAGACTGCTTCGAGCTGCGAATTCAGTTCCAGCGCAGGTAGTGAATGCTGAGCCGCCATGCATTGACCTGGCGAAGGGCTTCGCTCCGATCGCTTCCTGCGTGGGTTATCTCTGTATCTTGCGTTGTTCCTGTCGCCGAGCCTACACAGCCTGCGAGAGAGACAGCCAGTAGCGCGGCTGCTGTTGTCTTCCTTAAATGCATGTTCGTGATCCCGTTCTTATGAGTGAAATTGGGCTGAACCTTTACGTATCAGAAGAAAACCGCCTTACTTCTCAAAGTCATTTTGTGGCGGTTAGCTCTGATGGTGCATTGGAGCTTGGGTGTTCAAGCGGGTGAGCTGCCTCTAGCAGATCGGCAGTGACATGCTCTCGTCGCTTGTGATTTTCGGAAAGTGGGAATGTCAGTTGGTGGGGACTGGCAGTGCGGCTGTGGGGCCCCCTGTATTTGCAGCGGGTTGCTAGGTGCGGCGAGTGTCATGACCCAGAAATTGCGGTAGGTGCCGTCGGCTCTGTTGGTGCGGGCGATCCCCATATGGGTGACGTGCGTGCTGAGCAAGTTTCTGTTGTGGCCGGGGGAGTTTTTCCATCCGGTGATCGCCTGGGTCAGAGTAGAGTAACCTGCGCCCAGATTTTCTCCGCCTGTTGAGGTTCTATATTGGCTGGTTTGGGTGCGGCGAGACAGAGAGGAGGCAGAATGGCGGGGTGTCTGGAGTGTATCCCGGCGGGCTACGTGGTCGGCCATATCTTGCGATACCCTTGTGAGGTGCGGGTCCAGCTGTAGGGGAGGTACGTTGTGCTGGGCGCGCCATGCATTGACCTGACGCAGTGCGTCGTTCTGGTTGACTGCAACATGAGTCAGTTCTACTGAATCTGAACCGAGGCCAATACAGCCAGCAAGAGATGCAGCCAGTAATAGGCTGCTGCCGTCTTAAATTTGCAATTCACGTTTGTAATCCCGAATTGGCGGATATGTTCGGTCCTCCCTATGTGCGAAATCGGGCTAAATCTGTGCAATTCATGGTTAATCCGGATGGTTTTCGAGCTTTTTTCCGCATCTTTGCCATCTGAGGTAAAGGTGTTGGTGCGTTAAGTGTCCTTCAGGTTGTTCCATGGGCGTGTGTCCACGTGGTGAGAGGTGTGCTGTCTGTTGTTGTTAGGCAGCACGGTGCTCTCGATCCTGATCAGTTTTGGAGTGTGAGGCCTTATCTGATCTGGACTGGCAGTGCGGCTGTGGGGCCCCCTGTATTTGCAGCCGGGTTGCTAGGTGCGGCGAGTGTCATGACCCAGAAATTGCGATAGGTGCCGTCTGCTCTGTTGGTGCGGGCGATTCCCATATGAGTGACGTACTTGTTGAGCAGGTTCTTGTTATGGTCGGGGGAGGTTTTCCAACCAGTCATGGCTGCAGAGATGCTCGCGTAGCCTGCGCCAGATTTTCTGCACCTGCTTTGGATTTATATCCGTTGGTCTGGGTGCGTTTGATCAGAGACGTGGAAGAATGCCGACGTGTCTTGAGGGAATCCAGACGGGCAACATGGTTGGCCATCTCCTGTGAGACCTGACTGAGGTGCGGATCCAGTTTGAGCGGACGCAAGGAGTGCTGGGCGCGCCATTCATTGGTTTGGCGCAAGGCTTCCTGCTTGTTGATTGAGATCTGAGTTATTTCTGCGTTTTTTTGTTTCTGATTGGATGCTGGCACAGCCAGCAAGAGTTGCAGCCAGCAATAAGGCTGCCGTCTTCTTAAAATTCAAATCCACTTGTGTAATCCCGAAATGCCTTGGTCGTTCCACCCTAACTATGAAATTTGGCTAAAACTGTACAGGTAAACGTAAACCTACGTAATCACCGAGCTTTTGCCGCGTCATCAGCGCTTCAGGTGCTCTTCAGGTTGGTCTTTGAAGGTGCTGACGTGGCGTTTGGGTAGTCCCTTAATTTGACTGTAGAATTTTTGGGAATGTGTTCTGGATAGTGAGGTGCGTATTGTTCTTGGGGAGCAACATGCATTCACTCTTGTTTTACTCGGGAGTGTGGAGGGCCTCACGGCGATTATGTCGGCGCAAATGAACCTTGCAATATCCGTGACGGACGATGAAGTTGAAAGGCCTGAGCAGCAGGCTCTTTGGCTCCGTATTGTGGGACGCGATTGGGTGGCTCCGGTTGTGCTTATACTGGTGTGTCTGTTTTTATATCAGCCGGGTTTGCCAGTGGTCCCACCTCTTGACCGCGATGAGGCGCGGTTTGCCCAGGCCTCCAAGCAGATGATGGAGACAGGCAACTATGTTTCCATTTATTTTCAGGAGGTTGCCCGCAATAAAAAGCCTATCGGAATTTATTGGGCCCAAGTGGGTGCTGCCAAGCTGTTAGGGTATAATGAGCAGGCACCTATCTGGGTATATCGTCTGCCCTCTGCCTTTGGTGCAATCGCTGCTGTCTTACTTACCTATTGGGCCGGGCGTGCCTTCTACAGGGAGCAACAAGCCTTTTTGGCGGCTTTGTTTGTCGCTTTAGCTCTTGTTTTAAATGCGGAAGCGCATCTGGCGACTGCAGATGCGGCCTTGTTGGCGTGTGTCATGCTGGCTCAAGGGGCGCTTGCGCGTGTCTGGCTTGCGCAGCAGAGCCATGCCTTGTGGGGTCCGGCCTTGCTGTTCTGGCTTGGTCTGGCGCTGGGCACTCTGATTAAGGGCCCATCATTCTTATGGTATGCGGTCTTACCGTGCTGTCTTTATGTCTTTGGGAAAGGCAGATTGCGTGGCTGCGGGGGCTTGCTCCCGTCATCGGTTTTTTGGCGTTTCTATCCCTTGCGTCACCTTGGCTCATTGCAATCTACGTTGAAACGGATGGTGCGTTTTTCAATGAGGCTCTGGGTGGAGACTTTTGGGCGAAGATTGCGGTCGGGCGCGAATCCCACGGTGCACCTCCACTTACACATCTACTTGTCAGTTTTATTGTTTTCTGGCCGATCCCCCCTTTTCTTGTTGCAGGTTTTTATATAATCAGGCAAGAAGTTGATAGGTATTGTTATAGGTTCTTGTTGTGTTGGCTGATCCCGTCCTGGGTCATTTTTGAATTGGTTTCAACAAAGCTGCCTCATTACACGCTGCCCATGATGCCAGCAGTTGCATTGTTGACGGCTGGTGTGGTGATGACCAGTAGTTCTGGGAAGATTGGTGTTTACTGGCGCTATGCGGCCGCTTTTTTTGTTGCTGCTGGTGCCTGCGGGTATTTTCCTTGCAGTTCTTGTCGGGCCGTTCTTGCTTGATTTGTGGCCGTCTCCTCCGGGTGCGGTGCTGTGTGGGTTGGCGTTGGTTGCTGCGGTATCAGGTGCTCGCCGCCTGATTAAGGGAAGGTTGGTTGGTGCGTTGCCATCAGCAATTGTATCGGCCTTGCTAATGTTTACCGGTTTTTGGGTGTTTTCGGCCCCGGCACTGACAACCATCTGGATTTCTGGTCGCCTTGTGGAGGCTGTTGAACAGGTTTCAGGATGCGCGCGGAAAGAGGTTGCAACAACAGGTTTCTATGAGCCCAGCTTCGTATTTTTGCAGGGCACACAGACAAAACTATTAGGTGCGGAAGGAGCAGCGCGTTTTCTGGCTGGCGGAGGGCCGGAATCTGGAGTGTCCGAAGGGACCTGCAGGATCGTGCTGGTGGAAGGGAGGCAGCTGAAACAGTTTGATGCGGAAGCCCGTCGTTTGGGGGTGACTGCATCGGCAGTCTCAACTGTATCCGGTTTGAACATTAATGGCGGTAAAGCATTGCTGATACATATTTTTTCCGAGGGTGGAGCGACAAGATGATTGATGATGGCTCCATTGACACTTTAGAACGTCCGGTGGGGGACGTGAAGAAAGAAGATAAGACGCAGCGTGAGAGAAGCTCTTACAAGCTGGAAGAGGTACCGCTTGAGGCTACTCCTGAAATAAGCGTTGAAAGCTTAACGGGCGTTGCGGAAGATGATCCGACACTATGGGATCGTCTGAAAAGGCTGTTTGCCATTGCGGGTGCTAATGCGCGGGGGCAGCTTTCAGATGTCTCTACGATTTTACAAAATCGAAAAGCGCGAAGCACCGTCGCTGTTTCAGCTCTTCCTGCTCTTTTGAAACCTCAAAACATTGTCGCCTTGCTGATAGGGCTTTGCGGGTTGGCGATGGTCTTTCTGGACCACAGCAGCCCGATCTGGCGCGCCAACTCCCTGCTGGTTATCATGATTTCTTTGAGGTGGTCACAGATTTGGGTAAATCCGACTGGGTGCTGTACCCAGCTGGACTATGGATTCTAGCAGTGATTTTTGGTGGCTGGCAGCGTCTCCCGTTTCGTAGAAAGATGGCAGTGTCGTATTTGACGATATACGGGAGTTATCTGTTCTTTGTTGTTGCTGCCAGCGGACTGCTTGCCATTGTTTTGAAGTGGAATATTGGGCGGGCTCGGCCAACCTTGTTTGATGAAGCAGGGCCATTGTATTTCGATTTTTTTCGCGTGGGAGGCAAAGCTTTCCAGTTTTCCTAGCGGACATGCGACAACGGCTGGCACTCTGATTGTTGCATTGGCCTTGATTGCACCGAAGATGCGTTGGCTATTTGTCGTCGTTGGGCTCTGGATTGCAGCCAGCCGGGTGATTGTGGGTGCTCACTATCCAAGTGATGTGGTGGCTGGCCTTGTGTTAGGTGGCACATTTTCTTACTGCAGCGCACGTTGGATGGCTCGGCGGCGGATCGGGTTTGTGTTTGATGATAATGGCGGTGTGCAGCCGATCATGAACAGTTTCTCTGCGGCTTATGCATAAGGTCCTGGCGAGCAACGCGCTCTGACAGTTCTTCTCCCGTGCAAAAAACAATCGGAGACACACCGGGCTGAATGAGGTCACTGCCCTTAGCCAGAACGGAGTTCCGTGAAAGGGTAGGGGTAGCTGGAATGATCAAGAGTGCCGGTGAGAGCAAGATCGACGTCAGCGTCGTTATTCCTGCCAAGAATGAGAGCGATAACCTACCGCCCCTGCTGGATGAAATTGCTGCGGCGCTGCGGGACTACACGTTTGAGGTGATTGTGGTCGATGATGGGTCGACCGACGATAGTCTTGACGTCTTGCAGCGCTATGCAGCGGAGCACAAGTTCCTACGTTTGCTACATCATAAACACTCCGGCGGTCAGAGCTGTTCTGTGCGGTCGGGGGTATTGCATGCTCGCGGCAAATACGTTGCTACCATTGATGGCGATGGACAGAACAATCCGATTTACTACCGCGAGATGCTCGCTGCCATGAAGGAGGGCGGCGAGCGTGTTGGGCTTGTTGCAGGCCAGAGGCTTGGGCGTAAGGCCGGTTTCTTTAAGCGTTATGCGTCGAAAGCTGCCAACAGCTGCGCGGGGCGATCTTGAAAGACAATACGCGCGACAGCGGGTGTGGTTTGAAGATGTTGCGGCGGGATGTTTTCTTGCGGCTGCCGTATTTTGATAGCTGGCATCGGTTTTTGCCCGCTCTCGTTATCCGTGAAGGCTACGAGATCGTCCATGTGGATGTGGTTGACCGGGAACGGGCCTTTGGGGTTTCCAAATATGGAATTCTGGATCGGGCCCTGCTGGGAGTTCTTGACCTGTTTGGGGTGTGGTGGCTGCGGCGGCGTCGGAAAGTCATTCCGGAAATCAGGGTTGTGACAGACACTAAACAATCTCCTGCGAAGGAGGATTCTTGATGTTCGCAGCTCTTCTTGACTGGCTTTATGATGTTTTTGTTGCCCAATGGGACTTCTGGGTGATGTGGGGGTTTGTGGCGCAGTTCATGTTCATGATGCGCTTCATGATTCAATGGGTTGCCTCTGAACGGGTCGGCAGATCAATCGTTCCAGTTGCGTTCTGGTTCTTCTCGATAGGTGGTGGAGTGCTGCTTCTGACTTACGCAATCGTCAAGGAGGATCCGGTATTTATTGCGGGGCAGAGCCTTGGATTGATCATTTATTTCCGAAACCTATGGCTTATCTACAAGGAAAAACGCCGGGACCCGAATTTCTAGGTGATTTATCCGCAATAAATGCAGCTTGAATGCACCTAAAATGCTGAATGTGATTTGCCCATGGGGAAGATAGACTTCCTCGTGGGTTTTTCGTAAAATTGCGTATTATTTGGGCAAACCGATTGTAATCCTTAGTGGGAAATACGTATTTTTGAAGAAAGTTGCTCAGAATCTGAGATCAGTCTTCAAGGTTAGTTTTTTTCATTGCGTCCCTTATCTAAGTAATATTTCCGCTATATTTCAGTATTGTTTGGATTAATTTGTTTGATGTTGTAAATGGCACTACGTTTATCATTTTGATTAATGGTTAAAGCGTGTGCAGCAGAGATGTAAATCGTACAGAAACTTTGTTAGGGCTCGCGAATATAGCTTGCTAGACTAACTTATTAATAAAAACCTCTTGACGTTTTAATAGAAATATCATCGAATGCTTAGCAAGGAGTGGTTGAAGCCAATAGGGGGGCTTTAAGGGCATGCGCTGACATGTCTGTCCTGGATGTTTTCCTAGGAGAAGGGGAGCAACCTGCTACTTCCGGTGATGAATTTTAAAAATTGGACAAAAAAAAGAGGCTCCAATTCTATGAAAAAAAATGATCCTTCCAGTTGCGCTGGGTGCAGCGTTTGCGGCAACTTCGCTTTCCGCAGCCACTGCTGGCACTCTTGAAGACGTGCAAGAGCGCGGCACATTGCGCTGCGCGGTTTCCACTGGTCTTGCTGGCTTTTCGTACACTGACGAAAACGGCAAGTGGCAGGGCTTTGATGTAGACTACTGCCGTGCGGTAGCTGCTGCTGTTCTGGGCGATGCGGATGCTGTTGAGTTCTCTCCAACCACTGGCAAGACCCGCTTTACTGCGCTGGCTTCCGGTGAGGTAGACATCCTTTCCCGTAACACAACCTGGACATACTCCCGTGATGCTGACCTGAAGTTCACCTTCCTGGGTGTGAACTACTACGACGGTCAGGGCTTCATGGTGAAGAAGTCTCTCGGCGTTACCTCCGCTAAAGAGCTGGACGGTGCGACTGTTTGTATCCAGACCGGTACAACTACAGAGCTGAACCTGTCTGACTACTTCACAGCTCAAGGCATGTCTTACGAACCACTGTCCATCGAGACAAACACTGAAGGTCGTGCAAACTACCTTGCAGACGCTTGTGACGTGTACACTACCGATGCTTCCGGTCTGGCTGCTTCTCGTGCAACATTCGAGAACGCTGCTGATCACATCATTCTTCCAGAAATCATCTCCAAAGAGCCTCTTGGTCCGCTCGTCCGTCATGGCGACGATCAGTGGGCAGACATTGGTCGCTGGGTTCTGAACGCAATGAAGATTGCTGAAGAAAAAGGCATCACCGCTGCAAATGCAGACGATATGGCTGCGACTTCCCAGGATCCAGAAGTTAAGCGTCTGCTTGGTGCTTCCGGCGAAATGGGCGCTGCTATCGGCCTAGACAACAACTTTGCTCTGGTCGCGATCAAGGCAGTTGGCAACTACGGTGAATCTTTCGAGCGTCACCTGGGTACACAGACCAAGGTTAACCTTGCTCGCGGTCTGAATGCTTCCTGGACCGAAGGTGGTCTGCAGTACGCACCTCCATTCCGTTGATCTGACTGAGATCTGACAAAAAGGGGGCGCTGTTGCAGGCTGACAGCGCCCTTTTTACTAAGCATAATAAATAAGGCGGGCTACTTATGAGCACTTCAACCGTACCAGCCGATAATAGCTTCCAGTTGTCGCAACTGTGGCGAGACGCTCGATACAGATCCTATACGATCCAGATCATCGCGCTTATCCTTGCTCTGTCAGTTGTGATGATGCTCATCAGCAATGCTGTCGAGAACCTCGAAGCACTTGGCAAAGATTTCAATTTCGGATTCCTATTTGAACCAGCCGGCTATGGCATTGATCAGGTTCTGGTGGAATACACCGCTAGTTCTGAGCACTGGAAAGCGGCACTTGTTGGCTTGCTCAACACACTGCTGGTTGCTTTTCTGGCATGTCTGGCTGCGACAGTCATCGGCGTTTTCGTTGGTGTGCTACGTCTCTCCAATAACTGGGTCGTTTCCCGTTTGATGGCGGTTTACATTGAGGGCGTGCGTAACGTGCCACTGCTGCTGCAGATTTTGGCATGGTATGCAATCTTCATTCACGTCTTTCCCAAGCCAAAGCAGGCCGAGCCCATACTCGGTGGGGCGTTGGTTGCAACTAACCGTGGTTTTTATATTCCCGGCTTCACCTACGAAGGCGCTTATCTTGCCGTTGTAGCTGTGTTCCTGGCCTCAATCGCGGGTATTTTCATCTTTCGCTCCTGGGCTAAAAAAACGTCAGGAAGAAACTGGTCAGATCTTGCCAGTTGGGCTTTACAGCTTGGTCTGCTGATTGTTCCAACAGCGCTTGTGTATTTTATCGCTGGCATGCCGATTGGTCTGGAGTTCCCAACTCTTAAAGGCTTCAACTATGTTGGTGGCACAAAGCTGGTACACCGCTGATCGCGTTGTGGTTTGCACTGTCCATTTATTCTGCTGCGTTTGTTGCGGAAATTGTTCGTGCTGGCATTATGGCGATCAGTAAGGGGCAGTCCGAAGCTGCTTATGCTCTTGGTCTGCGTCCACAACGGACGATGAGCCTGGTTGTGCTGCCGCAGTCACTGCGCATTATCATTCCGCCAATGATCTCCAACTACCTGAACATCACCAAGAACTCTTCTTTGGCGATTGCGGTTGGTTATATGGATCTGACAGGTACGCTCGGCGGCATTACGCTGAACCAGACCGGTCGTGAGATGGAATGTATGTTGTTGCTCATGGCAACCTATCTGGTGATCTCGCTGTCGATTTCAGGGGTCATGAACTACTATAACGAATCCGTAAAGCTGAAGGGGCGCTAAGATGAGTGAAACTAATTTCGCCTTTGTTGCGACCTCTGAAAAACCTCAGTTACCGCCTCCTCAGGGCACAACTGGTGCTGTTGGCTGGGTTCGTGAAAACCTGTTCTCCTCGCCGCTTAACACGATCCTGACGCTGCTCTCCCTGTTTGTCGTCTATTCGACTATTCCGGGTGTAGTGAACTGGGCGTTTGTGAACTCTGTGTGGAATGCGAATTCTCTGGATGAGTGCCGGGCACTGACTGAAAACGGCGCTTGCTGGGCGGTTATTCGTGAGCGTTATCACCAGTTCCTGTTCGGTTTCTATCCAAGCGAGCTTACTGGCGTCCTCTTCTTGCATTTGGCTTGTTGTTTGTGGCGCTTGTTCCAGCTCTTTGGGATGGTATGCCGAAGCGGAGCGTGGCGCTGATCGGCTCTATGGCTTACCCGTTTGTGGCGTTCTGGCTGATTTGGGGTGGTCTTGGCCTTGAGCCGGTTTCCTCCACCAAGCTGGGTGGTCTGCTGCTGACCATGATCATCGGTGTTTCCGGTATCTCGTTCTCGCTGCCGATTGGTATTGTGCTGGCGCTGTCGCGTAGTTCAAACTTGCCAATCGTGAAGTCACTGGCGGTTATCTTCATCGAGTTCATTCGCGGTGTGCCGCTGATCACCTTGCTGTTTGTTGCGCACGTTCTGCTCAACTACTTCCTGCCAAAGGGTGTGAACTTCGACATCGTGCTGCGTGTTGTCATCATGGTGACGTTGTTTGCAAGTGCGTACATGGCGGAGGTTATTCGTGGTGGTCTGGCTGCTTTGCCGAAGGGGCAGTATGAGGCTGCGGATGCGCTTGGTCTTGGGTATTGGCAGAGCATGCGTCTGATTATTCTGCCGCAAGCGATGAAAATCTCCATCCCGGGAATCGTGAATACCTTTATTGGCCTGTTCAAAGATACTACACTGGTACTGATCATTGGCTCATGGATCCTCTCGGACTGGTTGCGCCAACATTGGCTGATCAACGCTGGAATGGTATTTATGTGGAACTTTATGCGTTTATCGCGTTCATGTTCTTTATCTTCTGCTTTGCAATGTCCCGATATTCAATGTATCTGGAACGCAAACTGCATACCGGCCACCGCTAGTCGCCTGGTGCGTGCTTGATACGTACTTGATACGTACTTGACCCGTGCCAAAAGAAACTCGGAGTTATAAAAATGAGTGACGTAAACCTTGCCGAAGATATCCAGGCGGACCGCTCGAAAATGCATGTATCCGATACCGATGTGGCTATCGAGATTACTGGTATGAACAAGTGGTACGGAGACTTTCACGTTCTGCGCGACATCAACCTGAAGGTTATGCGCGGCGAGCGGATCGTTATCTGTGGCCCTTCCGGTTCTGGTAAATCTACCATGATCCGCTGCATCAACCGTCTTGAAGAGCACCAGAAGGCCGGATCATCGTTGATGGTATCGAGCTGACTTCTGACCTGAAGAAGATTGATGAAATTCGCCGTGAAGTGGGTATGTGCTTCCAGCACTTCAATCTGTTCCCGCATCTGACCATTTTGGAGAACTGTACACTGGCTCCGATCTGGTTCGCAAGATGCCGAAGAAGCAGGCTGAAGAGATTGCGATGCACTACCTTGAGCGTGTGAAGATCCCTGAGCAGGCCAACAAGTATCCTGGTCAGCTTTCCGGTGGTCAGCAGCAGCGTGTGGCGATTGCTCGCTCGCTGTGCATGAACCCGAAGGTTATGCTGTTCGATGAGCCGACCTCTGCGCTTGATCCTGAAATGATCAAGGAAGTGCTGGACGTTATGATCGGTCTGGCGGAAGAGGGCATGACCATGCTCTGCGTGACCCACGAAATGGGCTTTGCCCGTAAAGTGGCAAACCGTGTGATCTTCATGGATCAGGGCCAGATTGTTGAGCAGAATGAGCCAGAGCCATTCTTCACCAATCCGCAGCATGAGCGGACTAAACTGTTCCTCTCACAGATCCTCAACCACTGATCTGGACAGAGTTACCAATCAAAAGCCCCGCTGTTTCAGCGGGGCTTTTTCGTCTGTGACCCTGTGGTTTTCACAGTGTGCCGGATGCTGCGTCTTTCCTTGCAGAGTTTGGATTTTTTTTCTAAACGTAGTCGAGCGAGCTAAGGGATATGACGACTCGTCTGGGAGCTTAATGAGGCTCCCTGCTGAAGTATGATGTAGCCAGTCTCACAAGGCCTGTGTGCTTTTTGCAGCGGTGCGCAGGCCTCTTCTGTGGGCACAGGGGCTGCTTCATGATTTAGCTGGAGGTAT